>CAMKPE010000008.1 GCA_946414595.1 uncultured Clostridium sp.
TAATTCTCCTTATTTTTATTAATATATATTATTATACCATTTTGATACAAAAAAAAGAATCTATAAAATAGATTCTTTTCATTTTAAACTGGGGCGAAATATGAGGATCGAACTCATGCATACCGGAGCCACAATCCGGCGTGTTAACCACTTCACCAATTTCGCCATCTTTTACATATCTCATAAAAGACTACTTTATTTTAGCAAGAAATAGTTAAAATATCAAGTATTTTTTACATTTTGGTCATATGCCCAAACTAAGATAGTCAAATGACATAACTTATTGTTGGGAGGATTTATGAATAATTACGATTATTTTAATAATACATATTTGAATACATTTAACAATAATGATCTTTATGGTTCTTATGAAGGATATTTAAAAGGAAATCTATTTAAGAATCTTTATAAGTCATATAAAAATTATAAAGTAGCTAATGTAAATATAAAGAATGAGAAAGATGAACTTTTATTTAACTTAGATCAAATACAATTTGCTATGCATGAATTAAATCTTTTATTGGATATTAATCCGAATAATAAAGAAGCTTTAAATTTATTTAATAATTATAAGAATACTTATACTAATCTATTAGGAGAATATCAAAGTAAGTATGGACCTATAAATGTTGTTGGAAGTGATAACTCTACTCCATTCAATTGGGTTAGTGAAAAGTTTCCTTGGGAGGTTATGTAATGTTTCAATATCAAAAGAAGTTACAATATCCAATCGATATTAAGAAAAAAGATTTGAGAATGGCTAAATATTTAGTTACTCAATATGGAGGGTCTAATGGTGAATTAGGTGCTGCTCTTCGCTATTTAAATCAAAGATATACTATGCCAGATAATAGAGGTAAAGCATTACTTACCGATATTGCTACTGAAGAATTTGGTCATATAGAAATGATATCTACAATGATCTATCAATTAACTAAAGATGCAACAGTTGAAGAACTTGAAAGTGCTGGACTTGGAAGTAATTATGCTGAACACAATAAAGCATTATTCCCTACTGATTCAAATGGTGTTCCATTTACAGTTACTTATTTTGCTACTACAGGAGACCATATAGCAGATTTATATGAAGATATGGCTGCAGAACAAAAAGCAAGAGCTGTTTACGAAAACTTAATAGATATGACAAATGATCCTGATATCATTGGACCACTATTATGGTTAAGGCAAAGAGAAGTTGTGCACTTTTCAAGATTTAAAGAACTTGTAGAAATATATGAAAAAGAAAAAAGTGGATTAAATTAATCCACTTTATTTTAATAGAAATATAATATTTCGTTATTGATGACATCTTCCATTTCAAGTTTTCTAACTTTTTTATAAATACCATTATAAACGTCATCTGGTTGAACTTCGCTTTCGTTCATTGTAACAAACTCTATTTCATCATCTTTAACAATTATTCCATAACTCATTTCTTTAAAAGATTTAACTAAATAATTGTCTGCTGATTCAATAAATGAATTTTTTAAGTCTCCGTTCTTAGTAGTTATTATTACCATAACTTGTTTATCAGCTATAGGATACATCATAATTGTTCCATTATCATTTTGATATAACCCATTGTATTTGGAATCAAATATTTTACTATCACCATACCATGAATCAAATATATAATTTATCGTTACTTTTTCTTCACTGCCTTCTTCTTTTATATATACTCCTGAAGGTATATTTTCATTATTTGATTCTAACTTAATATTATCGTCTTCTTTAGTAAATTTATAAGTATATTGAGCAACTTCTCCTGTTGCAACACCATCTTCAATATACGCAAGTCCATATAATTTATTGCTTCCAGTAAAATATATTTTCTCATCAGTATATTGATAAACGTTTATTACAACATCATCTTTTTTATAAATTCCTATATACTCAATTTTTTCTTTTTTGTTATTAAATAATAGTAATACTATTCCTGTTATTAATAAGACTGCACTTATTAGGATTACGATAATTGATTTTTTCATATCTTAATCAGCCCCATTCTATTTACATACTTGATGACATCTACATCCATACATTACGTGAGGAGTTTGACATCTTTTTTCGTTATTACAACAGAAGTTTTTACATGAACCATCTGATCTACACCATGCTCCTTGATTTACATTACATGATGTAAGTGGTCTTGTTGACCAAGTATTTTCAACTTCCCATACCCAAGTACAACTTGCTGTACATTCTGATGATCCTGCTTCACTTTCTTCTCCTTCTGGACAGGCTACACAACTAGCCCATCCTGACCCAGAGTATGTATTTGCTGGACAAGTACTACAACTATCTGATGAATTGTAATATGATTTATGTTTTGCTTTATAACTACCAGCGGAACACCATGATGTGTCACTTCCTGTTGGGCTGTTTTTATATTTTCCATCTGGTACATTTATGTAACAACTTGTTGCAGCTCCTGCTTTGGCATCACTTGTATATCCTGTTGGACATGCTGTTTGACTACATGCACCTTCTCCAGCATAATTTCCTGCTGTTGCATCAGAACATGAACTTGTTCCTCCATATGTTACATCATGTTTTCCTTTATATGTTCCTGCTGCACACTTTGTTTCTGCACCTTTTGCATTTGCTACTTTATATCCACATGCTACTGATTTTACACAACCTGATTCAGCAGTTGTTCCTGCTCCTGCTTGGTATCCTGCTGGACATGCTGTACATGAACTTGTATTTCCATATGTTACTGTGTGAGCTCCTTTGTAAGTTCCTGTTCCGCATCCTTTCGCAGTTGTATCATTTGCTTTTTCAATGTAATTTCCTGCTGCAACGTTCTTTAGACATGCGCTTTGTGATGTCTTATTTGCCAATGCAGTTCCTTCTTGATATCCTGTTGGACATAAGCTACATGAACTTGTTTGACCATATGATACTACATGTGCAGTACTATAATATCCATCAGCACATACTTTCTTATCTTTTTTAGCTTCTTCTACAAAATATCCTGCAGCAACGTTCTTTTTACATTCTGCTTCAGTTCCAACTGGTGCACCATCTGTGTATCCTGTTGGACATGCTAAACAACTTGTACCTACAGAGTCTGTATATTCACCAGTTTTACATTGTTCATAAATTGCATACAATGTTACATCTGCACTTACAGTATGTGAAGTAATCTTTACTTTAGCATCTTTATCTGTATTCCATCCGATCATCTTCCATCCTGCTTTTCTTGCAGTTGGGTTTAAATCAGCTGATTCAGTTTCACGTTTAATTTCACTTGTCTTTGTTGGACCTGTATCTCCACCATTTTTATCATAAGTTACTAAATAGTAATTTGAACTTGTTTGGAATGTATGTCCTGAGTGATCTGTTGCTTTCAAGTACCATGTTCCTGTTGAATCAACAGTACCAGTTCCAGTCCATTCACTTAAATAATTTAGGTTATCTCCACCTGAACTATTATTAGTTTTTCCAAAGTATACCTTAACTAACTTAGATGTAGCATCAGTACATTTTAATGATGCATGTCCAGTTATTGAACATGATGGTACTACTGTATCTTTTCTTACTTTAGTACTACATGTTGCATAGTTTTGAGCTTTGTCTTCTACAAATCCATAGTACCAAATGAATTGACTTTCTTCAGTATGATTTAGTTCTAAGTTATTTGTTCTACCTTGAGGTTTATATTCTTCATTACCTTTTCTTATTGCATTATATTCAATTCCACTCTTTGCTACTGCAATTGTGCTTTGTTGATCTTTTAATGTTCCAAAACTTATTTTAATATTTGAATGATACCATTCATTAGATCCAAGAGTACCTTCTTTTGTTAATGCACAAGTTGGTGCTGTTCTATCTATTCTAATTGTTACTGCTGTTGTTACTTTACTAATGTTACCTTCATTGTCAACAACCCTGAATGCTATTTCTTCATTCATTTCTGTTCTATACTCTAAAGTACAATTTCCATTACTATCTATATCATCACAAATTTTTTCCCATTTTCCACCTTTATTCCATTGGTATTGAGAAACTTTTTGTCCTGATTCTGAATAGAAATCAGATCCTGGATGAAATACCATTGTTACTTCTTGAGCCCATTGTCCTGATGAATATGAAGTTGTAGCTGTTGTTTCAGTTACATCATCTTCTACTATTTTTGAAACATAAGTATTTGTCTTTGTAAGAACTACTTCTGGTTCATTATTTTCATATACATGAACTCTTCTATCTACACTCTTATTATTATATTTATAAGTAACTGTATAAACACCAACTTTTGATGTATCTACAACGTCAATGTTTTCTGGAAGTATTTGTGGAACTCCATCAACTCCATCTCCATCTATTATGTCTAGAACATTACCATTTCTATCTAATTTTGCTATTGATACAGATACTAATAATTTATCTCTTAATTTTTCTTGTGAAGTATTTTTGTAAACATAAGCATCATCAAAATGATCTATATCTGGTTGTATAGTTGATTGATCATCCCATGAGCTATCACAGTATTTATCTTCTAAATTTGAAAATGTATCTTCTGAACAAACTAAACAGGCATGATATATATAATCATTTTTAGCAGCTTTTATTGCTATAACATAACTACTTCTATCACATTTATTTCCTGAATAATCTAAAATCTCATCGACATATGACCTTGATTCAAGAATTGATATAGGAACTTTTTGTGCTGCAAAAACAGAAGTTGGTCTATAGTTTCTATTATCTTCAAAGAATTCTTTTCCAGATTCAGTTAAAGTCCTTTCTAGAGAACTATAATAACTTTCTCTAAATTCTTGCATACTATTTGTATAAGTAATAATTGCTACTATAGAAATAATACCTAGTATAATTACTGCTGCTATTATTTCTATTAAAGTAAATCCTTTTTTATTATTCATAATACACCTCTATATTATTATACATATTAATTCTAACATACTTTAAAGTCAAATAAAACAAAAAAATAATGATATATAATCATTACTTTTCATCTCTTATGATATATTGTTCTGTACTATACCAATAGTAGCTTCCATCGTCATTCTTTTTGTAAACATTTACATATGGTGTAGCAAATTCTCCATACTTTTCGAACAATTCATCTTCTGTGTATCCATGTATGTATCCTAAAGATTTTCCATTTTTTCTATTAAGAACATTTATGTTAATACTACCTGATTCATCTTCTTCTTCATATACAAGATGTAGATGTTTAACATAAATATATAATATGTCATTTTTTTGTTCATATTTGTCTAATTTAATAATATTTTTTTCATAACCAATTTCTGTTGTTGAATCTCCACAATAGCAATAATAGAATTCATTTTCTAAATAACAACTGCAATTGTCTTCATTAGAAAGAGTCTCTTTATCTTCTATTATGATGTCTTTTCCATACATGTTCTTTACTCTTTCAATAAACTTATCTTCTTTAAAATAGAAATTATTTGTAGTTACAACTCCTTCTACATAGCAGTGGTCTTTAGAAAGAGTTCCTTCTTTCTTATCACATTCTTCTTTTGGAGTAGTATCCTTTTCACAACTTCCTTTTACATCATATATTCCCATAGTTGAATAGGCTGTATTTAATAATAACTGTGTTGGTACTTTATCTACTGTTACCATTTTTGTTTGAAAAACATTATATAAATCATCATTTATAACTGGTATATAACTCAAATACTTTTCTACTTCTTCTTTTGTTACTTCTCTTTCTTTTTCCTTTTCATCCTCTTTATCACTAAATTTGATATTAGTGAAACCATAGAATAATAATACAAGTGAAATTGCTATTAGTGATAATCCAATAATCTTATTTTTCTTCATATTATAATCTCCTATTCTAATAAAAGTTTATCATAATTATAAAATAATATCTATAAAAAAAGATTTATATTTTTCAATATAAACCTTTTATTTTTATTAACAGTTTGATGTAGTTGAACAACATCCTGAACTATTTACACCATATGAAACAGATTTACTTCCTGTTGAACCATTAGTGTATTCAACACTTATTGTTGCAGAAATACCATTTGTTCCATTTTCGTTTCTAAATCTTAATATTATTCTACTTCCATCAGTGAAGAAGTTACCATTTGTACCAATACCAGTTTCTCCATAAGTTCCAGTATTATTAGATGCTGTCTTAGAGAAATATGTTTTCTTTTGCCATCCACATGTTCCATCTGATGATTGCCATATATTTGTTGTTTGAGTATGAGCACTTGGATTTGGGCTAAATGTAACTGTTACTTTTCTAAATGTATATCCACTAGGTGGGTCAATATAGAATGCTTGAATTACACATGGGCAAGTAGAACCTGTACAAGTCGTACAAACAGTACTCATTGCTTCATCAGTTTCAGCTGCTAGACATGATCCACTTGGATGTCCACGTAACCTACGTAATGAAACTAATGGTTCTTTATTACTTAATTCCCAATGCGCATATACTGTTAAGTTTCCAGAAACTGTTGTACTTGCTGTTACTTGAGTTCCACCTGATGCTGCAGTCCACCATCCCTTGAAATCATATCCACTTCTTGATGGTGTACATAATTCTCCCCAAGTACTTGCATATGTTCCACTCTTAGAAGTACATCCACTTCCATTATTATTATTGTAAGTTAATGTATATGTATTTGGTGTACATGAACTTGTATTTCCATATGCTACATTATGAGCTGATGAATGATATCCTGCTGGACATGCTACTGGTCCCCCCTTAGGGGTTGGAACATGATTATTTTCTGGTACGCTCTTTATACATCCACCTTCTGAAGAAGTTCCTGCTCCACTTCTATATCCATCTGGACATTGAGTTTGACTACAAGCACCTTGTGCTGCATAATATCCAGTACTTGCTGCTGTACATGAACTCTTTGCTCCATATGTTACAGTATGAGTTGCGCTATAACTTCCTCCAGCACATACAGTTTCAGCACCTTTTGCTGTATCTACTTTATATCCACATGCTACTGATTTAACGCATTTTGCTTCTTCAGTTGTTCCTGCTCCTGCTTGATATCCTGCTGGACATGATGTACATGAACTTTTATTTCCATAAGTTACATTATGTGCTCCTTTATAAGTTCCTGTTCCACAACCTGTTGCATTTGCGTCATTTGCATTCTTTACAAAATTTCCCGCTGGAACGTTCTTTAGACATGTACTTTGTGCTTTTTTATTATCTACCGCTGTTCCATTTTGGTATCCTGTTGGACATAAGTTACATGAACTTTTTGCACCATATGTAACTGAATGAGCTTCTTTGTAATATCCATTTGCACATTCTTTTGCATTTGCATCTTTTTCCTTTTCTACAAAATATCCTGCAGAAACACTCTTTCTACATTCTGCTTCTGTTCCTACTGGTGCTCCATCTTTATATCCTGTTGGACAAGCTAAACAGCTTGTTCCTACAGAGTCTGTATATTCACCAGTTTTACATTGTTCATAAATTGCGTACAATGTAACATCTGCACTTACAGTATGTGATGTAATTGCTTTAGTAGCAGTTTTATTTGTATTCCATCCGATCATCTTCCATCCTGCTTTTCTTGCAGTTGGATTTAAATCAGCTGTTTCAGTTTCACGTTTAATTTCACTTGTTTTTGTTGGACCTGTATCTCCACCATTTTTATCGTAAGATACTAGGTAATAATTTGAACTTGTTTGGAATGTATATCCTGAATGATCTGTTGCTTTTAAGTACCATGTTCCTGTTGAATCAACAGTACCAGTTTCAGACCATGTTGCTTGATAATCTAATGCAGTACCTTCTGCACTATCATTTTCTTTACCAAAGTATACTTTTACTAGTTTTGAAGTAGCATCTGAACAGTTAAGTGATGCATGTCCAGTAATTGAACATGATGGCACTACTGTATCTTTTCTTACTTTAGCACTACATGTTGCATAGTTTTGTGCTTTATCTTCAACAAATCCATAATACCAAACATATTGACTATCATCTTTATGAGTTTGTTCTAAACTATTTGTTCTATTTGATTGAACATATTTTTCTGTTTCAACTCTTACTGAATTAAACTCAATTCCACTCTTTGCTACTGCAATTAAGCTTTGTTGATCTTTTAATGTATCAAATTTAATCTTTATATTTGAATGATACCAGTCATTAGATCCTGTTGTACCTTCTTTTGTTAATGTACATATTGGTGCTGTTCTATCTATTCTTACTATAACACTTGTTGTTACTTTACTGATATTACCTTCAGTATCAACAACTCTGAATGCTATTTCTTCATTCATTTCTGTTCTATAGTCAATAGTACAACTTCCATCTGCTGCTATATCATCACAAATTTTTTCCCATTTACCGCCTTTGTTCCATTGGTATTGAGAAACTTTTTGTCCTGACTCTGAGTAGAAATTAGATCCTGCTGTAAATGACAATCTAACTTCTTGAGCCCATTGTCCTGATGAATATGAAGTAGTCTTTGTTGTTTCTGAAACTGTATCTCTATCAATAGTTGCTGCATATTTATTAGTCTTTGTAATAACTACTTCTGGTTCACTATTTTCATATACATGAACTCTTCTATCTACACTCTTATTATTGTATTTATAAGTTACTGTGTATACTCCTACTTTTGATGTATCAACTACATCAATGTTTTCTGGAAGGATTTGTGGAACTCCATCAATTCCATCTCCACTAATTCTATCAATTACGTTACCAGCTCTATCAAATTTAGTTATAGAAACTGTTGCAAGTAATTTTTCTCTTAATTTTTCTTGTGAAGTATTTTTATAAACATAAGCATCTTCAAATTGGTCAATGTCCGGTCTTACTGTAGATGCATCATCCCATGAACTATCACAATATTTATCTTCTAAATTTGAGAATGTGTCTTCTGAACATACTAGACAGGTATAGTAAATGTAATCATTTTTAGCAGCCTTAATTGCTATAACATAACTACTTCTATCACATCTATTTCCTGAATAGTCTACAACCTCATCAATATATGATTTTGATTCTAGAATAGAAACAGGCACCTTTTGTGCAGTAAACACTGATGTAGGTCTATAGTTTCTATTATCCTCAAAGAACTCTTTTCCTGATTCAGTTAATGTTCTTTCTAAAGAAGTATAATAACTATCTCTAAATTCTTGCATACTATTTGTATAAGTTATTACTGCAATAATTGAAATGATACCTAATATAATTACTGCTGCAATAATTTCAATTAAAGTAAAACCTTTTTTATTATTCATAATATACCTCCGTTATTCATAGAAATCATCAAAGCCACCGTCTTCGTCTTCTTTTCCGTCTTCTAGATTAAGATCGAACTGTGGTTTATTCTCTGAAACTGGTATTCCCATATATTTATTTGAGTCTTCCTCTTTTATTTTACCGCTATTCAAATCGTTTAGATTAACAAAATCTCCACTTTTCATATCTTCATAGTAATCTTTGTTACTTGTTGGTACTGCACTATTAGCTGCAGGAGCAATTGTATTCTCTTCTTTTTTAGCTGCTTGCTCAAGAATATCATTTTGGAAGTTTCCATCATCCTGTTGTGTTTGATCACTATCATCTATGAATGTCCAATTTTTACCACTTGATGTTCCACCTTGATCAGGCATTCCTGATGTAGCAGGCATTCCTGATGTAGCAGGCATTCCATCAATAATTCCTGCTATTGGACTCATTCCATCATCGTAATTATTCATTGGGCTTGTTTGTAAGAAGTTTCCTTCTTCTTCAGGGATTTCTCTTACATCACTAATAACTGTTTTAATATTTGATAGATTATTTAATTTATCAAATGTTGGGAATTCATCAACAATTTTTCCATTTTTAATTCTCATATTATCAGTAATTAGCTGTCCAAATATATCTACTCCATTATTACTTGGTTCATCCATCATTCCACCGCTGTTGTACATTGGCGCTCCAAATAAACTTTCACTTGGATATCCTGATTCATTTGGATTGATATCTAAGAATGTCTTATTTGGCATACTATTACTTGGAATACCCATTGGATTATATAAATCTGGAACATTTTGATATGGGTCTTCTTTTGGACCATTATCATCATACATTGGTGCTCCAAAAATTGTTTCTACTGGCTCTTCTTGTTGTCTTGGTTCTTCAACATTTAAGAATCGATTATTTTGTGGACCATTAGGCATATATCCATTATTCTGTGGTGGCATGTTTTGGTAACCTTGTTGTGGCATTCCACCATTTTGATATCGTCCATTTCCTCTGTTTGGATATTGTTGTGGTGGTCTTGGACCATTAGGCATATATCCATTATTCTGTGGTGGCATGTTTTGGTAACCTTGTTGTGGCATTCCACCATTTTGATATTGTCCATTTCCTCTATTTGGATATTGTCCTTGTGGTCTTGGACCATTTTGGTAATATCCATTTCCCTGTGGTGGCATGTTTTGATAATTTCCTTGAGGTCCTCCGTTATATCCATTCATGTTTTGATTGTTTGGATAATAACCATTATTTTGTGGAGGCATATTTGGATAATTTCCACCTTGGTTATTGTATTGTCTATTTTGCGGTAGGAAATCATTTGCAGGATTATTACTTTGATCATCTTCATCTTTTGAAAAGAAATTGCTGTATTTATCAAAATTTTGAGTGCTTATATCTTGTCTTACAGGTCTTCTTCTATCTTCTTGCATTATATTTCCTCCCTTCTTATGATTCTTTCTTGAAGAATTATAAGTATTATCTTGTGTATACTCACTTAATTCTTCTTCTAATGTACTTTGAATTGGTTTACCAAGAAGTATATTATCGCTTACTCCCGGTTTTATTTCTTCTGTTACAACATATTTTGTTGGCATCTTTACTTTTTGTGGTTCATCAGGTTTAATAACCTCTAAGTCACCAGATAGTAACATGTCATCTAATTTGCTAGCATCTTGTGATCTGTTTATTTTTTCTTTTAATCCTTGAGATACTGCTGTTGAACCAACTATATCAGTATTTGAAATAATTGATTTAACAGGTCTATTTATTTTTTCTATATTTCTATCAATTATGCTTGGTTTTTTATCTAACTTATCAACTTCACCTGTTTGTTCTGGTTCTGCTTGATTAGGAAGCCCTTCTTGTTCAGCCCTTGTTGGAGTATTATCTTGTCTCCATGCTTCAATTGGCTTCTCACCTTTTTCCTCTAACATAATGTCATTAAATGTTTGATCAAAATTTGGTAATTCTTTTTTAATAACATCTGGATAAATGTTTTTAGAATTCTCTATTGCCTTTCTAACATCAAATATATCCATATATGGACGGTTATCATAAACCGTATATGAGAATGCTTGTTTAAGTAAAGTTAAACATACATCTGGATATCTTGATCCTAGTGCATATACTCTTTTGTATTCACTAGTTATATCTACTAGGAAACTCATTATTCTTTCTTGAATAAATGGAGTATATTTCATTTTTCTTCCAGTTTGTTTTTCAAACTTAGGAAGTGTTCCCATCATAATCTTTATTGTTTCATCTCTACTTGGTTCAGGAACTTCAACTTTTTGAAAACGTCTTGTAAACGCTTTATCACGAAGAATATATCTTTCATACTCTTCTGTAGTTGTGGCACCAATTACTTTAATACTTCCACGTCCTAATCCCTCTTTGAAGATATTAGCGAAGTCAAGTGAAGAAGTATCAGTTGCTCCAATTAACATGTGAATTTCATCTATAAATAAAATTAATTTTTCTTTTGTTTTAAGTTCATCAATCATTTTTTGAACTTTACTTTCTCCACTAGGCATTGTACCTAATAGTGAAGCAGTTTTTATATTTACTATTGAGTATCCTTTTAAGGCGTCTGGCACGTCATCTTTTTGTAAGCGGTATGCAAGACCTTCAACAATAGCAGTTTTACCTATACCTGGCTTACCAATCAAAATGGCTGATTTTTCAGGAGTAAGAAGTATAAGAATAAGTTGTCTTATTTGCTCGTCACGACCAATAGCTGGATTTGTGATGTATTCGTCTTTAGTGATATCAGTACCATAACGCTCTAAGACACTAAAATTGGCTTCGAATTCTAACGTTTTCTCATCCATTTGCCAAGCCTCCTATCATAAATCATTATACCATTTTAAAATAATTAAATAAAGAGAAAAAGAACTATTTTTAGTTCTTTTTTAATTACAAGATATTCCAAGTCCAAGATAATATTCTTTCAACTTGCTAAGTAATATTTTGTTGCCTTCCATGAAAGAAGCCATTTCTGGTGAGTCACTTAGCATTTTTGATATATCAACTTTAGTGTAATCAATTTCAACATATGAAATTATAGACAAATCGTGTCTTTCAATTTTAACTGTATAACCACCATATTTCTCTTTTGCACCTTCATACGTTTCTTTTAATAATTCTTCATATGCATTTGCATATTCAGTTGATTCTGTATCGTATTTCTCATCAAGTATTAGTGTAGTTACGTATTTACCATCATGTTTTGCTGTATATTTAAGTGTTACTTTTGTTCCAGTTGCTTGACTTGAAGAAGTGCAAACCATTGTCTTTGATCCACCATTATCAACAATTGTATTTGTGTTATTGTCTGAATTACCGTTTTTGTTTCCAGAATCATCACCTTTTCCGTTAAATACAAAGAACCATAGTAGTAATCCTACTCCAACTAAAACTATTACAGAAATAATAGAAATAATTGCAATAGTTGCTCCTTTACCTTTCTTTGGCATTTGTGGTTGATATACTGGCGCAGGTTGAACTTGTGGTTGTACTTCTGGTTGAGGTTGTACGTTTGCCATGCTCTCTCCACATGCATCACAAAATTTTGCAGTATCAACTAATTCGTTTCCACATTTTGGACACTTCATTTTATCATCTCCTATTATCATCATTATATCAAAACAAAAAGAAATAGAAAAGTTATTATTTTCTATTTCTTAAATTGTGAATTATATAAATCTGCATAGAAGCCATTTTTCTTCATCAATTGTTCATGTGTTCCTTGCTCTACAATGTCTCCTTCATTCATTACAAGAATTAAGTTAGCATTTTTAATTGTAGATAATCTATGTGCAATTATGAATGATGTTCTTCCAACAGTTAATTTATCCATTGCTTTTTGAACAAGTTCCTCTGTTCTTGTATCAACGCTTGATGTTGCTTCATCAAGTATTAAGAATGGTGCATCTTTAATCATCCCACGTGCTATTGTTAATAATTGTTTTTGCCCTTGGCTTATTGCTTCACTATTATCTATTTTTGCATCCAATTGTCCTGGTAATGTTTTAATAAAGTGATCTACTCCAACAGTTGCACATGCATCCCAAATAGTTGTATCAGTAACATTACTGTTATATTGTAAGTTTTCTCTTACAGTACCTTCAAATAACCATGTATCTTGTAATACCATGATAAATAAATCATGAATATTTTCTCTTGTTAAATTCTTTGTAGATACTCCATCAATAATTATTTCTCCATCGTTGATATCATAGAATTTCATTAATAAGTTAACTAAAGTAGTCTTACCTGCTCCAGTTGGTCCAACTATAGCAATCTTTTCTCCTGGAGTTGCTTCCAAGTTAAAGTTTTTGATAATTGTTCTATTTTCATCATAACCAAATTTAACATTCTTGAATTCAATTTTACCTTTAGCATCTGCTCTTTTTAACTCTTTGAACCCTTCTTTTTCTTCTGGTAATTCTTGTTCATCTAAGAATTCAAATACACGCTCTGATGCTGCAGCTGTTGATTGAAGTGCAGTTAATGCTTGAGCAATTTGTGAAAGTGGATTTGTAAACATTCTTACATAAATCATGAATGCTACTATTACACCAAATGTAATTACGTTGTTAGCAGTTAATATAGCACCAACAATACATACTGCAACATATCCTAAGTTACCAACAAATCCCATTATTGGTCCCATTAGTCCTGATAAGAATTGACTCTTCTTGTTGCATACATAAAGTGATTCATTTAATTCATCAAATTCTTCTGTTACATGTTTTGTAGCATTATAGCTTCTAATAACATTATGTCCTGAATATACTTCTTCAATGTGTCCATTCATTTTACCTAATTCTTTTTGTCTTGCAGTAAAATATTTTTGACTATTCTTTAAGATAACTGCAATTAAAGAGAATCCAATAATACTTGCACTTATTGCAGTTATAGCCATAATCCAGTTAGTTATAAACATCATTAATGTTGATCCAAGAAGTAAAGTTATACTCGTAATCATTGTTGATAATGACTCATCTAAATTTTGTGACATCGAATCAACGTCATTAGTAACACGAGATAATACGTCTCCTTTTTCATGACTGTCAAAATATCTAAGTGGTAATTTATTAATTTTTACTATTATCTTAGATCTTAAATCTTGTGCAAATTCATTAGACACAGTTGTTAATGAATAAGATTGTATAAATTGTAGTAATGAACTAGATACATGTAGTATTAATAATAAAAGTGCTAATGTCTTAATTGCATCTAAATCCATGCGTGGCTCTATTTTTGCTTTAACTTTATCAGATAAAGCATCTAGTTTTGCTAATACTTCGGTACTTTTTCCATCATTCTCATTTTGTTTTGATTCTTGAAGTATTAGCATAAATTCATTTTTATCTTCTTGTGATATTTCATCGCTAACCATTATCTCATTAATAGTTTCTTCAGTTATTTGAGGTCTCAACCCCTCAGTTATTTTATCTGTTAATGAAGATAATTTGTTTGGAGTAATAAGTCCTAGAATAGCTGCTACAAAAGCAAGTAGCAAAGAACCTATTATTAAAACTCTCCATCTTTTTAAACTTTTAAATAAATTTATCATTGCTCCTTTAAAGTCTTTTGACTTCTCAGGAACTCCAGTAGGTCTAGGCATTTTCCAATTCCTCCTTTGATAGTTGTGATAAAGCTATTTCTTTATATACTTCACATGTATCAAGAAGTTCTTTGTGTGTACCAATTCCCACACATTTACCTTTATCTAGAACAACAATTTTATCTGCATTAACAATTGTTCCTATTCTTTGAGCAACTATTAAGTTAGTAGCATTTTTAGTATATTTCTTTAATTCTCTTCTTAAGTTTAAATCTGTTTTATAGTCAAGCGCAGAAAATGAATCATCAAAAATATAAATTTCTGGTTTTCTTGCAACTGCTCTTGATATAGCAAGTCTTTGTTTTTGCCCACCTGAAACGTTACTTCCACCTTGAGCAATTTCAGCTGCTATTCCACCTTCCATATCATTAACAAAATCAAATGCTTGAGCAACTTTAATTGCTTCTAATACATCTTTTTCATTTCTTTCTTTTCCGTTATCACCATATAAAACATTTTCTTGTATAGTTCCTTTAAATAAAACTGCTTTTTGAGGAATATATCCAAGTTTATTATTTAATGCTTCAAACTTATAATCTTTTACATTTACTCCATCAATAAATATTTCACCTTCAGTAACATCATAGAATCTTGGTACTAAATTAATAAGTGTGCTCTTACCACTACCAGTTGATCCAATAAAGGCCACTGTTTCTCCTTGATTTGCTCTAAAACTAATATTTTCAATTATATTTTCTTCAGCATCAGGATACTTAAATGAAACATTTTTAAATTCAACAGTACCTTTTTCAGATGTTTCTCCATCGAAGTTACCTTCTTTAAGTGATACTTCTTCCTCTAATACTTCATTAATACGTTTTGCAGATATTTGTGCTCTTGGAATAATCATAAAGATCATTGCAAGCATTAGGAATGAGAATATTACTTGCATTCCATAGCTTGAGAATACTACCATATCACTAAATAATGTAATCTTATCAAGCATTCCTGCTTCACTAATTAGCAAAGCTCCTATGAAATATATTCCAAGACTTAATGAATGGTTAACAAACATCATAACTGGCTGCATAAGCGCAAACATTCTTTGATTAAATAATCTTGTTTTAGTTAAATCATCATTAACTTCTTCAAATCTACCTTCTTGGAATTTTTCAGCATTAAATGCATGGATAACTCTAATACCATTTAAGTTTTCTCCAGTTACCCCATTTACTTTATCAGTAAGCTTTTGAACTTTCTCAAATCTTGGTATTACTATTATTAATATCGTTGATATAGTTGCTAAAAGTATGAATACTCCTACTCCTGTTAAAGCACTCCATTCAAAACTTTTATTTAATATTTTTGATACTGCCCATACTGCCATTATTGGAGCTTTAATTAACATTTGAAGTCCCATAGCAATAGTCATTTCAATTTGAGTAACATCATTAGTAGTTCTTGTTATTAAACTACTTGTTGAAAACTTTCTCATTTCTTCCATTCCAAAGCTTTCAACTTTATTAAATATCTTACTTCTTAATTTTAATGATAGAGATGCTGATAATGTTGCTGCAAAATATCCAATTATTATAGCTGTTATTAAACTACCTATAGAACAAAGTAGCATGAAGCCACCTTGTACAATTATTTCTCCTATATTATCTGATCCGGTTTGAACAAGTGTTGTAACTTTATTCATAAATTCAGGTATCTTTAATTCTAACCATACTTGTGAAACCATTAAAAGTACGCAAGTTAGTATAATTAAATAATCCTTACGTTTAAAGTTTTTAAGTACTTTTATCATTTATTCACCTTCTTAAAACAGACTACTAACATATTACTATTTTGATTTTTTAATGTCAATAAGACAAATAAAAAAATCTCTTTCGAGATTGTTTTATGCCGCTTTCAAATCACTAAGTTTTTCTACTCCAGAAATCCTATCGTCATCATCAAAATACACTATGAAAGTTTGAATTCCTCCGTTTACTTCATTCCATACAAGTTCTATTCCTTGCACGTAATCACCAATTGTTCTTCCTTTTCTTAGTGCATCTCTTACTATTCTTAAAGTATCCTCATCATAATTCATAGCAATTCCCCTTTTCCTAAGTATATTTTTCTTCAACTATAATATATCATGCAAACAGTTTATTTACACTATAAAGTGTTAATCTTTTTGTAAACTTTACTATTTTGTTTACACAGCAAAAAAAATAGAAAGATTAAATCTTTCTATTTAAATAACACATCTAGTTTTTCTTTTATTTGTTCTCTATTAAATGGTTTAGCAAGATAATCATTGAATCCTACTTCTTTATAGTGCTCTAAAGCCCCAGCTACTGCATCTGCTGTTAGTGCTATTGTAGGTATATTGAAGTTTGGATCTTCTTTCAATTTTTTAAATGCTTCTTCTCCATTCATATTAGGCATCATTATATCCATAAGAATTAAATCATATGTCTTGCCTTCTTTGAATTTTTGAAGTACTTGTTCACCATCATATGCTTCATCTATTTCAAAATTGAAATCATTTAAAGCACGTCTTGCAACTTTAATATTAAGTTTATTATCGTCTGCAATTAAGATTTTCTTAGCACCATATGCTCCAACTGTTGGGACTCCTTCAACCTTAGGTGGTTCAGAAATAACAGGTTGTGTATATTGCTTTGAATTTATTTTTGGAATAACCATTGTCCTTTCAAATCCACCAACTTCATCTTTTGCTTGTGGCTCTGTCATTTTACTAATCTTTTGTGGAATAGTTACCATGAACAACGATCCTTTTCCATATTGAGATTGAACGTTAATTTTACCCCCCATCATCTCAACCAGTTTTTTAGTAATTGCAAGTCCAAGTCCTGTTCCTTCTACTGTTGTATTTTTTTCAACATCTAATCTTTCAAACTTATTAAATAATTTATTAATCATATCCGCTTTAATACCGATACCAGTATCTTGAACTGTAATAACTAATTCACACATTCCTTCTTGATTTATACAATTAACGTTAAAATTAACCGTTCCTTCATTTGTATATTTAATAGCATTAGATAATAAATTGTTCAATATTTGTTTAATATGAGTTTTATCTCCAAGAAGTTCATAAGGTATATCTTCAGCTATATGATATTTAAAATTAATTGGTTTTTCTCCAATTCTTACTGCATTTATCTTAGCTAAAGTCTCTGCATCTTTCTTGAAATCATACGGAACTTCAGTAATAACCATCTTATCAGATTCAATTTTACTAATATCAAGAATGTTACCAACTATCTCAAGAAGTGTTTGTGAAGCATTAATAATATCTTCTGAATCTTCTTTAACTTGTGGTGGTACTTGATCTTTAAATGTACCAATATCTTCTGATAATCCTACTATAGCATTAAGTGGTGTTCTAATCTCATGTGACATAGATGATAAGAAATCACTCTTTGCCCTATTTGCTTTATCAGCTTGATCTTTTGCAACCTCCAATTGTTGAATCATTTTTACATCTGGGTTCTCTACAGTAAAGTACATTAAGAAAACTATTAATGCTTCAGTAGAAGATATTAATGTCAACTCTGGATGTGAGCCTCTAAGCAATAATATTATACTCGCCATTACAGCAAAAACATACAATGGATATAATTTCTTTTTTACTGCTTTTTTGATATTTAGCATCAAGCAAACAAACCAAGAAGTTATTAGTATTCCTGCCCCTAAGAAGCAGCAATTAGTCGATGCACCATAAGAGTAAACCAAACTTCCATCATAATAAAAATTTAAAGGTAATAGTATAATTCCTATACAAAATATACCATAAACAATAAAATACGTTTTTTTCACTTTGTTTTTAATCATTAGTTTTTCAGTTGCTTTGTCATAAAAAATAGTCCATGCATATAACGACAAAGAAAGAACGTACGTCATAATCGAAATAATAAATATCTTATTTACTATTAATGCAGTTATCGGAAAATCTTTGTATCTAGAAACAAAAATAACGCTCAAAATTTCCGTAACGACTGATATAAATGTAGTAATCATAATTCTTCCATATAATTTTACTTCGTCTGATTCTACTTTTTTCTTAACAAAATAGTTAATCATTAAAATAGTTAAATACATTAATGAAACTAGCATGATTGTAAACAAAACGCTCATAGGAACACCCACCTATCTTATAAAAATTATATCATAAAACAAAAAAATAGAATAATTTTATTCTATTTTTTTTATTATTAAAATATATTTCTTCTTTTCACTAAGGATTTTCCTTTTTCTTCATTATATCTTTTTCTCATTGCATCCTTATCATCCTTCATCATTGGAGTGTATAAAATTTTTCCACAGTAGTATGCCTTTGGTCTATAATAAGATGATAAGTTTTTCTCACAGATTGTTTTAATTTCTTGAATAATTCTTCTCTTTTCTTGATAAGAAGCTTTATCATTTTTCAACTCTACACATGCAACTGGATAATCCCCAAATTCAAAGTTTGTATCTCTTACTCCAAATACGATACAGTTACTAACTGCTTCATGCATACATATTTTAGATTCAATTTCATTTGGAGCTATCTTAAATCCATCTGGTGCTATGATAAGATTTTTTTGTCTACCTGACAAGAATAGGAAGCCATCTTCATCGAAGTATCCAATGTCTCCAGTAACACACCATTCTTTTCCGTCTATTGTTTTGATTACTTTACTTGTTTCATCTGGATCATTTAAGTATCCATTCATAAGAGCTCCTCTTAAACATACAATACCTTCTTGATTGTATTTTAATGGTTCTCCTGTTTTTTCATCTATAATCATTCCTTCAAGGTCTGGAAGCAATATACCTACGCTACCAAGTTTGTTATATCTTTCTTGGTTAACGGTTCCTATACTATTATTTTCACTACATGAATATCCTGGGTTAAATGTACCAGTTGATCCATGAGAATGAAGGAAATCTTCTGTTTCTTCTTGTTTTTCAGAGTTTATTGCAGCTCCTCCGCATGAATAAGTCTTAGCAAAAGATAAATCAGTATCTTTTGTTATTAACGGACTATTATTGAACATTATATAATGATTTGGTACACCGGCTGAATGGTTTGCTTTTGTATCCAATAATAATTTATCAAACTTTTCTTTAGATGGGTCAAGCACTGGAAATACATTCATTTTTGTCGCAAAAGAAGTATGGAAAGCTAGAATTCCATAGACGATCCATGGTGGCATTATTGCTAAGAATCTATCATGAGGCTCAAATGGCATTAATGATCTTTCATATTGATCTGCTACAAAATTTTGTTTTTCATCAGATATCATGACTGTTTTTGGAAAACTTACAGTACCTGATGTATGAACATATGTTGATGGTTCAGTAGGAGATAATGAATTTTCGATTTTTACATCAGAATCAACATAACTATGGAAGCCTTTAAATTCTTCCAATTGCAATATCTCATTTCCTAATCTTCTATATCCAAATTCTTGAAATTTCATTGCACCCTTTGCTATTGTTTGTACCATTTTGTTTCCTAAAAACTTATATGATGGAATTTTAGCGACTATTACTTTTTTAGTAGCTGTTTTATCTAATAATTTTTTTACACCGTTTATTGGAAAATTTTCTAAACATACAAAATATTGTGATTCAGACTCGTTTATATACTTACTTATCCCTTCTATAGAAGTTCTTAAGTCGACCATATTTCTTTTTGCTCCAAGAATATCTAATGCATAATACATAATATATGTATCAGGGCACGATGGCATCAAGAAAGTAACAGTATCTCCTTGTCTAACTCCTAGATGATAGAAAGATTTAGCATACTTCATTATTTTAACTATCATCTCATCATAACTTATATTGTCTTTATCAGTAGTAATAGCAGTTCCATTAAATCCTTTTGTTTTATCAAGAATATATCTAAACATAGATTGATTAGTATTATTCTTTATATTCGTTTCTGGATAATAATACCTATGGATATTATCTATATGTGGATATCCTGTTAATCTTGAACGGTCAACATCTTTTAAAGCCTCTCTAATTGCGGCTTCATTTCCTTCTCTATATTCTCGCATAATACCTATCCCCCTTAAATTGCTATACATTATACCATAATTTGGGATTTTTGTCAATTTTTGTATATGTACACAAAAAAAATACTAGTTAATAGCATTTTTATTATTTTATTATTGTTACTTATTCATTTTAGAGTTTACAGTTCTTAAAGTAAATATTATCAAATAAGTTGTTACAATCATAATGACAGATACTAATAAAGCAGACATGAATGAAGCTCCACTTTTAAAAAAACCATACCAATCATATCCTTCTGTAACCTTACCATCAACCACATGACTATAAGCACCAATCATATAATATATTGAATAAATAAATATTGGAACAAATCCCCACAAAATAGTTTTGTTATTTATTTCATATTTGTTTTCAAAGCAGACAAAAGTAATAATACTTAAAATAGGGACAAACAAATGAAAGAACAAGTTACTATTTGTATAAAAATCAAAGAATCCATAATTAGAAAAAGGCGCTAAATAGAATAATACAATAGTAAATGTCAAACTGATAGATACTGTTGCTACAAATTTTAATATATATACTATTTTTGGTATTTCTTTTATTCTATTTTTTTCAATTAGTACTTGGCAAGTAATATATATAAGTGCTGCTATTCCCATAAGAGCATTAGAATCTACAGTGAAGAATTTGAATGCTTCAATATTTTTAGCCACTAGCAATTTGTCTTCACCCATGAATCTAAATCCTGTAATCATAAAAATAATTCCTATAAGAACAAGCACAAAAATAATAATATTAAAAAATAAAGATAATTTATACTTCTTTGTCATACTACTACCTCTTAAAATCATTTTACCATAAAAATCTTCAAATGATATATAAAATATGTTATCTTGTCACAATATTACAGAAATCTTCTACCCTTTTCCTATCAGGATAATCCAGTTTCTGTACTGAACTTTCAAATTTTTTTCTATCGAATAGAACTTCTTTCTTATCTATTCTTACATTTTTACCATCTATTGTTACTTTAGTGTAGAATGTTACATTATCTTTTCTACAGCCACTACTACCTACACAAGTAAATAATGCTTTATTACTTAAATTAAATGCTTCATGAGAATGTCCCATAAACATATAATCTGTTTCATAATTATTCATAATATCAAATACTGTTGTATCTTTTAATATTGGTAATGGTTCATAATATGTTTTATCTTGATTTAAAAAGAAATGAGAAAAAGTAAATAATTGCCCTCCAATTAATTCTTCATATTCAATTGGAAGATTATTAATAAAGTTAATTTCTTCATCATTTAGTGTAGATCTAACCCATTCTTTATGATTATATTCATCTTCATTTAATAATTCTTTTGCAAGATCTTCATTTATCTGATATATCTCATGATTTCCTTTAACCATCTTGATATTAGAGTCCATTATGATATCTAAACATTCTTTTGAATTAGGTCCAATACCAATTATGTCTCCAAGACATATTACTTCATCATAATCTTCTTTATCAATTTCTTCAACGATACTGTTTAATGCTTGTAAATTACCATGAATATCACTAAATATTGCTATCTTTTTCATATTATCACCATAATAATTATAACATAAAAAGAATACCTGTAGGTATTCTTTATACTTCTATATTTTCTTTATCTAAAATCTTCTTCATTTCACACATACTGTTGAAATCAGAATATTTTAAATTGCTTTGATTAATACAATTACTCATTAATAATTTCTTAACTGTACTTACAATTATTTCAAGATTAGACTCTTCTAATTGTTCACTTGTTATAGTAACATTCATTAATTTATATTTATCAAGAATCATTTCTACAACATTGCGTTCTTCAACAATAGTTATATTATTTATAATTGTATTATTTGGATAATAGATAAAGTCTTCTAGTAATTCTATTTCTTTATCTAATTCTTCATTACTAATCTCTTCATTATCTATTTTTAATAGTCTTCTAAGATTAATCTTATAACCATCAATCAAATATAATAAATCTAATATTGTTGAACCATCATTAAGATTATTAACAATCTTTTCTTTATATTTAGATTCTTCTAATTCTTCATATAAAGGTCTTAATTCTTTCATATTATTATTAATCTTTTCATACAGTTTTTCTTTATTCTTACTACCAAAGAATTTACGATTAATTTTCTTATTAAGTTTCTTTATACTTCCTTCAAGTTTAGAAATCTTTTTAAGAATAGATTTAGTTAAGTTCTTATTATTCTTATCTTGATAGATTTTTTTAATTTCTTCAATTAAATTCTTATATCTTAAATAATATTTATATTCATATAATGTATAAGATAATTTTAAGATATTTTCATTTTGCTCTTTCTCTTCTTTACCATTAATAGAGAAAGATTCTTTAATTTTATCTATCTTAGAATCTTCAAATTCTTTAACATCTATTTCTCCACTTAAGAATTTATCTTGTAAAACTTTAATATTAGAATCTTTAATAAGCATATATTTAGATAATTCACTCTTATAATTATTTAAATACTCTTCTTTATTTGTAATCTTTAATTCTTTTAATCTATTAGTGTAATAACTTTCAAACTTCTTTATATTACTAAAATATAAGTGTTTAAAATTAAGACAAATATAATTAATTAAATCAGGACATTTCCAATATAATTTATCAAATTCTTCTTTTAATAAACTAGATTCTGGATTACTATCTTTAAAGAATACTTCCATATAAGATTTAGTTTCAAGTCCATAATCAAAGTCATTTGCAGTAAGTACTATACCTACTTCCTTGAATATGTCTAAACTTTTCTTTATATCATTATTAACTTTTATTAAATCATTATCATAATAATTTTTTAAATCATATAATACTTCATTTAATTTACTTTTTTCATAAGAATCATTGTTATCATTTAGAAGATATAAATTGCTTTTTATATCTTCTAAATGTTTTTCTAACATAAATACTTCTTCATTATCTTTTGTTATAACTATATTTTTATATCTTTTTTTGATATCGTTTAATAATTCTCTTTTAAATTCGACAGCGGTTTGTTTCATTAATAGAGCTTTTTTCATGTAGACTCTTGAGTTTTTAACATTGTTTCTTGGTAATACTTGTAATAATTCTTTGTAATGTTCTAAAGTTTTATTCACTTGAATCACCTGTATCTGTTTTCTTTATCTCTTCTTCTACAATCTTTAAAAAAGCTTCTGTTTCTTGATACTGTTCAATGATTTCTTGATCATCTAGAGCATCAAGTGAGATATATTCATCATCAATTTTTTCTTCTTCAAAATCCATATTTATCATCTCGCTATCATAATAATTATAACATAGTTTTATTTATTTAATAATAATATATTTATAAACCTCTCCAATATATGTATTGTTGTCATATAGGGAGAATACAATCTTGTAAGTACCTGATCTTAAGTTGTCTTTTAAATATAATACCTGTGACATAGTAGCTTGTGGATCATCGAATACTAAGTATAATTTTTCTACATTTGTATCACTAAAATTATTAGTAAAGAAATCTTTAAAGTCTACTAAGTGATATATACTTGAATATACTTCATCGTAGTCTCTTCTATATAGAGATACTCTGATATTTGGATTTAATAATCCACTTGAGAATTGGAAGTTAAATGCCATTGCATTAGTACCATTTTGTGTTTCTCCAGTTGTTTTATCCACAATTAAGTCTTCCGAATCAACGACTGCTTTTAATCCATAAATAGTGTTTTTAACTGTAAATGGAATTGTAACGCTATCAGATGATGTTAACCCATAATAGATTCCATCTGGAGATCCAAATGACTCGATTAACATCTTATAATTTCCTGATGCTAAGTTACTTCCTTCAGTGTTAATTGTGATGTTTGATGATACGTTTGCAATACGTTCTGCAACGTTAATTCTTACCGTTCCATCAAATCTAGGATAATATGTTGTATTACCAAGAGTATAGGAAATTCCCATTATACTTGGACCATTTACAACGTTATCATTAGAGTCTAGGATTGATATTTTAATACCTGATCTATAATCATAGAAGTTTGTATCTATAACTGGGTTATTATTAACTTTTTGTTGAACGAAGTTTGTCGTAACATTTAACATTACTTCTTCTCCTATGTATACTTCATCAGTCGACATCGTTCCATCAACATCAATAATTGAATCTTTATTAGCGTATAAGTTATAGAACAATTGCTGTTGCTGGACACCAATTACCGATAGAATTATTTCATCATCAGAACTTCGAAGCTCTAACAACAAGTATTTTTCTATGGCATCTTCTTCTATACCTGCTTCTTTAAAGTCTACAATGAAGATAAACTCTTCTTCTGCAATACCGAGGTCATCATCGTAATATAACAGGTTCTTCGTTGCATCATTATAATGGTTATTTGGATTATCACTACCCATTTTAATGAATTTAGAAAGTGGATATGCGACATCTCCATTAGCTTGTAATTCTGCTTGTTTATTTACAAAGTCATCATGAGTTACAACATAGTAATAATATTCAGGAGTTGTTCCACTTAATAAGTCAATCATTGTAATCTTTGTATTTTCTGGGAAGTTATAAGTAGATGCTAGAACTCTATGATATCCTTCTCTATAAATTGTTTCATCTTTTTCTACGAATAATGAATAGTATGTTGTAAAGGCACTCTTTGAAGTTATATTAACTACACCTGGTGCAAACATTTCATATACTTTTCCGGTTGTAATTGTTCCTTCATAGTCATCTGTCGTATATAACGCTCTTGATATATTAACATTAATATTAATTCTTTTTACTTCGTTATTTAAATCATCAATTGGAATAATTGCTACCATTGAAATGGTTGCAGTTCCCATGCTTCCAGCTGTCTCCAAATTCTTAGAGTGGTATAGATAGAATAACAGTGTTGGAACTGTATTTGAGTTTTCACTCTTATAATTAATTGTTCCATCAAAGTAAGATTCATTAGTTAAGAATGTTGTCTTACCTATTGTTAACCATCCATTATCACTACTCTTCATTACAAGAGCCATTCTATTATCAGCAAGTTCATGAGTCTCAGCAATTCTTGGTATTTCATCTTTTCCAACAAGTTCAACTTCACTATTTAAGTCATTATAGTTGAATCCTAAAACAGAGAACGTTGTATTAGCTTGTGAGAAGTTAATTAATGGTAACTCATAAGTTCCAAGTGTAGAATATTTAGATGCTGTTAAATCTATTTCTATAGAAGTAACTTGATCTCCAACAACCCACATATAATAGTTAGAATCTTCTGGTGTTGGAATTATGTATCCAACAAATATTTTATCTGTCTCAGTTTTATTTGGATAATTTGTATAGAATCCATCTTCTTCATAATTATGGTTTGTTTTATGAAGTCCTAGTACATAACTACCTTTAGTAAAGTGTACTATTTCTGAAGATGGTACTGTAGTAGTATTTGTATAGTCTGTATTATACATAGCTGGATATACTTTACCATTTCTATCATAAGTAAACATTCCAAAGAATGTCATTCCACTAACTTCTCCGTATGCTGTTATGTTTTCGTTTGTTGCTATGTTAATATTCTTTCCTTCATAAACATATAATTTGTTATTAACGTTTCTTGATTGTATTCCATCTTCATCTATTTCTACTGCTTCTTTAACAACAGTATTTCCAGTTTTTAATCCACTAGAGAATTTCTTAACTAAGTTAGTACCGTTCTTTAAGTATATAACTGAGTTATTAACTAATGCGATTTCATCCAATCTACTTAATGAGAACAATACATCAGAGTATTCGTTTGTTCTGTCTGTTGCTCCAATAAGTTCGATTACTGAATTCTCAAGAGTTACTGTAGATGCTCTTTGAATTGATACATTTGTTTTGTAATTTGCTTCAGTTCCATAGTTTTTAATTAAGATGTTACTATAACCACTTGTACTTGAAGCATTACCACTTCCAAATATAGATCCGTGTATATCAAATACATTATGGCTATTAGCATCTATATTAATTGTTATTCCTGTCGTAACACTTATGAATGAGAAGTCATAAATTTCTGATCCTGAAGCATTGGCTTCTCCTCCACCAAATACTGTTCCAGTAATATCAATATCACCTTTTGTTAATGTATTTTCTGTTACTACATCCTTACCAATATTTACATTTACTGTTCCGTAAAGTACTGAAGTATTAGCTCCTCCATATACATTACCTCCACAAGTAAGTCCTGCAATATTTACTAAACTTGTTGAGTTATTAGCCTCAGGTGTTCCTGTTGCAGCGGCATTTCCTCCACCAAATACGTGGTTTGCAACTGACGTTGTTCCACCAACATTTAATACTGTATTTCCATGTACTATGGCAGTAGTTCCGTTTCCTCCTGCAAATAAGTTTGCTCCTAAAGTACTATTTTGAACAAATACATCTGTATCATGTCCAACTATTCCTAGGTTTCCTCCACCGAAGACATTTCCACTTATTGTCGCATTAACAATTCTTAATACTGAATTATTATCAACTGCAGCTTGGTTTCCTCCTCCATAGACTTGACCATTAATAATTGCATTTTCAATATTTGTATTTGTTCCTGTTGTATCAGCGTAGTTTCCTCCACCATAGACATAAGTTACTTGCCCTGCTTTTAGATCTACGTTAGCGCTTATTGTTCTTCCTCCACGGTTATTACCACCGAATATTTTATTAACAATTACACTGCTGTTATTTGCTGGTATACTTACATGGCTTTCTTGAACTGCTCCAGCCATATTAGATCCACCATAAACATTTGTAATTCTTGATACACCTTTTAAAATTACATTTGCAGTATCTACAGAAGCTTGGTTTCCTCCACCATAGATATTAGAAATTGTAGATGCTGTTTTATTAATTGTTACATTACTTGTTGTAGAGTCAGCATAATTTCCTCCTCCATAAATATCTGTAACATTTCCATCATTTACAGTGACATGAGTTGTTGTTGTAGTTCCACCTTGATTATTACCACCATAAATATTTGTAGTTGTTCCTCCTGCTACTATGATATTAGAAACAGGAACTGTACCACTTTGATTTGATCCTCCATAAATTGAACCAACTGTGGCATTATTTTGATTAACACTCGTACTTACTGTTATTCCGGCTTCATTTCCTCCACCATAAACATCAGTTATATTTCCACTATTTAAGTTAATTATTGTTGTGTCTGTTTCTGCAACATTTCCTCCACCAAAGATAGTAGCAATTGTTCCTCCACCTGTTGTTATCTTTGTTGTATTAGTTTTTCCACCTAAGTTGTTACCACCATAGATTGTTGTGGCATTACCACTTGATGTTGTTATATTAGATTCTACAACTGTACCACTTTGATTTGATCCACCAAATATCGTTGTTACAGTTGATCCCTGTAATGTTACATTTGTTTTATTTGTAATACCTGCTTGGTTTCCTCCACCATATACATTTGCAATAGTTGCACCATTTAAAGTAAGGTTTGTTGTATCTGTTTCTGCAACATTTCCTCCACCATAAATAGTATCTATATTTCCACCATTTATAGTTAAGTTTGAAGTTAGAGTTTTACCTCCTAAATTATTTCCTCCATAGATATTTGTTGCAGTTCCGCTTGATGTTGTTATGTATGATGCTGTAACATTTCCTGAGTTATTACTTCCTCCAAAAAGGTTTGTTACTGTTGCACCATTTAATATTGTATTAGTACTTGATGTAACACCTGCTTGGTTTCCTCCTGCATAAGCATTTGGAATTGTTCCTCCATTTAGGTATAAATGTGTAGTTCCAGTTGTTGCAACATTTCCTCCACCATAAACAGCGCTCAATGTTCCACCTGTTATTGTTACATTAGAAGTTGTTGTTGTTCCTCCTAAGTTATTACCACCATATATAGTTGTAGCAGAGCCACTGCTTGAAGTTACATTTGCTGTTGTAACTGTACCACTTTCATTAGAACCACCATATATTGTAGTAGCATTAGCTCCTTGTAAATGAACATTAGTAGTTGTAGCATTAGCAAGGTTTCCTCCACCATAAACATTAGTTATAGTACCGCCATTTAAATATACATGGCTTGTATTTATTGGTGCATAATTTCCTCCACCAAATACATTGGTAGTATTTCCACCATTTATATAAACATTTATATTTCCATTTGGAGTTCCCTTAACATCATTTCCTCCAAATACATCATTAATAGTTCCATTATTAACTGTTACAGTTACGTTTCCTCTAACATATGGAGTTGTTGAATTATCACCTTGTCCTCCACCAAAAACAGAACCAGATATACTACCATTATTAATTGTTATAGAAGTATTACCACTAGCACTACCATTTGATGAATTGCTGTTAACAATTCCTAAAGCACTTCCTCCATAAATATTTCCTTGAATAATTGGAGTATTAGTAATACCATTTCTACCTATAGTTATATCAATATTATTAGATACAAATGTTGGAGCACCTTTACCTCCACCATAAACGTTTCCAGTAATTGTACCACCAATAATATCCATATCAACTGATCCATACACTTCACCTGTAGTATTAGATCCTCCGTAGACATTTCCAATTGTTCCACCACTTATATCAATATCAATTACACTGCTTGATTTATATTCATTTTTACTAAATCCTGCTGATTTAGATCCACCATATACATTGCCTATTGTTCCACTTAATATTTCTATTTTAGCAGTTGATGATTGTGTAGTTTGTGTTCCTGTACTACCAAAGTTTCCTCCACCATATACACCATCAGTTATAGTTGCTCCATTGATAATTACATGTGAATTTTTAACAGATCCTCTTGTTGGATATCCATCAGCACCTCCACCAGCTCCAAATACAGAACCAGCTTCAACATCATTTATAGAACCTGTTTGATCACCAACTACTGCAGTACCTCCAACATATACAATGGTATCTCCATCTATAATACCTATATTATTTCCTGTTCCTCCATTACTATTTGATCCACCTAAAACACTATAGTGGATAACTCCTCCAGAAATATTAATAATTCTATTTCCGTATGTTGTATTTTGAGTAGCTCCTCCATAAATCTGCCTTACGTCTCCCCCACTCATACCAATATAAACCGCATTTGCTCCATTGTTATTATTATATCTATAACCAGATCCCCCAAGAATTATGTTAATTGAACCACCTTCAATTTTAATTCCATTAGTTGCATGTGTAGTAACTGAAGTACCTCTTCCGCTTATGTAAGCTCCAGCACCATCAGGATCATTACTTGGTGTACCATCAGGGTTATATCCGTACATTCCACTTTTAAATGTTACAAATATTCCATAAATATCTGCAGTACCTGCATTTATAGCACCATTTCTTCCCGTTAAGTATCCTAGGAAGAATTTCAATTTAGAATTATCATTCATTGCTCTATCATAGTCACTACCCAAGATTATTGTTTCATTAACAGTTGCAGTACCACTATTATAAGTACCATAGTAACCATTATAGAAACCACTTTCGACAATTACTCTAAAGTGTCCATTTAATCCACCATAAATAGTATGCGCTACCATGTTAGCACTATTAGATCCATTCGATACATTTCTTCCGATTTTTAAATTGTGTGTATTTGCATTTATATAAGGGCTTTGCCCAATTTGACCAAAGTCATTATTACTAGTTCCTGCATTAGCTCCAGTAAAATGAATATTTTCTATTACTAAATCATTTTGAAGTGTTAAGTTACCAGTTATACTAATTGATCCAGTAATATTTGTTCCTGTTTCTGAAACACCTGTTACTGTATATGGTTTATTTTGTGCTAAGTTAGATGCAGTTAAATTAGTTGTACTTGTATATCTAAATATATTCAAATCTCTTGTTACTAGATAATAATATCTATCCTGGTCTACAATATTATTATTAGCTTCTTCAAGAGTATATATAGAATGACCATTAGAGTTATTAACACTATCTTGATATTCAATTAATTTATATGCTGTTCTACAGTTATTAGCGTTAGTACATACTGAACCATCACTATTGTAGTATTCACCTGTATTAACCATTGTAGTTGTTGGGTTACTTACTTGATAGAAGAATCCTCCTGTAACATCCCCTACTTCTAAGTCAAATACATAATGTGTTATTGGTACAGACATTTGATATGATCCATTTGGATCTTCAACAAGGTCCATATATGTAGCATTATAAGCATTAATTGTTGTTGATGTATTATTTCCTCTAGAGCTAAAATTAGGTACAAATTCAAATGATCCACCAGTATATTCACTTCCGCCAACTATACCAGAAGTATTTGCAGTATATGCATAACAAGTCCTGTTATTTCCACATCTTGTATAGTTATTATAACGAACATAAGTATAGGAATTACTATTTATGTTAGTTTTGTACCAAATACCCGCAGGCATATATCCATCACTACGCACATAAGTACGAGTATATACCATTGTTGTATAATTTTGTTTCCATACTGCTTTTGCAGGATGGTTTTCATATGTAATTATAGTACGCTGTACTGGTTGCATACCCATACTATTGAATGTACTAATATTAGAGTATGATGTAACAACATCTGCTCTATACCAACTAGCATTTAAATGAATTGTAAATTCATCTTGTCCATCGCATTCTATATCCATATATCTTGTGTAATTATCTTTTGTAAAATACATTTTAGTATTATTACATACACCACTTGTAGTATCTTCATTTGAATTACATACCCATCCGTTAAAACCATATTCTACTCCATCTACATATGGTCTTTTACTAAACAAGTTATCAGGTAATTCTATTCTTATATAATGATGTCCATTACTATTAGTTGCAAGTGTTCCATTAGCATTTCTTTCTAATGCATAATATTTATAATAAATATATTTATTAACATTCTCACTACTTAATGGAGAAACATATCCAACTAGTGATGAATCATTAATATCTTTACCATCATAAATTACTCTTACTTTTACTAAATATTCATCGTTATAATATCCAGTATTAGTAGAACTTGGAATTATATTTTGATTAAATATTTTCGTATAATTTAGTCCTTTAAAATAGTTATAATCACTAGCTAAATCATTTATATGCATTGTAGTATCAACTTTTCCAGATACTGGAGCATCAAACGTTGATACAAATTCTCCATAAGTGAAGAACGTAGTTAATCCAAAACAAAAAAGAAGAAAAGAAAGAGCTGCAAAAATTATTCTTTTTGTTTTAATTTTTATGATCTTCTTTTTCTTCTTTTTCATAATTTTTATCCTTTCTATGATGGATTAACTGTTAGTTGTAAATCAAATTGAATATCATCATATGAGGCATCATTTTCACAATCTACATCTTGTCCTTCAATCCACATGTATATTCTCATTTTTGTGATTCCACTTTCTAATGTAAATACAGGTACATATGCTGTGAAATCATTTCTTGTGTAATAATCAATATTTACTGTTTTAAATTTTGTTGGAAAATATGCTCCTTTAGCATTTCTTAGTAATACGTTATCTGCTTTTGCTATTTCCTCTATTATTCCATCATATATTATTCTATTTGCATTTTCTGTTTGTGTTATTATTCCATACAAGTTGTTAGCGTGGTTAACTGCTGCTGTTGTATGAATATCATAGTTTGGTTCCCAAGAGTAAACTGTGTTATTTGTTGCTCCTTTCAAACTTTGTATTTCACTTAAATCAGTTCCTGCTGGAACAGTTCCCTCATTTACAAATACTATTCTTGTAGCATTTGCAATTCCTTTTCCTGTTTCGTTATTCATATAAGTTACTTTTGAATTACTTGTTAAGTATAATTGTGTATCACTACTTACTTTAAAGAACAAATCAAATACGATAAATTTTCCATCATTTGATGATCCATTACCTTCTGTTTCAATACTTCTTGTACTTGTTAGTATGTAATCACCAGTTGCATTGTTATCTGTTGTTCCGTAATACATTTTTAGGTATCCAGTTGTTGTATCAACTTCAAGTCCACTTGATACTGGCTCTAATGTATAAGGTATTTGGTTAACACTAGTTGGGTAAGTAGTCGCATGTACGTTTGTTATATCTTCTGGTGTAATAATTGATTTCCAATTTGTACCATCAGCAGATATTTCTATACCTCCACTTGCTGCTACGTGAACGTTGATTGTATTTACTGTTACTATTCTGTTTGATGTGAACCATGCATAAGTTGTTGTTGAAAGCATTGTTAGTGTAAACAAAAATAGTACCAATAAGTAAATGCGTCTTAGTTTTCTATTCATTACTATCATTTTGTTCATCCACCTTTTCTTCTTCGCTTTCCTTACTTTCTTCAATCTTTTGTAATTCGTTTGGATTAATTCTTTCTTCACGGATATTCATATGCATTTTTATATCTCCACCAATAAGTGAATTAACAGTATCAGGATCATCTCCTTCAATCCATACGACTATTGTTATTCTATCTGGTGAGTTTGGAGCAAGTGTTTTTCTTTCTTCCAAAACAGCAATATATTCTTCGCTTCTTCTATTTCCTTCGTAGAAAGGTTTAGTATCAGGTTCAGCTTCACCTGTATCAGCATTCTTTTTAGCATATACAGTAGGTTCACCATTTAAGTAGATCATTATTCTTATTCCTTCATCTACTCTTTTAATAACGTCATCAATTACTACTTCATACCAATAGTCTACTGCAACATTACTAATGTTTTCTACATAGAATGTATAAGCTATATAGTTTTGTCCATTATGTGAACCTTCTTTTTCTGTATCTATATCAGCTGGAATCCATTTAATAGAAATGTTATCCATATAAGGCATTTCATCAGCATATAATTTTCTTTTAATGTCTCTATCTTCTTTAAAGTCGTAGATAACTAAACTACTATCACGAGTTGCATCTTTATCAAGTTGAATTACAAATCTACCACCTTTAAAAATAACAGTTAGGATAACGAAAATTGTTGTTAACACACCCAAAAGAACTAAACTAGCTATTTTAGCCACTTTAGCTGTCTTTTTTCTCTTATTTAATTTCTCAGCAGTAAGCAATACATCTTTAGCCATATTAGTCTCCTGTTTTCTTATCCTATATACGTAAAATTTTATCATATTTTGCCTATTTTTACAACAATTTGGCTTTAAAAATAATCTTTATGATATACTTAATTTAAAGTAGGAGGTGTTTGTTTGTTAGAGAAGAAATTTTTAATGATTGCACTATCATTAAGCTCTTTATTTTTAACAATGTGCATGATTAACGAAACGTATGCTAAATACGCTACAGTTGCAACCTCTACTACATCATCTTCAATTGCAAGATGGAAAATTTTAGTTAATAATGATGACATTACTTTAGGTGCTACATCTTCTTCATTAATAACACCAGTATTTCCTGGTTCTAGCGATATTAGTGAAGATGTTATAGCCCCAAATGCTGAAGGATATTTTGATTTAGTACTAGACGCAAGTAGTGTTGATGTTTCATTTGAATATAGTATTACTATTGGAACCAATCCAAATAGTCCTGTAACCGAACTTGTTGCTACTAAATACGTTATTAATGGTGGCGATGAAATAGAATTTGGCTCAGAGAAAAAAGTTGAAGGAATTGTAAGACTTGCTGATAGAGATGACCCAATTAATATAAGAGTTTATGTTAAATGGGATGATTCATTAGAGTTAATGACTAACGCTGAAGATACTGATACTACTGTTGGGAATCAGCAAGGAATGCTTGATGTAACAATTAGAGTTGTACAAATATAAAAGATACACAAATGTGTATCTTTTTTTAATCGTTTGTTTGTACTGCTGATATTTTAATTGTTATTTCTATACTTGGTTCTTGCGGATAATCAGAATGATATTGGTATGATCTATTTCCCCAGTATGTATCCAAAGAATCATTACCAGATTCAAATGGCCATTCTACGTTTATCGAGAATGTTGCATAACCAGTACCTGCATCTAATTCACCTGTAGTTAAATCAAATGTGATACTAAATGGATAATCATCTGCGAGCATATTTTTAAGCATATCGCTAGTTAATACAGTACCATCTACTGTATATAAAGTACCTAATATCTTAGCACTTATTATTTCATAAGCAATTTCAGCATCACGCTCACCACGATTGTATGCGGTAATGCTATCTGTATAATCATCCATACCTGGTCTAATACTAGGAATATTAAAACTAATATATTCTTCTACCTGTGTATTATTTTGAGTAAACATAATCTCCCACGAATCAATGTGAGCTGTTATACTACCAGATACTTTTGTTGCATATATAAACCAAGCAAATGTAGTTGACGAAAATGTAATCACAAGCAAAATAAGAGTACTAAGACGTACTCTTTTGAAAATAATCTTTAATATTTCAATTAATGTTACTTTCTTTTTAGAGCTCATAATTACTCCTTATTTTCTTCTTTAACCTCTTCTATTTCTTCTTTTACTTCTTCTTGAACTTCAGGTATTTTAACCTCTTCTTGTAGTTTTTCAGGTTCTTTTACCTTTTCTTTTTTTGGTTCATTTTTCTCAAGAACAATATCTCTAATATCTAAGAATATTAATATTGAGAATGGTACGAATACCATAATATAGAACATTACGCTGTTGTTCATTAATTTACTAAAAGCACTTAAAACACCTAATTTAGTTATTACCTTTCCTTGTACTTGATTATAAGTAATTGCAGGATCTTCAAAATCATTAGCGTCTCCTTTTGTATGAATTTCATTATCAATTCTTATAACTCTATGGGTTACTATCTTTCCTGCAAAGTCATCTACTTCTCCTTGATAAACAATATTATCGCCTACTTTAATATCGTCTTTAGATACTTCCTTAGCAAGAAGCATATCCCCTATTTCATACTCTGGTTCCATTGATCCAGTTAATACTGTATAAACACCATAACCGAACATTCTAGCTTTGTTTCCAGAGAATTTTTGTACTAATACTACTATTAAAATTAATACTACTAGAATAGTTAATAAAACTTTTAATGATTTTAAAAATATTTTTAATGCTTTCATATTACCTCTATTCTAAGTTTAATGAATCAAATCTTTCAACATATTGTTTTATTGCCATCTTAAACTTATCATGTATTTCCTTGTCGTTAACAACATTTTTATATTTTACAACTGTATAATACTTATCAATTAAATCAAGTATTTCTTTCTTATCAATAGCATTCATTTCAATTAATTTTTGAAGCATACTATTAACAATCTTTTTAGATACTTCTTTCTTTCTACTATCTGTTTTTCTTGATGATCCATTAGCATATAAATTAAGTACTAAATAGTTAAGTAAGAAAATTTCATCTTGATAATCTTTAGGTTTACCTTCTACTTTTTCATTTTTTGTTTCTTTAACATTTTTAGTTTCTGTATTCATATGCTCTTGCATATAATTCCATAATTTTAATGCATATTGGAAGTTTGTATTTTTAAGTATTACATTTGTCTTTTTAATTGGTGAAGTAACTAGTGTTATATGTAATTTTTGTATTGTTTTATATGTTTCTGATCCAGTTAAATCAGTAACTTTATTTTCTAATTTTTCTATACGTTCTAGTACTTTACCAATACTATTTTCATCTTGAGAATCCTCTTCTAGATTACTATCTAATACGATATTCATACTGTATTTTGTGTTACCTAGTTTTGTTGATGCATTATATTTTAATTTCTTATTATCTTTTGCACAAGTAACACCTTCAAGAGCTTTTTTCTTGAAGTTTATGTATGCTCTCATATTCTGAATTAAGCTGTAGATAAACCTATTTTCATAAGTATCATAGCTCTCTTCTTTGTTGATATTTAAAATCTTAGAGGGTTTAACTTCTCCTGTTTTTTTATCAAATTTTTGTATTAAGTTAGTATTTCTTGAAAGGTGCTTAATACTTTCTACAGTAACACGTCTTGCAAGTTCTACTTTAACTATATCTTCTTCATTTATTATGAATCTATTAGGGTTTCTTAAGATATTATCGATGTACCTAACTGTGTCTTCCATTATGGTTAACCATTCTGTTGAAAACTCTGTTTTATCGTAGTCTATATCTATGTCTAAACTAGATATAATACCATTATTGAATTCTTCAATTGTTTCATTTGAATGTTCATTATACAAATCTGTTATTTGAAGTTCTCCGACATTAGTATCATCAGTTTCAACTAGTTCTGATACTTCAGTATCTTCAGTTTCAACAACTTCATCCATAATATCACCCCAATTCTTTTTATTCTTTTTAATTCTTTATTAAGTAAGTTTCTTAAGTCTTAATACATATTCAATACATTCTTTCATTTTATCTTTACCAAATGTATTGTCCAAAAACTCTACGAATCCATCAATTTCATCTCTTATGTAAGAGATATTTAATTGTTCAAATTTTCTTAAGATCTTCTTAGCAATGAAATAATCTACTCCTTCAATTTCATCTCCGCCACAGGCAACATATACTGGTACGAATTTCTTTAAGTGAGAAACGATACGGTTACCAAATGCGATACGGAAATGTTGTATTACATAGTTATCCATTTCTTCGATTTTATTAAGTGTATCTTCTGATACAGGATTCTTTTCCATTGCATCTTTAAATAGACTGTTGATATAACTAAAGTTAATATCTTGTGCAGGTATTTCTTCAGGTGTAAATACCTCACCTTTTTCATTGATATCTATTGGCATAGCACGGTCGTAAACTTTATCTGTAACCATAAATGTTGAGTCGTCGTTATTGATTGTACCTATGTACCATACATTCTCTGGTATTTTAAGTTTTCCACCTATAACATGTTTTGGATCGTTCTTCCAAGAGGATGCAACTAATTCTACTATCCACTCATCGTGGTTAGGCATTTCTAGGATTGATAACATTTCTGCAAAGTAATACTCAACACGGGAGATATTCATCTCGTCCAAGATTACTGTATAAACGTCATCTGTATATCCAGCTATATATAATTCTTTTAATACTTCTGTTTCATTAAACTTTTTAGTAAACTCGTTGAAGTAACCAAAAAGCTCTGTTCTATCACGCCATGATGGTTGTACTGATGCGATACATGAGTCATGCTTTAAGAATTTTCCCCAAGCATAAGCAAGTGATGTTTTACCTGTTCCTGAAATACCTTGTAATATAACAAGTTTTGTTGATGCAAGAGCAGATATAAATAATCTAATCATCTGTGGTCTATAGTAAAGTCTTAACTGCGATGCAGCGAAGTTTCTAAAGTTACTGCATAATTCTTCAAGAGTAAATGAATTACCATAGTTTTGTATTTTGTAGTTAGCATATTCTTGGTCAATATCAAATAACTTAGAGAATCTTGGTGCTTCAGTTGGTCCATTATCTTCTTGATTTTCACTTACATCTTCAGTATCTGGTTCATTAGGTTTGATACCTAAATGTGATACTTTCATTGCAAGTATTTCTTCACGTTCTTTTACAAGTGTTGCAACTTTGTTATTAAGTTCTCCAACTTCTTCAAGAAGTGATTCTTGATCTACTAAAGTCTTTCTAAATCTTAATAATCTTCTTGCTGCTAAGTATACTAGTAAACATAGTACAAAGATTAATGCTAAGACTACAATTATAGCAAGTACAACAAGTATCCATTCACCTACTGTAAAATCATCTTTATAGTCATTAATAACTGCAATATATTCTTTAATATTGAATATCTTTGCTACTCCATTTACTATTCCCATTACTATTTCTAAAAGTCCTGAAAATAATTGTGAAAGAAATTCATACAAAAATTTTAAAAACGTATCCATACTTCACCACCTATTCATTAATAACAATAATCTTCTTATTCTTTTCTTTTAAGAACTTAGAGTTATTATCTACAATTATGTAGCTAAACATCTCAAATAAGATGAAATCATTCTTATCTATATCATCATTTACTTTGACTGCAAACATATATCCATCTCTAATCATGTTTTTAATATCATTACCATATTTAGTATAATCTTCATATTTTATCTTAAATATAGTTTGGCCTTTAAAACAGTCATCACTAGAAATCTCTAATAGTTTTGCTAGTCTTTCTTTATCTTCAAATAAAGAAGTTGCAAAGTCAATTAAGTAGAATCTATCAAATACACACCCACGTATATCGTTAATTATCATACTAGTTAGTAAGTAGTATTCTACTAATAATTTATCTTCATTAATAACTCCTTCATGGAATACTCTATCTATTGCAAATTCACTATATAATCTAGGAAATTTAATGTTATATTTTAGTTCAACATCTACTAAGTTATCTTTAGATGTTGTATATTTCTTTATCTCAAAATCACTTGTCTTGAAGTAATCAAAGAACTTCTTTCTTTTATCTTCAATATTTTTTAATAGTTTAGTTATTTCTTCTCTAAACAATGTTACATCATCAAGATTATAAAGGTTTCTATGATATTCTGATACTAATCTTACTAGTGTTTTATATGTTATTGTTTTAACTCCATCAAGGCATAATACATAGTTGAATACAGTAAACATTTCTATTAATCTGTCTTTAACTGATTCATCTTCACCTTCACTTAGTTTCATTACAGCTTTTCTTAAGTGATTGAATATCCTTTCTTCGAAAGGTGTAGCTTCATCACTATAAAAGTTGTAATATCTATTTTCCATATAAATATCTAATAGTTTACTAAAGGCTTCTTCTTCATAATAATCAGTAGATAGAACTTGTTTAGCGAATAATGTAATATTATTCTTTTCGAAGTCTATATACTCCTTTAGCATATTCATAAAACCACTTCCTATTCACTTGAGAATGTAATAATTGGTGTATTTGTTTCAAACGGATAAGTATAATCGTTATTCGTATGTAACTTATAAAATCTTACAGATGTACTTGATAAAGCATCTGTACCAAATGTTACACTGTTGATGTAATCAAATCCATCGCTCATTGTTGTTGTCGTTGTTCTTTTAGCTTGTAGATATGCCTCACTAGTATTATCTAATCTAAATAAGTTTGGATCGAATGTTAATGTAATTAATGCTGATGTACAATGAGTTTTGTTTTCAGGGGATAACGCTAAATACTCTCTTATTTCCATCCTATCACCTACACTATAATCACCAAAGGCTTCAATTACTTCGTAGTAATCTAGTGTATTAGTAATATTAAAGTCCAAATAAGGGCTTCCCATTGAATCAACTATTTCATATGATAGCCCAATCTCACCAACGTTGATTGTAAACTTACCACTTAGTGTTTTTGTATAAGGGCTTGTTGCACTTGTTTCTACTTCAAGCCATATAGAGTCTCCATCTCCTAACTGTACTGTTGGAGTCATAGTAATAGTAAAATAATCAGTATTAGAACCATTCATGATTAAACCAGTGTCTTTAGATGCTGTACAAGAAACATTAGTTGAACATTCATAGCTAATCGTGTAACTAATATTGTCACTTGATGCTACAATATTATTTTTTTTGCTATTCATATTAATCGTAATTGTTACTGGTTCAACTCCTGACCAGTTATCAAGTTGGTAATATGATTCATCTTCTGATAACTTATCACTATTAAAGTAAAAGTTTTTAGTACTTAAATAATAATTTCTAAGTCCACGATATATATATCTACCATATGTACCAATTAGAAAGACACCTGTTAAAAGAGCAACAATTATAATTATATTTTTGTTGTTTAGCTTCTTCTTTCTACTCTTTTTCATATACTCTCCACTATACTATATAGAATATCATATTTTGAGAGTATTTACAATTAAAGCATAAAAAAAATACATCCTTTTAGGATGTATTTAATTTGTATTATTCACTTAATGTTGTAATTACTAAATCGTAAGTAATTGTTCCTCCTGATGCATTGTTTTCACAGTCAACATCTTGACCTTCAACCCACATGTATACTCTTACTTTAGTTATACCAGCTTGTAGAGTAAATAATTGTAAGTTAGAAGCAAATCCTGCACCTGCTTTAGTTGAATGAGTTACAGTAACAGATCCAAATAATGATCCAAAGTCAGTTACATAATCAAGTGGATCTTCAACTTGAACTAATACGTTATTTGTTGTAGTTATATCAGCTTTAACTCCTGCATAAGCAATTTGTGAACCACCAGTTTGTGAAGTTGTTACACCATATGTATCACGTGCGTGTGATACAGCTGCTGCTGTATGAACATCATAGTTTGGTTCCCAAATATATTTAGTAATTGCTGCAGCTTCATCGTTATCCAAATCTAATCCCATGTTTTGAATGTTTTGAACTGTATCTCCGGCATCAGCATTTCCAAGCATTACAAATCCAATTCTTGAAGCATTCTTGATACCTGTATCAGTATCATCTGTAGTTTTAACGCCAGAGTTAGTTGATAGATATACTGTTGTAGGAGCTGTTACTTTAAAGAATAAATCGAAAGCTATAAACTTACCAGAAGTTCCGCTAACTTCAGTGTCTCTCTCAGCAGTTAAAATATAATTTCCGCCAGCATTACTTGTTATTTGTCCATAGTACATTTTCATCTTACCAGTGTTATCAATTTCACCAATAGTAGATACTGGTTCCATAGTGTCTGGTAATTGGTTAACGCTATTTCCATAAGTAGTAGATGCTCCAGTTATATCTGCTTCTTGAACTATAGACTTCCAGTTAGTTCCATCAACAGAAATTTGTATACCGTTTTTAGCTTCTACATTAACAGTTAATGTATTAACTTTAACAGTTTGGTTTGCTGTAAACCATGCATAAGTTGTTGTTGTAAACATTACAGTTGTGAAAAACAACGCTATTAAAAGTATTAATAATCTTCTCTTACGATTCCTTTTTCTTCTTTTCTCCATTTTTATTCCCTCCAATATAAATATCCTCACGCGATATTTTTGTCTAAGATAATTGTAGTATACCAATTGACATTATCTTTATCAATAGTTTTTGTAAACTTTTACACAAAATTGTCACAATATGTGTAAACTTGTCGATTATTCGTCTGTATCTAGCTTTTGCTTTGCATTTACTGATATTTCTATATTTTCGGCAACATCTTGGTAATTATGTGAAGTATATCCACTTCCAAAGGTAATTGTCAATTTGTAATAATCTGTATAATCATTATTGTAATTTAATGGCCTACTTGACGTTTTAATTATTTTGAAATATGTACCATCATCATCACTAATAATTTCTTCTTCTCCTATTATAGGTAGATCTACTCCACCATTAGTAAGATAGAATTCATAACCAAGTGGCAAGTTAGTAGTGGCTTTTATCTCTACATAATAGTCCATATTAACTTCTGATCTATGTTCTCCATCTGTATTAGAAACACTGAATGTATATGAATATGTATCTCCAGGTTTCATATTAGTAAGATTTATCTCATCGTGTGTATACGTATCTTTTGCTAAAAAGAATGCTATATCAACAGGAGCTGCAGCTCTTGTTTCTGTTCTCAATCTAGAAAAAGTATATGGTATTAAGAATGTTAATAATGCTAATAAGATAACAAATATACATATTTCAATTTTAAGTCTATTATTGTGTTTTAACTTCTCTATCATTTCTCTTCTTCTTTCAACATTATCTTCTTTTATTTCTCTTACTTGTTTTTCTTCTTTTATCTTTAGCATCCTTATTGTATATAACATAAGTATCATTGTTATAAAGCATGCTATCATAATCTTTGGTGTAGTAAGTACTTTTATCCATACTCCTACTTTAGAAAAAGTTCTAACAACTTTACCTATAACCATATCTTTATTTATAGGTTTATCTATTGTGTTATTAGCATCTCCTCTTGTTATATAAGTATCACCTTTTATTTCAGTGATTCTGTGGGTTATTATCGCACCATTACTTTTGAATGATATAACATCCCCTACTTTGTAGTCATCATCAATTTTAACTAAGATTACATCGTATTTGTCAATTGTTGGTGACATACTACCACTTATTACTTCAAATACTGTATAACCAAATACATTAGAATAATCTTGTTTTAATACTTTAACTGAAAAAAAGTTATATACAGCAAGTAACATAGGTAATAGCATCATTATACTAAGTATTGTTGTAATAACTCTTCTTGTTATTTTTAATATTCTATTTTTCATGGTGTAATCTCCTCTATACTAGTCAAAGTATCACCATCCATATATTGTAGAATTTCAACTGTTATTGGTATATCTATACTATTATTGTATACTTTACCTAAATCAGAGTCTTTTTCATTATTATTCTCATCATTAACCCAACTTAAGTATACTCTTATCGTGTTAGTTTCATTATCTTCGATATCTTCTAATGTAATTATATTACTATATGTAAATGTACCCGTATGTACTATTGGTTTATCATCTATTTCTTTTATTTCTTCAATTACAAATTGGTCTTCATCTAAATTAGAGAAATCAAATGTTACATTATAGATAATTGATACATCTGTATCATTTGGATCAATTTCTATATCAAAGTACCCAGTCATTCCTGGCGCTACTTTTCCTTCTTTAACATTTGCTGATGAATTCCAATTAATACTATCAACTGTAAAAGTTGATTCGCTTCCATTTATACTATCATTATTAACTTTTACTTGCCATTTAGCTATATCAATCTGACTTGTATTAGTTCTTTCACTTTCAAACAATCCATACGATCCTATTAAAAGATATATTCCTATTAAGAAAAAGAATGGTGCTAAGACCATTATATGTTTTTTCATTCTTTATTTTTAATTTCTTTATAGATTGCGTATATTTCGTATATGAAAGCCAAGAATAATGGAAATACAACTATAAATAAGAATCCCCATTTAGATTGTAATACATAAAGTAATTGTCCTAAGAAATGGAATGCTGTTGTAGATTCATGTGTACCTAAAACATATTCGCTTGATACTGATGTATTATCTTTTAAATGGAATGTTGTTTCTTTATCACTTATTTTTTCTTTTCTTACAACTTCTACGTATCTAATACGATTTCCTGCAGGAATATCATAGAAGAATACTTTTTGTCCGGTTTCAACATCATCGTTTGATACTGGCTTAATAAATAAAAGCGTATTATTTTCATAATCTTCTATTTGTTTTTCCCCATCTTCTCCTTCTTCAACAAGAACTAAATATCTTCCTGCAAATGAAGAAACTCCATAGTCATTTCTATTTAATAAAAATGCTGTTGTAAATACTATTAGTATTAAATATATTGATACTACTATACTTAAAATAATTTTCAAAGTCTTATTCATAATATACCCTCTTCTATTATTACTATATATATAAGTGTATCATATTTTAGTGGTTTATGTAAATAAAAAACTTCACGATGTGAAGTTTGATATTTGATATTAAAATGGCATTTTCATGTTCCCGTTTGACATTTGTTTCATCATTTTTTTCATTTGTTCAAATTGTTGTAACAACTGATTAACTTCTTGTACTGATCTTCCTGATCCTTTAGCAATTCTTGTCTTTCTGCTTGCTTTTATTATATCAGGATTTTTTCTTTCTTTTGGTGTCATTGAAAGTACAATTGCTTCAATATGTGCAAGTTGTTTTGGATCAATATTTACCTTATTTAATCCCATCTTAGAAGCACCTGGTACTAGTTTAAGAAGATTTTCAAGCGGTCCAAGTTTTTTAACTTGTTTCATACTTGATAAGAAGTCTTCTAAGTCAAATTTACCATTTTGCATTTTCTTAGCAGTTTTCTCTGCTTCTTTTTCATCTATTTCTGATTGAACTTTTTCAACAAGAGATATAATATCTCCCATTCCTAAGATTCTTCCAGCCATACGTTCTGGATCAAAGGCATCAAGTCCATCCATTTTTTCACTAATACCAATAAACTTAATTGGAACATTAGTTAAATGTCTTACTGATAGTGCGACACCTCCTCGAGTATCTCCATCAAGTTTTGTTAAGATAACTCCAGTAAGTGGCAATTTACTGTTAAATCCTTCAATTACATTTATAGCATCTTGTCCCATCATTGAGTCAATTACTAATAATATTTCTTGTGGATTAACTTTTGTTCTTATGTTTTCTAGCTCTTCCATTAAGTCTTCATCAATGTGAAGTCTTCCTGCTGTATCTATTAAAACATAATCAAATTTATTTTCTTTAGCATACTTTATAGCATTTTCTGCAATTTCTACAGGATCTTTCTTCCCTTCTTCGTATACTTCAATATTTAGTTGTTTTCCTATTTGTTTTAATTGGTCTATAGCTGCAGGACGATATACATCACATGCTACTAAAAGTGGTTTCTTGGCATGTTTCTTTCTTAACATTAAAGAAAGTTTTCCTATATGAGTAGTTTTACCACTACCTTGTAAACCTACTAACATAAGTATTGCTGGATTTCCATTAAGGTTTAATGGTTTTTGTTCTCCTCCTAAAAGTTCTGTTAATTCATCTTTTACGATTTTAACAAATACTTCTCCAGGTTTTAAGCTTCTTTGAACTTCTTCTCCTAAAGCTTTTTCTTTAACTTTATTAGTAAATTCTTTAACAACTGTATAGTTAACATCAGCCTCTAATAATGCAAGACGAATATCACGCATCATATCACTGATATTATTTTCAGTAATTTTTCCTGTTCCTTTTATTTTTGAAAGAGCACTTTGTAATCTTTCCCCCAAGCTCTCAAACATGTTATCACCTCTATATATTTTTCCAATTTAATACGATATCACTATTTGATGATAGTGGTGTTGGATCTGGTAAATCAAGATGTACAATTACTGGGATTTTGAATGCTGTTCCAAATCCTAAACATGTACCTGATTGTAATCCTTTTTGTTTATCTACTATATCTGAATTAATATTAGGTATCATCTTTCTTATATATTCTTCATCACTAGGATGGTTTGTTTTAAATATTAAGAAGTTTGAACACTGTGAAATAACTGTATCAGATAGTTCAACAGGTCTTTGTGATATAACACCTAAAATAACTCCATATTTTCTTCCTTCTTTTGCTACACGTTCAAATATATTATAACCAATTAAGTAATGGTCATTGTCATTTTTAATATATCTGTGTGCTTCTTCTACTATGATATGGAATGGTATAGATCCTTTATTAGGAACAATCTTAGCAAAGTCAAAGATTATTCTTGTATAAATCTTTGTAATAACTGCTGCTAAAGAGTCATCCATATCTTCCAGATTGATAATTACAACTTGACGTTTCTTATTATCTTTAAATAATGTTGCACTTAAGAACTTTTGAACATCAACATGATCTGGATAATCGAAGATCTTTGAATGTTCACTAGTTATTAGTGAATGTAGCCTTACTCTAACACTTGCAGAATCTGCATATGTGTTTGGATTATTATACCAACCTTCTGATATTAAAGTAAAGTCTAAAGCTTTCTCTAAATCTTGTAAGTTATAGTATGTAAGACCCGTTGGTTCATAATTATCTAATTCTTCTTTTATAAATGAAGTAACATATTCAGTAAATAAAATACTTTCAGTAAATGTTCCTGTCTTATCTATGTTAAAACATTCTCTTAATTTTCTTGTATAACCAACTCCTGTTATAGTTGCATCTAAGTTGAAAAATGGTGTTGGACATGTTTCAACGATAGCAAATATGTCATTTTTCTTTTTAACTGGAGTTGAATCACTAAATAGAACTGAAACAATTGCTTTAGCTATTAAGTGATTTTTATACATTTCACTCATTTCACTAGATTCAGCAAATATTCTTGCTAGTTTTAACATTCTTTCTACAATTGGTAATTGTGAATGTTGTGTAGACATTAATAATAGTGCTAAATCATTGGCATTTAACAACCATAGTGGAATTCTCAATTGTTCATATTCTTTATTTGTTTCACTAGTTGTTAATACTCTATAATCAAATCTTGGATCTATCTCTGATATTTTAGAAAAAGCATTTGGATACTCTCCTGCTACATCAAAGATAAATATGTTTGCATTAAAAGGTGGAGTGTCTTTATTTTGAAATATGTTTTGGAATAATCTTGCAGTACCATAAGATTTACCACTTCCAGAGTTACCAAATATAGCGAAATGATTTCCAAAGAAATTATTAACGCTTAAACATACTGGTGCTCCATTATAGAATGGACTCTTACCTAAATACATTGCTCCTTCATTAGTTTGTCCTAATATGATAGCAATCTCTTGTTCATTAACAGGTCTAATTTTAGCATCCATTAATGGCTTTCTAATAATACCACCATAAAGTTTTCCATTAGAAAACTCACCTAATAACTTAATATTAACTTTTACTTTATCTACTTCTGATATTTCTCCTAATAATTGTTTTTCAGCATCTTCAATAACTACATGAGAACTTAATATATTATTAGTTATTTCTACACCAGGAATTAGATCAACAAAAACGCTAGTCTCATTAATCAATGATATTTTATCAAACATATTCCACCTCTAAATTATTCCTTTTATCTCTTCTAACAAACTTTCTGAAACATTATTTTCTAGTTTCTTTATTATTTTTTCTTTCTTCTCATTAAGCTTTAATTTATCTTCTAGTTCAATCAATCTTTCTTCCATAATCTTTATTTGATTATGAACAGCATTTCTTGATACATCGTTATTTTCGGCAATCTCACTTAATGATAAGTTTTCAAAATAGTATGACTCAAAATACATCTGTTGTTTTTCTGTAAACAACTCTTTGTATAAGTCATATAGTAAATTTAAATATACAACTCTATCCATAAGTCACCTACATCATATCTTTAAATAATCCATAAATATATTTTTCTATATCGAATACTTGTAAGTCTTCTTTTCTTTCTCCTAGTCCAATATATTTAACTGGAATACCTACACTTTCTTTAATTGCTAGAACTATACCACCTTTAGCAGTACCATCTAGTTTTGTAAGTACAATACCTGTTATATTTGTTATTTCTTTGAAGGCCTTAGCTTGGCTAATTCCATTTTGACCAGTTGTTGCATCAATTACTAGTAATGTCTCATGTGGTCCACCTTCAACAACTTTTCCAATTACTTTATTAATTTTCTCTAACTCTTTCATTAAGTTAACTTTGTTTTGAAGTCTTCCTGCAGTATCTATTAATACTACATCGATGTTGTCTTTAACTGCTTGTTCAAGTCCATCAAATATTACGCTTGATGGATCAGCGCCTTCTTCTTTTCCAACAAATACAGAATCAGTTCTTTGCGCCCATTCTTTAAGTTGTTCTGTTGCTCCTGCTCTAAATGTATCTCCTGCAACCATCATTACTTTCTTACCTTCATCATGAAGTTTTGCTGCTATCTTAGCAATTGTTGTAGTCTTTCCTACTCCGTTTACTCCAACAAATAAAATTACTGTTGGTCCAGTTTCTGCAAAGTTAATTTTATTAACAATTACTTCATCACTAACATAGATAATGAATAACTCATCGACTATAACTTCTTTTAAGTATTCTAAGTCTTCGATATTTTCTGATCTAACTCTTTTTCTTAGTCTATCCATAAAGCTCATAACAGTATCAATACCAATATCTGCCATGATAAGAATTTCTTCTAGTTCATCAAAATATTCTTCATCTACTTTATTATGCCTATTAGTTAAGTTAATTAATTTAGAAACAAAGTTTTCACGAGTCTTAGTTAAACCTTTTTCATATACTTTAACTGACTCTTTAACTTCCTCTTTCTTCTCTTCTTTCTTAACTTCTTTTTTAGGCTCAGTCTTTTCTTCAGCTTTAACCTCTTTTTTTGGTTCAGTTTTTTCTTCAACATGTTTAGGTTCTTCTTTCTTAACCTCTACATGTTCTTCTTCTATTTCAGGTGTTTCTTCTACTTCTACTTCTGATTCAGTAACTTTCTCTTCTTCTATTTGTTCATTAATAACTTCTTCTTTATTATCTTTTTTGAACATGTTTTTAATTTTGCTAAATAAACCCATTATTAATCACCATATTAAGTATATCAAAAAAAAGATGATAAATCATCTTTTTATTTTATTTCTTTTACTAATGTTTTTGTTCTATAAACTTGCTTATGAACAAGTTCCATATCTTGTTCTTGGTTAACAGAGAATGGTGAAGATAATTTCTTACCTTCGTTTACATAGAATGAATGTAAGAACTCATTCTTTTGTTGGTAATCTTCTAGCATTAAAGTACCATTCTTTTTGTAATTATATAAAGCGTCTTGGTCATTTGTTTCTTTTGTTTGTGTATCGCTCCAATCACTCAATTCATATACGTTATATGATTGTCCTTGAGTACCTTCAATTAGATAGTTTCCACATATTAGTGTTACTTTCTTATTATTAGGTGCTGGTACTTCTACATAAGAATTATATTTATCACAATATTCTCCTGTACTTAATGGATTAGGAAGTTCTTCAATAAACTCTTTTTCAATTAATTCATATAAGTAATAAATATTTGAATCTTTAGTATATTTATCTTTATATTTACTTACTTGATTTGCAAAATTGTTGGCAGTTGTTTTAAAACTGTTATAATTCTTACTTGTACTATCTAGTACTATCTTTGATCCTACTGCTAAAAGTATTGCGATTAGGGCTAACATAGCCATTATTTCTACTTTACCAAATCCTCTGTTATTTGTTTTTTTCATAAATTTCTGTCACCTTTCTTCTTATGTCTTTGTCAATTCTTTCGATTGTAGAAAGACTTACTTCTAATGATTTTTTATAGTTTCCTTTATAGAATAACATCTGTGCTTGATTAAGACCACTATCAACATTTACGTTTTCGCTTCTATATCTATTTCCATAGACAATTGAATACTCCGCTATCTTAGCTGTCTTAACCATTTCATTTGTAGTATTAAATAGTTTTAATACTAAATCTCTAGATGTATCTACCCTTGTATTAAGTGTTCTAATTACAATTGGTTTTCTTTCTAATTCTTTAATTATTTCAAGAATAGATTCATTAGCTTCTTGTAATTGAACAAAATAAGTATCTGATACAATTGGAAGTTTATAGCTTCTAATTCTGGCTTTAGATTGTTTCAATAATTCTTGAATTTCATCCAATTGTTCTCTTGCTCTTACTTCATCATCATATAAGTGTCCTAAATTCTTTAAGGAAACATCTAATTCATCTTCAATAACTTTTAACTTATCCAAATAATCTTTAATATTTACAGCAAGTTCTGAATAAGGTATTTTCTTTCTAGGTGCACCTTTTATTAATGTTTTATATTCTTCGTTTAATTCTTTTGTTTTTTCATTAACTGTATCTATTGCTTTTATATCTTCATCTTTTAAATCATACATGCTCTTAATGTCATCCATTTGAGCATATATATCATTAACTTCACCAGTTGTCTTTTCAAGTCTTTTGTCAAATACTTCTTTTGACTCTTCATATTCTTTCTTAGCTTGTTTTTCAATTTCAAATTCATCAAATAAAGAATCTAGATATTCAAGCATTGTCTTTAACTCAAACATACAGTTTTCTAAGTTAAGTACTTTAATTCTATCCAATATCTTATTAACATTTTTTAAAGATTCTTCTACGTTATATTCAATCTTTAAATGTTTTAATGGATATTTCTTATTCTTTAATTCAGAATAAGTCTTAGTAATTTGTTCAATTCGTTTTGGAATAATTCTATTAGCAAGAAGTACTAAATCAGGAACTTCTTCAATTACTATTCCCATGTGATCAATCATTATATCTATACCTTTAACAATATGGTATACTTCTTGATAATCATTTTGATCCATATAGTATTCAAAATCTTGGAATCTTTTTTCAATATTCTCAAATTGAAGTTCTATTGGATTAGCAATTTCTTCATATTCGTTTCTTTTGTTTTCAAATATGTCATTTAACTCTCTATATTTAGTTTTAAGTTTAGTTATTATTCTTCTATACTTTTCTTCACTAAGATTTACTTCTTTTATTTCATCAAGTAAGTAATCAGTAGCATTTCTTGCTTTATAAATTGCAAGTTCTGTTTTAGCAATATTAATATGATATTCTTTGTATTGTTTTTTATCTAGATATGAATCAAGATCAATAATCATATCATTAATCTTAGGTATATCTGTATTCTTAATACTTTCAAATGTATTAAACCATTCTTTATATTTCTCTTCAATCTTATCATTCTTAACAAGAGTTTCTAGTTTAGCAAGTTCTGATACGATTGGAGCACTTTCTATTTCATTTTTCTTTTTATCTAGAAGTTCTAACTCTCTTCTATACTCTTTTAATTTCTTTCTTTTAACAAGTGATACCACAATAAAAACAAGTAGTACAAAAACAGCTATATAACCAAACGCTATTAGTAATACAGTTTTCATTCTATCACCTCTATTCTATATACTTTTATTTTAACACATATCTACTTTATTTTCATTATTTTTTTGTTTTTATAAAAAAAGACTAGATATTTCTAGTCTATTTAATATCTAATTGTAATGTTTCATCGCCATTTTGAGCATAAGGATGATAAATTGATTTGTTTTGTCTATTAAGAGTATATTTACCATCTATTTCCATTATATATGGATAATATACATAATCCTTGTTTGTGTTTTCTTCAATTGTTTTAGCATTACCTTTAATATCATATAATACTAATTTGTTGTCCTCTTGTACAACAACATAATCTTCTCTTACTGCTACAACATTATTGTATGTTTTTGCAACATTACCAGTAGCATCATATATTATTGCTTTTGATTCAGAATAATTACCTTCTTCATAATCAGTTATTAATGGCATGTTTACTAATGTGTATGATTCATCGGAATTGTTCATCATGAAAGATGATTTTAATGTTATTATGTTTCCATTTTTAACAAATAATAATACTTCTCTTAGTACACCATCAGATGAAGCAAAATCAAAATACCATCCTGAAGATATATCGTCGTGTCCTATTGATAATCTAAGTCCAAATACTCCATCTTTAAATGTGTAAGCAGTTGTAGATCTTAGTTCTTTCAATTCTCCTGTTTCTGGTACATATATCATTCCATATGAGATTCCATCAGCATGTCCTGATGCAACTACATAAATATATAAGTAATCTTTTTCACCTGAATGGAACACATATACTCTTGCAGCTTGTTCTACGATATCAAAATTATCATTACCTTCCCTTTGACTGGCATATGGCCCATCACGGAAATCGTAATCAGTTAATATCTTTTGCTTATCAGCATCATAAACAGCATATGTAGGTTTATCCCCACCTGTTTTCTTAGCTAATCTAATGTTATAACTTTTTAATGTCTTACTTAAATATTTAGTTTTGATACCAATGTATCCATCTTTATCAGCACTAGTATCATCACTATCTTCAAACTGTTTTGTATTATCTTCTACAGTTGTGTTTTGAGTATTATTCTGGTTATCATCACTTTTATCAGATTTATTAAAAACTCCGCTTAATAAAAGACCAACAACTACTCCTGTTAATAGTAATACAACACCTACAATAATTATAATTATGTTATTTTTTTTCTTAGTCTCTTCCATATTATCTAACCTCTTTCTACTATATAAGTATATCATTACTTTTTACTTTTTTAAATATCAATAATATTCTTGACTTATATAGTGTTTTAATATATAATCTTTATTGCATATTCAAACAGCGATTATTTACTTATTTTTAATGTGTCTATTAAGTTTATTAGTAACTTTTTCGTGAAATGCTGTTTAAGTGAAAATATTAAAATAGACTCCCTATAAATAAGAAGTATGTAGTCTTTTGTTTATGTTAATAAATAAAGGAGGAAAGAATTATGGCAAGATATACTGGATCTAGTTACAAACAAGCTCGTAGAGTTGGTATGAGTTTATTAGAAAACGGTAAAGAAATTGCAAAGCGTCCTTATGGTCCTGGTCAACATGGAGCAGACAGACGTGGAAAATTATCTGACTATGGTGTTCAATTAAAAGAAAAACAAAAAGTTAGATTTATGTACGGATTAACTGAAAAGCAATTCCGTAAGACATTTGATGAAGCTGGAAAAATGAAAGGTATCCATGGTGAAAACTTCTTAAAAATGCTTGAATCTCGTTTAGATAATTTAGTATACCGTATCGGATTTGCTAGTACTAGACGTGGAGCTAGACAACTTGTTAACCATGGTCATATCTTAGTTAATGGACAAAAAGTTGATATCCCTTCATTCAGAGTTAAAGTTGGTTCTGTAATCACTTTAAAAGATAAGGATAAAGACTTAAAAGTAGTTAACGAAAGTTTAGAAAAAGTTGTTTCTCGTGTTGAATACATCACTTATGATGAAAACAAAAAAGAAGCTACTTATGTAAGATTACCAGAAAGACAAGAATTAAATGCTGATATCGACGAATCATTAATCGTTGAATTCTATAACAGATAAAATTAGATTGACATTATTGTCAATCTTTTTTGTGCTCTTTTATTTACTAATTTCTACCCTTTTGTTAAGATTTCATTAGAGGTGTGTCTTATATGTTAGAAAGAAATAAAGAAAGCAACAAGTTCGGATTTATACTAACTTTTATTGGATTGTTGTTTTTTGTTATATTATTGGTTGTTTTAATAAACATGACTAGTAAGAAAAATAAAATGGATCAAAAAACAACAGCAACAAGTATTGATGAAAACTTTCATTACGATGATGATGGAAGCGGAATATATTCCCCTGTTTTTTATTATATAGTAAATGGTAATACATACTCATGTAAGGCTTCAGTATCATCTTCAAATAGACCAAGCAGCAATACTACTATTTATTACGATTCAAAAAATCCTAGTTCATGTATAACAGAATATGATTTATCAACAGCTGGATTCCTTTATATTTTCATTGGAATTTCTGGGTTTATATTAGCAATCGGATTATACTTCCTTGTTAAGAATTTTAGAATAAAGAATAGATTCAAATCTCTTAGTACTAAAGGAAAACTAATTAAAGGTCTTCCATATACTGTAAAAACTACTAATTCTTATTTAAACGGACATCAAGGAGAAAAAATTATAGTTACTTATACTACTCCAAGTGGAGAAACTAAAGAATTCGTTGGGAAAACTAGATATGATTTAGATAATATTGAAAATACAGATGTAGTAGATTTATTAGTTGACCCAGATAATTATAATAATTATTATATCGATTTTGATATTCAATATACTGAAGATGCTCCTGTTGAGTTCTATCAGAAAAAAACAGATAGTAATAGCCAAACTAATGATTCAAAAACTGTATTACAGGAAAATCAAAATGTAGAACAACAAATACAAGAACCTGTTCAAAATGTTCAGCAAAATGTTGAACCAGTTGTTCAAAATGTCGTACCTCAAGTTCAAAGTGTACAACAACCTATTCAAGAGCAAAACACTAATTCATTAGATGATTTTGGTTTTTATACTACTCCAGTAGAAAACACAAATAATAAAACTGATAATCAATAATATAAGGATTGACACTGTTGTCAATCTTTTTTTGTGCTCAAATATTTACTATTTCCTACCCTTTTGTTAATATTTCATTAGAGGTGTTCTTGATGTATAAGATAAAAGAAAGGTTTGGTTTTACTACTTTTATGTTATGGTTTGCAACTATTTTAGCAGCAGTAATAATTGCAGTATGTACAGGTGTAGTCATTAGAAATGTCGTTGCTAAAATATCTGTGGATGAAACTACTGATGCAATAAGTATTGAATATAAAGAAAGTTTAGACGATGACAACAATGTTGTTTATAAACCAATTTATCAATACGAAGTAAACGGAAAAGAATATTCCTGTGAATCAATGTTTACAGTTAAATCAAAAATAGAAGGAAAAGCAATAGTGCATTATGACAAAAGTAAACCTCAGATGTGTATAACTGATTATAGTTATTCACGTTATGCTGCTAATTATCTTATGATATTTATAATTCCTTTCATGGCTTTAATTCTTGTAATATCTTTTGGAACTTTAAAAAAGCATAAAAAAAGAATAGAAATGATCAAGTATTTATTAAATAATGGTGTTTTAATAAAAAACATTCCTCATGAATTAGAAATAAATACTTCTGATGACCCTCGTGATACAAAATATGTTAGCACATACAAGTTCCCTGATGGTGTAACAAGAAAAATAGAAAGCAAAGAAATGTATTATTTAACTGCTAAAAAAGGAAGCGCTGATTTATTATACGATCCTAAAAATTGTGATAATTATTATTTCGGTGCTAATATAGAAAAAATATAAAAGGAGATATTATGGAAAAAGAAGATTATAAAACTTTAAAGAAAAGAAGAAAACAAGGATTAATTGCCGCCGGTATCTTAGTAATTTTATTCGTATTTGTTCCTATAGGAGCAATATGCTATTATAAAGGTGAAAAAAGTGGTATGGACGGGGAAACAAAAGTTGTAGATATAATTGAAAATGAACATCGTTCAACTAATGAACCATATGACCTAATTTATTCTCCTGAATTTAAATATGTTGTTGATGGAAAAGAATATTCTTGTAAAACAAAACTTCATACAAGTAGAAAGCCAGATAAAGATACAATTGTTTATTATAAAACTGATGATCCTAGCAAATGTATAACAAGTTATGAACTTACTAATTACGATGTTTTTTATGTAATTATAGGATTTGGAGTATTAATAGCTATCATCTCATCATTTTCAATGTGGCGAATTACTAAAAAAATGAATGAACTATAAAAAAAAGAGTTATTAAACTCTTTTTTATTTGCATTTAATTAAGAAGTATTTCTTCTTTCCTCTTCTTAAAATAATATATTTACCTTCAATAGCATCTTTTTTAGAAACAACTTTCTCTAAGTCAGTTACTTTATCACCATTAATTGATATAGTTCCACCAGTTACAAATTCTCTTGCTTCTCTTTTACTTGAACATATTTGTTTATCAACAAGTAAATCAACAAGATTTAATTCACCAGTTAATTCTTTCTTTTCAGCATCTTTAAATAATAAATCTATATCTTTAACTGTTAGGTCTTTAACGTTACCACTAAATAATGCTTCACTCATCTTTAATGCTTTTTGATATTCTTCTTCACCATGAAGATCTGTAATTATTTCTTTTGCTAATGCTTGATGTGCAATTCTCTTTTCTGGTGCAGCATTATGTTCTTTTTCGATACTTTCTATTTCTTCTTTAGATAAGAATGTTAATTTCTTTAAGTATTCAATTATCATTGTATCTTCAAGATTGATTAGATATTGATACATTTCATAACTTGAAGTCTTATTCTTATCAAGCCATAAAGCATTACCTTCAGTCTTACCAAACTTCTTTCCAGTTGAGTCAGTTACTAAAGGCATTACCATACCATAAGCTTCTTTATCAAGTTTCTTTCTAATTAACTCAATACCTGAAGTTATATTTCCCCATTGATCACTACCTGCTACTTGAAGAGTTACTCCTCTATTTTCATATAAATATAAGAAATCTAATGCTTGTAAAATCATATATGAGAATTCAGCATAAGTAATTCCAGATTCCATTCTTGATTTTACTTTATCTTTTGCAAGCATATAATTTACATTAAAATACTTACCATAATCTCTTAAGAAATCAATTACATTTATATCTTTTGTCCAATCCCAGTTGTTAACAACTTCAAATCCAAATAATTCTTCTGCTTGTTTCTTCAAACCATTAAAGTTATGTTCAACTTCTTCTTTAGTAATCATTGGACGTTCTGCATCTGGTTTAGGATCTCCAATAAGTCCAGTTGCTCCACCTACTAAAAGAATTGGATGATGTCCAGCCTTTGCAAGACGTTTTGATATTAGAAAAGATGAATAATGTCCAATATGCATAGAATCTGCTGTTGGATCAGTTCCAATATAGAAAGTAAGTCCTCCATTATTAAGTTTTTCAATTAAGTCAGGGCTTGAAATATCTTGTATCAATCCACGCCATACTAGTTCGTCATATAATTTCATAATTTCCTCCTAAAAAAAGATGCTATAAATGTAAGAACGAATTATCGCGGTACCATCTTACTTTATAACATCTGTTATACACTCTACTCTTTAACGCAAGTATGCGATTTAACTCAGAATATGTATCTTCATTATTAATCTCTTAAGTATTTCCATCCTCTACTCTTTCTAGAAAGATAATTAATAACTACTATTATTCCTCATCGTTAAATATACATATAGTTTATCATATTTTATAAATAAATCAATAACTAGTTATTTGATATTTTAAAGAATTTGTGGTATACTAACCTCCGTTGTTTATTGAGGTGAACTTATGTTTAAAAATAAAGTTGTCGAAAAATATGTTCAAAATTTACAAGACACTGACAACATTGGAACTACTTTGTTATATTCAAAAAGAGATTATTTAGAGTTATATAAAGTAGTTATGGATGTATTAAGAAAGAATAAAGATGCTAGTATCGAAGAAATTAGAGAACAGTTATATCAAAGATCGGGATTAGAAGATGTTTTAAGAAAAGTATATTTAGAACAATTAAAAGCTCCTGGTGCGGTTATCAGTTTTGGTACTTTTAGACATCAGGATAAATTTGTAATTGGAAATAAACAAGAAATTGTTATTAATGACGGTAAAATAAATATTGATATGCAAGAAATGAAAGAAGATACAATATTTGATATTGCATCTTGTACTAAGTTATTCACTGCTGTAGTAATGCTTAGATTATCTTTACATCCAACTATTTCATTAAATGATAAAGTTACTAAATATGCTCCACAGTTTAAAAATCTTGAAAATGTTACAATATATGATTTATTAACATACATTCCTCTTGTTACTGAAAGAAGAATTGATAATGCTAAAAATATTGAAGAAGCTGAAAACATTCTATTTAGTGCTAGAGTAAAAACACCAAGTGAAACAGAATATCAAGATAGATATAATGATATAGCTCCAATGGTTTTAAAGTATGTTATTGAAAAAATAATTGATATGCCAATTGATCAATACATTCGTGAAAATATATTAGAAAAGTTAGCTATGAGTGATACGCATGTTAAAGTACCTAGTTATAAATTAAATAGAGTTGCAAATAGTAACTATGCGATTAGTTTAATTTCAAATGGTGGAATACATATTAATAATAATTCTCCTCTTGGTGTAGCAACTGATAGAAAGGCTGTCGTATTAGGACAACCAGAAGGTATTTTATCTGGGCATGCTGGATTATTCTCTAGTATTGATGATATGGTTATGTTTGCAAAAAGTTTGTCATGCGGTATAACTATTCATCCTGCTCTATATCGTGAGATGGCTAGAAATAGAACACCAGATGATATAGTAAAATATGATGGATTTAAATATACTCCATCATACGGATATTTATGTAATGTAAAAAATAATGATCCAAGATTTGCATTAATTTATCCAGGACTAAGTGGTCAAAGTATTGGACAAACTGGATGGAGTGGTTCATTTATTGCAATAGATCCGTTAAATGATATTAACGTTAATTTATTAAGTAACAGAACTCACAATAGAATTGTATCAATTGATCCAAATGCAAGACATAGATTACCTGTCGGGTTAATTGATTCAAGTAATTATTGGTTTGATAGAAAAACAGTAACTGATGCTTGTTCAAAACTTGCCTTACAAGAAAAGATGCTTGAAGACATAGTTGGTGAAGCAAATGTACCACTTAAAACATATAAAGTTAGAACATTAAAATAAAAAAAGAAGCTTATGCTTCTTTTTCTTTTTTAGCTTGTTTTCTTTCCTCAAGTTTTTCAACAACTTCTTTTGTTACTTCTTGAGCTTTTGCTTTTAATTCTTTAGCAGTCTTTTCTACTGCAGGAATTCCTTTTTCTTTAGCAAATTCAATTAAGTCTTCGCATCTTTCTTTTAAAAGAGTTCCTTTTTCTTTTGCTATTTCTAATATCTTTTCTTTATCTAATTCAGAAAGACTCTTTTTAATTTCAGCAATTTTATTAGCAACTGCTTCCTTAACTTCATCTAAGTCAATATCTCTTATTTTGTTCATTAATTCTTCAAATAATTCTTTTAAGTCTTCTCTTGTTTCACTACCCTTTTTAGGTGCATATAAAACTCCAAGAGCTGCTCCTACAGCAAGACCTGCTATAAATGTTTTTGTTTTACTCATCGTCCTCTACCTCCTCTTTCTTAACTTTTTTATTTTTCTTTTTTTGTTTAAATACAGTGCTAACTATTTTAGCTACAACACCGCTTACTTTACTATTTGCACTCTTGATAGTATCTCCTACTTTTTCAATAGCATCAAATAATCCGTTTAATTTTTGTGATTTCCCTTCAACATCATCAAGTAAGATGTTAACTTTTTCAACAGTACTAATTAATCTTGTAATTAAGATTATAATTACAAATAATAGAACTGCTACTAGGAAATAAATAATAATTGGAAAAATGTCATTTAATAATTCCATAGCCTACTCCTTATCCTCATACATTGAATCTATTAAATCAAAAATATTTTTATCATCTTCTGATTCATCTAAATCGATTTTGTTATCTTCTTTCTTTTCTTCAATATCGATAACATCTTCGTTGTCGCCTTCATCTAAGATTTCTTCTTCTACTTTTTCTTCTTTAGGTTCATCTTTTTCTACTTTATAATCTACATTATATTCTAACCCTAAATCATGATAATATTCTTCAGCATCTCCAACTGTTACAACTTTTACTGTAGGAGATTCATCATTTAAGTCATAAAGTAAATCTTCTTTTGTTTCTGCAACATCTTCTTTATCCTGAGATTTTTCTCCTTCTTCAATGGATGCTGAAATATCACCAGCTAAGTCACCATAAGCTTTTTCTCTAATGATATCTAAATCAGCTTTCTTTGCAGAAGTTTGGGATAATCTAATTTCTTTTTTTGATACTATTTCTTCTTTCTTATAGTTCTTATTTAAGATTCCATAGATTGGAGAAATAATTGGTGAAGGAGTAAATGTTGATTTTTGTTCACGATCTTTTGATCCTTCATATAATCCTTGATATGGCATAGATCTTTCTTCTCTTTTAGGAAGATGTTCTTCTTCATATCTTACTTCTTCATAGTGATATTCTTCAACAGGTTCTTCTTCGATTTCTACAGGTTTTTCTTCTTCCTCTTCTTCTATTATTTCTCTAATAGGAGCTTCAAGTTCCATAGTCTTTTCAACTTCAAAGTCTTTATCATCAAAACTTGGAAAGAAATCTTTTTCTCTTTTAAACTCTTCAGTATTATCACTTTCAAGATCTATTTCTTCTTTTTCTTCTTGCTTAATAATAGGTTCTTCTTTTTTCTTAACTTCAGGAGTTTCTATTTTCTTAGCTACTGCTACTTTGTCCTTAAGTTCTTTTTCTTTTTCGTCTTCTTCTACTTCTACTACTTCTTCTTCAAAGAAAACACCTTTTAACTTATTTAAAAATCCCATAATAGCACCTTCCTATACGCCATCTGCGTCCAAAATATCTTCGTCTTTATTATTTTCTTCTTCATCATCGTATTCATAATACTCTTCAATGTAATCTAAGAAAGTTCCATCTTCTCTTTTTGATTCAAATTCACTATAAACTTCTTCTTTATTGTCTAATGTCTTATCTCCAATTAAAGTTTCAAGAATTACATCGTTATATTGAATGGAAGCTAAAATTCTTATTGAGTTTTTAATTGCACTCTCTAAGTTTTCTTTTTTAACATATGCTTCTATTTTTGAATAATTATATGATAATTCTATATAATAAATATCATTTTCTGGATTACCTATTTTAATATACCCATCAATATTATTATAAGATATTTTCTTAAAAAAGTATAGTTCATTATCATTAGTTGCGTTTTTCTGTACCTTGTTAAAATATGATACTATATCAACGTATAAATAAAAGTAATCATCATTCGATAATAGTACATGATTATTACCCTTTCTGTTTACAATGCTGAACCCTTGTGGCAAATAGTATTTATATCCTTCAAAATACTTATTTGCTTTTTGACTTTTTAAAGAAGTTGTCTCTTCTATTACTCTATCTATATCACTATTTGTGATCTCTTTTACTTCGCATCCTGTAAACACTATAAGCAAGGCTAATAATACAATTAATTTTTTCATATTACACCTACTTTATATAGATTATATCAAACAAATTAAATCTATAATAATATTTTAACACTTTTTTTATTTATTAGACACCTTTTTTATGGCTACTAAATAATTAATTTTTATATTCTTTTCAACAAATTTTTTCTCATATTCTGTCATAATATTTGATTCTATATCACTGTTATGTAAATCAAGTGAAACTTTATCAAAATAATATCCATTTGTACTCAATGTAACAAGTGAATATTCAAATAGATTTACATTATCTGTCTTCATTATTATTTCGTAATCGTTTTTAAATATTTTTGCATATTTATCTAAAAATGTTTTAGATGTTAATCTTCTTTCACTATGTCTATTCTTAGGCCATGGATCAGAGAAGTTTAGATAAATTCTATCTACTTCTTTTTCAAATACTTCATCAATTACTTTAGCATCCATTCTAAGTAGTTTTAAGTTAGATGGAATATCTTCTCTACCCTCTATCTTTTGAATGGCTCTTGCTACAATACTATCGTATTTTTCAATACCAATAAAATTGATATTTGGATATGTTAAAGCATTTTCTAAAATGAAATCTCCCTTACCCATTCCTATTTCTATATAGATTGGATTATCGTTATTAAATAGTTTCTTCCAATTACCTTTTAAACCTTCTAAATTAGTAATTAGTAAAGTTGAATTTGATAAGATATCTTGTTTGTTTTTTACGTTTCTTAACCTCACTTGAATCACCAAAAATATTATATCACAATTAGCATTTATTGCATATAATAAAACGAATAAGGAGGATTTATGAATAATCAAATGCCATATGGTTTTATGCCAAATTTTGGCCCTATGATGAACGATAATCGTGAGATAAAAATGCTTAATGATCGAATAGATAAAATGGAAGGTCAAATCAAAAGGCTTGAGAAGAAAGTGGCTATGTTAGAACAACCTTTACCAATGCCTTATAATGGACTACAAAATAATTATTCAATATAAAAAAAGTTGTGTAAAACAACTTTTTTATATTCTATGAACAAAAGATATAAAGAATGCTAATATACATATAATGTATGCAAATATAATTAAGTAATATATTCCAAGATATGTATAGTATGCAATGTTATTTAAAACATCAGATTTATAAATCTTTTGTAGTTTTTTAGTTCTATCTACAAGTAATAATAGTACTACTCCTACTATTGTAAGAAGAAGTCCTGGTACAATTCCTTTTGGTGTATAAGTAAGTTCTATAATGTTTAAACCATAGTTAAGTGGTATTGCTACAAAGTTACCAAAGATAGTTTGAACATCAAGTCCTTGAGAATTATATCCAATATTTGGAAGTGGTACAAATAAAGTACTTGTTGTAAATGCTGTAGTTTCTATCGTTACTGTTCCTTTATTAATATCAAATTTTACTTCATCATGTTTAGCGTTAATAAACTCTTCATACTTGTCTAAGTCTAATAGACCTACTGATATATTTCTAACGTTTACTTTCTTTAATACTTCTATTTTAATATTAAGTTTTGTATTTTCATAAATACCTAAATCAAGTGTTCCATTTCTATCTTCATTCGGATAATTTTCATAGAATAATTCTCCATTTACATAGATATTAAATGATTTATAAGTATTTGTTTTCTTACTACTTTCGTATTCAGTGAATAACTCTAAATAAACTTCTTTTTTATTCTTTACTTCTATTTCTTTTTCAATAACAGTATCTTTTGCTAATTCATTGGTTTCATTTAAATCTTCTATTGTAAAGATTTCTAAATTATTTGTTAAATAGCTATAGATAAGATTACTTGCTTCAAAACTGTTTTTAACATCATCTAGTGTTGTTACTGAATCTTCATGATTATATACTACATAAGCATAAGGCATTTCATATTTGAACTTATATATTTTAATATTTTCTAATTCTTTATATAGTTCATAATATGGACTAGTATATTCATCTTTAGTAACTATGTATTTATATCCTAGAACTGTATCAATAAATAAGTTACCACCAATTGACTCTGTATCCATCCAGTAAGAATCATATCCTAAAGTTTGTAATGTTCTAAAGTTATTCTTTTCTGTTAACGAAGTAAAGTTAGAGAATGTTCTAAATCCAGTAACCATACCATAGTTACTAATTAAGTCTCTTTTAACTTCTTTAACGTTATAATACTCTGTTTCGTCTTTTAATTCATATAACTCATTCATAGTATTATATTGTTCTTTTAATTTAGGATCATAGTTATAGAATCCAAAATACATATATGCATTTAGTAATACTACTAATAAAGAGATTGAACATATTATTGTTCTATTTCTTTTGCTCTTTTTAATTTCTAATAGTAATACTGCAATAATGGTAATAATTAATAATGCTGCCATTATTATGAATGCTGATTTATTCTTTGTATAAGTTAGTTTATATATTGCGCTTCTAATTGTTTGTCTTTTTAATAATGCTGCTACTATTGCAAGAACTACACCGCATGCTGCAACAAGACCAAATAGATTAGATTTTTTTATTTCAAACTTGTTATCTACTCTTTCTAAATAGTAAGCTGCTGCTACTACAAGTAAGAAGATAAAGATAAATCCATATCTATAAGTAAAGTATACATAACTTCCTAAATGCCATATCTTGTTTATTGGTTCTACAAGTATTGGTAGACCCATTAATAGTAATAATGGGAAAATAAATAATGCAAACTTTTTATGCTTTTTATAGTTAAGCCCTAAAAGAATAGTTAAAGCAATTAATGGTCCACTTGTAAATAATAATGCAATCTTATCAAGAAGTGGTCCTTTATTAGAATTTAAAATTACTTTTAAATCTAATCCAGCTCTTTCAGAACTAGTTGTTTGTAATATTGCAGGAAGTACTATAACTGCTGATAAAAGCAATGATATTAATGTACAAATACCAAGAGTTAAGAGAGCTTTCTTCATATTCTTTTTATTAAAAATATATAAATAAATTCCTGATCCAATTAAGACAAATATTAATACAATAATTGTTAAATAATAGTTAAGAATTAATGATAAAGCAAGAATAATTATATATAATTTCTTATCTTTTAATTCAAGTAATTCTTTTAATCCAACCATTAATAATGGGAATAAATATACTATATCAATCCATCCAGTTATTATATGCATTACTAAGTTATAACTTGAGAATGCATATAGTAAAGATAAGAATACTTTTTCATATGTTTTTAATTTATTAAAGTATCTATCAACAAAGAATAAACATGTTACTGCTGATAATACTATTTTAAGAGCCACTATTATTGATACAGCTTCAGGTATCATATCACGTGGGAATAATAGAATAATTGCTGTAAATGGACTTAATATGTAATATGCAAGTATTCCTAAAAAGTTAATAGCACCCCCTGAATTAAAATTAACAAGAAGTGAGCCATCATATATAGCGTCCCTCAAGTGATAATAAAGTGCTGTTACTTGTTCATGCATATCGCTCCATATTACAGAATCACTTCCAAATGGGAATATTCCTTTAAAAGCGAATATCAAGGATATTATTAGTAAAGAAATAATACTTGTTAAAAAATATTTGTTTTTTAGTAGTTTCATAAAATACTCCTTTCATGTAGAAAAGAACTGATTATTCAGTTCTTAATGCCTCTACTGGATCTTTCTTACTAGCCATCTTGGCTGGTATTAATCCACCAATAATAGTTAAAGTTAAGCTTATTACTATTAATATTATTGCATGTAATGGATTTAATCTAGCCACATTTGATAGCTCAGTTAAATCATATAATACCATATTTATAGGTATCGTTAATAATAATGCAATCAATATTCCTAATAATCCTGATGTGACTCCTATTATAAATGTCTCGGCATTAAATACTCTAGTAATGTCTTTCTTTCTAGCACCTAACGCCCTTAATATTCCTATTTCTTTTGTTCTTTCAAGAACACTTATATATGTTATTATACCAATCATTATTGAAGATACAATTAATGAAATTGAAGAGAATCCAATTAATACATAAGTAACAGCATCCATAATTGATCCTGATAAAGCAACAATTGTTTCAGCTAAATCTGTATATGTTACTCCACCATTAGAACTCTTTATTTCATTATTTTCAACAACGAACTCCACACCTTCAAAGTTTATTTGTCCACTTATCTTACCATCTATGTAAGTTAAATTTACAAGTATTGGAGATACATCTTGAATTGTCTTATCAACATTTTTTAACCTTACGTCATCGTTATTTTTAACATTTTCAACTAAGTAATTAATATATGATATAGCATAAGGTTTCATCTCATTAATTACCTTATCGTTATATTTATCTAAATAATCAATTACATTATTCTTAGCATCAAAATCAGTTGTATAAATACAAATGATAAATGGTGTTGCATCTCCTCCAAGATATTGAAGTAAATACTTCTTTACTTCTATACCTTCAGGAGTTGTTAAATCAATTTTTTCTCCTGTTAAAACATTATAATCAACTTTTTCTTGTAATTGAACTATACCAGATTTTTTGTTTTGTTCTAGTACATATTCTACTAAATCTTCAGTATATCCGATATTTGCTCCTTGTTGATATAATTTACTTTCTTCTTTAGCACGAATAATTCCTACAACTTTCAATGTAATAGCATTATTACTATTATAAAGTGATTCAAAATCCATATTAACAGTATAGAAATTACCTAATGATTGATAAAAATCCTCATTTAGAATCAATTTAAATTGTTTTCCAATAATATCATCAAATGCTATTTCATTTTGATTTTCATTTAATCCCAAGAAACTTATCAATTTCTTATCAACTCTATTGCACTTATCTACAACAAGTACTAACTCTTCTTTAGATTCAGGAAGTCTACCACTTAGTACATCATAGTGTCTTTCTATTACACCTTCCTTATTTTTATCAATTTTTGCAGGTAATGGTTGAAAGTATGATGATGCATACATTGATGAAACACTAGTGCTTTGATTTGAAACCATTGTAGGTATTATAGTTATTTTTCCATTTACTTTCGCAAGAATATTCATAGATAAAAGTCTAACATTTGCTATTCCTAAAATATCTTTTTTATCTAATTTACTTAAATAATCCATGTATTCATCAGAAAAATTATTTACGTGCGTTAACTGATCTACAATAGCATCTCTTGGGAATACTACTTTTTTATCAGTAAATTTATTTTCATCTTTTCTGCTTGAAAGTGACTGCATATTATCTGCTGTTAAACTCATAGCTTCTTTAGATATCAATATTGGAAGTGATGACAGTGTATCTGTTTCAAATTTGTCTATCTGAATATTAAATCCATTTGACAAGGATAGTACTAATGCTATTCCAATAATACCTATACTTGATGCAAAGGAAGTAAGAATTGTTCTTCCTTTTTTAGTTTTAATATTGTTGAAAGATAGTTTTAGTGCTGTCCAAAAGTTCATTGCTGTCTTTCTAATTAAATAAGTATTATCAACATTTTCTTCTTCATTTACTGGATTAGAGTCATCAACTACTTCTCCATCTCTAAATTCTACTATTCTATTTGCATAGCTATAAGCTAGTTCACTATTGTGTGTAACCATAATAACTAACTTATCTTTAGCTATTTCTTTTATTAATTCCATTATTTGAACAGATGTTGCTGAGTCAAGTGCTCCAGTTGGTTCATCTGCTAAGATAATATCTGGATCATTTGCTAATGCTCTAGCAATTGCAACTCTTTGCATTTGTCCGCCAGATAATTGATTAGGTTTTTTATGAGCATGTTCTTTTAAACCTACTCTATCTAAAACTTCTAGCGCTCTTCTTTTTCTTTCTTTGGCGCTTATTCCACTTAAAGTCATTCCCATTTCAATATTTTCTACAACAGAAATGTGCGAAATTAAGTTATAATTTTGGAATACGAAACCTATACAATTATTTCTATAAGCATCCCATTCTTTACCATTAAACTCTTTTGTTGACTTACCATTTATGATTAAATCTCCTGAATCATATCTATCTAGTCCTCCAACAATATTAAGCATTGTTGTTTTACCACTTCCTGATGGTCCTAGGATAGCTACGAATTCATTTTTTCTAAATTTTAAACTAATATTTTTTAGGGCTCGTTGTGTAAATGTTCCAGTTGTATAACTTTTATTTATTTTTCTTAGTTCTAGCATAACGCACCTCATTTTCTAAGCTATATTAATTATATGATATTTGATACTTAAAGTAAACGAATTATTTTATAAAAAAAGAACTCTTTCGAGTTCTATGGTGTTGGTTGTTGTTCTTGCTTTTTCTCCTCTGGTAGAATTGATGCTACACCTGAACGTAACATATATTCTGCAAATTCCCATAACCCAGAAATATCATTTTGTGAAGATAAAACAAGATTTGTTCCAGTAATAAGTCTATCGTTATATGCTCTTATTTTTCCTTTTGCTTCAAATCCATAAGATTTTCCTTCTACTTCTTCAAGTTTTCCAGATACTACAATCTTTTGTCCTTGAGTTATTACATCGCTTAAGCTTTCATCATCGCTTTCTGCATATTCTGCTGCTGCCTTATATAAAGATTGACGAGATAAATAGTCCTTACGCATAGCACCTTTACGAACTACTGATTTAGGTACTACTAATATATGAGTATTTTCATCTACATCTACTACTTCAATACCGTTTGCTTTAAGAGTTTCTAATGTTGGTGTTAAATCACCATGTACTAGTATTCTAGCAGTTATTTCAGGTTTCTTAATAGATTCAAGGTATTCTTGCCATTCTCTTTCCTCTTCTGGATCAACTTCATCTTCTAATTCGTCTTTAAATTCGTCTCCCATTATATCACTCCCTTAATTTGATTATATCATCATTTATATATAATCAAAGCAGAAAAGCAAAATATTTGTTCTTCGCTGTAAATAGAAGTTGCGACTTGATACTTTATATCTATTACATCAATTTCTTCAAAATCATCTAAAAATTTATTTATATCTTCTTCTAAATCTTCTTCACTTTCTTCATCAAATATTTTCACTTTCATATAATCACCAAGTATATACTATCAATATTTTGTGTCAAAAAAAGAAGAATTATTTAATTCTTCTTAATATATCTCTTGCTGCTACTAAACCAGTTGCTGCTGCTGCAACTATGTTACCAGCTTTTCCAGCTCCATCACCAATAAAATATATGTCTTCATTTTCTATTTTCATATTATTATCTGTTGTTATTTCATTACTGAAAAATTTTATTTCAGGTCCATATAACAATGTTTCATCATTATTAACACCTGGTATTATTTTATCTAATGTCTCAAGTCCTTCTAGAATATTCATAATTATTCTATGAGGAAGTACTAATGACAAATCTCCTGCAACGCAATCTTTAAGAGTTGGTTCAATGAAACCTTTTTCTATTCTATGCCACTCACTTCTTCTTCCTTGTTTTAAGTCTTTAAGTGATTGAATAATAGGTTTTCCTGCTCCTAAAACATTAGCAATTCTTGCAATTGATTCTCCATATTGTCTTGTATTAGTAGTTGGATGAGTAAGTGTTACTTTTGAAATAAATGCAAAGTTACTATTACTTGATTTAATATCTTTTAATGAATGTCCATTAACACAGATATAACCTTCATAGTTTTCTTTAGCTACAAATCCTCCTGGATTAGTACAGAATGTTCTAATCTCATCACCATATGTTTTTGTTTTTATAAATATAGTTGGATCGTAAATTACACTTGTAATTTCACTTAATATTTCTTTTCTTACTTCTACTCTTACACCAATTTCAATACTTTGAGATACATATGGAATATTATACTTATCAGCAAGTTCTTGAATCCATTTAGCTCCAGTTCTTCCTGGTGCTACTACTACATACTTAGATGTTAATGTTTCTTCTTTTTTACCTACACGGTAAGTAGTCTTATAACCATTTTTCTCTTTAGAAATATCTATTACATCTGCTTTTTCAAAAAGTTTTGCATTTCTATCTTCAAGATACTTTGAAATATCATTAATGTATGAAGGTAATTTATCACTACCTAAATGCTTTTGTTTAATTATTAATAAGCTTGCTCCATGCTTAGATATTTCTTGTTTAATCTTCTCTGCTTCTTCCATATTAGTTGGATATACTTTGCTATCCATATTAAATTTATTAAAAATCTTTTCTGTATCATCAATTAAATCTTCTGCTTCTTGATGACCCATATATTTATATAAATCAGTTTTACCTAGTTTTGGAACGAAGTTAAGTTTTCCATCTGAGAATGTTCCTGCTCCACCATATCCGGATAATATTCCACATGGCTTACAGTTTTTACACTCAGTTTTATCTCTATTCATTGGACATACTCTTTTGTCAGCCTTTAATCCCCTGTCGAGTAATGCTACTTTCAGCTTTGGATTTTTTTCTAAAAGTTCGTATGCCGTAAATAATCCTGCTGGCCCTGCACCAACAATTACAACATCGTACATAAAACTCCCTCTTTCTATTTTACAACTATGTTAACTATTCTGCCTTGAATTACTATTACTTTAACTATTTCTTTTCCCTCAATATTCTTAATAACATTTTCTTGTTGTAATGCTTTTTCTTTAATAACATCTTCGCTATCATTAATATTAATTTTAATAGTTGCTCTTACTTTACCATTTACTTGAACTGCTATTTCTTTTTCTTGTTCAATAGTCTTAGATTCATCATAAACTGGCCAAGAAGATTCACATATTGGTTTGTATCCAATTTCTTCATTTAACTCTTCAGTTATATGAGGTGCTACTGGATTCAATAATGTTAATAATAAGTTATAATCAGCTTTTGTTATTGTTTCTTTTTCATCATATGCATTAGACAAGATCATTAATTGAGAAATTGCTGTATTAAATCCTAAATTCAATAAGTCAGTTTCTACTTTCTTAATAGATTTATGAATAATTGGTTCTAAGTCCTTTGTATATTCATCTCCATCTACTACTTTATCTTTTAATCTTGCTACTTTATCTAAGAATCTCTTACATCCTTTTAATGAATCAGTACTCCATGGAGCATCTTGTGTATAATCTCCCATGAACATTTCATATACTCTTAATGTATCTGCACCATATTCATTTACGATGTCATCTGGATTTATTACATTTCCTTTTGATTTACTCATCTTTTGGTTATCTGATCCTAAAACCATTCCATGGCTTACTCTTTTCCAAATCATTTCTTTAGATGGTACTAAACCAATATTATATAAGAATTGTACCCAGAATCTTGCATACAATAAGTGTCTTGCAGTATGTTCCATTCCTCCATTGTACCAATCTACTCTCTTCCAATATTTCATAGCATCCATGCTTGCAAATTCTTTATCGTTTTTAGCATCCATAAATCTTAAGAAATACCAAGAAGATCCTGCCCAGTTAGGCATTGTATCAGTTTCTCTTTTAGCAGGTCCACCACAATTTGGACATGAAGTATTAACCCAATCAGTGATTTTTGCTAATGGGCTTTCACCAGTGTCAGTAGGTTCATATTCTGCTACATCTGGTAACAATAATGGTAAGTCTTCTTCTTTCATTGGTACCCATCCACAATGATCACAATGAATCATTGGAATTGGTTCTCCCCAGAATCTTTGACGTGAGAATATCCAATCTCTCATCTTATAGTTATTAACTCTTCTTGCAATTTTCTTTTCTTCTAACATCTTAGTTATTTCTTCTTTTGCATCTTCTACTGTCATTCCAGTAAATTCATCAGAGTTAATTAATTTGCATCCTTTTCCTAAGTAATCATATTTTTCAAATGCTTTTTCTTCAATGTTTCCACCTTCGATTACTTCAACAATATCAAGATTATGCTCTTTTGCATATTCCCAGTCTCTTTGGTCATGTGCAGGAACAGCCATAACAGCTCCAGTTCCATAATCACCTAAAACGAAGTCTCCTAAGAAGATTGGTACTTCTTTACCATTAATTGGATTAATAGCTTTAATTCCTTTAACTTCTACTCCTGTTTTACCTTTGTTTAATTCAGTTCTATCCATTGAAGATTTCTTCTTAGTATCTTCAATATACTTCTCTACTTCTTTTTTATTCTTAACTCTTGGCATTAATTCTTTGATTAATTTTCCATCTGGTGCGATTACAAAGAATGTAATTCCAAATACAGTTTCAATACATGTTGTAAATATTTGGAAAGATCCTCCTCCTACTATATCAACATCCATTTCAACTCCTGTTGATTTACCAATCCAGTTAATTTGACCTAATTTAACACGATCTGCAAAATCAGTATCATCTAATCCTTTTAATAAATCTTCAGCATAGCTACTCATTTTTAACATCCATTGTGACTTTTCTTTTTGTTCAACTTCTGTTCCACAACGTTCACATACTCCACCAGCTGAATCTTCGTTTGACAATACTGTCTTACACTTAGGGCACCAGTTTACTGGTACTGTATCTTTATAAGCCATTCCATGTTTATAAAATTGTAAGAATTGCCATTGTGTCCATTTATAATAATCTGGATCTGTTGTAGAAAACTCTCTATCCCAATCAAAAGAGAATCCAACTGTCTTCATTTGTCTTTTGAAAGTTTTAATATTTTCTCCTACTGCTTCTTTTGGATGAATATGATTTTTAATTGCATATTCTTCTGCTGGAGCTCCAAAAGCATCCCATCCCATTGGGAATAATACGTTATACCCTTGCATTCTTTTCATTCTTGCAATCGCATCATGCGCTGTATAACTTCTAACATGTCCTACATGTAATCCTGCTCCACTAGGATATGGGAATTCAACTAAAACATAAAAAGATTTTTTATCACTATCATTTGATGCTTTAAATGTTTTATGTTCATCCCAATAATTTTGCCATTTCTTTTCTATTTCATTTATTTTCATCTTTTACAAGTCCCTTCTTTTTAAAATAATTTCCTATAATCTTTAAACTAATTAGATATACTGGAAATAATAATACTACTGATACTACTATTTGAAGTATTTCATTCTTTATTAATAATACAATCGGTATTATTATCAGTGCTATATCAATTCCCAGTGTGAGTCCTATAAGTTTCAGAACTCCTCTATAGTTTACTTTTTCCTCATCAACTTTATACTTCCATACGAAGTACTTAACTTCTGATGGGAGGGCTTGATAATCACTAACACCTTCCTTTTTGGCGTGTCCTATTTTATCAAACCTTGATATAGAAACAATATAATAAAGGATATATACAATTAAAACTGTTAATATTGTTATTATCATATTTACCTCCTAAAATAAAAAAATATTCATCCATAAGGACGAATATTTTCGCGGTACCACCTTAATTTAGAGAAAATCTCTACACTTTATTCTTTTATCGCAAGAATTACGTTTGCTTTTTTATAAGACAAGTTCATATATCCTTTGTTACTAATTTACACCAAACATTAGCTCTCTTTAAACATTAGAAATATTACTACTTCTTAAGCAAATTACAAGGAATATTATATTAGATTTCTTGTAGATATTCAAGCAATTTTATGAATAATTTTATGAAAGATCCATCTAGGTTATACTTCTTTAACTTTCTTATTTTTAATGACTTATTATTGAATGTATCATCACCAAATAGTATTGCTGCTATTTTCTCTTTTAATACTGTTTCAATTTGTAAGTCTGATAATATTTCATCGATGTCTTCATTTAATACACGTACTGCATCAATTTCGATATCTTTTCCTTTACAGTTAATAGTTAACTGTCCTACTGTTGAAACATTTTCTATTTCTACTATAAAGTCATTATTATCATTATATGTTTTACTTGCTTGTATTTGGGCTGAATCGAAGTAAACAATTACATCATCAGCTTTCTTTGTATTTCTAAATCTAATCTTATAATTTCTTTTATCAGGTACTATACCACTTTTTCCTTCTACTGATCTTATGATAAGTGTATAGTTATTTGGTAAGTAGTTATAATCTATTTCAGTTATTAAGAAGAATCCATCTTTATAACGGCTACTTATTCCATCATCTTCATACAATCTGTATGTATTATTTTGTCCTGGGAATACATGTATTTCAATATCTGTTGGATTAGAAGTATTGTTTTCATTACTCTTATTTGAAAGAGGAATTATACTTCCTTTCTTAGCAAATACTGGATAATCTTCTTCCTTATAGAAAGATATATACTTCTTGTTTCCTAGGTATTTCTTTCCTGTTGTGAACTCATACCAAGTACCTTCAGGAAGATAGAATCTATGAATTGTTCTATTCATTATTGGATTCATTTTATTAACTATTGGAGCAACAAGTAGTTCGCTTCCAAAATAGTATTCATTTCTATATAATGTATCATCATAAACTTTTGGTAAGTAATAATATAGTGGTTGGAATATCATTGAACCAGTTTTATGATACTTATATGCTTCAGTATACAAGTAAGATGTTAGTCTATGTCTTAATCTTAAGTAATCACTAACTATCTTAGATGTCTTTGTATCCCATCTCCATGGTTCTCTTTTATAGTATTTTCCACTTGCTGAATGGAATCTTAATATTGGTGAGAATACTCCTAATTCTACTGATCTAATATATAATTCTGGATCTTCAATACCATCATTATAGCCACCAATATCATGGCTCCACCAACATGCTCCAATATTAGATGCTGATAAATCAAAGAATGGTGTAGACATAAAGTTTTCCCAACTAACTTTAGATTCACCTGCATATAATACTGGATACCTATGTGCTGCTTTTAAAGAGTTTCTTGCAAGAAGCATTCCACGTTTTTCAGGATTTCTAGATAAATTATTAAAAATATAATAGTTATAAATCCATAATTTATGTAGATCACTTGTATCTTTAAAATCATTCCAAAAGAAGTCTACTCCCATATCTTCTAGTTTTGTTAAAGGATATTTTAGTAAAGCATCCAATACTTTTGGATTTAATGGATCTATCGAAATGATTCCATCATCTTTATATTCTAAGAATGTTTTAATATCATTATAAGTCTCTTCAAATGGATAAATACCATCTTGTGGATCAATACTAAGTCCTACACGAATTCCTTTACTATGAAGATTATCAATTAATCCTTTTGGATCAGGGAATAATTCTTTATTAAAAGTAAATCCTGTTCTAATATCAGTCTTTTTTCCATCTTCTTTTATATGCCAATCTTTATCTAATAAGAATACAGAAAGAGGAATATCTCTTTTTTCAAATTTTTCTATTAATTTGTTAATATCTTCTTCTTTATATTCTTTATCTCTACTCCACCAGTTACCTAAAGCATAACGAGGAATTAGTGATGGAAGTCCAGTTAATTTAAAGTAGTCTTGAACACAAAGTCCAAAGTCAACTTTATAAACGAAGATATATAAATCTGTATTTCCTCTTATTGGTTCTTCAACATTCCCTTTTTCACCAATTCTATAGTTTCCACTATCATCAAATGAAACCATTCCATCTAGTGAATATAAACCTTTATTTTCAGGTTTCTTTCCTACTTTTGTTTCAGTACTAACATTTGATCCAAAGTAGTTCTTAGCTTCAGCACATCCATAGTACCAAACTGCATTTGTTCCTTTAACTTCTATTTTTAAGTTCTTTGTTGGATTAAACATTGTACCTTTGAATGGGCGTTCTTTAGCATAAGATAATTTGAAATAATCTGTTTCAATTTCAACATATGTTTCATCTTCTCTCTTATCAAATTTAGGTACATCAAAATTACGGAAAGAAACAAGTTCCGTTTTTAAATCATTAAATATGAAAGATGGGCTATACTCTAATCTTATTAGTCTTTCTGTAAGGACAGTAAATCTATACTTTTGTCCCATTACAATAGCATCATCTTTTGCTTTCAATTCGTCTAAATTGATATGAAAATTATTACCGAAATCATACATTCGCCATCACCCTATTCTATATATTAATATAACATAAAATAATTATTAAATGAATAACAAAATAAAAAAAGTGACTTTTACCACTTTCTTTCAATCTTTACAATCTTTAAACGAGTCATTAAATATCTTATTCCAAATACAGAAAATAATAGTAGAAATATAGCACAATAGATAGCATATACAGATTGTTCAAATTCAATACATTTGACTGTTTCTTCATAAGACATATAATTATAATTTATTCCAGTAATAAATTTAAGCATACCATATTTAAATATACTCATAAAATAAAGTAGCATAGAAGAACAAAAAGCACATCCACTTATTAAAGAATATGTATAATATTGTTTACATTTCTTATCTGTTTTATATTTTGCATTGGGTTTTTCTATAACAAAATAATTAATATAATAATTAATACCAAATAATATAATAGCTCCCATTAATAATAGTCTAGATATTTCAAAGAAAAATATATATGTGTTAATACTTGTTCCTTCCGGGAAACGAAATAAAGAATAGATAGAACGAATAGAAAGAATAATAAATAATAACATAATAATATTTACTTTAAGTTTGAATTTTTTGGCTTCTTTCATACTCTCACCTCTTATTCTAATTTAATAATATATCTTGATAATCTAACTGTCAATTTATGATATAATACAAATCGGTGATATTATGTCAAATTTTAAATATAGTGACTCAAATAAAAGATATCATACTCTTGATTATTATTATAAGAATAAGTATGGCTGTAAGATTGCCAAGATAAGTCTTAACCTTGGGCTTACTTGTCCTAATAAAGATGGTACAGTTGGTTTTGGAGGTTGTATTTACTGCTCTAAACTAGGTAGTGGTGAATATGGTGGAGATCCAGTTAAGCCTTTAAAGGAACAATTTGAAACTGTTAAAAAAGTAATGATTAAAAAATGGCCAACATGCAAGTTTATCGCCTATTTTCAAGCTAATACAAATACCTATGGTGATTTAAATTATCTAACAAAGAATTGGGAAGAAGCTATAAGTTATCCTGATGTTGTTGGAATAAATATTTCAACAAGACCTGACTCTATCAGTAAAGAGTGTTATGACTACTTAGAAAAATTAAATAAAAAAACAGACTTAATTGTAGAATTAGGTCTTCAAACAATACATGATAAGACATCTAAATTAATTAATCGATGTTGCTCGCTAGATACATTTAATACTTGTGTAAAAGAACTAAATAAAAGAAATATTAAAGTTCTTGTTCATATCATTAATGGACTTCCCTATGAAACACATGAAGATATGATTGAAACAGTTAAGTACTTAAATAAACTTGATATATGGGGTATTAAAATACATATGCTTCATATA
>CAMKPE010000009.1 GCA_946414595.1 uncultured Clostridium sp.
TAGCTCCTTTAATAACGTTTGTTCTTTCACTTTGAATTGCTGCTTCTTCTTTAGCTCCAGCAATTACATTTGTTCTTTCGCTTTGAATAGTTGCCTCTTCTTTAGCGCCTTTAATAACATTTGTTCTTTCACTTTGGATTGCAGCTTCTTCTTGTGCTCCTTTAACTATTTCGTTATCAAGAGTAAGAGTTTTAACATCTGCTTTATTCTTTTCTAATGCTTGAGAAAGTCTTGAACGTTTTTCGTTCATCATAGCACTAAATTCAAGTTGTTCTGCTGGATTTGCTCTCTTAGTTTCAATTGGTAATCTGTTGAATGCTTCAATTCCATTATCAAGAGACTCATCAGAAAGTAAAGATGCTACCAAGGCGTAATGTTTAGATAGTTCTTGTTGAGCTACTTCAACACTTTGTTTTAAATCATCTGGCATTCCTCTTATTATTTTTGTATGAGTCGCATTATATAGCTCTTGTTGAGACTTAATGTGCTTATTATAATTATCAACAAAATTTGCATCTTCTCTAGTTAAAGCACTAACGCTTCTATATGTAATTTCTTCAGCTCCATAAGTCAATAATATTGCCTTATATGCTTCAAGTTGTGAATCAAACCACGTTGGTTCATGAACCTCTTCTTGCTCTTCTTCCTCTTCAACCTCAAGTCTTGCTTTTAATTCATTTTCAAAAGCTTCTACACGAACTGCTAATGGAGCGTAATTATTAATTGATTGTTCATTATGATAATAGAAAATTGTATCAAGTGTTCCTTGTAATTCTTCTTTGCTCATTTCCTTTGCTTCTTCAAGATTATACTCATAAATCAATTCACGAGCCATTGCCATTTGCTTACGTTCTTCTTCAGTTAAATCTTCTTTCTTTGCAAGAATAGCAAATAATTCAGAATAAACTGCTTCTATTGAATCTTTAGTACGAATGATATTTTCTTCGTCTTTTTCTAGTTTTAAGAAATCAGGCTTTGCATCATACTTTTTAACTAATTGTTTATAAGCCTCCATTACTTGAGCAGTCGCTTTCATATCATATTTTGCAACAAACTTTTTAATATCATCATATGATAAATCCAAAACATTTACTGTTTTATCAAGATATAATACTCCATCACCTAAATCATTTTCTTTTGCTTCTTTATCTTTCTTCTCATTTCTTGCTTTTAGCTCTTTTTCATAAATCTCTATCTCAGCATCAAATAATGGAGCATAAGTTTTTATTGCTTCTGTACTACGGAAATAGTTAATTCCATCAATTGTTCGTTTTAATTCTTCTGAACTTTTGTTTTTTGCATCTTCGCGCATAGTTTCATAAATGAATTCACGAGCAATTTCCATTCCCTTACGTTCATCATCTGTTAGTTCTTCTTTTTTAGCAAGGGAATTAAAATATTCATTATAAAGAGACATTATTCTATTGTTAGTACGAATGATATTTTTTTCATTTTCTTCTAATTTTGAATATTCAAAATGTCCATTATGTTTTTTTACTAATTCTTTATAAGTTTCCAACGCTTTAGTAGCTACTTTTATATCATATTTTGCAATATATTTTTTAAGATCATCAAGTGATAATAATGAAAAGTTTACATCATTATCAACATATAATATGTCACTTTCAAGTTCTTCCTTTTTTTCTTGTTCTTTTGCTTTTTCAACAAGAACTGAAATTAGTTGATCAAGTGGATCAATTGGATCTTTTCCATCTTTTTCTTTTACTAATTTAGTCTTTTCATAAGCTAATCCGTCTGGTGCTTTTCTAATTAATATTTCATTATTATCTCTTGTTATTTTTAATGAATGTATCTTAGATTCTTCTCCAGGAACATTAACATATTGTGCTACTGTCATGAAATGAGGATCTTCTTTGAACATTCCATCAAGTATGATTCTAAATTGTCTTCCAAATTCTTCTCCATCATTGAATAAGAATGTATAAGTATCATTTCTTGATACACCATCTAATATTGAAATTCTTACTCTAATCTTTGTTGGATCATTTAAATCTGGTTCAGCAATTATTTCATATCTTTCTTCATCTTTCTTACCATGAGTAAATAAATCAATTACTTCTTTAAATTTATCATAGTCATCTACATAAGCATTATCTAGTACACTTCCTTTAAGTGGTGCATCTAAATCTACTTCTGTCTTTTCAACTTTTTCTTTATCTTTTCTAGATTTTGTGATTAATCCAAGTATTTCTTTGCAATACTCTGTAAATGTTACTTTTTCTTCTTCTGAATAAGCATCAGATATTTGAAGTTCTTGTAGTAACTTTTCAATTACTGTAGCATGATCTTTGCTTCCAAAGTAATTGCTCTTTAATCCACCAAGTTGAACTTTTGTAAAGTTAACTTTTGATTTAACTTTTGGATTATCTCTATCAAATTTTTGATTAAATCTTTTTTCATTTATTACTAATTTTACTAATTGAGAGATATCTATAGTTTTCTTAATTTTATCTAAGAAATCAGTTCCAAATCCATGTTCAGAAAATAAATCAGTATTTTCAAACAAACCTTCAATGTTTTCTTTTGTTTGTTCTGGTTTACTAACAAAGATAGACTTCTTATCTCCTAAACTATCTTCTGCTAATAATTCTATTAATCTAAATAATTCACTTTGTTCTTTGTCGTCGAAATTATATCCTGAAAAGTCAATTGTTCTAAGTCTTCCCTTAGCATAATTTAAAATTGCTTTCCATCCTTTTTCTTCATCAGTTAATTCTGCCTTTTTATAAGTAGTCTTTTCTTCTACTTCTTCTTGGCTTTTTTCTAGTCTATCAAATAATCCTTTATCAAGAGTTTCCAAATAGAATAAGTTACCACTTTCAGTTTCTGCAACTCCTTTAGTTGTAGCACCATCTAGTTCTGGTACTGTTACATCCCATTTTCCTAATCTATCTTCTTGACTATAATAAGCAAGAACTTGAGGAAGAATAACTTTATAGAATTCTTCTACATCATCAAATACATAAGTGTCTCTTGCTCTTGAGAATCCTCCTTGTAGACCGATTGTTAATGTTATTTTTGACTCATCATATTTTCCGTCTTCATCATATGGAGCCACGATAATTTCGACTAATTCACCATCAATTGCTGCGCCTTTATACAAATCGATAGTATCAAATATTGTTTTTAAACTTACTTGTCCTTGAGTACTCATTTTAGATACCTCCACTATAATAATAATTCTACCAAAAAATAGAATAAAAATAAAGTATTTTAGAATCAAAATACTTTATTTTTTTATACTTTTTTTATTTAATTTTTTTATTATTTTTTCTTTGGCTTAATTACCTTTATTCCACCCATATATGGTTGTAATACTTTAGGTATTTTAACACTTCCATCTTCTTGATAATTGTTCTCTAAAAGTGCAATTAATCCACGTGGAGTTGCTACTACTGTGTTGTTTAAAGTGTGTAAGTAATAAGTACCATTTTCTCCCTTAGTTCTTATACCTAATCTTCTTGCTTGAGCATCTCCTAAATTAGAACAAGATCCAACCTCAAAGAACTTTTGTTGTCTTGGGCTCCATGCTTCAATATCACATGATTTAACTTTTAAGTCAGCTAAATCTCCACTACAACATTCAAGTTGTCTTACAGGTATATCAAAGTTTCTAAATATCTCAACTGTATATCTCCACATTTTTTCATAAAAATCCATAGATTCTTCAGGTTCACATATAACAATCATCTCTTGTTTTTCAAATTGGTGAACACGATATAATCCACGTTCTTCAAGTCCATGAGATCCACCTTCTTTTCTAAAGCATGGTGAATAGCTTGTCATAGTTATTGGAAGTTCTTCTTTCTTAACTATTTGATCTTTAAATTTACCAATCATTGAATGTTCACTAGTACCAATTAAGTATAAATCTTCTCCTTCAATTTTATACATCATTGCTTCCATTTCAGGGAAAGACATTACTCCTGTTACTACATCACTATGAATCATAAATGGTGGTATTGCATAAGTAAATCCTTGATTAATCATATAATCTCTTGCGTATGCAATCATAGCTTCATGAAGTCTTGCAATATCTCCTAATAAATAATAGAACCCTTCTCCACTAGTTCTTCCAGCTGCTTCTTTATCCATTCCATTTAAGGCAGTAATAATATCAGCATGATATGGTATTTCATATTTAGGAACAACTGCTTCTCCAAATCTTTGTACTTCAACGTTTTCTGTATCATCTTTTCCAATAGGAACAGACTCATCAATAATATTTGGAATAACCATCATTCTATCTTTAATTTCTTTTTGTAAAGCTACTTGTTTTTCTTCAAGTTCTTTAATCTCATCAGCCATCTTAGCTACTTCAGCTTTTACTTTATTAGCTTCATCGATTTTCTTATCTTTCATAAGTAAACCGATTTCGCCACTTTTCTTATTCTTATCAGCTTTTAAGCCATCACATTTAGTTTGTACTTCACGTACTTCTTTATCCATATCAAAAACTTCATCAACAATAGGAAGTTTCTCATCTTGGAATTTTTTCTTAATATTTTCTTTTACTAAATCTTTGTTTTCTCTTATTAATTTAATGTCAATCATTTTTTATCTCCTTTAATCTGTTCATTATTTTCTCGTGTGTTGGGATATATCTTTTTCTTACTCTTTCTATATCTTTAACAGTAGGATTCTTAATCCTTGTTATATCCATATTATTCTCTAAATCTGCAAGTTTTACATGAAGTGCTTCAATGCTTCCCTTCTTGATTAAATTTTCTATGTAATCTACATATTCAATAGGTTTAACTCTTGTAAGCATTACTACGTCATCTACTACTTTCTTAGAAAACCCAACTTCTAGTAAATCTTCTTTAGTTACATCTTTATCTTCAAGTGTATCATGTAAAAGCGCGACTGTCTTTTCATCATCACTCGAGACATGTTTATAAACATAGATAAGGTGCAAGATATAAGGCATTCCACCTTTATCTAAATCATGTTCAAATAAATTAGTTACAATCTCCATTGCTTTATACACAGGATTGTCGATTTTAACTATTTCATCATACTTATCTTCGTCAAAATAATTTCTTAACATACTACCCTCCTAAAAAATAAAAAGACCATATGTAGGAGTGCATAACACGGTACCATCCTACAAAGGTCTTAATTACAATAACGGCTTTCACCGGAAATACTTTTTATATTTCACTCATGGAGTAGATTCAAATACTATTATTGTTAACTTACACCTTCCGTTAACTCTCTTTCAAATAATAAATATTTTACTATTCTCCCTCATCGCATTAACAAATATTATCTTAGCATTTGCGCAATAAAATGTCAATTCTACTAAGCAGTAACATTAACTTTTATATCGACCATTGCTTTTGGAGTTCCACCATTTTCACTAACTTTATATTCACAAGTTTGACTTATAGTACAAGTACCTTCTCCAGTTGCAGTAATAATCCAGTCATATGAAATAGTATCTAAAATACTTTCATCATCAGGATAGTGATTATGTTGATAATTAACATATTCAATGTTATTTGGATCTGGATCAATATCACTCTTAGCTGTTACTATATTACCTGCTCTATAAGCTCCTGAACCATCTGCTGTTGTTCTAACAACCTTTCTAACGTGTCCAGCATTATGTGGTACTCTTACAGTAAGAATCCTTGTCTCTCCTACTTTCATATCGAAAGAGTCGCCTTCTTTATACACCTTACCAGTAGTATTATCGAATACCTGCAATTCTTTTGCTTTAGTAGCATAAGCAGGATCAACCCACCAACTATCATCATCAATAGATCCTAAGAATTCTTGTTTTAATGCTTCTAATGAATTGTATTCTTTTAATGTATCCATTGATGTCTTAAATGATACTGATTGATCTTGAATATCAACAGAAATACCATTTATTTCAGATATTAGAGAATCAATTTCTCTTTCTGTTGCAGTTACTCTATCTTGATAATAATTAACGTTTTGTTGTCTTGAACTTCTATTTTCATCAGTTGCAGTTGAAAGTGCTGCTTGAGCATTACTTAAAGATGTGCATAAAGTCTCTAGGTTTTCTAACTTTGCAGTAAGAGATGCAACTTTACTACAAGCATTTGATAATGAATTAAATCCTGTTTCTATTCCTGATGCTTGGCTCTTTAATGAAGGAATAACTGTATTTTTAATTAATTCAATTCCTTTTTCAGTCCAACGAGAAGAACTAATAGTTGCCGCTGTACTATCTATCTTAGTCTTTACTTGATCAAGAGTAGTTTTATATTTTGATACATAAGAACTATAATCTTTTCCTTTTAAAGTATCATAATATCTTTGATATTTAGCATCCATTATTTCACCTCCTAAGCATTTTTGAATACTCTTAGTCTATATCCACTATAATCTTTATTACAATCTTTTCCACTAGTCATAAATCTTGAAGTATCAGTGTCCATTCTTTCTAGTTTTCCATCCCAACTATCGATAATCAATAAGTCTTCTTCAGTTAAACTAGAAGCACTTGTTACTCCTTTTTTAAATCCAACTACTGTTACGAAGTGTCTACTTGTTCCTGCTTTATTTCCATTAACTTGTAATACCATTGGTCTACCATTCATTATTTCATCATAGATCTTAGCAAGAACTTCTTGTTTGTTATCAGACATATAATCTTCGAAAGATCCTGCATGTGCATAATTTGCTGCAGAACCTCCACTTGTAGTTGTTCCATTATATAAATCGTATGCATGAGCTCCAGCAAATGCAAGGCATGAATCTCCCCATTCTGCTGTATTAGCATCCTGCTTAACTCCATGTGATAATACATAAGATTCATATTCTTCTGCAGTTATTGCTGTCTTAGCAACAACCCATTCACCATCAAGAATCTTGATAGTTCTTGTATGCTCACCATACACTAATTTATTCCATTCGCTCTCATCTTCTGGAGCGTTTTGAATCTTTTCTACTACTTTCTTTTGAACATTAGCTTTGCCCTCATCAGTTGTAAGGTCTTCTTTATCAAGCCCAAGTTTCAAAAGTAATTCTTTTTGAATTGCGTCAGATTCAGTTGTTCTTTCTTGTGATAAATCTTCAGTAGTATCACCTAAAATCTTCTTTAAGTATGCTAACAAGATACCAGATTTTTCTGGATTTGTTATTAAATCAGTTACTGAATCTTTACATAATCCATATAATTTCATTAACAATATACATGAAGTAGTATCATCAAGTTTACCAATAAGACTTTTAACGTCATCTGTGCTAACGCTAACTCCATGTTTAACTTCTTGTGTTTCAGTGCCAGAGTAAGAGTGAGATCCACCTCCTCCGCCACCGGAAGAAGTTCTACGTTTTTTTGTAGATGTATCAGACTCATCTGTATACTCTTCAACTTCTTTTTCTACATCTTTTTCAACTTGTTCCCATTGATTTTTATTCTCATTTATTACAGTAATAAATTGCTCATGTGCTGTGCATAAATTATTTACTGCTTTATCAATATTGGAAAGTTGTGAAGAAAAAAGTCCCAATGTTATAAAATCACTATAATCAGTTGTTATTTTCCCTTTTATACCTGATTCTAACAATTCAAGGGAACTTTTCATAATAGTTCTAGTCTCATCATTTATTGTTGAGTCAACTGTAACTCCAGCCATATTATCCCTCCTAAACCATTAAATCAGATTTATTATTTTCAGCGCTTGCTATTGAAGTGCTATCACTTTCTCTATAAGAATCTCTTACATTACCTAAGAATGTATAATATTCTTTAAACTTTTCTATATTACTAGGAAAGCCTTCTGCTATATTCAAGTAAGATTGGTAGAATTTCTTTTGATTATCTCCTACCCAAGTATCAGTAGTACCATCAATCTCTTTATAAATATCATTCATCTCTTTATAAACGTGATCAATAGCATCAATCTTTTGTTTTAATTGTTCAACAGAGGAATTTAATTTTTCCCAACTAATGCATATACCATTACTCATTATTTTTCCTCCTCTATCAAGAAATGCTTTTTATATAAATCACTATTCTTTAAGTCTTGTTCCCATTTATCATCTTGGGCACCATAAAGAACTGCTATTTTATTCATTTTAAAAGCACCAGTAAATAAAGCCTCATTCTCGTCAGCTCTTTCTTTAATGTAATTTTTCATTCTACTTAAATAAATTGTAGAATCATCACTAATCCAGTTTTCTCCAACTTCATCAAGTATTTTTAAAAGATCATTATATAAATCATTTAATTCATTACTTTTATTTAGTGAAGCTCTACTAATATCAGATAATCTATTGTAATCTGCTTTAAAGTACATAGTTACTCACCTTACCATCCTATATAAATATAGTATAACAAAAAAAAAGAAGAATTAAAACTCCTTTAATAAATTATTTAACTCTTCTTTCTCTTCTTTTGACATTTCTTTTTTCTCTATATTTTGTTCAAACCATGAAGGTAGTTCTTCTTTTGTTTGAACATTTTTCTTAGAAGCATTAGGCTTCTCAGTTAATCTCTTGATTTTCTTATGTTCTTTTTCTGCAACTTCCATAGCTTCTTCAACAGTTTCAATATTCATCTTACACCATTGTGCTGCAACTGTTTCAACATAACCTTTTGTGAACTTATTGTCATTTACTTTTAATACATAAGAAATAAGTACATTAACTACTCCTGGTTTCATCTTTTGTTCAACCATTAAATACTCTAATATTTGTAATTCTTTCATTGTAGGTTCACCAGTTTTATATTTACTTCTTAAGTAATCGTATGGCGTAACATTTTCAAATGTATAAATCATTTTAGCTCTATTAGAAGTATCACCTTTAGGTGATTTTAAATATGTAGGTTGTTTTGTATAAATAAGCGTTGGAAGTTTACCTGCATTATCAAATTCATAGAAACTTCTAGCATCTTTAATAAGATTATTTCTATCAATAAGACCTTTTTCATTAAGGCTATTACGTACTAGTCCTTGCATATTTAAATTATCTATATTGTAAGTAAATGCTAAAGCATTTATTAAACTTCTTGTTTCTTCATTAAAACATTTTTCATTAACTAATTCTTTTGGAATGCTTGATATTAACAAGTCAAAATCAACTTTCTCATCCATTTTAATTGATCCAATATTCTTCTTAACAATATTGTCATTATCAGTAAATACATTACCACTAACTGGTGTAAATACTTGTGAGAAATTTGCTGTAATATCAGTATAATCTTTAAGATTAATTCTAGGTATCTTGAAGTAATCTATTAGTTTTTCATATTCCTTTTTACCTAAGTTATTGAATAATACAACACTTAGTATTGGGTGATTAAAGAAGTCATTTGCAGATAGTGGTGAATATAAAACATAAACATAATTATTTACATTTCCTTCTTTAACATATGTTTTTAAAAGTCCGATAGCTTCAAGTTTTTCTCTTGCTATTATGATATCATTTATTTTAAGTTGCATGATACTAACTAAATGATGATGTGTTAACTCACCACTCATAAAGTCTTTTTTTTCTAAATCATCAACCAAAGTAAGATACAAACTAACTGCAGTATGCCCAATAATTGGCTGATAAAGCATAGTTATTTTCTTCTTATCTTCTAAGGATAAAATAGTTTTATTAACAACTATATAAGTATCTGCAGGTAAGAGTTTCCCATTCATGATATCACCACCCATAAAAGTATTATAACAAAAAAATAACCTAAATAATAGGTTATTTATCATTACATTAATTTAGTTATATATATGAGCCATTCTTGCTTTTTCTATTTCTTGAAATTCTTCATCAAATCCCGAAATACCACCAAGAATATCAGTTGCTTGACGTTTTCCAAGTTCAAGTTGTAATTCTTCATTTTCAAATGCAGTTTGCATATCATTATTAACTGCATCTATTTCTTCTGATATTGTATTTATCAATTTATTTATTATTTCTTTATAAGCAGCTTTAATATCACCATTTGGATCTAATAATTCAATGTTAAATGGAACAGAAGAAAGATCTGATTTAACTGTACCACATGCAGCAATAAATGAATCCAATCCTTCTTTAGCAAGAGGTATATTCATTCCTTTAATACCATCTTTTTCTTCAAGAAGTGGCATATAATTAGTATCAATTATTTCATAATATGGAGTATATGTAAAATCAACTCCATTAGCATCTGCCATTTTAAATGCTGCAAGTTCTGCTTTCCTCATTATCTCAATTGTATTAGCACGTATTGTTTCATTTAGTTGTGCTAAAGCTTTTAACTTAGCATTAAACTCTACAGCCTTCTCTGAAGCCCATGTACGTTTTAATCTAACGTTAAAAGAAATCAAACTATTAAAATAATTTCTTCTTATTTGTTCCATCGCTTCTAAAAAATTATTTAATTCATATTTTACTTGTGCAAAGTTTCCGCCTGTCCATCCCTCACTCATAACAAGTCCTCCTTATATTGTAAGAATATCTATCTTATACTTTAATTATGGAGTATTATCTTTATTTTGTAAATAAAATAGGACTTATTTGATCATTACTTTACACAAAAAAAGAAAAGGTTTCCCTTTTCTTCCCGTTTTCTTATATAATGTTTTAACCAAGAAATCCCATAGCTTGTTCCATACCAATACGTATATCATTAGTCTCAGTTTGAAGAGCTTCATCTATAGAAGTTATTAATTCATTAATAGCTTCTGAAACTACTTCACCAGTTCTTTTTATTAAAGACTCATAAACACGCTGTATGTCACCAGAAGGATCGTATAATCCAAATCCTAAAGGAAGGTTTTCTAATCTAGAATTTATCTGACTAATCTTTTCATAAAATTCATCATATGCCCAATTTACTCTAAATATATTCATTCCTTGTAAACCATCGGCCTCGCCCTTTAAACTATAATATGCTGTTAATAATTTATCCTTTGGAAGAGTATTATATACATTATTAAACTCTGTTCCATTATGTTTTGCCATTTCACTAGCTGCTAGTCCTGCTGCAAACAATATTTCATATAAGCTATTAACAGTAGTATTATAGGCTTGTGCAAGTTTTACTAAATGTGCATTAAACGCTTCTGCTTTTGGTGATGCCCAATAACTATATAGTTCAAAATTAAAAGTTTGAAATGTTGTGCTAAAATCACCTAGTAAAGCATCAACTTCATTTTTATAATTTTCCAAATTAGTTGTAACTTCTTCTACATTTAATCCAGTCCATTCATCACTCATATTATCACTCCTATACTTTTACTATAATATAATTATCTTACACTTTTTCAAATTTGTAAACAAAAGATATTTTTTTTAAAAAACACTTTACAAAAAAAAAGAAGGTTAAACCTTCTTATTTTCTGAATAATTTTTCTTTTCTTTCTACTTGAGTTCCGAATAATACTAAATATTCATCTGCAAGACGAACAAGTTCTTTAACTTCAAAATCTGTTAATGGAGTTCCTTCAACAGGTTTTGCTCCTTTTTCAGCCATTACTTTTTCTAAATCTAGTCCGAATCCTTTGTAAACTCTTACTAGATAATCATGTAATAGTGCTTCTTGTTCTTTATTTAATACTCCATATTTATCCTCTACATTAGGATATTTTTCTGCAAATTTCTTTTTTTCTGCTACTCTTAAATAACTATCTGCAAAATCTTGGAATACTATCATTCTTTCTGCAGTTAATAGTTTTTTCATATTCTCATCCATAATTTTCAATCTCCTTCTTATCTTTTATATCCTATGGTTAGTTGAACCATCCACCAACCCAGTTGAATGCATCACTTAATGCATTTCCTGTCCAGTCAAGCGCTACGTCAATAGCATTAACTGCAGTTTGTAATCCATCTACAACTGTTTCTCCAGTTCCTACTACAACTCCAAGTGCACCTTGCCAGAAGTTTTCTGCATTTCTTACCATGTCCCAGTTTTCATAGAAATCATGTTGAATTTGATAGTTGAAATAATCTTGTCCTGTCTTTAGTCCTGCACCATCTGGTGAAGCAACATCGCATAATCCATTTAATAGATATGTAACAGTATCAGGTACTACAAGAACAGAATCAATTACACCATCTGCTGCCATATTAACAACTTCTACAGCTGATCCTAAACCATTTCCTATTGCTCCGATAACTCCACTAGTGTTTTTCCACTTTTCGTTCCATCCATCAATAAATTGTTGCCAATCTGTAGAATATCTTTCTCCAATATGTTCTCCTAAAGGTGTCATTGGTTGTTTTTCTTTTGTAGTTTCTCCTCCACCTTCAGTACCTTCTCCACCACCTAATTCAGTTTCAGCAGCAGTTTTACCAAATTCAACTTGGTTAACTTCATTATGGATAGCATCATTAATAACAGGTATTGCTGCATTAATAGCATCCTCAACTTGTGTTATAGCTTTGTTAATTAATTCTTGATAAGCACCTTGTAGCTCACCACTTGGATCATATAATCCAAATGCAGTTGGAAGACCACGTAATCTTTGATCAACATTAACGATTTGGTCATAGAAAGTATCATACGCTGAATTTACAAGCGCAATATTCATTCCTTCTGTTCCCCCAATATCAGATCTTAATGCTTGATATTCAGTAAACTTTTTCCCTGCTGGAATTGTTTGATATGGGTTAGAAAAAGTTGCCCCATTATATTGTGCCATTTCTTGTGTTGCTATACCAGCTGCGCATAAAACTGTATACAAAGCATCTACTGTTTCATTATAAACTAATGCTATAGTTTCTAGATGTCTATTGAACTCTACTGCTCTTGGTGATGCCCATGCTTCATATAGCGTACTATCGAAAACTGTATAAGCTGTAGCGAAATCGCTAGTTATAGAATTAGCTTCAGCTTCGAAATTTGCTAGATTTGTTGTGACTTCAGTTAAATTTACACCAGTCCAGTCACTCATATTATCACTCCTTTATCATATTATATATTAATTATTGCACAAATTTATTTACTTGTAAATACATATCATTTTTTTTTACACTACAAATGTAAAAAAAGAAGGTCAAACCTTCTTATTTTTTGAATAATTTTGTTTTTCTTTCAACTTGAATTGCAAGCATTAATAAATATTCATCTGCAAGACGTACTAATTCTTTGATTTCATAGTCTGTTAACTTGCTTCCTTCTATAGGTTTAGCACCTTTTTCAGCCATTACTTTTTCTAAATCTAATCCGAATCCTTTGTATACTCTTACTAGATAATCATGTAATAATGCTTCTTGTTCTTTATTTAGTATTCCATATTCATCCTTTACATTAGGATATTTTTCTGCAAATTTCTTTTGTTCTGTAATTCTTAGATAACTGTCAGCAAAGCTTTGTAAAGCTATTAATCTTTCTGCAGTTAAGCTTTTTTTCATATTTTCATCCATAATTTTCAATTCTCCCTCTTATCTTTCTTTATTATTTTTTTTATTACCAGAATAAGTTTCCAATTGCATTAATCAAACCGTTGGCTTGTTCACCTAGCCAGTTAATAGCAACATCTCCAGCATTAATAGCAGTTTGAACAGAATCAACAAATGATCTTCCTAGACCTTCAGCTACTCCAGCAGCTCCTTCCCAGAAGTTTGAAGCATTAATTAAAGAATTCCAGTTTTCAGAATAATCTGTTGCAATCTGTTCTTTGAAATAATCTGCTCCAGTTTTTACTCCAGGGTTACTTGATCCAATGTCAAGCAAACCATTTGCTAGATATGTTAAAGTATCTGGTACAACTAATGCTGTATTAATTGCCTCATTTGCAACCATTTCAGCTGTTGCACCTGCTTCTTTTGCAAGTCCACCTATTATAGTTACCATTCCAGGAATAACATCCATTTCACCAGCAGCTTTTCCAAGTTCTGGTATTTTCTCCATCTTTGTTACATAATCATTCATTTCATTACTATATCTACCACCTAATTGCTCTCCTAATGTTGTTCTATGACTTTCCATTTCTGAAGCAACTGCTGATCCAGTAAGTACTTCTTCAGCAGCTCTCTTACCAAATTCAACTTGGTTAACTTCATTTTCAAATGCAGTACTAATTGCTGTTACTGATTCTTTAACCGTACCAACTATTAAAGATTGTGTTTCTGCTATTTTGTTTTTATATGCATTTTGTAATTCTCCAGCTGGATCATATAGTCCAAATGCAGTTGGAAGACCACTTAATCGATCAAGTACACTAACGCATGTATCAACAAAACTATCAAATGACACTTTTGCTGCTGTAATATTCATTCCTTGTACACCATCTCTATCAGATCTTAAAGTTACTACTGATGTTAATAATTTATCTTTTGGAATTTCAGTGTAAGGATTAGTAAACGCTTCTCCGTTAGCTTTAGCCATTTCAACTGCTGCAGTTCCTGCTGCATTTAAAATAACATAAATATTTCCTACCATTAGATTATAAGCTGATCCAACATTTATGATGTTTTTGTTGAACTCTACTGCTTTTTCTGATGCCCAATATTGGTATAAATCTTCAGAAGTTATTTCAAATGCAGTTCTGAAATCACTAGCTATAGCATTTGCTTCGCTTTCAAAGTTTGCTAAATTTTGTGTAACTTCATTTACATTTATACCTGTCCATCCGTCACTCATATTTTCACTCCTTTACCATACTTATAATAATATTATCTTATTTTTTTTTCATTTTGTAAACTATTATCTTACTATTTTGCATTTTTTTTACAAAAAAAAGAAAAGACTATTGTCTTTTACTTTTTCAATTTTTCTTTACGTTCAAGGATAACAGCTAATATTCCTAATAAATTATCAGCTTCATTGATTAAAACGTTCTTTTCAAATTCAGTTAAACTATCTCCAACTTTTAACTTTTCTTCTCTAGCAGCTAAAATCTTTTCTAAATCTGAACCATGTTCTTTGAAAGATGCCACTAAATATGCATGCAATAACGCTTCTTGATGAGAGTTTAACTTTCCATATTCATCTTTTACTTCTGGATAAGCCTCAGCAAAAGTTTGTTTTTTACCTTTTCTAACAGTATAGTCTGCTAATGCTTGTAAAACAAGAGTTCTTTCTTCTGTTAATAATTCCTTTTTATCTTCCATAATAATATATCCCTTCTTATTATATAATTCTTTCAAATCACTTTATTAGAATATAGAATTCCATAAATTACCAAGTTGATCTCCAACCCAGTCAAGTCCATCTCCTAAAGCTGTACCAACCCAGTCAATTGCTGTATTAGCACCATTTATAACTACTTGTACTCCATCTGCTGCTGTTCTTCCAGTTCCTTCTAGAATTCCAAGAGCTCCTTGCCAGAAATTTGTTGCATTGTTTAATGTATTCCAGTTTTCAGCCATATCATTTCCTACATTTTGCCAATACTCTTTTGAAGATGAAGCATTTCCTAAGTCAAGCGCCCAGTTTAATCCGTAAGTAACATAGTCAGTTGCACCTTCAACGGCTTCAAGAGCTGAATCAACTATTGTTTCTGCTGCATTGCCAACAAAACCAATTCCTGCTCCTATTTTTTCACCCAAAGTTGCATCTTTAATTCCATATGAAGAATCTTCTCCTAGTGCTCCTACAGTTCCAAGGTTAGCAGCAAAATCATTTAAAAATTCATAAGCTTTATTAGCATAACGATCTCCAAAGAATGATAATTGTTCTTCAGCAAGTGCAGCTTCTGCAGCTTCTTGACCTAACTTAATTTCATTCTTTTCTTTCTCAAAGGCATCTTCTAAACTATTTGTTAAACCGCTAAGCATATATTTTACATCTGATGATGCACTTGAAATCTTTTTTCTAAATGAATCTAATAAAGATCCATCTGGGTCAATTAATTCTAAATTCATAGGTAAGTTATCTAATAAACTTCTTACTTGTTCACATATTCCTTTAAATTCAGTTAAAGAAACACTTGCAACAGCAATATTCATACCTTGAATTCCATGTAATATTAACCTTAAAGGTGTATACCCTTCTCTACTTTTAAAGTCGCTAGAACTATAAGGATTAGCAAATGTTACACCATTATGACTAGCCATAATGCTTGCTGCATCACCAGCTGACATTATAATACCTGATTCTACTTCAGACAATTCTTTTTTAAACTCACTAAATCTTTTTAAGTGAGAATTAAACTCTACTGCTTTTTCTGAAGCCCATAAACCAAATAGTTCTTGGTTAAATGTATCAAATCCGTTACAGAAAATAGTAATTGCATGAGTAAATGCCCCTTCAAATTCTGCTAAATTAATTCGAACTTCATCTATGTTTATACCTGTCCATCCATCTCCCATAATATATACCTCCTTTGTACTATTATAACTATAGATTAACATCTAACTATATTTTCTAACACTAATCAATATTTGTAAACATAAATATATTATTTTAAAATTTACTTTACACATAAAAAAACAGATCAAATTGATCTGTTTTCTATTTTTTACATTAAATTAATCACCATACATAGCTTCGATTGCTGTTTGAACACCAGTAATAACTGTGTCTTGTTCAGTACCGATATTAGAATTAATTTCTGTAGTAATACTTTTTACGATTTCATTAACTGACTCAACTGCATTAGTTAATCTAGTTTGATATGTAGCTTTTAATTCTCCACTTGGATCATATAAAGCGATTTCTCTTGGTAAATCTCTGAATGCACCTAGTTGAGCATTTACTTTGTTAGTAAATTCTTCAAGAGCAGCAGTAACTGCTTGAACATTCATTCCTGTTTCACCATTTGGGCTTACTTCTACAACATCATTTAACATTCCTGATCCATAGAACATTGTATATGTAAACATATATGGACCATTTGCTGCAGTAAATTCTGCTCCATTAGCTTTTGCCATATCACTAGCTGCATAGTAAGCTGCATTATAAACTTCATTTAATTGTTTATAAGGTATAATATTTACATCTACTAATTTGTAAGAAAAATTCTTAGCAAATTCCTTAGCTTTTGGTGAAGCCCAGTTATGTACTATTTCAGCTTCAAACTCACGTGCTGCTTCTCCTAATTTTTGAGTTATTGTCTCTTTCTTGTCCCAAAAGTCATCTAAAACTTTTCCTGCTTCGCTTATATTAATTCCTGTAAATCCGTCTCCCATTATTTTCACCTCTTAATTCTATTCTAAAAAATAATCGTTGATAATGCAATTTATTTAAATCTTTTATACACTATTTTACGTAAATTACTTATACTTCTTATCTTTATTTTCGATGTACTTATCACATTGTTTCAAGAAGTCTTTAACAAAATCACTAGTAATGTTATAAGCTTCATCCATAGGTGTATTAATATCAAATATTGATACTAGCTCAACATTATTCATAAGATCAGTCATTTCTTTTTCCCATACATTTACTTTAACTGAATCAATTAATTCTTTTGTATACCAAGAAAGTTGAAATTCAGAACCAATCATATCTTCATCTTTAAATACTTTCTCTTTAAATACTTCTTTTTCTTTCTTTGAATGTAAGAATGTAGAAATATATCCAAGACGCTCAAATGAATAATCTAAGTCTTCAAAATATTCAATTATATCTACAACTATATCAAAATACTCTTTATGCTTATCTCTATTATATATAAATGAGATATCTGCAATATTAACAGTTAAACTTATTGGCCCTTGATTAAATATTATCAATGGCTGTCCTGGATCCTTTTGATTAAAAGGAAGTACTATGGCATTACCAAGAATACTAAATTTAGAACTTAATTTAGCTGCTAGTTGTGTGTTATCAACAACTGTTCCTTTATTAAAAAATAATACTATTTGTTTTTCATCTTTCATATAATCACCTACTTATATTTTAACATATAAAGAAAAAAACTAATAGATAAACTATTAGTTATATAAATACCTCTTGTTTCTTTTCTTTTTTCTTCTTAACTTCATCTATGTTATGAAGAACTACTTTCTTCTTTTTTAAAGAGTCTTGAACCTTTATAACTCTTTGATTCTTAGATCCTCTAAATTTTATTTCATAGCTCTTCAATTTATTAACAAATGGTCCATCAACAAGAATATCGATTTCTTTCAAGAAATCCATTACAGCAGGTTCTTTATCTGCTTTCTTCAACAATTGTTCGTAAGTATATCCAGTATAGCACCAAACGTTTAATTTAACACTATGACAATACTTTGCAAGCTCACAACAAGCTTCTGGTTGTTCAAATGGGTCTCCTCCTGAAAATGTCACTCCAACTTCATCATCAAGAGTGTTGATTTCTTTTTTTATGTTTTCAGTGTCTTCAAGAAATCCACCATTATAATCCCATGTGTCTGGATTTTGGCAAAAAGGACAATGATGTGGACAACCTTGAGTCCATACAACTGCCCTTATTCCTTCTCCGTCTACTATACTATCTTTTTGTAATTTACTAGCAAGTCTTATTAACATAATTAAAATGTATGTTTTACTCTATCATGTTCTTCAGATTGTTTAGCGTTATTAAATCTGTCTACTGTACCTACAAGATATCCAGTGATTCTTCTAATTCTTTCGAATTTTACACCTTCTCCTGTAGTCTTCTTATCCTTTGCTGCTACTGTTTCTACTTCTAGTTCCTTTTTCATAATATTTCCTCCCTCTTTTATCTACCGCAATCACAATTGATTGCTGTAATCCTTTCTAAGCTAACGCCTTCTCCTTCACGGCGTCCACATTTTGGACATACGTCCTTAATAATTCCTACGTATCCACAAACTGGATCTCTATCTACTGGATGGTTAATTGCACCGTATCCAATACCTACTTCTTTCATTATTCTTACAACTTTTTCGAATGCGTCAACGTTTTCAGATGTATCACCATCAAGCTCAATGTATGAAATGTGACCAGCGTTTGTTAATGCATGATATGGTGCTTCTAATGAAAGTTTATTCTTTATTGTTATATTGAAATAAACTGGAATATGGAATGAGTTTGTATAGTAATTTCTATCAGTAACTCCTTTAATTTTTCCATATATAGCTTTATCCATATTTATAAATCTTCCTGATAATCCTTCAGCAGGAGTTGCAAGACATGTGAAGTTCAAGTTGTATTTTTTACTGAATTCATCACATTTCTCTCTCATGTGTCCAATGATCTTAAGTCCAAGTTTTTGAGCTTTTTCACTTTCACCATGATGTTCTCCAATTAATGCTTTTAAGCACTCAGCAAGACCAATAAATCCAATACTTAAAGTACCATGTTTTAATACTTTTCTTAATCTATCATTTGGTTTTAACTTTTCACTATCAAGCCAAACACCTTGACCTAATAAGAATGGGAAGTTATAAACCTTTTTATTACATTGAATTTCAAATCTTTCTAATAATTGATCTTTAACTAACTCAAGTAGTTCATCTAATTCTTCAAAGAATCCATCAAGATCTGCTTTTTCTCTTTGTTTTAATGCAATACCATGTTTAATACCTAATCTTGGTAAGTTGATTGAAGTAAATGATAAGTTACCTCTTCCAGGTGTTACACATTTATCTGGATCAGCTTGGTTTGCCAAAACTCTTGTTCTACATCCCATGTATCCTACTTCTGTAGTGTAATCTCCTGGTTTATAATATTGAAGGTTATATGGTGCATCTATAAATGAGAAGTTAGGGAATAATCTTTTTGCAGATACACGACATGATAATTTAAATAAATCATAGTTTGGATCTTCAGGATTGTAGTTAACTCCTTCTTTTACCTTAAATATAGATATTGGGAATATTGGAGTTTCTGAATGTCCAAGTCCTGCTTCTACTGCAAGTAAATAATTCTCTATAACCATTCTTCCTTCAGCAGATGTATCTGTACCGAAGTTAATTGATGAGAATGGTACTTGAGCACCAGCTCTTGAATGCATTGTATTTAAGTTATGTACAAATGCTTCCATAGCTTGGTATGTAATTCTATTTGTTTTCTTATGAGCTTTATCAAGAGCCATTTCAAATAGTCTTTCTAAAGTTTCATTATCTTTAGTAAATCTATCAAAGTAAGATTTATCTACTTCAATAGTATCTACTTTATCTATTTCTCTTATTAATATGTTCATATTAACAAAAGTATCGAATCCAGCATAATCTAATAGATCTGCTAAAGTTTGTTTCAATTGTTTTTTAAATGTTAATAATACTCCTGGAGCCATATAATAATCAAATGCTGGAATACTTTGTCCTCCATGTTGATCATTTTGGTTAGATTGTATTGCTATAGCAGCTAAAGCTGTATAACTCATAATATCTTTTGGAGCTCTTAAATGTCCATGACCTGTTGAGAATCCATTCTTAAATAGTTTATTAATATCTATTTGCATACATGTAGTTGTTCCCATTGGCATGAAATCCAAATCATGTATATGAATATCTCCATCATCATGTGCATCAGAGAATTTCTTTTTCATTAAATAAGCTTTTGCAAATTCTTTTGATACTGTAGAACCATATTGAAGCATAGTTCCCATTGCTGTATCTCCATCAACGTTTGCATTCTCTCTTTTTGTATCATCTTCATGAGCACTCTTAAGTCCTAATCCTTCAAGTGTCTTCAAGAATTTATGTTTTCTTTTATCATCAAAGAACATTTCTCTTGATTGAGCACGTCTTTCACGGTATTCCTTAAATGATACTGATACTTCATGATATCCTTTCTTTTCCATTTCATCTTCAATCATATCTTGGATATCTTCTATTTTAATCTTATCTTCATTCTTATACTCTTTAATAATTCTATTAATTACTGCTTGATATACTTTTTGCATATCTTTTTCAGTATAAGTCTTAGAAGTATCAATCTCTTCATCTTGTACTACAATGTTGTCAAAACCTTTTTTAATAGCAAGGGCGATTTTGGCACCATCGAAATCTACTTTTTTACCACTTCTTTTTACTACTTTTAAATTTTCAAATAATGCGTCATTGTCCATAATTTTTACCTCTTCAATTTTTTGTCTTCTTGTTATCTTAATCTTATTACAGATAGCCAAAAAATCAAGGGGCTTTTTTTCACTTTTTTTCAAAATCCTTATAAAATAAGAAAATTAAAAAACAAAAAAATGTGTAAAGTGAATTTTTTGATTTTTTTGTATTTTTTTCAAAACCCGTTTTTACACATTTTCCTTATTTTTCAAGGCTTTCGTCGATTTTAGTGTTTTTCATTTTTTCTAAAAAATTCATTTTTTTTAAAAATGCATTTTTTCTATTTTTAAAAAACACCCTTTATTTTTCAATATTTTTGAATTAAAAAGAACACTTTTTTTAATGTGTAAAGTGCTCTTTTTTGTTCGTTTAATTTTGTAAAAATCTTTATACAAATTTGGACAATAATTACTGTTGTTTTAAGACAACAAATTGACTATAAGACTGTTTAATAATATACACTTTTCCTCCTACAGTTAACCTAGAGTTTGCATTCACATTTCTATAGTTCATAATCTTTGCTATCTCATTTTGATCAGTAGTAACTTTGTCTTTAGAAATATCAGCAAATTCTACATTTACCATAGCATGGTTAGAATCATCTAACATAAATACATAATAGTTAAATGTATTATTGTTATTTGTTAATACTATATAGCTATATTCTGATCTTAATTTACCATATGTAGTTGTATGGTCATCATCTTCGTCTAATTGATAGTTCTCAATAGGAAGTAATATAGCTTCCTTATCTTTAACGTCTACTGGTAATCTATCCTTTGCCCTATCTTCACTAATCTTTTCAGCATACATCTTAGCTTGATCTGAGAATGCTGACTTTCTTGAATCTTGTGTATAAGTAGATACAGCGCTTATTCCTATTGTAGCAAGTACTCCAATAATTATAATAACTGCTAGTAATTCTACTAATGAAAAACCTTTCTTATTCATCTTAGTCCTCCTTCTTATCTAAATGTACATCTACCTGTGGATAAGGTATTTGTATCTTATTCTTATCAAATGCTTTCTTAACATTTTCTAACAAATTAAATTTAAGTGGCCAAAAGTTCGCATTTTCTGTCCATACACGCACTGTAAATATAAGTGCACTATCAGCATGATTAGTTAGCCTAATAAAGACTTCTTCATCCTTCAAGACTAAATCTTCAGCTTCAATTACATCATTAAGAACTTTCTTAACCTTATCTATATCACTATTATAGCTAACAGAAAAATCAAGGCATAATCTTCTTTTAGAGTTATAAGAGAAGTTCTTAATATTACTATTAGCAAGTTCTCCATTTGGAAGAACTATTTTAGTACAATCAAGGGATTTTAATACTGTGTGGAAAATTGTTATTTCTTCAACACTTCCACTTGATCCATTACTTTCTATCCAGTCTCCTACTTTAAATGGTTTAAATATTAATATAGTAAGACCTCCAACCATGTTAGTAAGTCCACCCTGCATAGCAAGACCTATTGCCAAGCTTGCAGTACCAAGAACTGTTATTAAAGAAGTCATTGGTATTCCTATATTAGCAAGAGCAGTAATTAATACAACACACTTAAGAGTTATATTTAAGAAACTTATTATAAATGTTTGTACACTCTTTTCTAATCTAGAGAATCCTCTACCTTTCTTAAGAAGTTTTATTAACAACTTAACTATATAGAATCCTACTACTAATATTAATATAAAGCCAATTAACTTTAAGCCAAAATCAACTCCGCCATCCACCAGTTTATCTAATACTTTATCCATTAAATCACCTTTATCCTTATATATATAAATTATATCACTTTTTGAAGACAAAAAAAAAGAGCAAAGCTCTTATTTTCATTAACTTGCTTGTCCAGAATATTCAGAAGTCATAACTTCTTCAGATTGCTGTTGATTTTTAGTTTCGAATTCTTCGTAATTTGCAGCAGTTCTATCTAAGAAATCTGCATAATTGTTAATTGCTTGATAGAAATCTTCAAATTTTGGACTTAATTCACCATATTTACTTCTTAAGTGATCAGCAGCATTACTTTGCCAAGTATTTGTAGTTGCGTTAATATCTGAAGATGCTTCGTCTAGATTACCATGCATTCTTTCAACGATAGCTCTCATTTTAGCAGCAGCTTCACGCATACCTTGGAAATCTTGTTGTCCGTTCATCCGTATCTCCTCCTTATATAAAAACTAAATTCTAGATGCATCTTGAGCAATCTCACTTTGTAATTTATCATAGTTATTAGCAGTCTCCTGCATAAATACACCATAATTTCCTACAACTTGTCCTAATGACTTGATATTTTGCTCATAGTCTGCGATCTTGTTTGTGTAACTGGCGTTATCAACACCTTTCCATACACCATCAACTGAATTAATTAGCTCATATAGTTCTTTTACATCAGCTAAGTAATCATCTGCTTTAGTAACAACTTTTTTACCACTAGTTCTTGTTCCATCAGAATCCATAGCTAAATCAAATGCCATTAATATTCACCTCCTCGAATAATAAATAGGTAGAACTCTAGCCACACTATTCTATGTATTAATCGTATTATATTTTTTTTATTTTGTCAATTTATTTGTGTAATATATAACACTTTTTTACATACGTAATTATTATTTTTTTATAAGAATTATAAGGGGTTTATTAAAAAGGCCTCTAAATAGTTCTTATATTATATGGGTTATTATTAATATACCCATATTTTTTCATTGTTATAATACTAAATTAGTATTACTTCTGTACCATTTCTAATATCAGTTTCCTTTACAGTCATATTGATATTATATGGCTTTCCTGTAACCTTACTATAAAGGGTTGCATCTTCTTTGATTGGATAATGTCCACCAGATAGCTCAGATACTGCCTTAGCAAGTATCGAAGCTACCTTGTGAATCTTTTTACCAATTGGAATATATACTTCATAACGTTCCTCTATTAGTGGAACCTGAACAATAATAAATACTTTGTTATTCACTATTATCATCTCCTATGCTTCCATCTTCAAGTAACTTAATTAATACAGGAGTACCTCTTTCAACCATATAACCGAACTTGTTACCAACTTCGTCATATAAGTCTTTAGTAGTCTTAGCAAGTTTAATTGTGAATTGGTTAGCAATTCCATCACCAACCCAAATACCTCTTGTATTATTGATAGATGCTCTATACCAATCTTCATATTCAAATTTCTTGAATTTGTCTACACTATCAACAATTAAGAAACAGTATTTATCAAGTTCTTTACCTGCTTCAAATGTCTTACCAATAAGTTTCTTAGTATCGTCAGCTAACTTAGTAACAAACTTATCAAGACCAGCTATAACGATAACCGTTGTTGGAATATTTGCTATAGCATTCTTATCGTAGTTATTACTTACGAATACTTCATTAGCTTTAAGAATTTCTTCATGAATCTTCTTAAATACTTCATCTAAGTTTGCATTAGCATAGTCGATATGTTGATAATCATTTGGATTCAACATTTCTTCAGTATCCATTACAACAAATCTAGATTCTGTTAACATATCTAATTCTTTACCCATTTGTGTTAAAAGTGGTTTAAGGTTAGTTATATCCAAACCAGTAAGCATTGTAATGTAACCTTTCTTCAAGTTGACTGAAGAAACTTCCAAGCTTTGTTTTTCGACACCGATAGGAAGTTTATTAACACCTTCAAAGGCATCTCTAACATGATTAAATGTAACGCGTTCTGGTAAGATAGGAACTCCCTTAGCCTTAACAGTAGCATTATCATTAAGATCTTTACATGTAGTTCTTATTGTTTCATTTAATTGTTCTTCAGGACAAATCATTGCTGTTTGGAACTCGTATATAGCACCTAGATTAATAAGTCCACGACCTACTATATCAGATGGTTTAGTACCACGACAGTTACCTAAGATTGCTGAATAATCACTTTCATCATTTAATCTTAATGTTAACTTTTGTCCAAAGTTTTGAGCAAGTCTATAACGTATCATGTTACTTGCACTTGTAGTTAAGACAAAGAATAGACCATACTTAGTACCTTCACGAGTAAGCTGTAACATAATATCATCAAATGAGTTATAAACTTCATTAAATGCTTCATAGTTGTTTATGATTACAACGATTGTAGGTACTGTACTACCACTAGATTTAATATATGTTTGATAATCTCCACTATAATCTGAGAATAATTTCTTTCTCCTATCTATTTCAGTTTTCAATAACTTAAATAAGTTATTAATCTTTTCTGTATCATTTATAAATAAGATATCTCCAATATGTGGTGCCTTATTAAATACTCTTAATGATTCAGCACCAAATTCTAAGATATAGAAGTTAACTTCTTCTGGTGTGTGATTTGTTATTGTATTATAGATTAATGCATTAAGCATTTGTTCTTTACCACTACCAGCAGATCCATAGATAATTGAGTTACCTACTTCAGATATTGGAAGTGTTAATAATCCTTGTCTTTGGTTAAATGGATCATCGAACTCTCCAATAATTGGATCAATAACAAATTGTCTTGGTTGATATCCATATTTAGCAGTTAATTTATCTAAGAAAATAACTGCTGGGATCTTATCAAGCCACAATTGTTTAATCTTAATCTTTTCTTTAGCTGCAACATCAGATAGATATTTAACTATATTAGTTAATTGCTCTCCTTGTGCAGCAACTTTATCTTTTCTTATTTCATCTGATTCTTTTACAACGAAACCTATGTTATTAACAAAGTTCATTGAAGTATCAATTTTCTTCTTAACTTTTTCAGTTGGGAAGTAAGGAGCTCCACTCCAAGCAGATTGTCCTAGAGCAAAGAATTCATTATAACCAACTTGTAAGAAGAATCTACCTGTTTGCTTAATCATAGCAGCATCAGGTACTTTAATCATATCGTTAGAGTCACTCTTGTCTTGAACCTTTAAGCAGACCCTAAATCTTGAGTTTGACCAGATTTGGTCATTAACAACTCCACTAGGCTTTTGTGTTGCCAAAATCAAGTGAACTCCAAGTGAACGTCCAATACGGGCAGCACTTATCAAGTTATCCATGAATTCAGGTTGTTGAGCTTTTAACTCGGCAAACTCATCTGATATAACAAGTAAGTGTGATATAGGTTCTTTAACAAGTCCATCTTTATAGAACTTTTGATATTTATATATATCGATAGTACCTTCATTTAAAGCTTGTCTTGCATCATTAAATACTGCCTGACGTCTTCTTAACTCTGATTGAATTGATACAAGTGAACGATTCATTTCAAGTGTATCAAGGTTTGTAATAGTACCAGCAAGGTGTGGAAGTTTAACTCCAGTATCTTCATTCTTGAAGGCACCGGCAAGACCTCCTCCTTTATAGTCTATAAGTACGAATGAAACATCGTATGGATGGTAGTTAACTGCAAGTGATAAAACGTAAGTTATGATGAACTCAGATTTACCAGATCCAGTCATACCTGCTATAAGTCCATGTGGTCCATGCGCTTTTTCATGTATATCTAATTTAAATAACATTCCATGAGCATCTATTCCTACAGGAACTTGTAAAGATGTAGTTGGGTTACTCATCTTCCATCTATAGTTAGCATTCAATTGTTCAACTTTACCTACTCCATACATCTCAAGGAAATCAATTACATTTGGTAAGTTGTAATTATCTTGAGTAAATTTAATAGGTATATTAGCAACTTTCTTACAACAATTGATGAAACTTCCTTGTGTATAATTATCAATTGTAAATTCTTTTTGTTTGTCACTAGTTAATTCACTTTCAAATACAGCACCATTTCTTCCACTTATACTTAAGAAAGTAGTACATTCATTTGGAAGTGTTGATAAGTTTTCGTTAAGTACTATAACGTTCATACCAATATTGTTTTTAAGTTTTAATGCTCTTATAACAATTGGAACGTTCTTAGCAATTTTAAAGTTATCTGTAATGATAATGTAATATGGTGGGAACATCTTGTAATCAGCTTTATCTTTAGCTTCTTCTCTTGCATCTAATTGTCTTTCAAGAAGAATAGATAATTCACACATTTCTTCGTAGTTAGTTGCGAAGAATCTTACTTGTTTATCATTACTCCAAGCATGAGGAAGTATCTTAGCAAAGTCCCAATTCTCTTGAGTCTTTTCATCTACAAAGAATACTAATTTAACATCTTCATAACTGTGGAATGTAATTATTTGTAATAATAATTGTTTAATAAATTCACGAGTTTCATCACTCTTACCAACAGCACCTAAGATATATTTTTCTGTAAGTGTTAAGTTGATAGGAACATCTACTAAGTCTTTAGATTTATTAACAAGTGTATTAGTAATTTCTTTTAAGTCATCTGTATCCATTGAGAAATGTTCTTCTGGATATTTAATATCTAATTCAACAGGTCTATTACCAATACCAAGACGTAAGTCAAGGAAATCTGAGTGATCTACTTTTCTTTCCCATAACTGTCTATTCTTAGTAAGTATTATCTTTTCACATTCTTCAAGAGGTATATAGTTTTCGATCAAAATTTGTCTTTGTTTCTTCATGATCATATCTATTTCATTACGCTTACCTTCTACATAAGCTCCATACTTCTCTTGACGTTCACGTTCGTATTTAAGTTTTCTCTTCTTTTGATATATCTTTGTTAGCCATGGCCATAAGAACATACTTGCAAGCATTCCTATTCCCATGATAAGTGAAGGTAAATACTTAACTATGTTAGGATTTTCTTCACTTTGATATTGTTGTAGTGTGTTCATTAAACTTAACATTGAACTCATTCCCATAGTAATTTGTGGTCCAATTGTTAAGATTGCTGGTGTCTCATCTTCCTTCTCTTTTCCAGGAGGTTGATCGATAACCATTTCTTCTTTTTCTATAACTGTTCTAAACCTTGGAGATCTAAAGAAATAATCATTTTCTTCAAATACTTCAAGTTCATTATTTTTATCTTCATCAGTTGGTTCAATTGCTATATTAGGTTTATTATATAAACTAAATACATCACCGCTATATTTAGCTCTATCAAATGGATTATTAGTAATTATATTGTTTCCAAGTACTACTATCTTTAATCCAGTTATGAATATAACATCCCCATGATCAAGTTTTCTTGTTCCTATTACTCTTTCATTATTTACGTAAGTTCCAAACTTACTATTTAAGTCTGTAATAGCCCAAGAACCGTTATTAAAAATAAGTTTAGCATGTTCTTCTGAAACTGTTGGTAAATTAAATATAATTCTACACAATTGGCTCTTACCAATTAAGATTTCACAAGAATTCTTAACTTCTATTTGAATATTGTTTTCATCATAAACAGGACAGCAATATAAAAGTGCTATCTCTTCTTTTTCTATTTGAATATAATGAAAACTATAATTTGATAAAGTAACTTCATTGATGATTCTATCTTCTTCTATTACTTTATTGTCATTATTGCTTCGTAATACCCATTGCCCATCTTTTTCTTCTATACTAACTAATTTACGTTCATTACCATTTTTGTCTCTATCTGATACCCAATAAGTACCATCAACGTTTAATGGCAAAGTTACAGAATATATTCTTTCCTTTTTAATTAAAGAAACTAACATACTTTTCACCAGCTTCCACTATTATCACACTATTTTATTCTACAAATATCATACCATTTTTGCACTTTCAAGGCAACAAAAAAAAATAAAAAAACTGAAACATTTTAATGTTTCAGTAATTATTATATTCTTGCCATTATTGCTTCTTTTGTTTTTGGGTTCAATTGGCTTAAATCAGCATTTTCTACGCCTTCTCTAAACTCTTTAACTGCTTTGTCATAACCTTCATATAAGTCCTTAGCATAGTTATCTAACATAACAAATTTTAATTCATTGTTGTTATTTCCTTTTGCTTCAGCAATTCTATTGAATCCTCTTAACATTTCAGGCCTTGCTGTATGGCATGTATAAAGCCCACATATTATATCATGATATCCATTTCTTTGAGCAATTCCCATATTAGAATGTATTACTGCTAAAGAATCATATTTTCTATATGTATTTCTAACAGTTGCTTTCATAACATGAATAGGAATCTTAGGGAATCCCTTGATAACAAAAGCAGGTTTATGGAAAGAAGACATTACCTTCTCTCTTAAATCAACTTCATCATATTCTTCATTAAATGGATAAACATCTGTATAGCTATTATCAGATAATTGAATACCATCTTTATCAAATACTCTATAAGAGTAAGTTGTCTCAAGCTTAGATTCATAGTGAAGTTCTATTTTAACACCATCTTTTTCAATATCTCTTCTATTGAATAAAGATCCTTGATTATAATCACATATTAAGTTATCATCTTCATCTAATTTGAATATAGTTCTTATAAAAGATTTATTCTTACCAATAAATTCAAGTTTACAATCTATTACTGGACTATAACTTGTTATTGATACTGATTTTTTATCATCTGCAATTATTACATCATAATTAGAATTACCTGTCTTATATAAAAGATAATTAAATTCTTTATGAAACATTTCTTCGAATATTGGATTCTTAGTTATTTTTTCACTTAATTTACCTTTTACTTCAGCAAGTGTTGTTCTATAAAACTCTTCTTTTTTTTGCTCTATATCAGGGGTAATAGCCATAATCACACACTCCTCTTATTCTAGAATAAGTATAACATATTTTTAAAATATGTGAATATTTTTTAAATAATTTATCTCATATGTTAATAAAGAATTTCATTCACTTTATCAATCGCTTCTTTTTGAGCAGCTTCAAACTCTTGTTGAGCAGCTTCTCGCTCTTTTACATATTCGCTATATCCTGGGGTACCTGGTACTGTACGATAAGTTCCTTTTACTTCAGGTAATACTTGGGACCAATCAACTGTTGTTTCTCCTCCTGTAGCACTTTGATTAGTACCACCATTTATTTTTGCTTCTAAGTTTTGAATAGAAGCTTCTGATGATTGAGTTTGATCTAATGCTTCTTTAGCTCTTAATTCTCCAAGACTAATAGTATCAAATTCATTATTCATATCAGTTTCTACATATTTTGTTGCTCTTGCTAAAGCTTCTTTAGAATATTGTACTCCTTTAGTAATAGCAGTTTTAAAGGCATTTGCTAAGTCTCCGCTTGGATCATATAATGCAATATTTGTAGGTAAATTGTCAAAATTATTACATACAGAGTTAATCTTTTGAGTTAATTCATTTAATCCCACACTAACTTTTGCCTTATTCATACCCATTTCGCCATTAGGCCCTGTTTCTTTACAATGATTTGATACATCGAAAGCAGCTCCTCCAAAACCATGTTCTGTTACATAAATTGGATGTGCTCCTCTAACTAAACCTTCAGGTTCATACATAAAAGTTGCACCATTGCTACTTGCCAATGTTTGTATTGCACTTACTGCTTTTTCAATAATTGTTTTATCAATTCCATCAATAAATCCACCGATAGTTGAAAGTGCTCCTATTATAGTACTATGTGCTGCAGTATACGAAAACCAGTTTTCTGCAAGCACATCACTAAATGTTGAAATTGCATCGTTTGCATACATGTCTAATTCTTTAACCATATTATGGAAACGATCTAAATCTGCTCTTGCTTTATTTAAATCTACTCCTGTCCATCCATCACCCATAAATAATACCTCCTTATTATAAGATTAATGTTTACATAAATAATTTTAAATTATTTTTTATAATAATAAAACAATTATAGTTCTTTTATCTTCTTTTTTACGTAAAGAAAAAACAACTATTTCTAGTTGTTTTTATTTCTTAATTCTTTCAACATCAACTTTAACTGATAAACCATTTAAGTCCATAACTTCTCCATTATTAGACTTTTCAGTTATTTCAACAGATAAAGTTTCATTCTTTATCATTTCGATATATTTACTAATAGCTTTTTCAAATTCTTCATTCTTCTCATAATAAAGTTTTATTCTATCTACTATATCAAAATCTTTAGTTTTTCTTAATTGTTGTACTTTACTAATTAACTCTCTTGCAATACCTTCATTGATTAAATCTTCTGTAAGTGTTGTATCAAGTATTATAAAGTTACCCATTGAACTAGCTGCATTAAATCCTTCTTTAGAATTTATTCTTATATCAACCATTTCACTAGTTAATTCATATTCTTGATCAAGAGTTATTTTAACTGATTTTCCATCAGATAATTTAACTATTGTATCTTGATCCATAGAATTTAATTTATCAGTTAATTCTTTTATATTCTTACCAAATACTGGTCCACAAACTTTAAAGTTAGGCTTAATTGTAAATGTCATATATTCTGATAAGTCATCAGCATATTTTATTTCTTTAACATTTAATTCTTCATAGATTAAGTCTTCTAAATCTTTAATAGTTTTCTTAACTTTAGCATCAAGTACTACTTCGCTTATTGGTTGTCTTACTTTAATCTTTGCTTCTTCTCTAGCATTTCTTCCTAAAGAGATTAAATCACGTACTAAGTCCATCTTAGTCTCTATTTTTTCATCAATCATCTTCTTATCGTATTTAGGATAATCTGCTAAATGAACTGATTTTTCACCAGTTAAGTTAGTATATATTTCTTCACTAACAAATGGTACCATTGGAGCAATTAATTTACATACTCCACATAATACTTCGTATGTAGTTTGATAAACTGCTTTTTTACTATTATCAAGTTCACTTCCCCAGAATCTTCTTCTATTTCTTCTTATGTACCAGTTAGATAAGTCTTCATTAACAAAGTTATTAATTGCTTTAACTGCTTTATTAGGATCAAATACATCCATTGAAGTTGTTACTTCAAGTACTAACTTATTGTATTTAGAAAGTAACCATTTATCTATATCTTCTAAGTCTTTATAATCTACTTTAAACTTTCTTGGATCAACCTTATCTGTATTAGCATACATTTGGAAGAATGTATAAGTATTCTTTAGTGTATTAAAGAATTTAGATTGAACTTCTTTAACACCATCTTCGTCGAATTTTAATGGAGTCCATACAGGGCTAGCTGATAACATATACCATCTAACTGGATCAGCTCCAAAGTTCTCAATTAATCCAAATGGTGATACTGCATTACCTTTAGATTTATGCATCTTTTGTCCAAATTTATCAAGTACTAAATCATTAACAAGTACATTTTTGTATGGAGCTTTTCCCATTACAAATGTAGATATTACTATTAATGAATAGAACCATCCACGAGTTTGATCTATTCCTTCACAAATAAAGTCTGCAGGGAATTGTGATTCAAATAATTCTTTATTTTCAAATGGATAATGATACTGTGCAAAAGGCATAGCACCAGAATCAAACCAGCAGTCCATAACTTCTTTTACACGTGTCATTTCTTTACCACATTTAGGACATTTTATGTGAACATCATCAACATAAGGTCTATGAAGATCTATTGATTTATCAATCTTTTCAATTGATTTTTGAACAAGTTCATCTACTGAACCAATCATTTCATCATGACCACATTCACATCTCCATAGAGGTATTGGTGTTCCCCAATATCTATTTCTTGAAATTGCCCAGTCATTTAAATTCTCTAACCAGTTTCCAAAACGTTTTTCTCCAACATAATCAGGGAACCAATTAACTTTGTTATTTTCTTTAACTATCTTGTCTTTTAATTCAGTAACCTTAATATAAATTGAAGGTTTTGAATAATAAACAAGTGGTGTATGACATCTCCAACAATGCGGATAATTATGTTCTAATTTTTGTTTTTTGAACAATTTATCTTCAGCTGCTAAATATTTGATGATATCAAGTTCTAGTTCTTTTTCAACAACTAGTCTTCCCTTCCATGGTCCTTCAGTAAAGCATCCATTTTCATCAACTGGATTTAGCATTGGTAAATCATATTTAAGTCCAACTTCGTAGTCATCTTGCCCAAATGCTGGTGCTATATGAACGATACCAGTACCATCTTCCATAGTTACATAATCAGCACATGTAACATAAAATGCTTTCTTATTAACTTTTAATATTGGAAGTAATTGTTCATATTCTCTATACTCTAAATCTTTACCAGTATATTCTTCAACAACTTCGTACTCATCACCTAATACTTTATTAGCTAGAGCTTTTGCAACTATAAAGTTATATCCTTTAGATAAACATTTAACATACTTTTCATTTGGGTTAACACAGGCAGCAACGTTAGACATTAATGTCCATGGTGTTGTTGTCCATACTAACATATAAGTATTGTCTTCATCTTTCATCTTAAATGGAACAGTTACTGTATTAACTGAAACCATTTCATAACCTTGAGCTACCTCATGAGATGCAAGTCCAGTTCCACATCTTGGACAATATGGAAGTATCTTTAATCCATCATAAATTAATCCAGCATCAAAGAACTTCTTTAATATCCACCATTCAGTTTCTATATAAGAGTTTTGATAAGTTATATATGGATTTTCAAGATCAATAAATTGTCCCATTAAGTCAGTGAATTCTCTGAATGCTTTTTCATTCTTCCAAACACTTTCTCTACACTTTTCATTGAATTCTTTTATACCATATTTTTCGATATCATTCTTTCCATTGAATCCTAATTCTTTTTCAACTTGTACTTCTACTGGAAGTCCATGAGTATCCCATCCAACTTTACGAAGAACTTTATTACCTTGCATTGTTTTATACTTACAGAAAACATCTTTTAATAGTTTTGCAAGCATATGATGTATTCCTGGCATACCATTTGCAGTTGCAGGTCCATCATAGAAAACAAAGTTATTAGAGTCCTTTCTATTTTTAATAGTCATATCAAGGATATTCATCTTTTGCCAAGATGCACTTATTTCTTTTTCTACTTCGCTATTTTTCCCTTTTTTTAATTCTTTAAACATATTATCACCTACTTAATAGTCATAACAACTTCTTTATTAGGAAGTTGAACCTTCTTTCTTCTTCTATATGTTGTTTTTAACAACTTTTTATCACAATTATAATCTATTCCTTTTTCGTAGTTATATACTGGCTTTGCAATACTTACGCTTCCAGCAAAACTAGCCTCCATTGGTCCAGGTATATATAATCTATACCCCATAATTGTGTTTCCATAATAGCAATTAAATTTTTTCATAAAACCCTCCTTAAAATGAAAAAAAAGATGGTCACCAAAGGACGCAATATGCGTGGTACCACCTTAATTACTTCTTAAAACTATAACGCGTTACCGTTTTTATCTTATCCATAAAAAGCATCAGAAGTGATCTTAATTAAATATTACTTACAAGCTCTCACCAAAATGCTTGCTCTCTTAAAGCTTTTCTTTAATTACGTCTTCGTCATTTGCATTCAATATAAATGAAATTATATTACAACTATTCTTATTTTTCAAGTATTATTTTTAATTTCTAACACCTGTAAAAACATAATTATTATTTTCTTTTTTAAATACTAGTCTATACTTACCTACAGCATCAGGACTTAAACTGTCTACGTCATTTGCTATAACAGGACTATCTTTACTTAAACTTTGATGATAATTAAATATCAAATATCCATTAGATGAATATGTGTAGTTTAGATATACTGCCATCTCTTCAATGTATAAGTTTCCACCTTCTGTTGAGTATCCAGTAAGTGCTGTATATACTCCACCATTTTTGAAGTCATAATCTCTACATTTATTAACTCTAACTGAATATGAATCAGTTTCTTTATTATATTTAATTTCTAATCCACCATCTTTAGTAGTGAATGATTTGTTTTCATATGCAACAAGTCCAAATATTTCTTTAATCTTTAATTCTACTTCTACTGATGCTATATTTCTTTCTATCAAACAACTATCAGTATTTTCAGTATTAATAATATTAATAACTGCTAAGTATATGTAAAAGTCACTTGTGAATGGTTTATTTTCATAATACATATCATAGAATTCACTACCAAAGTTCTTTTGAACAAATGAATAATTAACTTTCTCATATAATTTTTTATATTCAATGACATCAGGTTTACTATCTTTATCAACATTGTTATCATCTTCATCTTTATATTCAATAATTTCATTACCAAAGCCTGCATTTAACCACATTCTATAAGAAATTGCATAGCAAACTGCAGCAAGAACTATTACTATTAATAAACCTTTAACCATCCCTCTTAATGCTTCATTCATATACATCACCATTATAATTATAAAACAAGATTTAAAAAAAAGAAAGATAACTCTTTCTAATCATTTAATATACTTCTAATCTTTTTATATAAATAAGGTTTAAACTCATTTATTGGAAGTGGTTTATTTATTGTTATTGAACTAAATACTGTTGAAGATGTTAATTCAATAATCATAAATAATGTAAGTTCTGGATTATCTATCTTTATATTATTTTCTTTAATTCCTTTTCTAAAAAGATCTAGCATCTCTGAAGATGAATCATCTACTAAACTAGAGACTCTATCTCCAAATACTCCCCATGATAGGTTCTTAGAAATGAATTCTAGAAGTTCTTGATTTTCTACGAATTTATCTATTATGTAATCAATAATATAGATAATTCTATCGTAGAAGTTTACTATATTCTTTTTATCAACATATTTAATTGCACTACTAAATAGTTGTCTTGATATCTCTGTTATTAAATAATCTTGAAGTGCATACTTATCTTTAAAGTATAAATAAAATGTCCCTTTAGCAACTCCTGCTTCATCAACGATTTCTTGTACAGTTGTGTCATAAACTCCTTTATTAATAAATAGTTTAAAAGCAGCTTCTAGAAGTCTTCTTTCTTTATCTTCTTTATTAATCATTTTTTTAGTCTTTTCTTCGATTTTGGTCATTTTTTCACTTCCCTCACATACTTTATAGCAAGAAAATGACTAAAAGTCAACAAAATTATTGACTTTTGGTCAGCAAAGGACTATCATATCTTTTGGTCTAATAAAGAAAGGAGTTTTTTGAATGGAAAAACTTGGAAATTTTATTTGTAAAAATAAATGGTTAATAGTAATTATTTCTATCATATTATTAATACCATCTGTTATAGGTTACTTTGCAACTAAAGTTAATTATGACATATTAGTTTACCTTCCAAGTGATATTGAAACTCTAAAAGGAGAACATATTCTTACAGATGATTTTCATATGGGAGCCTTCTCTATCACTGTTGTGGAAAACATGTCCAATCAAGAGTTAATTGAACTTGAAAATGATTTTAGACAAATTGATGGTGTAACAAATGTTATTAGTATTAATGATTTAACAGGAACTGCAATTCCTGTTGATATCTTACCAAAAGAAATAAAAGATAAAGTAGCAAAAGATAACACGAAACTGGTACTTGTTACCTTCTCTAATTCCACAAGTGATGATTTAACGCTTGATGCAGTTGATAAAATGAGAGACATAGCTGATGAAAGAGTTAAAATTGGTGGAATGAGTGCTATGGTTCTTGATACCAAAAAGTTATTCAACAGTCAAATGCTATTATATATTGCTGTAGCAGTTGTATGCTGTGTCATTGTTTTGGAAGTATCACTTGATTCTTATATAGTTCCTATACTTCTTTTATTAAATATAGGAATAGCAATTATCTATAATATGGGGTCTAACATATTGTTTGGTGATATTTGTTATATTACTAAAGCAATCGCAGCAGTACTTCAATTAGGGGTAACAACAGACTTTTCAATATTCCTATATCACAAATATGAAGCTGCTAAGAAAGTTGAAAAAAATAATGATAAAGCAATGAGTAAGGCTATTAAAGAAACAATAACTTCAGTTTTAGGAAGTTCATTAACAACAGTTGCAGGATTCCTTGCTTTGTGTACAATGCAACTAACACTAGGCGTTGATATTGGAATAGTAATGGCTAAAGGAGTATTATTTGGACTTCTTTGTGTAATAATATTATTCCCTGCTTTACTACTTGTATTTGATAAACAAATAGAAAAGACAAAACATAAAAACATATTACCTGAATTCAAACATATTAAAAACTTTGTAACAAAACATTACATAACAATATTTGTATTATTCATAATACTTCTAGTACCATCATTCATTGCTCAAAAAAATACGCCAGTATATTATAAACTAGATTCTTCAATACCTGATAGTTATGGATATACACAAGCTACAAAAACAATAAAAGATAAATATGAAATGATGTCACAATCAATGATTTTAGTAAGTAATGATACACCAGACTATAAAGTAAATGAAATGGTCAAAGAACTAAAAGAAGTTGAAGGAATAAATGCAGTTATATCTCCTTCTACTCTTTCTGAACTTGGAATACCAGATATGGTTGTACCAGAAAAGATTAAAAATATTTATCAAACAGATAAATATACAATGGTAATAATAAGCTCAGTATATGATATAGCAACAGATGAATTAAATGAACAAATACAAATTGTTAACGACATTGTAGATAAATATGATGAATCTGCTATTGTTGCAGGTGAAGGTCCACTAATGAAAGATCTAGTTAAAGTAACAGATGTAGATTTAAATAATGTTAACTATACATCAATTATCGTAATATTCTTGATAATGGTTATTACATTAAGATCTATTTCACTTCCAGTATTATTAGTATCAGCAATCGAATTTGCAATATTTATTAATATGGGAGTGCCTTACATAACTAACTCACCTATTCCATTTGTAGCATCTATAGTAATTGGAACAATTCAGTTAGGAGCTACGATAGACTATGCAATACTTCTAACTACTAAATACTTAGAAGAAAGAAAAAAGAAGAAAGAAAAAATGGAAGCAGTTAAAACAGCTCTTGATAGTTCAATCTCTTCAATAATTGTTTCAGGAATGTGTTTCTTTGGAGCAACATTTGGAGTTGGAGTTATATCAACAATTGATATGATTGGAAGCTTATGTACATTAATGGCACGTGGAGCATTAATCAGTATGGCAGTAGTAATATTTGTTTTACCAAGTATATTAATTATATTTGATAAGATTATAACTAAAACAACATTAGGATTTAAGAAAGGAAGGATATAATGAAAAACTTTATTAACAAAATTATGTGTATTGGAGTAATCTTTGGATTAACCATACAAACAATACCAGTAATGGCATTAACTAAAGACGAAACAATATATGCAAAACTTGATGAAAGTGGTCAAGTAAATAAAGTAATTATTTCAGAACATTTACAAAACACAGGAGAAAAAGCTAAAGACAAAACAAGACTTGAAAATATTGAAAATGTAAATGGTGATGAAAAATATACTCTAGATAATGGAAACTTAACTTGGGAAAGTAATGGTAAAGATATCTATTATCAAGGAACTACTAAAGAAGATTTACAAATCAGTTTATCTATTACATATTATCTAAATGGAGAAAAAACTACAGTTAAAGATATGTTAGGTAAAAAAGGATCTGTTAAGATGGTTCTTAAATATACTAACAACGATAAACATTCAGTATATGTAAATGGTAAATATGAAACTTTATATACTCCATTTGTAGTAGCAACTACAACAGTTATACCAAATACAAAAAATAAAAACATTGAAGTAACTAATGGTAAAGTTATTAACAATGGTACTAGTAGCGTAATAGTATTACTAAATGCACCAGGATTATACGAAAGCCTAGGTATGGATAGTTTAAAAGAAATGGATACAGCTATTATTACTTTTGATACTGAAGCATTTGAATTAAGTTCTATCTATGCTTTAGCAACACCAAAGTTAATAGACAGTAGCGATTTACAAATCTTTGATAAATTTGAAGGAATATATTCTTCTATAAACACTTTAGTTGATTCAAGTAATCAAATAAAAAATGGAAGTAATACTCTTCTTCAAGGAGCTAATCAATTACAAGATGGTGTTAACAAATTAAAAGATGGTGTTAACAAAGCATATCTTGGAAGTAACGAAATTAAAACAAAATTAAGTGATGCTATTGATGCTTTAGAAAACGATAATAGTGCTGCAATAGATAACAACACTTTAGCTTATATTAAAAACCAAGCTAAGCAAAACGCTGTTGCAGGAGTTAACGCAAAATTCACAGATCAATATAAAGCACAAATTGGTGCTAACGCAGTTAATCAAATTAAACAAAGTGATACTTATAAACAATTCCAAAATGGTGTGGCACAACTTGAAGCAAACGGAATTACAGCACAACTTGTACAAAGTTGTGAAACAATTACTGAAGAAAATCAAACAACATGTACTACATATGCAGCGCAAATAGCACAATACAAGTCAGCTATTCAAGCAATGACACTAATGGAAGAAACAGCAAGACAAACAGCTATCTCAACTGCTGAACAAACAGCAGAAGCAACTGCAGGTTCAACAGCTGAAAGTGTTAGTGAATCAGTTGCAGTACAAGTTGCAACAAGTGCTAAAGAAAAAGCAAAAGAAACAACTACTACTTCACTTAACCAATTACTTCAAGGTATCTCACAATTAACTAGTGGATTAAATGAATTAAACCTTGGAATGGATTCATTAAGTAATGGTACTGGAGACTTAAAGAATGGTATTGCAACACTTGATTCAGGAATACAGCAATTCAACAGTCAGGGAATAAACAAGATAAATGATGTTGTTAATGGAGATGTTAAAACTCTAGAACAAAAAGTAAAAGCACTTGCTAAACTAAGTGCTAATTACACAACATTTGATGATAATACAGAAGAAACTATTGGAACATCTAAAATCATAATGATTATTGATGGTGTTGAAAATCGCATTCAAACAACAGATGTTGCAGACATAATAGTTAAAGATACAAAGAGCCTTTGGGAAATTGTAAAAGAATTATTTAAAGAAAAAAAGAGTGGAAAATAATCCACTCTTTTTTTATGTCATAACAAATGTTACATAATTAATAGTAAAACACAAATAAACTGATATAAAAAAAGACAACTATATGTCTAGTTGTCTTATTTCTTTTCCATATCAGTATAACTTGGTGAATATTTGTTTTGAGCTGTTAATGTTAATTTTCCATCTTTGATTTCATATTTGTAATCAATTGCAGCATCCCATGTATCTAATTTAATAGTTACTACATCATCTTTGATTTCATATGTTCCATCAGATTTAATTCCATATTCATTTTCATAATGAACTGCATCCCCACTTTTAAATGTAAAAGTAGTTTGCATTCCATCTTCTGTAGCACCTTCCCAAGTTCCTTCTAATTCGTTTTTGCTTCCACACCCAACTAAAACGAATACTGATAATACTAATACTAAAGTTAATAAATATTTTTTCATAATTAATAAGCTCCTTTCTATTTAATTATAGTAAAGAGCTTATTCTTTGTCTACTTTATTTTTTCCCAAGAAGTATCTCTTCCAAAGTGTCCATAGGAAGCTATGTCATAGTATATTGGTCTTTTTAAATCAAGTTCATCTATTATATTTTGTACTCTAAAATCAAAGTTTTCTTTAACATACTTATAGATCTCTCTCATTGGCTTTTTATTAGTACCAAATGTCTCGATATAAAGAGATATTGGTTCAGAATACCCAATTACATATGCAACCTCTATTTGGCATTTAGAAGCGTATTTATGGGCTACTATGTTTTTAGCAACATATCTAGCATAATATGCTGCACTTCTATCAACTTTTGATGGATCTTTACTGCTAAAGCATCCTCCACCAACAGGGCACATTCCCCCATAAGTATCTACAACAATCTTTCTTCCGGTTGTACCAGAATCTCCAAAAGATCCACCTATTGTAAATGGTCCACTTGCGTTAATCAAGAACTCTGTTTTTTCATCCATCAACTCTTTTGGAATAACTTCAAAAATAACATTTTGAATTACTAAAGCCATAAGAATTTTTAAATCAATTTCTTCCTTGTGCTGTGTTGATATAACTACTTTAGTAACCCTTATTGGTTTATCACCATCATACTCAACTGTTACTTGGCTTTTACCATCAGGTAAGATGAAATCTGCACCAGACTTTCTATAGTCAGTTAATCTTTTACAAAGTTTGTTTGCAAGCATTATAGGAAGAGGCATTAACTCTTTCGTATCACTACATGCATACCCAAACATAATACCTTGATCTCCTGCTTTAGTCTCTTCTTGATTAACCTTTGCTGCAATTTCTTTTGATTGCTCAGATACTTTTACTACGACATTATATTTTTCTTTATAACCAATGTCTTTCAAAACCCACTTTGCAATCTTCTCATAATTTAATTTAGCCTTAGTACTGCATTCACCATAGATTAATACTAAGTCATCCTTAATAGTTGCTTCAACAGCCATATGACTGTCCTTATCAACTTTTAATGCTTCATCCAATATTTTGTCTGCGATTTTATCACAAATCTTATCTGGATGACCTTCTGTTACTGCTTCACTAGTAAATAATTTTCTCATAAAAAAACTCCTTCTAGATTATCAAGGAGTTACTATAAACAATATTTATTATCGTTATTAGCTTTACCACCTTGCAATTGCAGGTTGGTACGAGATCATAGAGCTAATTCTCTCCCTCGTTCTTGATAATCTACATTAATTATATATTATATTTTATTTTTTAGCAACTGTAGTTCTTCTTCCAGGTTTTACAAGTGCTTTAATCTTAGGTTTTTCCATTTCTCTATGTTGATAAAAAACTTTTTTGCTTCTTATTTCATTCATAGCAAAATTAACATCTTCACTTTTTCCTGGAGTTTCTGCAACTCTATTTAGCAAGATATTTCCTTGGTCAATCATACCATTTTTATATAAGTCTCTTGCCATCATTAATTTAACATAATCTTTTTCATCATTAGAAAGCCCAAAAACATCTCCTGCTTCCTCTAAATCAATATTATGCTCAGCAGCATAAGAAACTACTTTCTCATAACTACCTACACCGTAATTTCTTGCTTCACTTTTATAAAAAGTCTGGTTGCTAACTTCAGTTCTACCAAGAGTTGTAATTCTATACATAACAACACTCCCCCATCAACTATATATAATAACTTACAACGTTAAATAAATCAAACATTTTTATCATATTTTTCCAAAAAATTATGATACTCTCCATCTTGTTTTGTACCTAAAATACAATTTAAATTAACATTGTCTAAAGCCTTAAAAATGTTGTAGTCAACATTCTTATTTATTTTTCTTAAATCACTAATTAATTTCTTAATTTCTAGTCTTTTACTATCTTTAACTATACTTGCTTCTCCTTCAGTTATTTTACAAGCACAGTTTAAGAAAGTTAAGTCATTATGCTTTGCCCAAGATATGATACTTTCTTCTTTAACTAAGTATAATGGTCTAATTAATTCTAAGCCTTCAAAGTTATCACTATGTAACTTAGGCATCATTGTTTTTATTTCAGATCCATATAGCATAGATAAAAGAGTTGTTTCTATAACATCATCAAAATGATGCCCTAAAGCAATCTTGTTACATCCTAATTCTTGGGCTTTGCTATATAAGTATCCTCTTCTCATTCTAGCACACATATAACAAGGACTCTTTGTATCCATATTAAGTACTACATTAAAGATATCACTATCAAACACTTCAATAGGAATATTTAATATTTCAGCATTCTTTATAACATATTCTTTATTCTTATCAGTGTATCCAGGATTCATTACAACATAGTGTGCATTAAAATGAAGTTTCCCATGTCTTTGTATTTCTTGAATACATTTAGCAAGAAGAAATGAATCTTTCCCGCCTGAAATGCACACCATTATATTATCGTTTTCTTTTATTAATTCATAATCTTGAACAGCACGAACAAATTTACTCCAAATATCTTTACGATATTTTTTTATTATGCTTTGTTCAATCTCTTTATATCGCTCCATAACATCACCCTGATTAATTATTTTTATGCACCCATTATTTCATTTAATACTTCATCAAAAGCTTCTTTAAACTCATCTATTTCATCTTCAGTAGTCATATAAGATAGACTTAATCTTATTGAGCTTTGTGCCAAACTATTGTCTTTAGTTGCAGCATAAACAAGTTTAGAAGGTGCTCCAATAGGACAACAAGATGTCTTACTAGAAACACATATTCCTTTACTATCTAAAAGTTCTACTACTCTTCCTGAACTAACTCCTTTAACACTAAAGTTAATTGTATGAGGAATAGATTCATCACTATTATTAATATGAACTTGAGGATGACTACTTAAGAATAATTTAACTTCTTCATTTAATCTTTTTACATAACCATATCTATCTTCTATATTAACAAGTGCTTTTTCAAGTGCAAAGCTAGATGCCACGATAGAAGCTGTATTTGGAGTACCACTTCTAAATACAGTTGTACTTCTTCCTCCAAATATAATTGGTTTTAATCCAAGTTCTTTTCTTTTTATTAATATTCCAATATCATTTATTCCATAGAATTTATGTGGAGATACTGTTATTAAATCTACATTACGAAAATCAATATTAACTTTACCAACACTTTGTGAAGCATCAGTATGGAATACTATATTAGGGTATTCTTTTAATAGAGTTCCAATTTCTTCAATTGGTTGAATAAGTCCTAATTCACTATCAACTGATACAACACTAACAAATATTGTATCTGGTCTTATCATATTCTTTAATTCTTCAACATTTACTAAACCATTCTCATCTACTGGAATAATTTCAACTTCAAAACCATTTTCTTGTAATAAGGCAGCTGAAGCCATTAAAGAAGAATGTTCAAGTGTACTAAGTAAAATATGTTTTCCTCTATCTTTATATCTTTCACATATACCACGAAGTGCTAAGTTATTTGATTCAGTAGCACCACTAGTATAAATAACTTCATCAGGATCACATCCTAATAAGTTAGCAATATTTCTAGTTGATCTTTCAACTAGTTCTTGTGCTTCTCTTCCCATTTGATGTGTTGAGTTAGGATTCCCATAATAATTTAGTAATGTGTCATAATATTTGTCTAATACTTCTCTATCTACTGGAGTATTAGCAGCATAATCCAAATAAACCATAAATACCTCTTTCTTTATCTTTTTAATAAGTACTATCTTCAATTAACATAATATCATATTAATTAATATTTTTTAATATTATTTTCTAATATATAAAGTAATAGAATCTCCATATTCAAGTTTTTCACCTGCTTTAACGCTTTGTGAAACTATATTACTACTCCTTTACAAAATCATCTAAAATATACTGTCCATATATATCTTTATAATCTTCTAATACTTTATCTACATCAAAAGAATATACTCTTATATCTAAATTATAATATTTATCTTCAAAGAAAGTTTTAACAAGTTTTCCACCAACAGCTTCCATTGTCTTCCAAGATCCAACATTCCTATCTTCACTATCTAAGAAAGCTTCTTTAATACCATATTTTTGACATATCTTAAGTCCTAAATATAGATTTATTTTGTTGTATCCTTTTCTTCTTTCAGTAGGTCTTATACCATATCCAATATGATGCCCAGTGTATTCTAAAGCACCATTTAACTCAAGTCTTATATTAGACATTCCAATAATTTTATTATCACTTTCTCTAATTAAGAAATAAGTTCTAGAAGGAACAGCATAAGCACTTTTAACTCTATGTTTACATTCTTCTAACCAATTAAGCCATTTAGGATAATCTTGATAATAATGATCAAGTCCTCCTACACCATTAATACGAGAATTATAATTAAAGAATTCTTCTATATATTCCTTAGCATCATTTTCTCTTTCTAAAGTTGGAAACTCAAAATAAAACTTTTCCATAATATCACCAAGAATATTATAGCACAAAAAAATCCTAGCCAACTAACTGACTAGGATTTTCATTAACTAATACATTATATACGTTTTCTGTAACATATCTAAGTGCTCTACTCTTTGCAACTTTCCATAAGTTATAGTCATGTTTCTTACTATGAATATCTGTTGCTAGGAAAGATAATTTATTTTCTTTTAATAATCTTATGATCATCTCTTCAGCTTTAGGTCCATACTTACCAACAAGACTATCTATATTACTTTGAAAATATACTCCAATATTTTCAAGTTCATATATCTTATTGAAATCATCCTGGAAAGATATATATCTTTCTGGATGAGCAAGAATAACATTATATCCTTTACTAATTAAATATTTGAATATTTCTAAATATCCAGAGAACTCTCCACTTAAAGGAAGTTCTATTAATAAATAATCAGTATCATTTAATGAACTAATAATATTATCTTTTAATAATCCATAAATATTATCATCAATAAATATTTCATTACCTAAATATAAATTTATATTTATATTATTTCTTTTAACTTCTTCTTTTAATATATTTAATCTTTCTAAATTATTAGTTCTTGAACTATCATATCTACTATCAGTAATATAATGAGGAGTTAGAATAATATCTGTATATCCAGCTTGTTCTAAATCTTTAAGTACATCTATACTTTCTTCAATTGATTTAGATCCATCATCTATTCCGTACAATAAATGATTATGAATATCTATCATTATTCGTTTTCTTCTTTCTTTTCTTCTTCTACTGATTCTTCTGTTTCTTCAACTTTTTCTTCTTTTTTGCTTTTTTTCTTAGGTGCAGATATTTTTCTAACAACATTAACTTGATCATCTACTTCTTCAAGTTTTTCTTCTGCTTCTCTTACTTCTTTAGATGAAACATGTCCACCTTCACCATAGTAGTAATAGTATCCACCATATTGTCCACGTTTAGATACTACGTTATTAGCAACGCTTCCTGCAACGTTTGCTCCAACGTTTTCTAATGCTTTCTTAGCATTTATAAGTTCTGATTTTGGTGTATGGTTAATTGAACTAACAATGATTGTTTCATCAACTAATTTAGATAAGATTAATGAATCTGATAATCCACTAATTGGTGCACCATCTAATATAATAATATCAAAACGATTTTTTAATATTTCGATTAATTTTTCATTTTTCTTAGAGTTTAATAATTCACTTGGGTTTGGAGGTATTGTTCCTCTAGACATTATAAATAAGTTTCTAATATCTGTTTTAACAACATAATCATTATATGTACTAATGTCTCCAATTAATAAGTTAGATAAACCTTTATGTCCACTTATTTTGAATGTATTATGTTGTCTTCCTTTTCTTAAGTCACAGTCTATTAATAATACTTTCTTTCCAGCTTGTGCAAAACTTACTGCTAAGTTTGAACTAACAAAGCTTTTACCATCACTAGGAACACTACTTGTGATTAATACTGATTTTAAATCTTTATCAACTGATGAGAATTGTAAATTTGTTCTTAAATTTCTTATTCCCTCTGCAGTTGGTGCATTAGGTTTTTCATCAACAATTAAGTCACATGAATCTTTTGTTTTAAAGATTTTAGCAAGAACTGGTAATTCAAGTTCTTTTTCTAATGTATCTACATCTCTTAATGTATCATCGAAATAGAATATTACAAATACAATACCACTACTTACTACTAATCCAATTGCAAATGCAATTATTATATCTTTAACGATATGAATGTTTGATGGACTAGTTGGAAGTATTGCTACATCGATAACTGATACGTTATCGATTTTGTAAATTTGTTTTACTTCGTTTGAGAATACTTTACTTAACTCATTAGCAATATTCATTGCTTTTTCAGCATTAGCATCAGTTACAGTAATTCTTAATATTTCTGTATCATCAACTGCTTTAACTGTTATTCTTCCTGATAATTCATTGTAAGAATATTTTAAATCAAGATTATCAATTACTTGACTAACTACTAATCTACTTTTAATTATTTGACTATAAGTAGAAACTAGTTTTTGGTTTAAAGTAATATCACTTTGATCAATTGAACTACCTTTGTTATCATCAGCTTGAACAAGTAAGATTGTTGTTGAAGTTGAGTACATTGGTTTCTTAAAAAATGTGTCATAAACAGCAATAGCACCAATAGCAAGTGCTATAGTGATTATTACAAAAGCTAAATATCTCTTATAATAATCCCAAAATTCTTTTAAATTAATTTCTTCCATAAATCTTTCCCCCTATTTAATCATTTCAATATATTTAACCCCTGAAATTGCCCTATATTATAGCACGAAACCCTTTAAATGTAAAGAAAAAATTGGAATTACTTCCAATTTAATTTTTCTTCTTCTACATATTCTTGTTCATCAGCTCTTTTAGCAAGAACTAATGAAGAATAAATAAATATAATTGCTAAAATCATAACCGTACCTATAATTAATTTAATCATACCAATTTTTCCCTACCCTACTATAAATTAATTATAATACATATTAGATAAAAAATGCTACAAAAATATAATTTTTTTATATTTTATTCTTCTTCCATCACTTGTTTTATCTTAGCTTTTATTTGTTTTGTAAGATTTTCATCAGGATAAGTAACATATCCTGGCCACTTATTTTGTTGTCTTCTTCCCATTGTATTATATCCATCAGCTAACTGTTCTAACACTTCATATTCACCATCACTTAATAAGTCTCTTATTAATGTTGTTACAACAGTTCTATTCATATCAGTCTGATATAATCCATTAAACGAATCCAAAACAGATGTATAGTTAAGAAGTGTGCTACCATTAAGTATCTTTCTTAAAATACTCATAAGTATCTTTCTACAATTTTCTTGTCTTTGTCTATCAGATCTATAGAAAGCCTTACGTTCTCTTGCTACAGTAAGTGTCTCAATACCATTCAAGTGTTGACAACCTTTCTTAATATGAACTTTCTCACCTTTAGAATCATCATATGTACCTAACACTTTAGCATGCGTTGTAGTAAATGCTTGATTAGAACAAAATTCTATTCCACCAATCTTATCTACTATATCAACTAAATTATCAGTATACACAGTAATCATATAATCAATGGTAATATCAAAATACTGCCCAATAGATTTCTGTACAACATCATCACCAAGAGAAGCCATTAACGAAATAGTATCGTTATATGGAGTACCATATGTAGGAATATAATAATCTCTATGTATACTTGTAAATAATACTTTTCTTGATTTAGTATTAATTGTTACTAAAAGAGTTAAGTCATTTCTTCCACCAAAATCTTTTCCAACAATTAATACATTATAAACATCTTTAACTTCTTCATTTCTCTTACTAGAAGTCTTAATATCAAATTCATATATTATTTTAAAGTTATTTTGATCATAAGCATCTACTTCACTGAATACTAAATTATAATTGTTCTTCTCAACAAGCAAGTATTCATCTTTATTAATACTTCCTACAAAGAATAAATTCAAGTCTTCAAGTAATACATAATTATAATTTCCAGTTTTAGAGAATGCTTCATCTTTATTATTACCTAAATTGTAATAATAAACAGTTGAATTAGTTGCAACGTCTTCTATATTATTAATATTATTATTCTTACTAGTTACTAAATAGTAAGTAGAAGATCTAATAATATCTCCAGTAAATCCATTATCTAAAAATTTATCTAAATGTCTTACATAATAAATTCCAAAGGAATTTATTAATAAGACAACTACTGCAATAAATAAACTTATAAAGTTTATTATTTTGCTATTAATCTTATTAAAGATTAATGCAAACAATATTAAAAAGAATTCTAGGAATGTGAATATATAACAATATCTTAATGGTATTACATTAAGCCTATTTATATAGAATAAAAGCATGATAAAAGAAAATATTGTTAATGGCAATACTATATAATTTATGATGTTTCTTTTATTCATAATATCACTTCCAAAATCGTTCATATTATATCATGAAATACATGAAAATAAAAGAAGAAATGCTAATTTCTTCTTATTTTTTCATATGTTTTCTTAAGTAATTTATTGTTATCTATTAATCTAGAAACTCTATCTTTAAATGTCTTCATTTTCTTAATAGTCTTCTTGTATCCTAACTTAGGATAATTTGCTTTAAATATTTCATATTGTTTAGTCTTGCTAGAAGGCCTTTTTAATTGAGCATTTACTTTATAAGCTTCTTCAAGTGTTCTTTTCTCAATTAAAGATTCTTCCCCAATCTTCTTAATAAGTGCTTCACCCTTTTTAGTATTACTAATTATTAATGAAATACCCTTCTCTTTAGAATCAAACACTTTAGATTCTTTATCAAGACCCCAAAAGTCCCCAATTGTTATATCTGATATTCTATCTTTTTCAGCATAAATACAACTATAACAATTTTCTCTATAAGTATTACCTCTTAAGAAGTTTCTATAATACTCTACTTTTTCACTATTCTTTTCTAGAATAACCTTATCATTGTTATCAACAACTTTAAAATTAAACATCTTCTCATCTCTAAATGATATATATTTAACATCATTAATGTCTATTTTTAAGTTTTCTAATTCTTCAAATAGAAGTTTCTTATTTGATACACCATGGCATATTATATCTACAGTTATTAGATTAGAATAATCTTTTAATAAATAGTTTTTAAGTCCTGCAACTTGGCATGGTGTTCCAACAAATAATACTTCTTTTTCTTTATCTAAATCACTTTTAACAGTCTTATAAATATCATTAACTAAAGATTGAACATACTTAGTACCTTTAACTTTATATAAATCTTTAACATTATTTATTCTTACAAAAGAAAAGTTATCTTTTATATTTCCTACTCCATAAACAATACCTTTACTCTTCAATACTTGTTTATAAAGTGCCGTTGCTGCTCCACCACTTGTACTTTCACTACGTTCTTTATAATCTTTAAGTCGCATAGCATAAGCATTAATTGATTTATTCTTTTTAACTTTATTAAGTACTGGACATACTTTGCTACACATTCCACAGTTGATGCATTTTGATTCATCAATCTGTGGATAAATATTTCCATATTCATCTTCTGAGATTGTTATAGCATTCTTTTTACAAATGTTATAGCAAGCAGAACACCCAGTACAACTTTTCTTTTCACATAACATAAATATCACACATTTTCTTTTAAATATTTAATAGTCTTTTCTCTCTCTTTCTTGATAATACTATTAGTTTTTCCATAAGATATTTTCTTTTTATATATCTTATCTATATCAGTTAATTTATTTACTATTTGATCTTTCTTATCAAGACCATTTAATAAAGATGTTAACTTATTCCTATTAGAATCTCTTATCATTGTACAGAAATTGTTATTTGTAACAATTGAGAAAATAGTACCATGGAATGTATCAGTAATAACAAAGTCAGCATGTTTAAACCAATTTAAAACATCGTATACTGATACTGCCAAATTATAATCTGCTATTTTCTGATAGAAACCTAAAGAAACTATTTTCTTTTTGTTTCTTTTAGCAAATTTCTTAATATATTTTTCTTCTTCTTTTGTTAATCTTTTTTGATAAGCATATACAATTATATAGTCTTTCATTGGAGCATCTTTTCCATCAAGTATTTTACTAAAGTCTCCAACTATAACTGGATCATAATGTAAAAATGGTTTCTTTCCAGTTAATTTCTTAACAATATTTTTGCTATTCTCATCTCTTACAGAAATGTTATTAAACTTCTTTAAATATTCGCCAATTTCTTCACTCTTACCATACTTGTTAAGTTTTTCCATAGTAGTATGGCCAAAACTTGCAGCGTAAGATATTACATTCTTATCTTCGTAACCTTTTCCAAAGAAATCAAGTGAATATCCTACTGGAGGTCCTTGAATACAGTTAAATACTTCATCGCTACCTATAATTAAAGTATCTATATTATGAGAATAGTTTTTCTCTTCAGTTGTACCTAAATCAGCTAAACCTTTATATATTTCTTGATATACATTATTATATAGTTTCTTTCTTCTTATATAGTGATATACATCCTTATTAACCCATGATTTATAAAAGAATCCATGTTTTTTAGAATTAATAACACCTTCACCATAATGGAAATCAATCAATTCTACTTTATAACCGAAATTTTTAATAATATTTGATAATGCATAGGCTTGTAAAAAAGAACCGTAATTGATTATTCTATGCATTGTCATTATTCCAACTTTCTTCATTCAAACCACTACTCCCAAATACGATTATTACTCATATAAATAATTTTATCATATGTTAATATTAAAAATAAATAAAAAAGAGCATTAAAGCTCTTTTTATATAAATATCATAATTGTTATCACTGCACCGATTAATACTAAATAAGCAGCACAATTAGTTAAAAATGATGCAAATAATAATTTTCTACTAGTAGTATTATTTTTGCTTTTTCTTAAATAGATAGAATCTAAATCATTAATCTTTTGATCCATATAATAGTCTTCTCTATCAATATCTTTTTTACCCATAAACTCAAGTAGTGATTTAGAAGACCTAGTAAAACATGTTTTTGGGATCAAAAGACCAAAGAAAGCAAGTATTATACTTGTTACTATAATACCCATTAGAGTAAATCCAAATATTATAGTAAATAATCTAACATTTTCAATTTTCAATAATTCAATAAAAGATATTATTAATGGAATAAGTAGTATTGAATTAAGAATTATTAAACAAATAAGACACTTGTTATTCTTTTCTTCTTTTTCATTTTCAAGAGTAAGCGTATATTCTCCATATTCTATGATATATTTTTTTAATTCTTCATTATAACTTTTTGCCATAACAACACCCCCAAGATACCATTTATAATACTTATTTGATTATAATTAGTCAATAAAAAATACTAAGTTTTACTTAGTATTATTTTATATTTCTTAACACTTCAATTGTTTCTTTTAATCTAGTTTCAAAATCACTGTCTACATCAAAACCTAATTCTTTTATTTTGCTTCCATCCATAATGGCTTTTGTTGCAGTAGAATAACCTTTTCTTTCTTCTTCGCTTGGTAAATCAAATATTACTTCTGTTCCTACTATTTTAGCAATTGTTAATGCCAAATCTCTTAGTGTTATATCAAACTTAGGATCACTTACATTATAAGCTTCACCATTTTTTCCATAGAATAATGTATAAAGAATTCCTTTAACTGCATCAGTAACATATGTATAAGAGAATAATTGGTTCCCTTCACTTTTCAAAACTATGTTTTCTTTATTAACACCATTTCTTATAAATTGTGATAATGCTTTTGTATCACTATCTAAAAGAGTTGGTCCAAATGTTCTAGATAATCTTGGTATTACAATATCCATTTCTTTTTCTTTTATATAAGCTTGACATAATGCTTCTCCAACTCTTTTACTCTCAGGATATCCTGCTCTTAAAGTATTACAATCAATATATCCTAAATATTTTTCATCAAAGTAATCTACATCACCTTTATTTTGACCATATATTTCTACTGATGAAGCGAAAATAAATCTTTTTATTTTCTTTTCATATCCAAACTTCAATAAATTATTAAGTGCTATTACGTTTGTAGTAATTGTTGTTATTGGATAGTTAGAATATTGAAGTGGATGAGTTGAACTTGCTGCATGTAGAATATAATCTACCTTACCAGAATATTCAATCTTATCGTTTATATCACATTCTATAAACTCAAAATTCTTATTATCAAAGTATTTAGAAAATCTACTTTTAGCTTTCTCTTTGTTTCTTCCAATAGCAATAATATGACAATTTAATTTTTTAGTTTCATCTAAATATAGAATTGTATCTACTAAACATTTACCAATTAATCCAGTAGCTCCTGTAATCATAAAATTACTATTCTTTAATTGTTTCCAATCTATATCTAAATCTGCTACTTCTTTTATATTATTTATATATATTTCATTTTCATATAAAGACATGTTATCACCTACTTAAGCCAACTATCTTTATCAGATTGTACATATGCTTTAAATATTTCTATATCATCTCTTGTTGTTATTTTTATATTCTTATCTGATCCTGATGCAAAATGAAGTGTTTTACCTAAATCCGCCATTAATGTATTTGCATATGTTCCATTTCCTATTCCAATATTTTTCTCATATCCTTCATGATAAGCATCATCTATTTCACCAAACATATATGCTTGTGGTGTTGATACTCTTCTTAATGTTGATCTTGGTACATATTTTTTTGTTGTATTTGGGTCTTTTTCATCTACTACAAATATTTGTTCATTATATGGTAATGATGTTACTGCATTTCCATATTTTTCACATACTGCTATAACGTCAGACAACACTTCTTCATCAACCATTGGTCTTACTCCGTCATGTATTATTACCATATCTTTTTTCTTTAATTTATCTTCTAAATTAAATACACCTAGTTTTATTGAATCTTGTGATGTAACTCCCCCAGTTATAACATATTTTAGTTTTGTTATATTAAATTGATTAGCATATGCCCAAAGAATATCATGCCATCCTTCTTTGCATACTACTTCTATTTCATCCACTGCAGGATTTTTTTCAAATGCTTCTAATGTGTAAATAATAATTGGTTTATCATTTACATTTAAAAATTGCTTAGGAATATCTTGACCCGTTCTATTTCCTACTCCCCCAGCTAAAATTATTGCTACTTTTTTCATATTGCCTCCATACATTTCAATTATAACATAAAATAAGTATTGTAATAACTACAATACTTATTTTATGATCAATGGGCTTTTTATATCCCTTGCTTTTCTTAATATTAACCCTCTATTATGAGTTAATTTATCTTCATCATCACCAATATTTTTTATGTTCTTATCTTTATTATATAACTCATCAAAAGTATATAATAAACTCTGATCTCCAGATTTTTTTATTTCTTCTAACAATCTTTCTTTAAATTTAACTAACTCTTTAGCTTGTTCTTTTCTACTAAGAAAATAAAAATGATAATCTATTATTCCCTCTAAGAACAAATCAAGTTGTAATCCATCTAATACACCAACTATATATTTTTTAGGAATATATTTATTAATGCATACTTCAGCTGCTGACGTTGAATAAGAAAAACCTCTACAATTATGTTTTGTTTTGCGAATAATTTCATTATTAACTTTTACAAACAATTCTGGATTGTGTCTACATCTTTCTGCTAAACTATCTAACTCTTCTTCACTATAACCTTCTATTTTATTACATAGAAATCTTTTTTCTTTTATCTTTTCTTGTGTGGATAAATCTACAATCATAACACCATTTGGATCAACAAATTGTTCATAATGAGAATATATTAAAGCTATTTTATGAATATCTTGGCCATCTTGAAACTTTTGATTTCTATCAAATTTTTTCGAAGTTGATATCCAATCAGTTATCTTAGTGTTTCCGGATACTAAATGATATTGAAGTGTAGACAAATATTTATATATTTTTATATATATTCCAAAGTTAATATTTTGGGGAGCGTTAGCATTTGAAATTGGTATATGATTTCTTCTCATAGATTCTACAAATAAAGATACTTTTCTAAATTCTTTACCATCTTCTCTTGCTCCGAGTGTTTTTTTAGAAAACATTTTTTCTAATTTATCTTTATGACTAGAAACATATTCAAGCATATGTTCTTTAATAAAAATATCTTTTTCTTCATCACTTAAAGAATTATATTCTCTACTATTACTTGAATAATAATTTTTAGTTAACTCATATATCACTCTTTTGGATGCTATACCATTTTCAATTGGATCTGCTGCTATATCAAAACTATTAAGTGCTCTTAATAACATCATATTATATCTCCCCTTCTTTGTTTGCATATTATACAACAACCAATAAAAAAAGAAAAGAATTAGTTATAATTTAAATTCTTTTCTATAATATTTTTTGCAATATTATTGTCTTTGGTAGGATTATAATCTTTATAAATAAAGAATCCTCTACTAAGATCAATTAAAGCATCTTGTACTTTTAATAATCTTTTTCTTCTAATAAATCTAATCTTACTCATTAGACCTATATAACTAGATAGTTCTGCTCCTACTTGTCTAATCTCACGACTAGCATTATCGTATTCAGCTTTATCTCTAGTATTATTACTAATATTATTTAAATCATAAGGATTTAAATAATACATAGAATACATCTTAACATGATATATAATCTTTTCTTTTACTCTTTTATAATCTTTCCTAGGTACTATTATAAACTCCATAAAGAATTGACTTAAGATATATACAAAAGTACCAGATATGATTGTTAAGAAGGTTTGAGAAGAAGCAAGATTATTTAAATAAGGTTCCATAATATCACCATGATTATTATGAACATAAAAAGATATACTATTCTAACGTATATTATTTTTTCCCTAATTCTTTCAAACTCTTATCAGGCGTAGGCAGGTCTTCTGGCATTGTTCCACCAGCATCTTTAATAGCTTTTCTAACTATTTTACCAACTTTATTATGAGTTTTACTAGCATTGTTCTCACCTTTTATTTTTTTATTCTTAAGAGTTTCTTCCGTTTGTGTTATTCTAAATAAATTAGCAGCTAATTCTACACTTCCCATATTATCTAAAATATCTTCTCTATATCTTAATCCTTTACGCTTAGCAATATCATTTGCCGTTTCACCATTATACAAACCTTTATATCCAGCATTATGAAATTTATCAACGTTTTTAACACCAACATTTTTAGCAACTTGATTTAAAGAATAATTCCCTTTCTTTGTTAAATTTCTCTGATATAGTCTTTTCTCATCTTCTGTTAACAACTCATATTCTTTTTCAATCAGTTCTTGTTTTCTAGTTTGTATTGCAAAATATGTTTGAGCAAGAGCAATTACTTGTTTTCTACTATCTCCATTTTGTGCAATTAAATAGCAAGCATATCGAGTTAATTTATAATCCAAAATTCTTCTTATTGAATCTCCAGTCTTAACCATTTTGCCAATGTCGGCAAAATGGTCTACCACATTGTAATTACTATTTTTACATGCATCTTTAGATTTATTAATTACGTCGTTGAACCTTCTTCACTGAACATATCCAAGCACATTTTTTAGTTCTCGTGCATTCCAATATTCGTTACCTTCTTCATCAACATGTTTAATATCTTCAAATAAACTATAATTAATTTCTATGTTATTCATCTTACTTCTCCTTCTTAGGAACTAATAATAATTCAATATCAAAAGTATTACAAACTAGCAATTTAATAAATTCAATAAAAAAGTACTAAGAAAAGCATTAATTCTTCTTAGTACTTCTAAATATTCAAAGTTAAATATATTAAATTTTACTAAAATATAACTTTCTTATATTTCTCCCTTAAACTCAAAAGGAAGACCTTTTACTACTGCTAAGTTCCATATTCTTATAAACTCATCTTTATTTCTAGCAACTACTTCCATTGCAAGTTTAGTCTTCTTTCTTGATTTAATATTATATAATTAATCATCCCCATACCTCCTATTTAATAAAATGGCTCATTATATCGTCAATTTCATCTAATATATCATTATATGAAAGGCTCAACACATAATAAAAAGGCAACTTTTGGCTTTGAGAATGAAGATGATTATTTAACATTACTTTTTTACTCATTAAATATTCTTTAGAAACATTGTTAGATCCTTTCCATCTATTTCCTTCGAAAATATATTTTATCTTTTCTCCTAACATCTTACCATAAATTGATGTATCACTAGTATCGTTCAGATAAAACTGTTTTTCAATCCATACTCTTAAAGCGGACATGTAAATAATTTTATTTGCAGTATTTTCTTGATAAGATATATTATTAAATGAATTTACATTAAAGTTATCAATTAAACCAACTAAAGCATCATTTGAATACGTAATGCCATCAATTGTTTTAGTAAATGGATAGTCATAATGAAAAATCAAATGATTTTTACTTGAACCATTCCATGTATCTTTTTTGCTAAGTAATTTCAAATAGCCAATCAAAGGATAATTGGAATCTAAACTATTTATTATTTGTTCTATATCAATGATATTATTTCGACTATATCCATTTATTTTATTTAAAAATAGCGATTTCTTTATTTTCTCCATTACTTCATATTCAAATATCGCATTATATTGTGTATTGGCTATGTTGATAGTATCAATATTATGAGTGAAAATTAGTACATTTTTACTTTTATCTTTCATAGTAGCTATTTCATACATTATTCTATATTGATTTGGAATATCATAACTGCTCAAAGGATCATCAATTATAACTAATTCCTTATCACTAGAAATAAACTCTAAAATACAAATTATAAATGTCATTAGATTAATTTCACCGGTACTATAAGTTTCTATTTTTCTTTTTAGTTTTATTTCCACCAATTGATTACTATCATCAAACGTTATTAGAGCATTATCAAATTGTAACTCGAAAAGAGATTTTACCATTTCTTTATTTGATTTTAGGTTATCATAAAATTTTTCTTTTTGCTGTTCCATTTCTTTTATTGATTCATTCAACTCTTTAATTGCTGATTGCGAATCAACTATCTTCTTAGCAATTTCCTCATTACCACCACACAAATAGTATTTTTCCAAGTTATCAATTTTAATATTATTTGTATCAATAATATCTTTTATCATATTTACTGATTGTATAATTTCGTCTGCTTTCGCTTCTGGAAACATTTGCTGATATCTGCTTATTATTTCATCATCAATATTCTTAATTTTAGATATTTTTTCAGAAACAATTTGTTTAATAGGTATCTCGCTAATAGACCCGCACACTGGACATATTGTTTCTTCATCAGTAAGAAAGGATTCTATTTCTTCTAAAAAATGTTTTTTATAATTATCAACGATATCTTTTACTTCTGTTTTAATTTTCCCTAATTCAACAAATTGCTTAGCATTCATGTTGAAAAATGACAGCATATTATCTTTCAGTTCAAATAGATATGATAGTTTTTCATTATTAAAATCCAAAATAGCTGTTTCCTGAAACTTCCTATATTTTTCTAAACTATTAGATATGCTTTTAGCTTTAGGATTACTTGTTATATCAAATACCATCAAATTGTCAGTTATGTTGATTTCGTCTATAATACTTTGCTTTTTTTTCTTGGCTTTCTCCAGTTCAAGAACACTTGCACCTATCACTATTTTATCTTTTTTTGCGATAATCGATTTTTCCACATCATCATAATCAATATAAGAAAAATCTTTAAGTCTGCTTTTGATATTTTTATATATTGATGTTTTTCCAGTTCCATTAGGGCCTAAAATAATTTTAATTTTATCACCAATATCGATATTAAAATTAGGATCAAAATTTAAATAATTAATTTCTGTAAAATTATCTGAATTAAATACACAAGTCATACTACTACCTCCGTTTGATTTCATTATAATGGATTGGTTAATAGTTTTGATTCGCTAAAATAGCGAATCATTCTCAAATAATGAGAACTAATCATTTTTTTATCCATATACAGCATTTTTTAATAAACAATCATATAATTAAATTCTGACCTAATCTAAAAAAACTTATTTATAAAATATAATATAAATATCATACAATTAATGTGTTTTTAATTGTCTTTTTATAATTCTTAACATAAAACAAATTGAATCCTCTAATTCTTTTTTTGTATAATCATATTTACTATCAGGATGATCGATACAATTTCTAATATAGGTGCAAAGGCTTTCATATACTACCTTTCTATTTTTTTTACCTACATATTTATATGTTTTTTTAGGTGAACCATTGTTCACAAGATATTCATCAACTTTTTTAATAGTATCTAAATTAAATTCACAATTGTTTTGTATAAATGAATATAATTGTATGTGGAAATCAATAGAAATAATGTCAAATATCCTATATCGAATTTCTGCATAAGTCATTTTATTCATAAAACCATTTGAAATTGAGTTCGAATATTTTTCTGGTATTGATTCATCTAATTTTATAATTATACCGTTGTTATCATTAAGTGCACTTCCTATAACATATTCAGAATGTGTAGCCATAAACATCTGAGAGGTCACTATTCCACTATCTGTTTTAAATAGTCTTCTATAGAAATCATATATTCTATTATTCCATTTTGGATGCATGCTTATCTCCGGTTCATCAATTAAAACTGGTATTCCACTTAATGATTCTTGATTTTTAAGTAAATACGCTCCTCTAAATACAATTTGTTTTTCACCTGAACTCAAATCATTAATTCTAATTTTTTTATCATTCTTTTTGAACATAGGAATAGTATTTTTTTGAATACCATCATATTTTAAGTTTTTATTAAAAATATGATAAAACGCCTTATTAAATCGATTCATTCTAATGCCTTTAATTGATTCTGGAGGAATAGTATTTGGGTGATCGATTACATACCTAGCAATATCATTATTATCTTGTGATGTTATATCAACTAATAATTGAATAATATCTGAAGCTAAATCATTTGGTAAAGAAGTATCTTCTTGATCTAGTTCTTTATTTGATACTGTATTAATTTGCCTTGTAGGATTATATGTAATATCTACAGGTGAAAATAATGATTTCAAATTAAGTTCATAAGTTACTTCCCTATCATCACTATCTTTGTACACTCTTGGAACTAAAGAACCATCACAATAAAATTGGGCATCGTACATAATACCATTTTGATATTTTTTGCAATTAACTACAGCGGTGTCTACAATTTTTGATTGATAATATAATTTTGCTGATTTAACATCAATTGATATTTTTGCAAATATAGTATTAATATCATTTCTAATAATTTGTATATTTTGATTAAATACAGTATATATAAAATACAACAATCTAGTCTTCCCCACACCATTTTTTCCAGCTACAACTATTGTGGATGCAGGTTTGCCATTCAAAGTAAAATCAAAAATCTTGTTACCAAAAAAATCATCTTCAATAAATTCTATTGATTTAATCATTATCATAAATAAGATCTCCTTTCTTACTATTATCTATTAATTTATCTTGATCTAGTATAAAACATTCACTTGCATATTTTTTTATTTCTATTAAGCAAATTAATAAATATAAGATTCGAGTACTACAAGTTCCGCCCTTATTATATTAAAGAATTAATTATAATTCAATCAAAAGTTAACAGTTAGATTACAAAAAAGATATACCCCAAGGTATATCTTAATTATTATTTCTTTATTAAATCTCTAACTCTAAGCATACATGCTAGAATACTTATTGATGGTTTTCTAAATACTTTATAAAACTTATTATACTTAGTAGCACCTTTCCATTTAACTTCTTTATTAGTATTAACTAATTCCTAATAATACTTCTTATCTTTCTTTTTATTTTTCCATAAATAGAAGTATTTTTCTTATATTTTTGTGATAACTCATCAATGCTTATTTTATCAATTTCTTCGAAGAACTTATCGCGACCTTTAGGACGTTTATTAGAAATTTTCAATGATGGATTTCCAGATACAATTTCACCAATTTCACACTCAGACATAATCAAGTCATTTTTGACTAATTCAAGTACATTTTGTCCTTTTTTCGTATTTACAATTATACAAGATACTCCTTTGTCATTAAACATTTCAGGATAATGATTTTTAACTCCCCAAAAATCTCCTAAAGTAATGTCAGAGTATTTGTTTCCTAATTTAAAATTACAATTGTAACAAGATTCTCTTAATGTAACATCAGATAAAAATAATTTCATATATGGATTCTCACTATATTTTGTTATTACGTTGTCTTTTTTAAATTTAGCATTATTCGAATAAGTATCCCATCCAGTACTTTTATCTCTAAAATCATATCCAAGCAATTTATCGTTTTTTTGTTTCTCCAATTCATTTACATATTTAGCAAATAATTTTGGAGATGGTACACCATGACAAATAATATCTATACATATTAAATTATCATAATCTTTTTTTAAGAATGCTTTCAACCCACCAATTTGGCAAGGTGTTCCTACAAACAGTATCATTTTATTATTAACATTATCTTTTACATATTTGAATATGTTTCCCAAATCACTCTGTAAATATTTAGACTTTTTTAACTTATCCAATTTTTCTTTATTATTAATTGCTATGTGTTGTAAATGATTATTCTCATCAAAAGCAGCACCTATAACTATACCATTATTTTCTAAAACATAATTAGCAACAACTGAAAAAATTGCTCCTGAAGATCCTTTCGTTCTCTCTTCCATATCTTTACAATAACCCACATAACATTCATTAAGTGATTCATTATGTTTTGAATTTAACACTGGACAAGTTTTCTTGCATAATCCGCAATTAATACATTTTTCTTGATCTATGACAGGATGCTTAAATCCTTCACTATCTTCAATCATCGCTATTGCATTTTTAGGGCAAATATTTACACACGTGGTACAACCAGTACATTTTTTCTTTTGAATAATATAATCCATAACTAATCCATCCACCCATCATTAATCATATCAGGATGCCTTTTTTTCTGAATAAACAGCCTAACTTTTTTTGGCAAAAGTTTCTTGGTAATTTCTTTTATCTTTTCTTTATCAGGAACATATGAAAGTATTTTTGCTCTAAAAGGTATCTTATACCCATTTTTTTTATAACTATCAATGATTTCTCTTAAATACATAGCATCACAATCTTTCCCTCGACTATCTGCTATTATTTTTCTCAGAATTGAAATCTTTTTTTTCTTAAATTTATCAACATCAAATACACAATTATATTTGTCCAACATTCCAATTGAGTCCAATTCAGCCTCAGTTCTAATACATTTACTGCATTCACCACAATTGGAATCAGTTTTTATACAAACATTTAACCATCTATATGTTTCAGTAAAAGAAGAAATAAAATTAACTTTTTCAATTCGTGATACTTCAATTCCACTTGAATAAAATGTTATATTACCATTACTCAAACACTGAACATTTAGTGTATCATAGTGGGCTGAAGCTTCTTTATCAATTTTCATTTCATTATAATAATATCCACTTGCAAAATAATATTTACCAAACAATTTCTGTAAGGCTAAAACGCACCCCAATGTTCTAAAAGAATGAGTTTTTTTGTGTTCCATCATAATAAATTCGTTCATATTAGTGTCAACAGTAACTAATTTATAATTACTTTCTTCACAAAATGCTTTAATTGTTTTCAATCTCTTATGAAACAATTTTCGTGCGTCTTCTCCACCATAATTACCATGTGATCCTGCATTAAAAAACGTTAAATGCGTAATATTATATTGGGTATCTTTTGTGTTCTTATGTTTCAACAATGTGTAAAAAGAATCAACTCCAAGTGATACTGAAGCACCAACACCATTAGAATGAAAATCAAAATTTCCTAACTTACAATCAATTTTAATCGGTTTTTTCTTAAATTCTTTACATAAAATTGGTAGTAGATAATTGGTTAACTGATAATATATTTTTGAACTAATTGGACTATCTATTTCTACATCGCAGTTATGCTTTACAATAAATGGTATTAGAGATACTAAAAAAGCATCAGCATTTTCAACACACAAATAATTACTATATTCTTTTTCAACTTCAAAATATAAATCAAATACATTTTTACCATACTCTATTTTCGAATATAATCTATTATCAACAATGTATGGTTTATTAATTTTTAAATTCATCCTTAACACCTCTTTTTTTATTTATTATTTGGTTTAATCGATTTAACAAATCTCTGAACTCTTCCATCCAAAAAGAAAAAGATATAAATAACAATAAGCAAACAGGGATTATTAATAATCCCATTAATAATAATCCTATAAAACCTTTTAAATATATGTAGTTAATTATATTATTACAAATAGCAAATGAAACTATATAGCATCCTAAATAATAAAAATATCTAAAGTAAAATTTCTTTACTGATGTGTGAAATTTATACTTATGTAACAAAAAAGGATCCCATAACGTAATTATAAATATCCTTGCAATTGCTGTAGCAAGAAGCACTCCAAAAATGCCAAATGGTTTTACTAAAACTATAGACAAAAAAATATTTATCACGGATGCTATCAATGGACTATATCTACCTTCCTTGAACAATCCAGTGGTACTTCTAAATGCTGAATTTGAATATCTCATTCCATCAACATACAAATTAAGTCCTATAATAAATGAAATATTAAATGGTAATAAATAATCACTTCCTAACCACAATCCGATTAAAGAATTAATTAACAGTGAAAACTCTATAGATGCAATTCCATAAACGAAAAAGCATATCATAATTATTTGATAATAAACGTCTTCCTTTTTTCTTTCATTTTTTTCAACATTTAACCCTCCTATACTTGATGTAAAACCTTTAAAAAAGGATGATAAAAATTGAGTTAAAGCCGTTGAAAAAGTTGTATAATTTGATAGCAATCCAACTTGTGTTACTCCAATAAAAGACGAAATTATTATATTATCAGTACCATTTGATATCACATATCCAACATTATAAAATATTAATGATTTAACATCCTTAAAAACACTTTTTTCTTCATCATTAGAAAGCAATTGTATATTTTTTTCTTTTATAAAAGGAAACATTTTATTTGCTATATATGAAGATAGTAGGTTTGAAAAAATTGTTCCTATTATTTGGATAATAATATAAACTAAATAATTACCTGTGATAATTAGAAAAACAATTTGAAGAGTATTTTGAATTATAGCAGCAGTAAGATCAATTAAAGAAATAATGTACTCTTTTTGATACCCAGATATAATAGAACGTTTATATGTAAAGAAATATGAAATAGATGTATTAAAAAGAAACAATATGTATATAATTATAATATTTTCTTGTATATTTGGTGTTTCCTTAACAAATATATTTAAAAAAGGAATTATTAAAAGTCCCGCAAGAAAAATAAAAATTCCAATTTTCATATAGGTTTTTTTATAAAAATGCAAGTATGATTTAATTTTTTCCTTATCATTATCATGAATTGGTCTATATAACTTATAAACAATTGCAATTCCAACACCTAACTCCGCAAGAGAAAGTATTGTGAGAATATTTGATAACAATCCATTAACACCCAAATAATCTGTAGTTAATTTTCTTATAAATATAGTACGGCAAATAAATTGAATTATAAAAACAAGAATTTTAGACACAAAACCAACAATAGAATTAATAAAAGAATTTCTCGTTCTTGAATTTTTATTCATCATTATCCCCCTCTTTCAATTCTTATAAATATTGGATTATCTGCTCTTTTCTAGGCCTATTACCTATTTGGTATGTCCATGGTGCTGGATGTAAATTTCCTTCAACCAATTCAATATTTTTTTCTTTAATACAAACATCCCATCCAACATACCTTATAGTTGGAACAATCTTTGCTGCATTATTTATCACTTCTTTAACCATTTTCCAATTTGGTATTTGAAAGCCTTTCATCTCAACATTCCCCAAATCGTTTGTAAAATAATTACCGCCATAATAATCTTTACCGGTACCACAAATCAATCCTGTTTCCTCATCTATTGGGTATCCAACTGCGCCTTGACTCATATTATCAACAAAAGATCCTTTTTTACCAACTCTAATACTGCAACCTAGAATATGCACATTATTAAATTTATCCACTACAGATACCACTCTTATAGTGTTAATTGATGTTGGATTTAATTTTAATATATGTTTATTTTGCGTTAGTTTTTCTTCAAGCAAATATTTATTATTAATGGCATCTTCAACAAATTCATCAATATTATTCAATTCATTTATACTTACTATTTTTATTCCTTTCCCACCATTTAAATTTGTTGGTTTTACAACAACCTCTTCATATTTTTTTATAAAAGTCATTATTTCAGTTTTTGAATGTAATCCACAATAAATATATCCTCTTTGAATATATTTATTAAAAGTCTCATTAAACCTTGCTTTATCTTCAAAAATAGATTTATCATCTGGTGTTGATTTTTCATTGAAAGAATCAACTAGTTCGCCATCAGTTTCAACAATATATTTTCTTTTTTCATTCTTATTTTTATAATAAAAATCAAATATTAAATAATTCTTCAAATTACATTTAAATTTATAAGTAGCTATCATATAATCAATTGCTAAACGAATTCGAGAAATACCATTTTGGTTACTGTAACAATTAAAGTCTTTAATCCTAAATTTATATATACCTTTGTTAAATCTAATAAATGGTATTAAGTATATCATCATTTTTATTTTGTGCTTCATAATATATCATCTTCCTTTATATTTATTGCTTTTTTCAAATAAGTTAAAGCTTTTTTCTGTTCTTCCTCTAAAATTATATAAGCTTTCGAATAATCATGTTCTATATTATTCTTAGTTATCTTATTTCCATTAAACTTTCTATTCTTTAGTTGAAACAGATCAATTAAATTGTCAAGCCTTGAAGACATACTTTCTATGTTTTTTTGATTACGTTCAAAAACTATAAATGGCTTGTTAAAAATTAATGCGAAAACACTTGAATGGAAAGAATCTGTGCATATCAAAAAAGCATTTTTCTCTAAAAAAACAAATTCAGATGGTCCGCAGTTATAATACTTCCCTTTTTTATCCAACAAATCTATAATATCGCAGTCAAATTTTCTAGCAATTCTCCTAATTTCAGATTTTATTTCTTCTGGTTGATTACCCAAAAAATAATTAAGGATATACTTGTTAGGACAAACATCTAATTTTTTGGGTTTTTTAGAAATTTTATCCCAATCAGAACTAGTTAATAACATAGTTGGATCAATATGAACTTCAATGCTATCTTTTTTCAAAATTGACTCTAAATATAGTTTACTACTTATTTCTCTAACGGAAATAAAACTAAACTTATTCAAACATTTAATATATTTATTTAAATATTTAGGGTCGATAAAATTTTTACCCATACTAGCAGAATAAGATATTAGTTTTGCTTTTGATTTAAAATCTCCATAAAATAATGGATATTTACCCTCAAAATCACAATTCCAAATCTGATCACTGCCAAAAATTAAAACATCATAACTATTATTTAATTTTGGCCTATTCATATTAACAGTATAATTTGAATATTTAATATTATGATTAAACTCAATGAAACTTTGAATGCGATCGTTAGGTTTATTATTATCAAATAAATTATTAATCATTTTTTTTAATGATTTTTTTTCATTAATAATAGTTTCAACATCAATAGTTCCTAATGATTTAAGAACTTCTTGCAACGCATAATTCTGTAGCTTATTACCATAATTATCATTTCCAAACAAAGTTATTATTCCTATTTTCATTTTAATCTACCCTTTCAATTCTTTTAATTAACACGCAAAACAATAAAGAACACCATATTATTAAATATGAATCCGTAAAAATAGTTGTATATATACTCATAACGACTAAAATTATGATATTCAATAAATTAATAATTAGTTTTCTATTTTTACTAATTCTAATAGAAGAAAAAACAGAAGCCCAAAATAACACTAAAATACTGTAAAACCATATACCACATAAAGTTACTATTGTCCCAATAGAACTTATTCCAAAATGAGTAAACCCTAAGTAATTTGGACTATCCAAACTCCATGCTCCAAAACCTTTTCCAAAACCCCAACCAAATCCATTTTGCAGTGAATTTACAAAAATCAGCAATCTCTCTGAACTACCATAAGCATTAGAATTAAATGATATTAATGAGTTTATAGTTTTAGACAAATTATAATACAAATTATTTACAGCTGGTATTTTAATAAGTAAAGATAGAACAATAAATATCAACAAAGTATAAGATAATATTTTTACAAATTTAATTACAATGTTATTTTTTTTCACAAATATTTTACATAAAATATAATATATTAGAAAAATAAAAAACAAGATGAAAAGTGATTTGTTATCATTTGTAATAGATAATAAAAACATTAATGAAGTAGTTATAAATAAGTACGCTCTTATTAATCTTCTATTTTTACAAACAGGCAATCTTAAATAATACAAATCAACCCAAAATATAAAAATTGAAAAAATAGCCAATACATGTGTTCCACTATTTCCAAACAAACCACACCAGTGATCTATTAGGTATGGATTAGATTCTATCCAAGATTGCTTTATAAGGAAACCTGTTCCCATTTCCTGCAAAAATAAAGAAATAATGTTTAATATCCAAAAAACATTCAACAATACAATTTTTTTATTTATGAATTCCTCAAAAACCAAATTATCCTCACTTGCTATCGAAACTATAGTTGTTCCTAATAGTACCACCTTAATAATTTGAAATAAATTGGAGAAAAAGTAATCACCAAAATCATTCAACGTAGCATTCATGAAAAGTAAGAAGAAAAGCATCATAAATAATAATATTTTTCGTCCAGAAAAAAATGAGTGGCGGAAGTCACTTGACAACAAGAAAATTAGTAAGAAAAGCATTAAAAAACCAAAATTCCATAAAAAACTATATTCTATATATCTACCAATTAATCCCATTATTAACAAATAATTAAGCATTAATTTTTCAATTTTATTTTCTTTATTATTTATTCTCATTGTACACCTCCAATTTTTTTATTTTTTTATTTTTGCAACAAATAATATTAAATAATATTTTTTCATTCTTATTAAATCAAAGAATATCTTTTTTGTTATATCGAATTCTTTTTTATTTTTATTGATAAGATTCATTACTAGTGGATCGTTGGATATCATTTTTATATCTTTAATTTTATCTTTTCTTAAATTATTAGATTTTGATATATTTTTAATTATGTAAATAATGTATGATAAAAAGTTTTTTTCTACCCTACAAATTAAATCTTGATTTCTATTAATGTATTTCTTTTCCTTTAAATAATAATACATGTTTTTGCATAATGATAAATTATTATCATTATACTTTTTAGTAATAGAATTAGGGTTAAATCTATAATGATATAAATTTTTAAATATAAGTGATATAGAATTTGCATTCCAAAATAGTTCTATCATCGAGCACATATCTTCTGATAATACTTTTTTTTCAGATTCAAATTCCCATTTCAAATTATCTATAAGTTTTTTCTCAATAACGCACATTCTATTAAACCACATATTAATACTATCTTCTTTTTTATCAACATATATCATTTTGGGAATCAATAATTCTTTTATATCTTTTTCATAATAAATATCTTTTTCTACATTCGGAATATATCTAGCAATTTCATTTTCGTTTTCGTCTATATTATCAAATCCAAAAACAACAATACTAGATTTCTTACTTACTATTTCTCTAAAACATATAGCTAGCAAATCGTTATTTATATAATCATCACTATCTAAAAACAATATATATTTTCCAGAACACTTTTTGATGCCATAATTTCTTGAATAACCAGCACCATGATTACTATTATGAAAAACCTGAATTTTTTTTTCTTTTTCCGAATAATAATCACAAATATCCCCACTACCATCTGTTGACCCATCATCAATTAAAATAATTTCAAAATTATTGAAAGACTGATTTATAACAGATTCTATGCATTGCTTTAGATATTTTTCAGCATTAAATACTGGAATAATAACACTAAAAAAAATATTATTACTCATATTATCACCCACTTATTATTTCTTCATTTGTTTCTCTATATCTGCGTCTACTATTTCTTCTCCTGTTTTATCTTTTAATTGTGCCTTTGATGCTTCTGATAAACCATCATTAACTACACAATTCATATCACAAGTAGAACATTTATCTAATTCTTCTTTTGTTACTTTTCCATCTCTTAAATCTCTAACAATTTTTAGTTCATACATAGAATATTTTTTCTTAGTCCAAAATTTTATCTTATGTTTAAAAACCCACCATAATGGTTTCCAAATGTATTTATGCATTGCTGGAGATACAGATCCAATCATCCAACATTGTCTATCACAATGTCTCACTTTTTCTCTTACTTTATCAGCTTGTTCTGAATTCCATAATTCATCCCAAGTTGCACATTCATTTAAGTTACCCATTACTTCTTTATCTTTTGTTCCATTACATGGCATTACATCA
>CAMKPE010000010.1 GCA_946414595.1 uncultured Clostridium sp.
AGAAAATTGGGATGATTGGAAAAATCCAGCAAGTCCTTTAGGAGTGACTGATCAAGTTTCTCCAGTTGGTTATGATGAGTTTTCAAAGCAACAAGAAGAAAATTGGGATGATTGGAAAAATCCAGCAAGTCCTTTAGGAGTGACTGATCAATCATCATCAGTTACGGCTTTCCTTGATAAATATCCTGATGATTATAGTGGTTGGAGTGAATCAAATAGAGCTTTTTTAGAAGAACAACAAAAAATTTGGTCTGATTTAATGGAAAACGCTAACCATGGAAAAAATGCTGTAGATATTGCAAATCAGGATAAATATAATTCAACTAGCTCTCCTATAGAAAGAGTTATGCAACAGGCAGAAATATTAAATAATGCCAACCCTAACCCAGATAGAAATGCTGTAGATATTGCAAATCAATATATTAATAATAACAATAATTAAAAAGAGACATAAGTCTCTTTTTTTATACTCTTTTTTTAATACTATCGCTTAAGCATACTTCATGATCTTTATCACGAACATATACTTTTCTATCTTTAAAGAAATCTCTAGGTACCCTACCTATTTGATCTTCAAATGCATCTATCTTATCTACTTTAGCAACCCATTCTGATCCAAATATAATGCTTGGCTTTCCATCTACTAATTTAAAATCTACTACTGGTTCAAATTTCTTTGCATCAGATGAATAAATAGATACTGGTCTTTTTAACATAACACTTTCTGGATCATCTATTTCTACAATTGGATTATCCGGATAATGTATTTCATTGTTTCTTGATACCATTCCACTAGGATTACATACTGCTCTCATTGAATATGCGATTAAATCATCATAATCTGACACTGCAAATACTCCATCTACTATATCGTTATAATATTGATTTTCTCTATGATGGGATGCTTCTAAATAACCAAGACCCTGTTCAGGTAATATAGTTTTCAAAGATCCTACTGTATTACTTGCAACTTCAGTACAAGCCTTTTTAAATTCATCTAATACTTTATATGCTGAATTAGGATCTGCTTTACTAACAAGTTCTAGAATATGTAAGAAGCTTTCTATATCAACATTATCATATCCATAATATTCTTTTATTTTCCTTTTTATTATTTCAGTTATATGTTCTACAACTTCTTTTCTTCTTTCTTCGCTTCTTAAAGTATCACCTTTTGGTTTTGCACCTTTGTATGTTTCTAGTTTTCTACCTAAATATATTAACTCTAAATCTTGTAGTGATACTTTATCACACTTACTTAGTTTTTCTTCGTACTGTGTAACAAGTGCCTGTAATAGTCCTTGGCATTCATCCATTTTCTTTCTATCTAGCATATTATCACTTACCCTTTCCTTCAACATCCTTTAACATATCTCTCATTTGCTTCATTTCATATTCACCTTCAATACCTAACATTATTCTTGCAAAGCTTAATTCATCACTTTGTCCTGTGAAAAGCTTTTTACCATACATTACTCCACCAATAAGTCTATTAACAAAAGCTTTTTCTTCATCAAAGCTTTCTGCTTCAGTAATCTCCCCTCTTGCTTTTCTAGCGTTTTGCTTACTATAAAATATTTTAAGTAAGAACTTATTTATTTCTCTTAAGAAATATTTATTATATTCATAATACTCTTTATCCATTTTTTTTGCACTTAATGATATATCCATATTAAATATAAAACGTCTTATTTCATCTTCAGATGCATATTGTTTTAATTCTTCTATTAAGCCATGTAAGTTACCAGTTAAGAATAACTTTTCCATTAATTCTTTTCCTACTACTAACTCTAATGATTCTGCTATTTGAACTTGAAGTTCATAAGCCTCCATCATGGCATGTTTTTCACCAAAGTATCTTCTAGTCATTAATTCAGTATAACCTTCATTTAATCCAGATCCTACTGAAGTTTGTTTTCCATCTTTTTCTGTAACATTTTGATGAAATCCTACTAAAGTTCCATTTTCTAAAAATATTGTACTAGCTAAATGAAATAATTCATGAAACATACATGAATAATCAGATACTTGTATTTCTTGATCCACATCACTTCTAGGATCATAGTATCCACTATTATCATGTTTTAATGTATGAAAAAATCTCCTTCTTATATCTGCTTGATTTATATTTCTATAAAAGTTATCTATTGCATCAGGAAAATACTTTTGTAATACTTCTACAAATTCATTTACTATTTCTCTTAAAGTCTTACTTTTAAATCTTTCAAGTTTAACTTCTTGCATTGGTCTTTGTATAGACTTTGGTAATTCTAATACTGTTGTCTTTATTCCTGTAGATACTTTTGGTTCTGTTTTACTTAATTTCTTTTTTTCTACAGCATTAACAATAGCTATTATAGGACAGTAAATCTTAACTACACCACAAATAGCATCTTGAAAACTTAACTTTAAATCTAGCTTGTTTTGTTCTTGTTTAGTTGCCATAGAATCACCTACTATAATTATAACACTAAAAAAGAGCTTTTAATAAAAGCTCTATAATACATTTACACCTTTATTGTAAATATATCTACCTAATATATATAGTAATATATCTGCAAATAATACTATTCCTATAGATATTATATTATTATCTAAATCATAAAAATATCCAATAGCAAGTCTTATTATTAAATATATTAATACTCCAAATACAAATGATAATAAGTCTTTACCTTTATCCATTTTATTTCCAAATATTAATCCAGTAATAAGTGACATAAATATTAAAGAAAATTGAACTGCTATAGTTATTATAAATATAAAGTTACTCTCTATTCCTGTATAGTTATCTAATAGTCTTGATACAAAAGAGAATACATTCTTTCCAGAAAATACATTTATAAAACATATTCCTAGTATTATCCATGATATTACTAAAGATAATATACTTACTAATACTTTAGAGTCATATAAATTACTTCTTTTTATTGGAAGAGTTAGAAATAAATAAGATTCTTCTCTAAATAGATTATTTCTTATTTTTAAATATACTTTAGAGAAAGGTAATATTATTATAAAAAACATTCCAACAAGTGATAAGTCAGTACATACTTTCTTAGCTGCTACTATAGCATCATTTGAGTTATTTGCACACATAATAACTACATAAGAAAGTATTATACAAGATATATATAATGGTATTAAATCTTTATTAACTGATTTAAAGTCATATTTAAATAGTTTTCTTAACATTTGAATACCTCCTTAAAACACTTTTAATAGAAGTATTTAAATTTTTAACTTCTTTTTGTAATACAACTTTGCCTTTATCTAGAACTATTATTTCATTAAACACTTTTTCCATTTCATTTAATAAGTGAGTAGTAACAATTAAAGTAGAATTCTTATCTATTTTATTTATTATTATATCTAAGATATATTCTCTTGTTATTGGATCTACTCCTGTTAATGGTTCATCTATTATGTATAATGATGCATTTCTAGATATTACTAATAATAATTTTAATTTTTCTTTCATTCCCTTAGACATTTTATATATCTTTAAGTTTCTATCTATATCAAATTCATCTAAATATTTTATTGCTCTTTTATAGTTAAAGTTTTTATAAAAGTCATTATAGAATTCTATTATTTGTAATGCATTCATATTCTCATCTAGATATTCTTTATCTGGTAAGTATGCTATATCATTTTTAGATTCTATTCCTAATTTCTTTCCTTTGAATAATATTTCTCCACTAGTAGGTGTTAATAAATCGTTTATTAGTTTTAATAAAGTAGTCTTCCCTGCTCCATTCATTCCTAATAAGCCAATTATTTTTCCTTTAGTTATTTTTAGATTTATATCATCAAGTACTACAAAAGATCCATATTTCTTTGTTAGATGATTTATTTCTAATAAATCCATATTTATCTACTTCTTTCTTTTTCTACTCCATAGTTAACTGTATATTTATGTGGTCCTACATATACTCTTGGTTCAAATACTGATAAGAACTCTGCATATTCTTTTGTTACTGTCTCTCTATCAATTAGTCCTTTTTCATATTCGTTTAATAGTTTATTCATATATGTAGTTGCTAAAAACTCTTTAACTGAGTCAAGTGCTTTTTGCACTTTACCTCTGTTTCTAGTTACTATTTTGTTATCTTCTTTATGTATTGTATCTAAGTCTATTATAAATTGTTTTGCTTTCTCTGGGCTTGAGTATACTGCAAGACGATCAATTAAGCCTTGCAAGTCATTTGTAAAGTAACAGTTACGTAATTCTTCTTTACCTACTATTTTTTCAACACACTTGGCACATGTTATTTCTTTACTATATGTTTTAGATTTTCTTCCTTTGTTAAAGTATCTATCAGTAAGTAGTTGTGTATATCCTTCATTTATTCCATCTCCTATATCACTTTTTCTTAGTTTTTTATTTGGTGAATAAATAAAGTAATACTGACTTAATCCATCATAGTAAATACCATCTTTGTATGACGCGCTTGCCATGTGAAATAGTTCATGAAACAAGTCATTCTTACCAATATATTCAATATAGTTTTTCAAAGCTGAATGATATGTACTTCCATTAAATATACCAGATAGAGTTCTATTAACTCTTAATGTTGTTATATTTCTATAAAAGTTTGAAAGTATTTCTGGTGGAAAGTTTTCTACTAATACTCTACAAAAGAAATCTACATGTGCTTTTATTCTTGGGCTTTTTATGCCATGTTGTATTATTGTTGGTACAACTCGCTCTAAAGCTGGCGGTAAGGCTACTAAATTGGCATTTTCATATTGCACATTTGGGTTAATTTGATATCTTTCATCACTACGATCAAACATACTGTCATATGCAGTTACATGAATTCCATCATAAACGCTTGATTCTTCAGTTGCTTCCAATGCCATTTTAGCACCTCCTTTTATTTATTCTTTTTTGTATTGATCAAAAACAATTCAAATAATTGTCTATGTTTTTTAACAACAACTTGTAGAATGATTCCACATACATAAGTAAGTATTGAAATCATTAACATAAATCCAGAGAATATTAATGTTGGGAATCTAGGAACAAGTCCTGTATCAAAATATTCTATAAATACTGGTATTCCAAATATTAAAGATATTATTAAGAATATTGTTCCAACAAGACTAAAGAATATTGCTGGTTTGTATTCTTTAAACAATCTAGCAATTGTTTTTAATACTTTAAATCCATCACTATAAGTGTTTAATTTAGATACACTTCCCTTTGGTCTATCTCTATACTCTACTGGTATTTCTTTTAATAAGAAATTCTTATCTAAAGCATGTATAGTCATTTCTGTTTCTATTTCAAATCCCTTAGATAATACTGGGAATGTTTTTACAAAGTCATAACTAAATGCTCTATATCCAGTCATTATATCTCTTATCTTACTTTTAAATAACGTATTTATAAGTCCTCTTACTAGTCTATTTCCAAAGTTATGGAAAGGTCTTTTATTTTCTTTAAAATATGTTGAAGATAGTCTATCTCCAATAACCATATCTGCTTGTCCTTTTAATACATATTCACACATTTCTCTTGCGTTTTCTTTTGGATATGTATCATCACCATCAATCATTAAATAACAATCAGCATCTATATCTTTAAACATAGATCTAATAACATTCCCTTTTCCTTGTTTATATTCGTATTTAACAATTGCTCCGGCCTTTCTTGCTATCTCATCAGTACCGTCCTTAGAATTATTATCATAAACATATATATCTGCTTCAGGTAATACTTCTTTATAATCTTTAACTACTTTTTCAATTGTTTTACTCTCGTTATAACAAGGTATTAAAACAGCTATCTTCTTCCCCTCAAAAACATTATCCTTTTTTGTTTCTTTTGCTTGTTTTGCTTTCATTTATATTTTTCCTTTCTAAATCTATAATTGACACTATACTTGCAAGGATTGCAAATATAGTAATTATTAATATTCTATGAGTAAAGAATGCATGTATATAAGAATGATTTCCAGTAACAGTAAACCATGCAAATGGTATACATGCTATTAATAAATATGGAACTATCTTTAATAGTTTTTCTTTTGTTATTTTATCTTTATTAATTATAAATAAGATTATTGCAAATAATATGAATAACAATAGTATTACTACATATGGTTTATTCATAATTATATCTAAGTTCTTTCTTATTACACTAAAAGGTGTAATGTTAGTCTCTTGAGCTTCTAAAGATGTTCTTGTCTCTATTGCACCTAAAGCAGACTTAAACATGTTATCAAATGTAAGTATTGTTCCAAATAAGAACTTACCTACCCACATTCCAATGTAACCAACACCCCACATAAAAGAGTTAGCAACAAGACTTTTAACATTTGTCCATAAGTCTTTTTCTTCTTTTAATATGAAATAAACAATTAATGGGAATCCTAAAGTTACAAGTGGATAAGTTAAGAAATCCATATAACTAGTTATTATTCCTACAATTAAGAAGTAATATATATAACTATTATTCAATTTCAATTTATCATCAAGAAGTAATAATGCAATTAAACTTATATTAGTTATATAAAAGATTGTTGAATACTGAAGTGACATCATCACTATTGATGGATTAACCATAAGTATTGATATTAAATATGGAATTATATATTTCTCTTTTTTCTTTTTAAATAATAATATTGCTACAAGTGCTATTAATATAGGTTGTATTATTGTATTTAATAATCTTATATTGGAGTAATTAAAGAACATTAATACGGGTTTTAATACTACTAAATAACCATGCCAATAACGATCATATGAAGACAAATGAATTTCTTCTTCATTACTAAATATATTAGAAAGAGCTTTAACTGCATCATCTTCATCAATTGAATATCTATATACATGCATTGCTTTATCAAGCACGTTTTCATTTCCATCATATATTGCATTAGCAAGCATTATTGAATCAGTATAGTTATCAAGCTTAGTGTTTTCAACACCTTCAATAACTTCTTTATATTTACCTTCTTGTTCTAATAATGAAACAGAAGATTCAACATGTCCTTTCATTCTTCCTGTTGGAAGTAAGTAAACTCCAAGTAGTAATATAATACCTATTCCTATACTACTTAAAAGAATTAATAAAGTTTTACAAATCTTCTTTTTCATAATACTCACCTGTACTTATATTATACTATATATTAGTATTATTTTATATCATAAAAAAAGTACCTAAAGGTACTTTTATTCTAATTCAAATTTTCTATGATCATCAACAGTTTTTCTTGTTAATACTAGTCTTTTAAATGTGCTATTTGGATTTTCAAGTATTGCTTTCTCTGCTGGGTCTATTACTCTTCCAACAAAGTTATTTAAGTTTCTCATTCCTGTTGATTCTTGTTCAAGTCTTTCAAATATTGCATCAACAAAATCATCAGTTGCTGTTAAGTCTATTCCAAATTGTTCTTTATATCTTTTTCTTTTATCAGCAAGTATACTTGTTGGTTTACTTACTAATATTTCTCTTTTTGTATCTAAATCTAGACTATTATATATTAATAGTGTTTTTATTCTTGATATTTCTTCATCTGTGAAATATCCTTTTTCTATTATTTTTCTTTTTAATTCTTCTGGTGTAAGTATTGCTGCTTTTCTTGTTTCTTGACCAAATCCTAAACCTTTTTCAGGTTCTAATATACGTTCAAAAACACCTAAACAAGCAATTGTTAATAAACATGTATCAAATGGTTCTTCCATTCCATCTAAATGGAATACTTCACGTCCATCTAAGAATGTTAATAGTCCATCTTTAACTCCATCTGCTGCAACAGAACCTTGATTATCTAATTTATCAAATTCATCTAGTAAGAAGATTCCTCTTTCTGCTCTTTCTTTATTCTTTCCTGAATCTTTATATAAATCAAATAATAAGCTTTCTATTGTTTTTCCTCTAATACCAGTTCTTACTAATTTAGAAGAGTTATATTTTACAAAAGGCACCCCCATATATCTAGCAGCAATTTCAAATGTTTCTGTTTTACCAGTTCCAGATGGTCCAGCTACTAAAATAGATGAAACCATATCTCCTTTTCTTGCTATATAGTTCATATATAGTTTTTGAGCAATTGTTTCTATTTCTTCATCATGCCCTAATATATATTCTTTAATAGCATCTCTAATACCAGGATAAGTTATTTCTTTACTTAATCCATCATGCTTTATATTAGTAACTTCATCTTTAGCTTCTTCAACATCAGGTTTAGCTTCTGGAATAATCTCAGTTAATACACCACTTACTTCTTCTTTAGTAGAACACTTTGCAAGTTTTTCAAGTACTGCATCATTTATTACTACAGATGATACTCCTTTTTTAGTATCTAACTCTACTACTCTTAAATTGTTTTTATCAGTTGAATCAACATAAAGAATTCTTTCTTTATTATCTTCAAAGAATTTTTTAGCAAGTAAGTCTGTATCTTCATCATAATTATATTCAGTCTCTAAATCTTCTGTATCATGAACATTACTTATTACATATCTATGATATAAGTCCATTTTGTGATTTAATATTGGAATTAATCCTTCATCTGTTGAAAACATTGTTCTATCAGATAATCCACCTTCAACAGATACTGGAAACAATACATAATTAGTACCACTTAATTTAAAAACACGATATTTAATTCCATATTCATAAGTCTTATTTGTAACCATAAACCCCACCTAGTGGTTTATTATATATTAATATTAAAAAAATTGCTATATAAAATAGCAATTATTCAAATCTTAATTCTTTTATATCATTTACATTAATATTATATATTTCTTCATATATACTTTGACAATTTAAATTAGTAATCTTATCTTTATCTATTTCTAGAAGTTCTTCAACTTCTTTAATAGACTTGATATTTTTTCCTTCAAACTCTACATAAGTAGGTATTAATGGCCAAGAATCTATATCTATTTCAACATCATTAAGAATATATCTTATTCTTTTATTTTCCTGATATGCTCTTTTTTTGTATCCTAGTATATTTAACATTTCGTTAGTATCTTCAAAACTAGATACTTCTATTTCTAATTCTTTAGTTCCATCAATGCTATTTTCTTCTACATTCTTATATGTAAGTGTAATACTTTTACCTGTGTCTCTTAATCTAATCCATTCATTTTCTCTTACTGGATTAAAGTCATATACATATCTTTTTTGAAACCAATCCCCAACAAAAGTGGCATTTAATTTTTTTAGTTTCTTAATTAGCTTCTCTTTATCTACTTCTAATACTCTTTCTTCTATCTCTTTATGCATATTACTCTTCATTTATGTCTATTAAAGAGAATAATTCTTTATTATCATTTAACTCTTTAATATTCATAACAACTCCTTCCCCTACTACTTTTCCTCCTAAGGATTCTATAGCTTCTTTGATTACTTTTAAAGTATTACCAGTAGCATATATATCATCAAGCAAATAAAACTTTTTATTTTTATAACTAGTATTAACAAGTTTAGGAAGCTCTAAAGTATCTTTTCCATATTCTTTTACATAATCAAAACCTAACTCTACTGTACTAGGAGCAAGCTTTCCTTTCTTTCTTACTGGAATAAGTCCAACATTAAGTTTATATGCTACCATTGATCCAAATAAGAATCCTCTTGCTTCAGGAGCAACAATATAATCGATATCTTTATCTTTTAATTCTAAATAAAACTTTTCAGTTATTTCATTTAAAGTATCTTTATTAAGAATTAAAGGATTAATATCCACAAATTCTATTCCTTTAATAGGAAAATCTTTCTCTGTTCTAATATTTAAGTCTCTTTTCAAGTCATTCTTAAGAATAATCATAATATCACCCAATTTGATTATAACAAGAAAAAAAGAGTTATGCACTCTTTTTATATTCTCTAATTATCCAAATCATTAATAAGGAAACTATATAATCTTTTTCAGTATCTGTTAATTCTCTTCCTTTAGGTATGTTATGCCACTTTTCTAAACAAGATCTACAACAGCAACCACAAGCATGCATAGCAATGAAAACAGGATGTCCTTTCATAGGTGTTTGTTTACCATCATTTACCGGATTACTAGGTACTAGTTTTTCATTAACAAAATCTATTGCATGTGACTTAACTATATCTAAACCTTTTTCATCTATATAAGAAATCATATACTTTCTAAGATGAAAACTACTTCTAAACTTAGATTTTGATAAAGATTCTAATTTCTTATTAATACTTATAACTTTATCATTCATTAGAACTTATAATCTAATTTAACTGCTGTTACAATGTATAACGCATTATCCCAGTGGTGAGAACAAGTTTGCAATACAAGTATTTCTGATTCAGCATTTATACTTATATTTCTTGATTGAACAGGACTATTAGTAATTGCATTAAAGTGATCAATAAAGTCTTGTCCAGTTAAATCAACTTTCATATGTTCACCATTAGTCTCTGATATTTCTTTAATTGATTTTATCTCATATAAAGCTTTTCCACCTTCATATTGGAATATTATATATGGATGTGAATCAAAGAATTCTTTATCAAGAAACTTCTCAAGTTTTAAGAATGCTACTTTTATATTTGTATCTCTTGTATTATGTCCATATATATTAATTTGTTTACTAGTAGGTTTAACTCTATAATCTAAAAATTCGGTTCCTCTTATATCATATTCTTTATCAACTGAATGTGTTAAGTAATAAGAATTATCATTTGATTGTGCTACTAATACGTTAAATAATTCAGGTATTTCAAGTCTTCCAACTATTTGATTATTGTTATGTTTCTTTCTTTCTGCTGCTATATCTATATCTTCAGCAAGTTTAAACTTAAAGCCATTAACAGTAGCATCTTCAGTTTCAGTACTTAACTCAGATGGTGTTGGTTTATAAATGTCTGGTTCCGGTGGTTCTGGTTTAGGGCTAAAGTAATCTACTGCAAATACAATTGCTGATGCAACTAATACAAGCGAAAATATTATATACATAATTATTTTAGTCTTGTTAGTTTTTTTCTTTTTCTTGTTAATAGGAGGCATATATCCCCCACCCATATTTGGATTAGGATTATAACCATTCATCCCTGGATTATAATTATTATTCATTCCCATATTATTACCACTAGTATTTAAAGGGAATGTATTATGACAATAAGTACAATTAGCCTGTTGACTATAAATGTCAGTAACTACTTTTGCACCACATTGAGGACATACTACTTCCATATATCTCATATAATCATCTCCTATTATATATTTTAATTGTATCATAATTTATAAAAAGAAAAAATCCTTATTTCTAAGGATTTTACTTTTATTTACTATTATTAAACTAGATTAGATATTTTAGAAAAACATTGAAGTATTAGAATTTTCTTCTTTATTTGTTTCTTCTTTTACTTCTTTTTTCTTTTCGCCTTTTTCTTCATCTTCTTCTTTGTCTTCTTTATCACCAACTAATCCAGTTAATCCTAATCCTGCTGCACCTGCTGCTAATCCTGCTAGAGCACCAAGGGCTGCTGAACTTTGTCTAGTTTCCCCATTTATATTATACATAGCATCAAGTCCAGTATGTGGTCCATTTCCATCATAACCTCCATATCCTCCATATCCACTATCAGATGAATAAGAATCTGTAAACCATGGATTTGGATTATATGTTCTTGGTTCTGTTGAAATTGTTGGAGTTCCAGAACGTCCTTCTGTACCTTGTTCTATTCCACTTTCTGTTTGTCTCTCAGAATGACTTTCAGTATGACTTTCAGTTCCTGGTTCTCCAGTTCCTCTTTCAGTGCTTCTTTCAGTACTTCTTTCAGATCTTCTCTCAGTACTTCCTTCAGTACTTCCTTCAGTACTTACTTCAGTACTTGTTTCTCCAGTTTTTCTCTCTGTACTCTTTTCACTACTTTGTTCAGATGTTCTTTCAACAGACTTAACTTCAAAATGATCAGGAATTGAAGAATATTCTTCTGGGAATATTTCTCTTGCATAACCTATTGGAACGATTTCTCTTTGATCCCAAATAGTTACATCTGTACCTATCTTCTTTCCAGTTCTATCGAAGCACGCTACTCTTATTGTTCCTGTTAATGGATCAAATTCTCCAGTTACTGCATATATGTATCCATGTGCATCATCGTGAAGAATAACATCTCCTACTTTATAATCAATTACTACACTGTGTCCACTTTCATCGACGCCATAATATCCATGCAGTGGCGTTATAACCGGCATCTGCGAGTAATCTTCAAATAATTTAATTACACTATCGTGACTCGACGCATCACCATGAAGCAATAACGAATCTTTACTTTCAATCCATGAAGATCTATCCTCTAAATTAACTCCACGCCTATTTTTGAATCCATCTCCTACGAAGAATGATTCAAATGTATTTAGAGTTTGTTCAAAACTTACTATTTTATAATATTTATCAAGCATTTCTAAAAAGTCATCATTACATTTTTCTTGTTGAGGAATAATATAATTGTTTATAAGATGTTCTTTTGCTTTTTCCAAATTATTTTTTTCTTTTAGTTTTGTCTCTACAGTAATATTATCTCTATTCCAGTCTTGAACTCTTAAAGTATAATCACTGTCAGTTTCATCATCTTTTTGTACTGGCTTACTACCCACTTTTTCTTTTGCTTGATTATATGCTTTTGTTGCGTCAGATAATAATCTTTCTAATTCACGCAAGTTACATCCCCATGAAGCTGCTCCAGCCGATGTTAAATAAGTTACGTCACTAGGGCAACCATCTACTAGAGAATAATCTTTATCTCCAATCCCCTGTCCTTTTAAATGGAATAATCTATCTTCTGAAGCCTTTAATGTAATAAGACAATCACATAACTCATCCAAAGATTCACATGCAGGTTTTAATGCGCTTTCTATATTTCCCATTGTTACTTCGAACTTACCTATTATAGTTTCAATGGCTTCTTTTTCGCTTTTACTTGCGCTACCTTCCCATCTTTGAAATTTTTCATGTGCAAGTTGAACTTGTTTCTTAAGTTCCTCAACTTCTTCCATTAAGTCATTTACAGTATAACCCCATTTTTTTTCATCAGGGAGTCCTAATTCTTTATATTTTTGTTCATAAATTGTACCATAAAAGTATTTATCTGGATATTGTTCTCCAAATTCATATCCATTTGCCTTCAAGCTATCAACCATTAACTTCAAATCAGATACATTATACTGCCCAGTTGCTGCATATGTTGCTATATAGTCAATTGGACTAAACTTACTTGAACTAGTTCTTCCTAAAGGATTTCCAGTAACTTGCATTATTTCAAGTAGTCTTTCATTATTTGCTAATGTTGTTCTTTGAGCATTAGCACCCCCACTAGTTATTCCTGCATCGTATGATCCTGCTTCCTTTGCAGTACCATCCTTGTTCATATTTCCAAACGCACCCCATCCAGCATTATCACTACCTGTCGTTTGGGTTACGTGTGTTTCATGCATATATTCATCATGCACATCAGGTCTATCTACTGATCCTACACCATTTTCTTTATTTATTGCTTCTGTTGCCCATGGCATTACAGAATCAGCACTTATTCTATCTCTTTCTTCACTACCTGAAACTTTATCTGGATCTAATCTATGTGTTGCTAGCAATTTTGCTTTTTCTTCTTCTGGTAATGAACTAAAATTATATTCTCTTTCTAAATAAGCTTCTAACCCTTCTTGTTTATCAAAATATCTAATTGGTTGATTTTGACCATTTGAATCTTTTTCATATTTTAACACATACGATCCATGCTCTTCAGATGCAGCTTCATTATTAGACAAAGCAACATATCCATCTGTTTTAATATGGTAATTGTCATGTCCTACTGCACGAATATTCGTTGCTATTGCTTCTGATCTTCCAACAGTATCTGTTAATTGCATTATTGGATCATCCGGATTATCAGAATGTAATTCTGTTATAGTTGCACCTGTGATAGGATTTTTATGATCAGTATCAGTAATAGCAAATAATGCATAATTGCCATCTTCATCTGGTAATATTTGTCCTTCTAATGGTTCCCCACCATCAACATAATATGTAACACGTCCCAAAAAAGTACGACCATCGCTAAATTTATAAGCACCTGAATCTCTCTCCCAAGAAGAACCATTAAATCTAATTCCTGGATAACCATGAGCCGAATATACCGTAGCAGAATCGTCAAATCTTGCAGTTCCTTTGACTTCAGTAAAAGCCGTTATATGTGCCTTTGAAGGGTCAATAGGACCAGTAGACTCACCAATTGGTTGCAACTCATAAGAGTTTTGTCCCTCTTTTTTTACAATAATACCTTCATGTGTAACTCCATCGCCCAATTGATATTCTACTCTTCCAGTATAATGCTCTACGCCATCATCATTCCAACACTCATCAAAGTTAGCCCAAGTAGCACGAGTATATAATACTGGAAAAGCATTTCCAGATTGAATCCCAAAATTAGCTCCTGTTCCTCTTGAATCATCAATAATATCATATACATGCGTATCAGTACTATTTGCAGCAGTTGGATCAAAGCTCATCCTTGTTGATTCATCTCCAACCATTGCTCCAGGAACTGGTCCTGAACCTGCCATTGGATCTGTTACTATCATTTCAGTATCTTCAGTTGTTGTAGTTATGGTTTCATCACTCATAACCACACCTCCTAACTATTAATTATTATAGTATTAACATATTATTACTATTTTCTATATCATATACATTGTATCATAATTTAGCAAAAGAAAAAATCCTTATTTCTAAGGATTTTTATCTTTATTGATTATTTCCGAATGTTGTTTTATCAACATTTTGAGGTTTATCTTCAACTTCGATTGGGTGGTTTAGAGAAAACATTGGAGTTTCATCCTTTACTTCTTCTTTTTTCTCTTCTTTACCTTCCTCTTCGTCTTCTTCTTTATCCTCTTTATTGTCAACTAATCCAGTTAATCCTAAACCAGCTGCTCCAACCGCTAATCCAGCAAGTGCTCCTAAACCAGCAGTGCTTTGTTTAGTTTCACCATTTGTATTATACATAGCATCAAGTCCAGTATGTGGTCCACCACCCCAGCTACCTGTTTCAGGTTCTGTGAATATTGGATGTGGAGCATATGTCTTATGCTCTGTTGGTTGTTCTGTTGGCCTATCTGTTGGTTGTTCTGTTGGTGCATCAGTTGGTCTATCTGTTGGTTGCTCTGAAGGTTTTTCAGTTGGTTTTTCAGTTGGTTTTTCTGTACCATGTGAAGTTGGTGCTTCAGTACCATGACCATGAGTTTTTCTCTCTGTCTTTCTTTCTGTATTCTTTTCAGGTTCAGAAACTGTCTCTGGTTCAGTCTCAAAGAAGTTATCTGGAATTGATGAATATTCTTCATCAAAGTCTCTAACATAACGAATTGGAACGATTTCTCTTTGATCCCAAATAGTTACGTCAGAACCAATCTTTCTACCTGTCTTATCGAAACATGCAATTCTTATTGTACCAGTTAATGGATCGAATTCTCCAGTAACTGCATAATAATATCCATGTGCATCATCGTGAATTAATACGTCACCAATCTTATATGGAACTATTGTACTATGACCGTCTTCCCCAGCAGCATAGTAACCAGAAATTGGTGTAATAACCGGCATGCTCGAGTAATCTTCGAACAGCTTGATAATACTGTCGTGGGTCGGGTCGTTGTCGTCCAGATGGGTGAGCATCGAGTCTTTGCTTGAAATCCAAGAGCTTCTGTCTTGTAATGTAACTCCACGCTTGTTCTGGAATCCAGAACCAACGAAGAATGATTCAAATGTATTAAGTGTTTGTTCAAAGTTAGTAATCTTATGATATAGTTCAATAACTGACATAAGTACACCATCACAAACAGTTGCTTGAGCTTCAATTAAAGCATCTACTTGTGTTTGTGCTGCCTGATACATGTGAACTTCTTTCAATTTATTTTCAGCTTCAGTTTTCCTAGATTGCCACTGCGAATGTTGAGTATTATAACTTCTTAAACTTGCCTGATAAGTAGAATCTGGTTCAGTTGCTCCTTGAGTTGGTCTTATAGGTTCAGGACCAACTAGGTTAGATAATCTTTGATAATCTTGTGAAGCATTATTTACGGCTTCTACTAATTCACGTTGATTCTTATTAACTGAAGCAGTTTCTCCATCGTATGATACTGTAATAGCACCATCAGGTAATCCATTACTTGGTGAAGTAGCTCCACCATCTCCTACAGAATATCCTTTAATAGCATATAACTTAGTTTCTTCTTTCTTCAAGTTTTCAAGTTCTGTACATAATTCTGTTAAAGCTTCACAAGCTGGTAATAATGATTCTCTAATGTTACCCATTGTAACTTCAAATTTACCAATGATAGTTTCAATAGCTTCTTTTTCACTATTACTTGCAGTTCCTTTCCATGAAAGGAATTTATCGTGAGCTGCTTTAGCATATTGTGCAAGTTCTTCAACTTCCGCTGCTAAATCTTCAGCAGTATATCCCCATTGTGGTTCTCCTGGTAATCCTAATTGCTTATATTTTTGTTCATATGTTGTACCAAAGAAGTAACGTGCAGGGTGTGCTTCAAATTGAACACCATTTTGCTCTAATGCATCAACCATCAATTGTAAGTCATGTGCATTATATTGACCAGTTGCTGCATATGTAGCTATATAATCAAGTTTACTAAATTTACTTGTATCTGTATTTCCTAAAGGGTTTCCAGTAGTACTTAGTATCTCTCCTAATCTACTATTATTATATAATGTTACTCTTGTAGCATTTGTTCCAGTAGTAACTCCTGGAGTAGATCCATTTGCTTTACCAGTTTCGGCATCCATATTACCAAATGCTCCCCAACCAGCATCATCACTACCTGTTGTTTGAGTAACGTGTGTTTCATGCATGTATTCATCATGCATATCAGGTCTATCTACTGATCCAACACCATTTTCTTTAGCAATTGCTTGTGTAGACCATGGCATTACTGAATCAACGTCCATTTGACCATTTGGATGTGCATCTACTTTAGTTGGATCAACTTTTAAAGAATTCTTAACTGCCTCTTGTTCTTCTGGGCTCATGCTCTCTAAATCGTATCCAGCAAGATATGCGTCTAAGTCAGCTTGACTTTGGAAATATTTAACTGTATGAGTTTGTCCTGATGCATCAGTTTCTGTTAATGCAACATATTTTCCATGTGTACCAGCAGTTTCATTATTAGATAATGCTCTATAACCATCAGTTTTAATATGATAATCATCATGTCCAACTCCAGTTACATCAGAAACTTGTACTTGTGACTGATCTATTACATTTCCTTGAGCATCTTTTAATACTGTTATTGCATTATCTGCATTTTCATTATGTAAAACTGTTACTGTTGCCCCATCTACTGGGTTAGCTTGTGCAGTATCAGTTGCATCATATAACTTATATTCTCCAGTAGCAGGATCTTTTACGATAATACCATCGTGTGTTACTGTTGTAGTTACACCATCTTGTGTAACAGTTGTTGTATAAGTAACTTTTCCTTCGAATGCTGCTCCATCCTTAGTACCAGATGCAGTCCAGTTTCTACCATCGAATGTTACTCCACTACCAAGTTCAACATCCATGTCGTAAACAACTTTACCTTCACGACCTGTATATGCAGTAATTTTAGCTCCTGTTACTGTAGCACCACTTGCATCTTGTAATTCGTAAGTTCCAGTTGGAGTCTTTACGATTTGACCCTCGTGTTCCCCACCATTAGAATCTGTATATTTAACAGGTCCTACATATTTTTCTTCACCTGGATTTTGTGAAGCCTGGCTATCTGGAACCCAAGTAGAATCAAAATCGACTTGATCTACATTTTCTGAATATGTTACATGATATGCATTACCATCTTCTGGTTTTAATGTTTGTGGATTATTTCCCATTGCAGTATTTATATCATATGTATAAGTATCTGTTGTAACAGCTCCTTCTACTGTAATACCACTTGCATTCATTGCTGGCCCTTCAAACACAGTAGAATCTGCTGTTGTAGTTGCTCCTGCTGTTGTTGTAGGATCAACAGTTACAGTTGGATCTGCTGTTCCACTTCCTGTTGGGTCAACAGTTACAACCGGATCAGTTACCGGTGGCGTAGATGAAGCAGTTGTTGGTGCTTGCCACGCAGGTGGATTATCAGTGAAACTACTACCATTTGTTTTAATACTTTCATGAGCTGCATTACTTCCTGCATCTAAAGATGTCCAGTTATAGCAAGCAGAACCATCAGTAGTTAAATAAGTTCTTGCATCTTGGATTGCTTGTGATAAATTACCACTATAATGTGTATCATTTTCAAAAAGCCAATGTCCCATTGCAATTGCAGCTGATTCTTGTGTTGAACAATGACTTCCTTGAGTCATCCAAACCCAATCCCAATAATTATTTGCCATATTGTAGGTCCCCCTTTCTAGCTATTAACATCTAGATTTTCAGCAAACTCTTCAACGTTCTTGTTGATTTCTTCATTTACTAATCTATAGTCTTCTTTTGTTTTATTTAAAAATCTAATATAAATATCTAATGAATTTTCGATAGGATCATAATTTCCGTTAAGGATCTTATACTTTTCATACATGCTTCTTTGAGCTTGTCCTGTCCAAGTATCTGTCGCATTAACTTTTTCAGCATTTTGTTTTTGATTTGCAAAAACATCTTTCAACTTCATATATGAATTTGTTAATTCTGTAATTGTTTCTTCAAATTCACTAAAGTTGTTGATCTTCAAGTTCTGATTCGACATAATTGATAGCCTCCTTCTTTAACTCATTTCCACCTTCATCATCTTTTTCATCATAAAGGTTATTTGTTTCATTAACTGTATTAGAGATTTCTCTCATTGCTTGAGGAAGCTTTTTCATTTTCATTAAGTAGTTGTAGAAGTTGTTGCAGAATGTTTCTGCATCTTCTCCTTCCCAGTTTTCTCTTAACTTTTCAATGTTTGCAAGCATCTTCTCGATTTCTTCATCGAAATCAACACCGTCTTTGTCAATGGCATCTCTAACGTTTCCTAATTCTTCAGGATTAACTTTTAATACTCCGTCCATACATTATCACCTATCCTTTACTCACTTAGATGATTTGTATCATCTTTTTTCTCTTCTTTATTTTCAACAGCAGGGCTTGGTGTTTCGCTTACCGCTGTAACGTTATCTTTTTTATCTTCGTCTTCTTCTTTTTCTTTATCTTTGCTTCCTGCAATTCCTGCAAGTCCTAAACCAACAGCTCCTGCTAGTCCTGCAACTGCTCCGAAGTCAACTGCTGCTTGTTTAGTTGAACTGTTTCCACTTCCTGTAGCACCATATGCTGCATTAACAAGTGGTGGATCTTCTCTATTAACAGGTGCAGATTCACTTGATCCAGAAGATTGATTTGTTGTAGTTGCTATGATGTTTTCAGCTTGTGCACCTTGTGCAACTGCCCCAAGACCACCAATAGCTGCAAGTGATTGAAGAGTTTCTTTTTGAGTATTTACTCCAGAAACTTGAGCTGAGTCTGAAGTAGCACTTGTATTAACTTGTCCAAGGCCAGCTTGATTAACATGTGAGTTATCAGCTCCGATTGCGCTTCCACCATTTCCATTGTTAATATTTTGCATTCCAGTATTAACAACATTTGATTCAGCGTCTACTTCAACACCTTTATCTCCGTTCTTACTAATATCTCCAATAACTTCTTTATCGATCTTAGTTCTTTGTCTATCGTGTTCGCTTCCTGCTTCACCAGTAATGTCAGTTAATCCAACTCCCTTAACAGTAGTTTCGTCTCCTTCAACATCAACGCTATCAGTAAGTTCACCTTCATTAACAGATTTATCATCCATCTTATCAAGTAATACTTTGTTATATTCATTTGTTTCAGCATCATTGTTAGCATAGAAGTCAGTAGGTATTTCAATAGCTTCAAACTTTTCTGCACCCTTCATATCAATGCTATACATATCATTAACGTTATTGTTAATTGTATTTTTTATTGTATTAACACTGTTACCAATTGATGAAGTTTGTTTTGATATTGTACTAATACTGTCTCCTAAAAATCCTGCTTCAATGGCAACCGAAAACTTTCCTTGCATTCCATCAACAGTACTTTGTAACTTTGTAAGTAGCTGATTGAATCCAGCAATTCCTTCATCCATTTCTGCTCTTGTCATAGAAACTTGTCTATTCCTATTACTACTCATACTTTATCATCACCTTTACCCTATCGCTATAATATCATATATAATCTATTTTAAGATATTTTTCAAAATTAATCAACTTTTTAATGCATTTTATCTAATTTTTTTTATATTTTTTTTATTAATCAAACTTTTAATTAAAAAAACATACAATAATCTTCATTATGTATGTTTCATTTTCTATTATTTTCCCATATTTTTCTAACTAGTTTTAATGATAATGTTGATAAAGTGAATCCTATTACTGGAACTAAAGATGTTAAAAATACGTTATCGTATTCTTTTATTAGTAATTGATAGATAACTACAATTATGTATGTTAAAAGCATTATGCAGATTTTTCTTGTCCAACTAGTTTCCCAAGTCTTATCAAGTTCTACTCTTTTGTTTCTATTTTCAATGTCTTTAACTCTCTTTTCTAGTTCCATAACTACCTCACATTATAATTATACTATATTTATCAGTTTTATGGAATAAAAAAAAGAACTATTATTAGTTCTTTTTGTCTTCAGGTTTTTTAGCTTTAGTTAATTCTTTGTTTCCTTTTTCTTTCTTTGGTTTTTCTTCTAACCATTTTGTTAAGTTACCTTCTTCTCTTGTAAATGTTTCCCATGTTTTATCTGCTCTTTTTTCTATTTCTTCTGAAGAAACATTTAAGATTTTTAATAATTTAACTGCTTTTTCATTTAACGCTGGTTCAACACCTGTATTATGTAATTCATTTAATTTTTTAGCTTTAATTCCTCTTGCTTTTAATAAAGTATCGATTGTTAAGTATAATTCGTTTGAACGTTTATATGCTTTACCATTATCCATTCCTAGATATCCTGATATATCTATTGGAAGTGGTTTTCTTTTTTCTTTTAAACAAGTATCTACACATTCTTCAATATTTGCTACATAACCCTTTAAGTATGTATAAACATCCATTCCTTGATGTCCTACTGTTGATCCTACTATTTTAGTTCTATAAGCATTTAACCAATAATCATGTACTACTTCTGATAAGAATTTAATATATCCAAGAAGTGTTACATAATCACTATCATGTGAATCGCTTAATCTTTTTTCGTTTACAATCATATCAAATGAATGTCCATGATTAGTATCATGTAAATTTACTCTTTTTGCTAAATCCATTAATTGTTTTAAAGATAAGTCTTGAAATGGTGATGGTAATATTACTCCATTTTCTGGTGATATAGAATCAAATAATGAATTATAAATATCTGATAATTGATTTATATTCATATTCTTTTGCCATTCATCAACATGGCTAATACCGATTGTATTAAAGTCAAAATCTAAAAATACAAATATATCTTTCTTAGGTGGAGAAAGTACAATACCATCTCCAGTAAAATAAAAGGAATCCCAATCAACACCATATTCATGACATACATCTCTAAATTCTTGAGAAGTCATCATCTTTATTATGTCTTTTTCTTCTTTAACTACCATAAATTAAAATACCCCCATAAGTGATGCATATTATAACGCAGATGCTTTTATTTGTCAAAAAAAGAACTTATATAAAGTTCTTAATTTCATATGGTGCCTGAGGTGGGACTTGAACCCACACGGTGTCACCACCATCGGATTTTGAGTCCGACACGTCTACCATTCCATCACTCAGGCATATAAAAGATTATAGCATAATCCCTTTTTTATTGCAAAAGATTATTGCTATATCTTTCTATTATCTTTTCTGCTACTTTTATTCCATCAACTGCTGAAGTAGTAATACCACCTGAGTATCCTGCTCCTTCGCCAATTGGATAGATACCTTTGATGTTTGTTTCATAATTTCCGCTTCTTTCAATTCTTATTGCAGATGAAGTTCTACTTTCAACACATGATATTATGGCGTCATCCATAGCAAAACCCTTGATCTTTTTATCAAATTCTAGAAGCGCTTCTTTAATAGATTCATTTATGTAACTAGGTAATATTTCATTTATGTTAGAAAAAGCATAATCTCCTTTAAACATTGGTTTAATACTTCCTAAAGTTGTACTTACTTTGTTATCATAATAATCTTTTAATAACTGAGTTGGTATTTTTCCATTACACGCTTTGTATGAAGCACTTTCTAGCTTTCTTTGATATTCTAAAGCATCCATTGGATTTTTACCAAAATCATTTTCTGATACAGTTACAACAATGGCACTGTTGCTGTTGCCACTATCTCTTTCATGGTTACTCATTCCATTTATTATTAAATGTTCTTCTTCACATGTAGAGTTAACTACATATCCACCAGGACACATGCAAAATGAATATACTCCTCTATTCTTACTTGTTGTATAAGTTAATTTGTAACTAGCAGCTGGTAAATAATTTGCATAATCTCCATACTGACTTTTATTAATCATATCTTGGCTATGCTGAATTCTTATTCCAACTGCAAAAGGTTTTGATGACATATTAATACCATGATTATAAAGCATAGTTATTGTATCTTTTGCTGAATGCCCTAAAGCAAGTATTAAAATACTTGTTTTTATTTCTTCTTTATCATTAACAATTATTGATTCAATTTTGTTATTGTTATATTTAATATCAGTTAGTGTTGTATTAAATAAAAACTCTCCACCTAAAGATATTATTTTATTTCTTAAATTTACTATTACGCTTCTTAATATATTTGTACCTATATGTGGTTTATTAATATATAAAATATCTTGTGGTGCTCCACACTCTACAAATTCTTCAAATACTTTTCTTATTCTACAATTACTATCACCAACTAAAGTATTTAATTTTCCATCTGAAAATGTTCCTGCTCCACCTTCACCAAAGCATACATTTGAGTTTTTATTTAATGTATTATCTTCCCAAAACTTTTCAACACTTTTAACTCTTTCTTCAATTTTCTCACCACGCTCAATAACAAGTGGCTTATACCCATTTTCTGCAAGTAATAGTGCACAAAAAAGTCCACTAGGTCCACTACCTACCACTACTGGTCTTTCTTTTAGTTCTAAATTACCCATTACTGGGTTTTGATATTTTTCTTCTATTGTTTTACAAATATCAGAACTCTTATTCTTCTTTAAGATAATATCTTCATTATCTAAATTAATATTTAATTCATAAACATAGAAAACATTGCTTTTGTCTCTTGCATCAATTGATTTCTTAACAATTTTAAAATCAATTAAATGACTTTCTTCTATATTTAACTTCTTTAATAATTTCTCTTTTAATTTACTATCACTATCTTCTTTTACATCTACTTTAATCTGTCTTACTTTAATCACTGTTTACACTTCTTCCTGCAACAATACCAGATAGCCATGCAAAGCCTAGATTATATCCACCACAATCTCCATCTACATCAAGTACTTCTCCAATTATGAATAAGCCTTTACATAACTTAGATTCAAATGTTTGTGGATTAATTTCTTTTGTATCTACTCCTCCACTTGATACTTGTGCATTTGAAAAATCTTTAGTATCTATTATTTTAACTTTAAAAGAAGATAGATTCTTTATTAAAGATTCTTTTTCTATATCATTTAATTCTTTATATTTTAAATTACTCTTTAAGTTTGTTCTTTTAAGAATAATATCTATAAGTTTTTTATTTAATATTCCTTCAAAAAATTTATCTAATTCTTTATCTACTTTATTACTTCTTTCTTCTAAGAAAGTTTTTAAGTTATCTATATTTGGTAAGAAGTTAATTCCTACTTCTACATTTTTATTTTGATGTAATGATTTTGCTGCTATTCCTGAAATATTAAATACACATATTCCACTTATTCCATAATCAGTAAGCATTAACTCTCCAGTTTCTTCTTTAATTAATTCATTATCAACATAAATTGATACTTTTGAATTATTTCTAATTCCTGCCCAAATGTTAAAGTAGTCACCTACTCCTACTAGTTGCACTAAAGAAGGAAGTGTATCTATTATGTTATGTCCAAAACTTTTACATAGATCATAACCTAAATTCTTTCCTTTGTAATAAGCATTACTTCCTGTTGCTACAACTAAGTAGTCACTTACTGCTCCACCTGTTGTTGTTTCAATGAAGAACTTATCATTCATCTTTTTAACATTTATTACTTCACTATTATTAACAATCTTAATACCTAACTTTTTTACTTCATCTAATAGAACATCTTTAATACTTGATGCTTGCATACTCATTGGATAATAATAACCATTCTTTATAAAAGGTACTATTCCTAAACCATCAAAAAAAGATAGAACTTCTTTTCTATTTCTTTCTGTGTTAACTTCATTTATAAATTCTTGATTATTTGAATGAAAATACTTATTATCAAAATCTTCATTCCAATAATTACATCTTCCATTACCTGTTACTAAAATCTTTTTAGCACTACTTTCTAGTTTTTCAAAGATAGTTACAGATAATCCTTTCCTTGCAAGTGTTATTGCACAAGTAAGTCCACTAGCACCTGCTCCAATTACTATAGCATCCATAATATTATTCACTTTCTCTATATTTAGATTCATATAAATCAGTATCGTCAGTTACTTCTTCTTTTATTTCTTCAAATTTAGGAAGTTCTTCTTTACTTGATAATCCAAAGTAATCTAAGAAATCTCTTGTTGTTTGATATGTAGTTGCTCTTCCTATTCCTTCGCTTTTTCCAGCTTCTTTAACAAATCCTTTTGCTACTAATCTTCTTATCATTTCTCTTGAGTTAACTCCACGTATTGTATCAACATCTTGTACAGTCACTGGCTCGTTATATGCGATAATTGCAAGAGTCTCTAAGGCAGCTTGAGATAGTGTATTAGTAGTTGGATTTTCAATTAGTTTTTGATAGTAATCTCTATGTTCTTTTTTAGTAGTTAATTTAAATGCATCTCCTAAGAAAGATAATTGTATTCCATATTCATTACTTTCATATCTATTTCTTAATCTTTTAACTAATTCTTTAGCATCTTCTTCATTTATTTCTAAGATGTCTTTTATTTGATCTATTGTTAATCCTTCATCCCCAATAACAAATAAAAGCCCTTCTAGTACACCAAGTAGTTTATCCATTTTGCACCTCACATATAATATCTCCATACTCACTTTCTTGAGATATTCTAAGTTCATTTTGTTTAGCCATTTCAAGTATTGCTAAAAAAGTTACTACAACATATTCTTTATTTAATACATCAAATAACTCTAAGAAATTAACTTTCTTTTTCTTTTTTAATATATTTCTTATTGATACTGCTCTTTCTTCAACAGACATCTCTTTTCTAGTTACTTTTGTATGAAGTGGTTGTTCAAGTCTTTTTCTTTCAAGAAAAGCTTGAAAGGCTTTTAATAAATCATCTAAAGTAACATCACTATTATTAATTATTTTATCATTATCACTATATTCTCTTAAGTTCTCTGGAAGTCTTGTATATATTAATTTTCTTTCACTTTCTAATTCTTTAAAATCAGTTGTTAAGTCTTTATATTTTTGATATTCAATTAATCTATTAATTAATACTTCTTTAGGATCTTCTTCATCTTCTGTTTGCTCTTCTTCTTGTACTCTTGGAAGTAACAAACGAGATTTCATTTCTAATAATTCACTAGCCATAACTAAATAACTACTTGCAATATCTAAATTCATCTTTTCCATTTCATCAATGAATTTTAAATACTCATCTATTATTATTTCTAGTTTTAAATTTAATAGATCCATCTTCTTTTCTTTTATCAAGTGTAAAAGTAAATCAAGAGGTCCTTCAAAATCATTAATTGTAAAAGTAACTTCCATAATATCAATCCCTTAAACATTACAATTATAGCATAAAAAAAAGATATCACAAAAAGATATCTTTTTAATTAATCATAAAATATTTAGAAAAATAATTTGCTAAGTAGTTTTCATTGTCATCATAGTTTTCTATTCCAGAGAACCCTACTGCTACATATTTGATATTATCTTCTTTAGTAAATTTATAATTCATACATATTGTATTACCCTTTAACAGGTCTATACCTACATATTCTTCTTTTAAACTGTTATCAAAGTTGTTAATACAAGAACCTTTCAATTCTACTGAATTAAATGAAGTATTAATATCTTTTATTTCATTAAAATCTTTATCATAGAATGCTATCATTGGACTGTAATTTGAACTCTTATGATTACTTGATACTGTTTTATTTATTTGATAATTAGCATTTATTATGTATGTGTTTCCATTCTTAGTTAAGTTATATTTTGAATTAACTGTTTCACTATTATCAATAAATTCGGAAATTAGTTCATATACTCTATAGAATTTAACTTCTTTTACTGCAACATTGTTATCATCATCAACTGCTTTAAACTTTATTGTATCTGAATCAATTTCTTCATATGATAAAGAACAAGCCCCATGATCATCAACACATTCAACTGAATCTAAATCATTCTTTCCATTAACAAGTATTAATGGTTCACTTTCAATATTTATCTTTGGTGGTTCTCTATCTATATATCCACTTATTACTTTAACGTACTCGTTATTTGGATCAGATCCAATATAACCCTCTATATCACTATCTGTTTTTATTTGATACCAGTTATAATCTTTCTTTTCTATATGTGATATTACTGTATATACTTCTCCTCTATATACATCTCCAATATCTTTAGAATTAACATCTGCTTCTTCTCTTATATTGATTCTTCTATATAGTATTTTTATTTGTGTTTTAGAGACATCTATTTTGTTACTTTGAGCAAATCTATTACCATTTGGCCAAAACAAAAACGCAATCAAAAGTATAATTGCTCCTACTACTAAATTTAGAATTGTACTTCGCTTACGTGTCTCTATCATAACTTATATTATAAGCCATAATATGGTTTTAAATCAATCTTTAGAACTAAATAAAAGTGAAAAAATAAATGTAAAAAATATTACTGAAGTAATGCCTGCTGCAGTTAAATCAAACATACCTCCAAAGACTCCAATTAAGCCTTTTTCGTAAGCTCCAGCTAAGGCTGCATGCACCAACGAATGCCCAAAAGAAGTAATTGGAACATAAGCACCAGGACCTACAAATTCTATTATTTTATCGTATATGGAAAAGGTATCAAGAAGTGCCCCAACAACTACAAAAATACTAGTGATATGTCCAGGAGTAAATTTAGTATTATCAAGTATTATTTGACCTATCATTGAAACAAGTCCAACAAAGATAAATGAATTTAAATATATCATAAAACACGCTCCAAACTAACAGCATGTGAAATAGAAAGAATTGGATGTTTTTGAAATAAGAATGTTGGTGAAAAAAGTGCTCCAGTTGCTACTATTAAAACTTTAGATAATACGTTTTTCTCCATTAATGGAATTGTGTAAGAGTAATTTACTAAAGGACTACATGCTACTCCACTTCCACCAGCCAGGCAATCTTTTTGTTTTTCTAAATTATAGATCATCATTCCACTATCTTTATAGTTATTCGATAACTCTATTCCATACTCTGTTAACATATAATCTTTTAATATTTCACTTCCATATACACCTAAGTCTCCGGTTATTATCAAATCATAATAATTAACATCACGTCTTGTATCTTTTAAATGTTGATAAATTGTATCTCCTGCTGCCACTGCCATTGCTGCACCCATGTTGTTAACGTCAGTCACACCCATATCACAAACTTTACCAACTGTTGCACTTTCAACTTTTACTTTACTTTTAATATTACTTAGTAAAATACTAGCACCACCAGTTGTAGTAAATGTAGCTGTATCAGGTTTAGGTGCTCCATACTCTACTGGATTTCTATATTGTCTTTCACTTGATAAGTTATGTGATGAAGAACTTACTATCGCATTCTTTATTTTATTTGAATCAATGAAATTTGCTGCAATTAACATTCCTTCAGTACTTGTTGTGCAAGCATTGTATATTCCAAGAAATGGTATCTTAAACTTTTTAACCGCATAACTAGATGCACAAATCTGATTTAATAAATCTCCTGCAATAATTAAATCTATATCTCTATTTACTTTCTTACTTTTTTTAAGAAGTATTTCAATTGATTCTTCCATAAGTCTTACTTCAGCATCTTCAAACGTTTTTTCATTCATGTAAAAGTCATCATAAGTCTTATCAAACTTATTAGATAAAGGTCCTTTCTTTTCGAAAGGTCCTGCAACTGTCGCACAACAATTAACATAAACGTTATTATATTTAAAAGTCATTTTAAAAACCTCCTAAGTATCTTACAAATGCTACTACACAAGCAACACTAATACCATAGAAGAGCACTGATCCAGCAAGTTTAAAAACATTACTTCCAATACCATATATAAGCCCTTCTTTTTTAAACTCAAGTCCAGCACTCATCATCGAATGAGCAAAACCAGTAATTGGTATAATAAGCCCACATCTTGCAAAGTTAACCCATTTATCAAAGAAACCTAAAGAAGTAAATAAGCAAGATACAAATATTAAAGTAACAATCATTAATGCTCCAGCATCTTTACTAGAGATACCTAAATATAATGAATAAACATCTGTTAACAAACATCCAATAACTCCTAATAAACCACCAGTTAAGAATGCTATTAAACTATTAGATACTCTGTTTGAACTAGCACTATGTTTATCTACTATTCTTTTATAATCTTTCTTTTCCATATAATCACCATTATTAATATTTGCAATAATAATTAATGTATACAAAAAAACTGCCTAAGCAGCTTTCTTTGTTAATATATTATTTCTAATCTTATTTAATATCTTAGATTCTTTTCTTGATACTTGTACTTGTGATATTCCCATAGTTTCAGATGTTTCTTTTTGACTCTTATCTAAGAAATATCTATCTATTATTAATGATTTTTCTTCATCATTTAACTTTTCTATTTCTTCTTTTAAATCTAATATGTCTTCATTGTATCCTTTTTCTATATAAGCTTCATAATCATATAAGTTACTATCTTTATCTTCACTTAATTCATAATCTAAACTTTTAATAGACATACTACTATTTATTGCAGAATAAATGCTTTCTATAGGTACTTCTAAGTATTCTGCTATTTCTTCTAAACTAGGCACTCTTTCTTTAACCTGTGTTAAATATTCTTTAACTTTATTAATTGACCTTAATAATTTAGTATTCTCAATATTAACTTTTATTAATTTATTTTCTCTAACATACTTTAGTATTTCACCCTTAATATAAAAGTGTGCATAAGTAGAAAACTTAGTACCACTATCTTTCTTATAATTCTTTAAAGCATTATAAAGTCCAATATTACCTACTTGATATAAGTCTTCTAAATCATTTTCATTATAGCTATATTTCTTTGCTATAGAATATATTAACTTCCGATACTCTACTACCGTATTGTTATCCATTTTATCTCCTCTATGCATATAAATATAGAACAATATTTTAAATATTTATACAGATTCGACAAAACTAGCTAAAAATAGAAAAAAAGTAATGTAAATAATTACATTACTTATTGTTAACTAATATTGCACTTGAATAAGTTACATTTCCTTGGCTATCTTCAATCTTGAATAAAGCATAGTATCTATTAGAAATATCTAAATCACTAAATTCTAATGTAAATGATTCAGTTGTATCTAATTGCATTTGTGCAATCTTTTGAGTTGATTGCCAATTAGTTCCATTTAATGTTGTATATTGATAACTATTAAATGAAATTATATCGTAGTCCTCAATTAATAATTCAACTTTAGGTGCTACTTTATCTTCTTTATCATTCATTGGTACAACTCTACCCATATATCCTTTAGGATGATCTTCATCAACTATGAATTCAATATAAGCATTAATTACTTCATATTCATAATCATCACCAAATCTAGAAAGTGTTATTGGTATTAAATACTTAACATAATCTTTTCCTTTTTCACTTTCTAATGCAGTTAAGTTAAGAATATTTCCATCACCATCAGTAATAGATAACATCTTTCTTGATACTGTAGTGCTCATTGTATTTCCTTCAACATTTACATCACTACCATTATAAATTGGTGTATATGTATTGTTGTCATTCATAATAAACAATGTATAACTTACATTACTGTAGTTCTTAGCAACATCATCAGTTGTAGTAATAGATATATTACCTTCTCCATTTGCTTTTACAGTACTTCTTGATAGATCAAATGTATTCATTCTCTTTCCAGTTAATTTATCTGCAAAGTTAGAAATAAATTTAAAGTAGTCTCTAGCAAATCCAAAACCATCATAAATAGTCATTATGGAAGATAAATAATCTCTAAATTCATATGGGAAATATATTGATACACCATAACTATCTTGTAAGTCTGATTTATTATAAATAACAAAATCATTTATTGAACTCTTTAAGTTATTAACATCTTCACTATATTTTTCAGGTAATCTGTTTGCAAAATCAACTAAGTCAATCAAGTCAAACGTATATTCACCATATGGATCTCTTCCAAAGCTCTTAGAATTTTTTCTTGTTCTTGTTATAGTTGAATAATCAATATCTAAATTATCATCAATATTTTCAAATAATTTATTTAAGTATTTTTCTACATTATCAATTTTATTAAGTCTCATAACTGATAATGTTACACCTTTTATATAACTATATTTTCCATAATATGCATCGTAATAATCTACGATGGATTTAGTTAATGTTACTGTATCTGTATCTGGAGTTATTTCTCCTAAGAAACCATAATCCCAACCAGCACCTGGTTCTGCTTCTTCACTGGCAACCAGGTAATCTGTATAGTCAACTAATGAATAAGCAACCTCAACGCTCGCCATTAAACAAGCATCAAAACCAACATATTCAAGTTTTCTTTCAGGTCCAAATGGACTATCACTTAATGCTTTTTTAATCATTGAAAGTGACATAAATTTTCCTTCTTGGTACTCGTCAGATCCATATCCAAAAATAGGTCCTCCACCATGATCCCATAGAATTAAACTATAATAATCTGCTTTATAATTATCATATCCATATTGTAATAAGTATGTTAAGTTTGCTGGATCAAGCATATTATTAGAACCACCTAACTCTTCAAGTAATTCTAATCCATCATTAGTTAATCTATACAAAGCATGTTTATCACTTGGAATATTATAACTATGCCAATTAGTTGCTCCTCCTGTATAGATAAGTACATTTACTTTTTCAAAGTCAGCATTAGAATCTCTCATCTCTGCTATATCTTTTGTTGCACTAAAATATTTACTTTCAAGATCTGCTCCAATCATATAAACCATGATTGTTCTTTTTCCTGTTTTAGTATTAAATATTGTATCTTTAGTTAAAAGGAAAATTGTACCTAATAACACAAATACAAATACACAACAAATTATTGCAGGTATATGACTCTTCTTTTTATTGTCTCTATAATTGCTTTGGTAATTTCCATAGTTTGTATTATAACTTTGTCCTGCTTGAACATTAATTCCGTTATTTGCTATAGCATTATCAAATAAAACTGCTTTCTTAATTTCACTAGATGGATTTGTTAGTTTGTTTCCACAGTTCCCACAGAACTTTTCATTACTTTCAAACTTTGATCCACAATTTTGGCAAAATACGACATTTTGTTTTTTTTCTAATACTGCTGCACCACAATCTGGACAAAATCTTGTTTTGTCATCATATTCTTTGTTACAGTTTTTACAAAACATCATTGCACTCACCTACCTTAACAATTTAATTATAGCATACTCTAATATAAAAAAAAGAAAAAGTAATATTATTAAACATTACTTTTACACTTATTTAGAATATTTGACTAAAATTGTCTAAAAAATAATCAAGAAAACTTACTTTATTAGCATCTTCTTTAGATACTAAATTACTAGATTTTATAACCTTCCCATTACTAACTAAGTTTATTACTCCTACTTTATCATTTTTCTTTATTGGAAGACTTATATCATCTAACTTTATATCTATATCATATTTAATACTTTGATTAGTCTTTTTACTTAGTACTGATAAATCATTTTCTAATACGATAGGTATATTTTTAACATCAGATTTATCAAGTGATAGATAATCTACTACATCATTTTTCTTTTTTATTAAATCAAGTTTATAGTTATCAAATCCATAATCAAGTAATTCCATTGCTTCGCTATTTCGTACTTTTCCTTCAGCTTCACCAAGCACAATTGCAATAAGACGCATATTATCTCTTTTAGCTGTTGCTGCCATCGTATATTTTGCATTATCAGTAAAACCAGTCTTAAGCCCATCAGCACCATTATAAAATCTTACAAGTTTATTTGTGTTTACAAGCCAGTACTTATTAGGAGTATCTTTTCTAATATAATCTTCATATAAAGATGAATACTCAAGTATTTCTTCATGTTTTAATAGCTCTCTTGCTAAAAGCGCTAGATCATATGCACTTGATAAATGACCATCTTCATCAAGCCCAGTAGAGTTTTTATAAGTAGTGTTAGAAAGTCCCAACTCTTTTGCTTTCTTATTCATTAACTTAACAAATTCTTCTTCACTTCCAGAAATATATTCAGCAAGTGCTACAGTTGCATCATTAGCACTCACAATGCTCATTCCTTTAAATAGATCTCTAACACTCATCTTCTCCCCTGTTGAAAGCCATATTTGTGTTCCGCCCATACCAGATGCATTTTTACTTGCAACTACTATATCATCCCAACCAATATCACCATTTTCAATCTTATCAAGAACAATTAACTGTACCATCATCTTAGTTAAAGATGCTACTGCAACTTTTTCATCTTTTTCTTTTTCAAATAATATTTCCCCTGTCGATGCTTCTATCAGAATACCATTTCTAGCATTCTTAAGTAATTCTTTCTCTTCTGCTTTAACAAACACCGGAAATAGTAAAAACATTATTAATAAAATCTTTACAAATCTTTTCATAATACCTCCATTAAAAGAATATGATAATTGTGATTAATAAATACATATATGATATAATTTCTTTAAGGAGTGCTTTATGACAAAGAGAAGAAAGAAAAAAATTAATTATTCTATATTTTTTTATATTTTAGTTATTATTGCTGTCGCTGTTTTTCTAATACTATTTTTAAATAATGATGAAAAAAGTGAAAACAAAAACGAAAATACAAACACAAACGCAAATGTAGTTGATAAACCAGTTGTAAAAGAAAAGACTGAGGAAGAAATCAAATTAGAAAAGTTAAATAATATTAATGAAAAATTAGATTTCTTTAAAATGGAGAATCTAGATAGATATATTGCATATAAAGAAAAAAATCCAGATTTAGATGATGAAACAGTTGTTGTATACGTTAATATTGGGCTTGATCAAAATTTCTATACAAACGTTAAAGATAGTCCTTATAAACATACAAATACTGTTTTAGCAAATAAATTCTATTTTCTTGGAAAAGATTATGAACCAAAAGATTTAGTAACTATTAACAATAAGTATTCTAGTGGGGGAAAACAAATGACACGTGAAGCTGCACAAGCCTTTGAAAAGATGTCACAAGCTGCTCGTGATCAAGGATATACAGTAAGAGCAGTATCAACATATAGAAGTTATAGTTATCAAGCAGGTTTATATGAAAGATATGCTGCAAGTGACGGTAAAGAAAAAGCTGATACATATTCAGCTCGTCCTGGATACTCCGAACATCAAACTGGTTTAGCAGTAGACGTTGATAACGCTAACAAATCATACACAAGTTTTGGTGATACTAAAGAATTCACATGGATGAAAGAAAACTCTTATAAGTATGGATATATTTTAAGATACACAAAAGCTACTGAGTTTATAACTGGTTATAAAGATGAACCATGGCACTATAGATATGTTGGAGTTGAAATAGCAACATACATCCATGAACATCCAATGACATACGAAGAATATTATGTAAGATTCTTAGACAAATAAAAAAGTTAATCTTTAAGATTAACTCTTTTTTTATCATAAAATAACATAACTGTAACAATAATCATTACAAGTAAACATATTATCTGATTAAATGATATTATTTCTTTTACATGTTCATATCTTAAAAAATCAAGAATGAACTTTGCAAATGCTGACACCATAATCGTTATATATGAAATATATTTATTATTTCTATTTTTATATACAACTATAAATATTATTAGGAATGTAATTGTCTCAACAATCTGTATTGGAAACACTGCTATATTCTTGTAATCAACATATGTAACCGAAAATATTCCATCATAAGGAATACCATGACAACATCCAACCATAAAACAAGCAATTTTAGCAAGCCCATATATCAAAGGTAGCGATATACATACATATTTAAATAGCTTTCCTTTTAATGGCATTATTTTTTCAAAAATAATAGTTGATGCCATAAGTCCAGCTGCACATCCAAAAGATGTTAGACCAGATTCAATAAAATCATTATCAATAAATAAATATGTAAATAACTTACCCCACGAAACCATTAAAACAAAGCTCAAAAAAAAGAATAGCAATATGTTATTATTACATTTTGCTTCTTTTTTTACTGAATAAGATACAAAACATAATCCAACAATTATTGCTAATAAAACTATTATTATATAAATTGGAAAATTAATCTTATGTATTATCATATTAACTTACATATTCCTACAAGATTCTAATGCATTTTGAGCTTCTCTTGTACATTCACTAATAAACCATATACCTAATATTATCAAAATAACTATATATATCATATTTATTATAAAATAAAGTAAAACCATTTTAGAATTGGGATATTTAACTTTTGCAAAAATTGATATGACAAGAGCAACATTTTGTAACACAATAAAGAAAGGTATTAAATTAAAGTTTTTTGTAGCCATTAATAATATCAAAAATAGGATTGATAAACCAAGAAATATATAACCTATAGAACATAAAACTGTTTCTTTATTGTCATGGTTATTCCCGTTGTAAATTCTTGTACCACATTTGCCACAAAATTCACTACCATAATCTAAATTGTTTCCACATCTTGGGCACTGCATCAATAGTTCACCACCCTATCTACCATATTTATCATTTATATAATTATTTAACTTATAATTAAACTTTTCCTTCATCATTTGCCATACTCCCCATCCAATTGCTCCCAAACCAACTGGGAAAATTGTAAAGAATACCCAAACAGACTCAAGCATTATAGAAAAAACAATACCTAATATTATACATACAATAAATATTATTACTGCAGCTATTAAATATATGTTAGTAGTTTTTTTATTGAATTGATAAACTCTTTCATTTATTTCTTTTCTTTTTTGATATAAAGTTTTTTGATTTACTGGGGCTCCACATTTTGGGCAAAAACTACTACCAGCATTCACTTGTGTTCCACAACTATTACAAAAACTATTTTGTTGTGGTGAAAATCTACTTCCACATTTGTAACAAAATTCATTACTTTCTGGGTTTTCTACTCCACACATTGGACAATATTTCATACTATTCATCCTCTATTGTAAACGCATCAGTTATATTAAAGTTATCTTCTACTTTATTATAGTAAAGTGTACATAATGTATCACCAAGTTCAACAGTATCTCCAACTTGTTTATTTAAGAATACTCCAACAGTTGGATCAATCTTATCATCCTTATTAGTTCTTCCACTACCAAGTGAATTAGATACTTTAGCTACTATTAAGGCATTAATAGCTTTAACAACACCTTTCTTAGTAGATTTAATCTCTAATGTCTTTTCACTAACAGGCATGTCATCAAGTCTACCACCTTGATAGTTAATAAATTGATTAAATTTATCCAATGCTTTCTTAGAATTGATTGCTTCAAGAACTTCTTCTCTTGCATCAATTATTGATTCTTCTTTAGCCATACTTACCATATTACTTGCTATATCAACACACAAGTCATATAGGTTGTTTTTAACTTTACCATCAAGAAGTTCAGCAGCTTCAGCAACTTCCAAAGCATTACCAACGCAGAATCCAAGTGGTGTATCCATATCACTAATTAAGCATCTAACTTCTTTTTCATATTTATTACCGATTCTAATCATTAAGTCTCTTAATTCTTTAGCAGTTCTTTCATCTTTAAGAAGTGCTCCATCTCCACACTTAATATCAATTAAAATCTTATCAGCGCCACTTGCAATCTTCTTACTCATTATACTTACAGCGATTAATGGTACTGAATCTACTGTACCAGTTACATCTCTTAATGAATAAACTTCTCTATCTAATGGAACTAAATTATCTGTTTGACTACAAACAATCATTCCAATATCATTCAATTGTTTTAAGAATTGTTCTTTATTAGCTTCAACTTTAAAACCTGGAATACTTTCAAGTTTATCTATTGTACCTCCAGTTACTCCTAATCCTCTTCCACTCATTTTAGGAACTTTTATACCAAGTGAGGCTACTATTGGAGCAACAATTAAAGTAGTCTTATCTCCAACACCACCTGTTGAATGTTTATCTACTTTAACTCCTTTAATAGATGATAAATCAAGAACTTCTCCACTATTTATAAAAATATCAGTCAAATCAAAAACTTCTTGATCAGACATTCCGTTAATACAAATTGCCATCAATAAAGCAGACATTTGATAGTCTTGTACTTCTTTCTTTAAAAAACCATTAAAAGCAATTTCTAGTTCTTCTCTAGTTAATTCCTCATTATTTCTTTTTTTGTTAATAACATCAATAATATTCATAGCCCCTCCTATTATGAAACAATTATAACATAAAAAATAAAATAAAAAAACATATTTAAAATATGTTTATCTAATTTTCTTTTCCATATATTCTATTGTTCTTTTAGAGTCTTCCATCATCTTGTTATATAAGTCTGTATGTTTTCTTAACTCTTTTATTAATTCTATTTCAAGTGAAGACATTCTCATTCCATAATCTTCTTTATCATCACTTACTACATAATTTTCAGTACCAACCAGGTAATCTAAGTCAACTTTAAAGTAATTTGCAATAGCAATAAGCATTTCCATTGGTGCTGTTCTATTGCCTTTTTCATATCCACATATTGCAGATTTAGTAACACTTAAGTTTTTACCTAACTCTTCTTGAGTAAGATTAGCACTAGTTCTCAGTTCTTTTAATCTTTTACTAAATAAAGTCAACTTCATCACTTCCAAGTCATATTCATTATATTGAATAATATTCTTGAATTGTTTAAAGTTAACAAAATGTGAACTTTCTATTTTTGTATGTTTTTATTTAATTGTTCATCTAGTTTATCTGTAAAGTTTTCTTCATCACTATTATATATAGACATTCCTAGTTCAGAAGCTAAATCTATTAGAGTTTTAACAGCTTTTTCAAACTCTTTTTTCTCTTCGCCTTCTAAACACCCAGAGTATTTATATATTGAATCCATTGGAATTGCTATTCCTACTATATCTTTATTTGGTATATCTCCAACTGATCTCCATTCATCTACTAGATTAGTAAATGGTTCATTTTCTTCATCAAAACCTATTGAATTTGTTACTTTTACTTTTTTAGCTTCAATAGATGGTGATATTACAAATACCATACATTTATCTATCCATGCAGCTCTTGACGATCTCATATATTTGTCTTGATCACTATAATCGTATTCTTCATTCTTTTTATATAAGCATACATGATCATATTGATCTTCACTTAAATTACGAACTTTACTTCTTGATTTAAGACCACCACTTAATAATATTTCAGTCATGAATTTAATTCCATTTAAAAAATCAAAATGATCAAATCCATGGTAATAATATCTTTCCATAAAGCCTCCTAAATAATACTATTTAAATTATAACATAAAAAAGAAACAGAACATTCTGTTTCTTAATTTATACAATAAATGTATTTACTAAAACTTCAACAACAAGCATTGAGTATACAAGAAGAGATACAACTCCTACTGATATTTCAAACTTTGTTTTATTCTTTAAAGATAAAATAAATATACTAAAAATAAATCCAATGAAAGACATAACTTCTAAAGCCATTTCCATCGCTTTATATATCGAAATAATCATACTTTGACCATCTACTGGTTCACAACCACACCAATTGCCTTTTCCACAACCAGCAACACAATCAATTACTTCTTCATTAAATTCTTTATAAAGTATAAAAACTATAAGTAATACCAAGAATATCGTTAAATATCCAATACCAACATTTATTATTGTTCTTCTATTATTTAAATCAACATTTTTTTCTTTGCCTTTTTACTCTTTGCCTTTTTCATATTATCACCATTCTCATTATAACATAATATAACAAGAAAAAAAGAAGAAAATTATTCTGTTTCTTCTTCATCTTCTTCTTGTTCTTGATCTTTGTTTTTATTAGATAAGAAAGTTACTCTTTCAGCAATAACATCAAAGTAGTATTTCTTTTCATCATCTTTTTCAACAACACTACTTTGAACTCGACCCTTAACTCCTACAATATCGCCCTTATGACAATACTCAACAGTATTCTTAGCAACTGCATCCCATAAAACGCAGTTTATGAAATCACTTTCATACTCACCATCCATATTCTTAAAACTTCTTGGGATAGCTAAAGTAATATATGATCTCTTTTTATTATTTTCTGTTTCAACTAGTTCTGGATCTCTAACAAGTCTTCCGACCAAAACCACCTGATTAAGCATATTACTCCTCCTTTCGAAGAAGTAATTTAACACTTAAATAATATATTAACAAACGACCAAATAGATAGATTAAAGCATAATAAAATATGAATAAATATAATTCTTATATAGAAAAATATTATTCAAAAATATCTATATTAATAATCTATTAAAAGCGAAGTATTTATAAAAAAAAAGAATTTTTACAAATTCCTTTTTAATAACTGATTTAATTCTACTGCATATTCCATAGGAAGTTCTTCTCTAAACCTTTCTATGAATCCAAGAATAATTAATTCTGTTGCTTTCTCTTCAGGTATTCCTCTACTCATTAAATAGAATAGATTATCTTCACTTATTCTTGAAACAGTTGCTTCATGTTCAATATTACTTTTAGAAGTTCTACATATGTTTGTTGGATATGCATCACTTTTAGAATCTTTATCAAGTATTAATGAATCACATTTAACAATTGCTTTACTATTAATTGCAGATTCTTTAATATCTACTTTACCTCTATAGGAAGCATTTCCTCCAAGACGTGCAATACTTTTTGATATTATTGTACTTGTTGTATTCTTACCAATATGAATCATTCTTGCACCACTATCTTGTTGTTGTTCATGTGTTGCAACTGAAATAGTAATACATGTTCCAGTTGAATTATCTCCTTTTAGAATACACGCTGGATACTTCATAGTAGCCTTACTACCAATATTTCCATCAATCCATTCCATTGTTCCATTCTCTTCAACAAGTGCTCTTTTAGTAACAAGATTTAATACATTAGTTGCCCAGTTTTGTACAGTTGAATAACGACATTTACTATTCTTTCCAACATATATTTCAACAACTGCTGCATGTAAACTTGAATCACTATATGTAGGTGCAGTACATCCTTCTACATAATGTAAGTCACTATTATCATCAACAATAATTAAAGTTCTTTCAAATTGACCCATTCCTCTTGAATTAATTCTAAAATAACTTTGAAGTGGTCTATCTAAAGTAGTATTTGGTGGTATGTAAATAAAACTTCCTCCAGAAAAAACTGATCCATTTAAAGCTGCTAACTTATTATCAGCATTACTTACAATTTTACCAAAATACTTCTTTACTAAATCAGGATGTTCTTTCATAGCAACTTCAATTGAAGTAAATATAACATTCTTCTTTTCTAACTCTTCAAGCATGTTATGGTATATTACTTCACTTTCATATTGAACACCCATACCACCTAAGTATTTTTCACTATCGATTACACCAAGATCTCTAAACTCACATTGAATATTTGTATCTAGTTTTTTCCAATCATTATTTAATCCAGCTTCACTGCTTTTATAATAAATAACTTTATCAAAATCTAAATCAAATTTAGGTCCAAAATCTGGCATATCTAATTTATTAAATAATTCAAAACTTTTTAATCTATAATCAAGGATCCATTGTTCCTCATGTTTTATGTCAGATATTTTTCTAATATTCTCTTCACTAAGTCCTACTACTTCCATAAAGAACATCCTCTCTTTCTATTTTATTAACTACAAGTATATCCTTTTTCTTTCATTGTTTCTTTTACTTTATCTATATCTAGTATTCCATTTTCATCAGTATTTTCTAATACTGTCTTTGAGCTTTCATCAGTAATGTTTTTATTATACTTTTCAATGTCTATTTCTAAGTCATAATATAAATTTTCTTTTGCACTATCACAATAAGCGCGTACTCTTACTCCAGGTGTGTCTTCTTCCCATTTATCTGAGTTAGCTTTACACATCATATTTTTAGTTTCATCATCTGTTATTTTTGATACAGTTGATACTTCATATTTTAATACCTTATTATTTGAATCTAATGTGTATGTCATTTCTCCTTCAGTATTACCACTAGATCCTTTACATACTAATTTGTTTTTACTACTTGTTGTTGCAACTAATACGATTACTACTATTAAAGCAACTACTACAACACTACAAATAGCTATTATTAAACCTTTTTTCATATTTCTAATTCCTAGTCTTCATCATTAACTATTTTCTTAATTGATTCCATTGGAAGAAGTGCACATTTCTTTCTACTTGGTTGTTTATAAACTTCATTATATATATTTAATTCTCCCAATAAATCTTCATCATAAGGAAGTTCATTAATCATTCTATCAAAGTTATCTACGATTAATTCTGCTTCTTCTAATGATTTACCTTTAAGTTCTTTAGTCATTACACTTGTTGCACTAGTACATATTGCACAAGCTTCTCCATCGAATTTAATATCCTCTAATTTTCCATCGACTACTTTTGCTGCTACTGTAATATTATCTACACAAGATTCATTTCTTGAATTAACTTCTTTATAAGCTGAATCTTTTGGTATCCCACGATTTGCAGGATTTTGATAATTATCAAGTATTGCTTCTCTTTTTAAATTTACATCCATATTATCCCTCTATTCTTTCTATACTACTGTTTCAAGTATTTTATCTTGATTCATTAATGCATTTACTAATACATCTATTTCTTCTTTAGTATTGTAGAAATATAAACTAATTCTACAAGTATTTGTATCACAAATTGCTTCTTGTAACATCTTAGCACAATGGTTACCTGCTCTTATACATACTTTAAATTGATTTAAGTATATTGCAACATCTTGGCTAAAGAAATTGTTTATATTAAATAATAATACTCCTGTATCCAAATTCTTATTGTATATTTTTATATTTGGGACAGTACTTATTCTATCTACTAAATATTTTTTAAGTTCAACTTCATATTCATGTATTTTATCAAGTCCAATTGTTTGTAAATAATCTATGGCAGCTCCAAGTCCTATTACACCAGCAATATTACAAGTACCTGCTTCAAGTCTTGTTGGAAGTTCTTTTAGTTCATATTCACCATTACTGTTAAATGAAACATTCATTCCTCCACCATATTCAATTGGTACTAATTTTTCTAATAAATCTAGTTTTCCATAAAGCACTCCAACACCTGTTGGTCCAAGCATTTTATGTGCTGAAAATCCAAGAAAACTTACATTTAAATCTTGAACATCTAATTTCATATGTCCAATACTTTGTGTTGCATCTAACACAAATAGTATTCCTTTTTCTTTACACAACTCTCCTATTGCTTTAACAGGTCTTAAATCCCCAATCGCATTAGTAACATGTGCTAAAGAAATTACTTTTGTATTTTCATATACTTTCTCTTTTAATTTTTCTATGCTAACTGAGTAATCACTTTCTAAATCAGCATAATCAATTATGAATCCAATTTGTTTTGCTAAAGTCATCCAAGGAAGTATGTTTGATGCGTGTTCTCCTTTTGTAAGTAAAACTCTATCTCCAGGTTTTAAATAATGTGCCATGAAGCCAAAGACAACCATATTAAAACTTTCAGTAGAACCTTTAGTAAAGATTATCTCTTTACTTGATTCAGCATTAATAAGATTCTTTACTTTGTCCCTAACACCATCATACTTCTCATCAACTTTTAAGCTGATATCATAATCTCCTCTATGAGAATTAGCAGTATACTTTGTATAATAATCTACTATTTCTCTTACTACACTTCTAGGCTTCTGTGTAGTAGCAGCATTATCTAAATATATAATTCCAGTATTAAATATATCAAAATCTTCTCTATTCAATATATCACCTCCAATTATTTATTTATATTTTCTATTATGCCACAATAAATATCTCTTTCTTTATCATCAAGTTTCATATTACCAATTAAGAAAGCCTTAATTAATAAATCATCACATTCTTCTATAGTTAAACCTCTACTCATCATATAGAATTTATCTTCTTCATCAAAAGTTCCTATATATGCAGAGTGACTTGCTTCTATTTCAGAATTATCAACAATTAAGTTTGGAAGTATATTACTCTTTCCATCTTTCAAATTAATAATCTTATTATCTTGTTTAAAATTAACAGAAGAACTATCTTTCTTAATAATTCCATCTACAATAAATTTAAATTCATTATCTTCTACATTAATACAATGGTTAACTATTACACTTTTTGTATCTGAACTATTATGTAATATTTTTTGTGTATAATTATTATCTAAATAATTAATAACACTTGTTGAATACTTTATCTTTGAATTAATATCATTCATTTCAATTGTAACTGTATCACTACAATCAATCGATAATTTGTTAATTACTACATCACAATCTTCATCTATAAAGTAATTTACTCTATTACTAGTTTTATTTGTTTTAATAAATCCTTTAAAACAAACTCCCTTACCAATATGTATATTTACTTCTTTTTCTAATTCATTAAAATCTACTGTCATATCTGTATCTTGATCTATGAATATATCAGTAGTTTCTATATTGTTATCTAATACTAGTTTATTCATCTTTAGAATCACTACCTATTACAGATGCATCAGAGTATCCGTTTTTTTCTATATCGAATGCTAAATCATATCCACCTGTTTTAACAATCTTTCCACATACCATCATGTGAACAAACTCTGGCTTTATATATTCAAGTATTCTAGGATAATGAGTAATTATAAGAACTGATGTTTTAGGATGTTCTTTTAAATATTTATTAATTCCACCACATACTTTTCTTAAGCTATCAATGTCAAGTCCTGAATCTAATTCATCAAGTATTATGAAACTAGGTTCTAATAGTTCAAGTTGTAAAACTTCATTTTTCTTTCTTTCCCCACCACTAGCACCTACATTAATTGATCTATGAATCATTTCTTCAGGGAAATCTAATTCACTAGCTTTAGCTTTAATATCTTTTATAAACTCAAATAATCCAATAGCATTCTCTCTTCTTGCATTAATTGCAGTTTTAATAAATTCACTATTTTGAACTCCTTCAATGCTAATAGGATTTTGAAATGATACAAATACACCACGTCTTGCTATTTCATCAGTAGATAAACCTATAATAGATTTACCATCTAATTTAATATCTCCACTTTTAACAGTATAATTCTTACTACCTAATATTACTTTAGATAAAGTTGACTTACCTGTACCATTAGGTCCCATGATTGCATGTATTTCACCATCTTTAATATCTAAATTAAAGTCATTAAGAATTCTCTTTTCTCCAACAACGACATTTAATCCTTTAATATTTAACATGAAATCACCTCTAATTCGTATTTAATTATAACATAAAATACATCTTTTATGTATAAAAGAAATCATTTTTAAACACAATATTATTGATATTTGATTATTCACGAAAAAGGAAAGATTTTCTTTCCTTTTTGTGTTATCATAATATTAGGTGATGAAAGTTATGGATTGTATTTTTTGTAAAATTATTAATGGAGAAATTCCAAGTCTTACAGTATATGAAGATGATTTAGTAAAAGTGTTTTTAGATATTAACCCAACTACTAATGGGGATATGATGATAGTACCTAAAAATCATTGTGTTACTATAGAAGATCTAGATGAAGAACTAGTTTTACATATGTTTAAAGTTGCTAAAGAAATGTATTCTTTAGTAAAAGAAAAACTAGGAGCTGAAGGTCTTACTCTTGTTCAAAACAATGGTCATGGGCAAGATGTTAAACATTTTCACTTACATCTAACTCCAAGATACTCAAATGATGATTTTAAACATTCTACAAATAAAGATATACTAATAGATAAAGAAGAAGTATTAGAGAAATTAAAAAACTAGATTAATTCAATCTAGTTTTTTTCATTCCACTTACAATTATAAATTTATTAGCAAGTACTGCTGCTTCTTTTAATATTTCTCTTGTGAAATCAGATATTTCTTCATCTGAAATAGGAAACTCTATTCCTCTTGTCATCATCTCTGCACATATTGCAGTAAACTCTAATGAAAGATATTTTTTCTTTCCTTCTAATGCAGTTTCATAATCTTCCATTCCTTCATACATTTCTGTACAATTTGATTCATGAATAATATCTTGAAGTATTCTATAATACTCATTAAGTGCTAAAGGATTAGAAAGCAATCCGAAGTTGCTTTCAGGAGTACTTAACTCTTCTAAGTTTCTTGTTTCTCCAGCAAAATAATTTCTTAAAATCATTGATTGAGTAGCTCTTAAATTAATATATTTATGTAAAGAATCTTTAGTATCTTTATCTAGTTTATTACTCTTACAAAACCATAAATACACAGCATATAAGAATTTATTATTTTCTTCTTCAAAGACTGTTTCTTTAAATTTTTCTCTATAAGTATTTGAAAGCAAGAAACATAAAGTTGATCTATCAAATGTTTCTTCATCAGCTTCTTCATGACCGCTCATTATGATAGACATTAACTCTTCTTGTGGATAATTTTCTAACATATAATCTACTAAAGCATTAGTACATAAAAATACATTCCTATATTTTTCTTTTAAATCATCACTTACTATTCCTTTTTTTTCATCTTCTTCAATTGCTTTATCAATAAGTAATCGTTCTTCTTTAACTAGATTTAAAACGTTGTTAATAAACTCTTCCATACACAACTACCCCCAAAATTGTTTTTTATTATATAATATTAAGAATTATAAGTCAAAAAAATAACCCATTTCTGAGTTATTTATATTTTTAGTTAAGCAGCCATTACATTTTCGGCTTGTTGTTTTCCTAGCATTATATTATTAGTTTCTTCTTCGATTGCTTTATTTAATACAGTTTCAATAGTACTTAATTCATTTCTAATGTAAATTATACTTTTATCAATCATTTTTTTGTATTCTGCTTGTAAGTCACCAGCTGGATCAAACATTGAAAAATTCATTGGTACTCCATCTAAATCGGCTTCTACTGCTTTCATTTTATCATGAAAATCATTCAATGCAACTTTAACTAAAGCAACATTCATACCTTTTAATCCATCTTTTTCTGATTGTAGCTTATCAAAAAAATAATGTCCATGCCATAAAGTATAATCATATTCAAATTCTGCTCCATTATATTTGGCCATAAACGATGCAGCTTTTGCGGCACTCATTAAAATGTTGTTATGACAATTATTTAATTCTTCCTCGAATCCTTCTAGTGAAACTATTTGTTGATTAAAATCTACTGCTTTTTCTGATGCCCATACTAGAGACAAGTTACTAGTAAACTTAATTGCTCCTTGAACATACTTGCTTTTGATTTGTTTCATTGCATCTTTAAAAGCATCTAATTGTTTTTGTACATCACTAATGTTAATTCCTGTCCATCCATCTCCCATAATATATACCTCCTTAATTATAAAATATAGATTAACATCTACTTTTATTATCATATATATGTAGTCATTTGCAAAGAAAATTAAAACAACCCATGTAAATGAGTTGTCTATTAACAATTTTACTAAGCTGTAAGTTGTGATTCTGCTTGTTGTTTTCCTAACATTACATTTAATTCTTCAGTTTCAAATGCAGCTTTTGCATCATTAACTGCAGATGATACTGCATTACTAATCAATAATATTAATTGATTAACCATTCTTTTATATTCTGTTTGTAATGTACCATCTGGGTCTAATAATGAAAAATCTGTTGGTACTTCAATTAATCTTTCAATCAATGATGTTGTGCTTTCTTTAAACGCATCTACTGACATTTTAGCAAGTACAACATTCATACCTGTAATTCCATCCTTAACATCTTCTAACATCTTAGCATCACCTTCTCCTGAAGGTCTTGTACCTACATCGTAACTAAATGATGCGCCATTATGTTGAGCCATAAAATCTGCTGCTCTACTAGCGGAATAAAGAACATCCCAGGCACATCTTCCAATGTCTAAACCTAATGTTGCTAAATTTTTTATATGAGCATTATAAGCAATTGCTTTTTCTGAAGCCCAAGTACGATATAGTTCTTCGTTAAATAAACTAAAAGCAGTTTGATAATTATTTGCAATTTCATCCATTACACTTTTAAAATTATCTAATTGACTTTTTACAGCATCTAAATTTATTCCTGTCCATCCATCTCCCATAAAAAATACCTCCTATATTATTTATCTAATAACATTATCTTACAATAATTATAATTTGTAAAGTTTTTCTAATAATAAAAACAACCCATATACATGAGTCGTCTTATTTTTGTAATTATGCTGAAAGTACTTGTTCTGCTTGTACTTTTCCTAATCTAATGTTCATTGTTTCTTCATCAAATGCTTTTTCTAAATCTTTAGTTGCACCTTCAAGTAAATATTCTACATGTGAAATAGCTGAATTAACCATTTCAACATATTGTGCTTTTATTTCTCCTGCTGGATCATACAAAGCAAAATCAAGTGGAATATCACGTAAATCATTTAAAACAGAATTAACACTATCAGTAAAAGCATTTAATGCCATTTTTGCTAATGGAACATTCATTCCTATAGTGCCATCTTTGTCTTCTAACAATCTAACTGGTTCAATTGAACTAGTTATTTCTTCATAAGTGAATGTGTGATTTACTCCATTGTATCTAGCCATAAAAGATGCGGCTGTGCTTGCTGCTTGTAATACGTTATTAGCTGCATAATCAATTAAGTTTTCTAATGCTAAGTTAACAATATATGGATTAAATTCTACTGCTTTTGGTGAAGCCCAAGTACGATATAAACTGTCATTAAATAATTCAAATGCTGTTTTAAAATTATTATACGCCCTATTCATTCCATCTCTAAAATTAGATATTTGATTCTCTACTGTTTCGACATCTATTCCTGTCCATCCATCTGCCATAATCTATCCTCCTCTACTATCATTTAAATTATTATATATCTTAATTATCATACAGGTATTATATTTTGTAAACATAAATCTATTATTTCAGTGTAAACAAAAAGTAAGTCATATGACTTACTTAGTAGCAAAAAGATCCATGTAATATAATTGAGAGTAATATATAAACTACTACAATTACCAAGAATCCATTATTATCGTTTTGCAAGATTATCCCTCCTTAAATCCAGGCACCTAGAATAATTACTAGTAAAACGAATAATACTAAAACAATTGCAGAAGATGAAGTATTATTATTCATAATTTAGTCCTCCTTTTTTCTTAGTCACAATATTTTATGGAATAATAATAAAAAAGTTCTTACAAACGTTAATTTATTTGAAAATATTGTTTATTTATTTAATTTTTGTTATTATATTTATGTATGCAGAGAGGAGATTATATGAAAAAATTAATGATTGTTGTATTTGCAACTTTATTACTTGTTACTGGATGTAAAAGTGTACCAAAGTTAGCAGATGGAAAAGAAGCTGTAGTAAGTTTTAAAGATGGAGGTATTTCAACTGAAGAATTATACGAAGAGCTAAAAGAAAAATATGCTTTATCTGTTTTAATAAACATGATTGATACTAAGATATTAGATGAAAAGTATGAAACTGATAGTGATGCTAAAAGTTATGCTAAAAGTAATATTGAATTAACTGAAACATATTACAATAACTATTACAATCAAATGTATTCTACTTATGAATCATTTATATCTGAACAATATGGTATTTCAACTAAAGATGAATTAAATGATTATTTTATTCTTCGTTATAAGAGAAACTTAGCAATTAAAGATTATGCTAAATCACTTGTATCTGATGGTGAAATAGAAGATTACTATGATGATGAATTAATCGGAGACATGGAAGTAAGTCATATATTAATAACTGCTGAATATGAAACTGATGATGAAAAAGAAGCTGCTGAAGCTGAAGCTTTAAAGAAAGCTAAAGAAGTAATTGCTAAACTAGATGCTGGTGAAGATTTTGCAACACTTGCTAAAGAATATTCTAAAGATGGTTCTTCATCTAAAGGTGGAGAGCTTGGAAGAATTGGTCATGGTGATACAGTTACAGAATTTGAACAAGCTGCTTATAAACTAGAAGTTGGTAAATATACTAAAGAACCAGTTAAAACTAAATTTGGATATCATATTATTTTAAAAACAAAACAATATGACAAGCCAAAACTAGATGAAGTTAAAGATGAAATAATTGAAACTCTATCAGAAGAAAAATTAAACGAAGATAATTCTTTATCAATAACTGCTCTAGAAGAATTAAGAAAAGATAGTGGTATGACTATTGAAGATTCAACATTAAAGTCTCAATATGATACTTATATCACTAATTCAAAATTACAATCAAAATAAAAAAATAAAGTAAGCAATTACTTTATTTTTTTTATACCCAAAACTTTGACCATCTTTTCTTTTGGTTTTCTTCTTTCTAAATATCTATTAATAAATGTATCTAAACTAACTAAGTCATTAAGATTTTTAATAACTATATCTATTTCTTTATCATTAATATATTTACTTCTATTTAAAAAATATTTATATTTCTTTGGATTTATCCCCACTACTTTCTTAAAAGTTTCAGAGTAATATTCAATTGAATTAAATCCATGATCAAGAGCAATACTTAAAACATAATTATCATATTTATAATCAGATAAGCTTTTAAATACTTTTACTCTATTTATATAATCAAATATAGATAGACCTATTTCTTTTTTAAATTTCTTCATTATATAGGTTTTATCATAATAAAAAAGATTAGATAAAAGAGTTATATTTATCTCTTTATATATGTTTTTATTTATATATTCTAATATGTCGCAAATAAGATTATTTGAATACATAATAATCACCAATTACTATTATAACACAAAATGCCATTATTGTTTAACTGAAATAATAAAAAGAGTATTATTATATATGCATGAAAGGAGTGATAGTATGTCATATGCAAGATGGGCAACTAAAGAAGAAGTAGTTGAAGCAACTACAAAATTAACTAAGGGGGATATTTCTAAGTCAGGAATTCAAGTAATGTATGATGAAGATAGTCTATATGTAGATAGTAGAGAAATTCACAATCTAATCATTGGTTCTACGGGATCAGGCAAAACACAGACAACTGTACTTCCACAATTATATACATCAATAATGGCTAATGACTCATTTATAGTAAATGATCCAAGAGGAGAAATCTATGAAAAAATGAGTGGTTTAGCAAATCAAAATGGATATAAGATAAATGTATTAAATTTCCAAGATCCTTCAAAAGGAAACAATTTTAATCCATTACACTTACCATATAAATTATATAAGAGTGGAAATATTGATGCAGCTATTGAAATGTTAGAAGATATTGGATATTACATTATTTGCGAAGATCATAAAACTGATGCTGATCCATTCTGGGAAAACTCTGCCACTACTCTATTTACAGGTCTTGCTTTATACTTATTTGAAAAAGCAAATGCTGAAGCAATTAACTTAAATAGTATAGTAAGCTTAAGTACTAAAATTGAAGAAGTAGTAAAAGAAGTTAAAGAAATGGATAAGAATTCATTAATCTATAGTACACTTGCTGCAATAGTAAATGCTCCAAAAGAAACATTTACATCAATAGTAGCAGTATTCATTCAAAAAGCTAGATTAATAACTTCAAGAGAATCAATTTCTAAAATATTATGTAACGATAATATGGATTTAGAAAATATTAAAAAGGATAAAACAGCAATATTCGTCATCGGAGATGGAAGATACTCAAATGTTATATTCCCAATGCTAATAAACGAAGTATTTAAGATGATAGATATCAACAACTACAAAGAAAGAAGATTAAATATCATCTTAGATGAATTTGATTCATATAAACCAATTAAAAACTTCAACAATATGCTTTCAGTATCAAGAAGTTTAAATATTAGATTTAATATCTTTATTCAAAGTATTCTTGAACTTGAATATGTATATGGTAAAAAAGAAGCTGAATTCATTAAAATGTGCTTTGGAAATATTTACTACTTACTTGCAAACGATTATGAGACATTAGATTACATTTCTAACTTATGTGGAAGATCATCAGAAAACGAAATGCTTGTTACAAGAGAAGATCTAAAGACTCTTAAACCATTTGAAGTAATAATAATTAAAATAAGAATGTACCCAATAAAAACTAAATTGTTACCTTACTTTGAATTAAAGATTGAAGATATAGCCCCACTAGAAATGAAAAATCTAGAATATACAAACATAGTTATTTACAAATAAAAAAAGATGGATTTAATCCATCTTTTTTATTCTTCACTAATATTGAATCCTAAAGCATACATCTTTTGTCTTACTCTAAACTTAAGTTCATCACCAGAATACTTACGAGAAAGTTTATTATAGATTTTCTCGTATTCTTTTTTTTCAATTTCTTTATCATTCTTTATTTCTATTGTAGAAACAACTGAATTAATAACACTTCTTTCATATCCTAGATTAACTAAATATAAAACTATTTTATTTCTAAGTATTGATGCACTTTTATTTCTATTAGTAGATACCATTTTCTTAGCAATCTTCTCTATCTTTTCTTTTTGTGTATCTATATCAAAAGACTCTAAAGCTTTATAAGCAGTACTATCACTAATACCTAGTTCATTTAATTTATTTTTAATCTTATATGGTCCATCATTTGTTAATAAAACCTTATCGTTTACAAATGCTTTAGCATAACTATCATCATCAATATATTTGTTTTTTATCAATATGTTTATTACTTCATCAATGGAATCCTTATCAAATTCTTTCTTTGATAAATGTTCTCTTATTTCTTTTTTGCTTCTCATCTTTGTTGATATATATTTAATTGCAAGATTATATGCGATATATACTTTATTTTCATTAAGCATTTGATCAATTAATTTATTATCAACATCTTTTTTAAGTAATAGATTGTACTTAAGTATTATCTCTTCAGATATATCTATATTGTTTCCATTATCAAAGAATACTTGATACATTCCATTCTTTTTCTTATCGTATTTTAGAATCTTCATAAAACCACCTAATAATATTATACATTTTTTTATGGTTTATAGACACAAAAAAAGCAATGCGCAAGATGTAAACTATTCATCTATGTACATTACTTTTATGTAACCTTCTGCTATTTCTTCCAAAGCTCTTCCAATGTTTTTCTTTGAAACATATTTGTTTGCAGGCATTTGTAAATGATTAGTTTCTTTAATCTCTTTACTTCTTCTTGCTGCAATATGTACTAGTTCATACTTTGAACTAACAACATTTAAAAGCTTGTCTATTGATGGATATATCACTCTATCACCGTCCCTATTTTAAGGATAACGTAATAAAAATTGCTTTTCAATAGTTTGGACACAACTTTACATTTATAAAAATGTAAACTATGGAACTACTATCCATGCATTTGGCACTGGTCTAGTTTTTGCTTGGAAAGATCCATTTCTTGGGTTTGATATTATTTGACCATTAAGTTCCATTGCACTTGATGTACCACCGTCTAGGTTTGCTGCATTAATTGCACCATAATCAAGTAATACTTTAACAACGTCATTCATATCAGCTCCAGCACTTCCTGCTTGTCTTCCATCGATTATTAGTAATAATACGATACCATCAGCTCTTTGACCAATAGCACTTCTTGGAGCAGTTCCCCAACCACCATTACCATTTACGTATGAAGATTTACCATTAACAATTAAGAATGGTCCGAAATCAACGCAATCACGAATTCCTGCATTCAAAGCTTCTTTAGCACTCATTCTTGCAAGAATTAATTTATTATCTTTATTAAATCCAATAATACCACCTGTACTAGTAGCCTTGCTATTATTAGCAATTAGCTTACCTTCAGATATAACAACACCATGAGGTACTCCTCCAGTTGAATTCCAATCTGGATCATAGAATCCTCCAGCATTTATAGCAAGTACTGCATTATATCTACTAGCTATTTGAGTAATAAATTGTCCGTATGAACCAGATAAAGTAGTTCCAGTTCCTCTAGATACTCCAATTTTAACATGGCTTGCATCATAAACAACTGCTAACTTACCTTTAAATCCATATCTTTTACTATCTAAATCGATAATCTTATATAAATCATTACCAGCATCTTTTGTTAATACTTGTCTTTCAAATTCATTTTTGTATGTAACTTGATTAAAGTCTGGTGTAGAGAATGTAATCAAATCTGGATTAGTATCTTCTCCACTTTCCATAACTGTATTATTTGCCATAGTAATATTAATATCATAATCATTATAGAACCATGTTGCAAAATATTGATGGTTCATTGTAGTCATTGCAGTAGTTATTAACCAATCTTTAAATCCTGTACCAGGAAGATAAAGCATTCCAAGTATTGAATAACCTCCTACTGTATAAAGAAGTGCTAAAAGATATAATGCATATCTAAATCCTCTTTTTAATCTCTTTGGTGGTTTATCAGTACCAGTCTTAATAAACACAATTCCTACAATTAATAAAAGTAATGAGACAATAGCAACTATTAATACAGGCAATGACATAGCATTACTAATTAATTTGTTACTGAATATTGATACAACATAAAGACTAGAAAAAAGAGGAAATAATATTATTCCTAAAGCTAAAAATTTTCTACCTAGTCTTTTCTTTGGTAAAAGATCAAACTTCATATTATCAACCTCCTAATCTGCATTTTGTCCTAAATATGTTCCATCCTTATTTAAATCTACATATTTTATATATTTCTCTGCTTTAAATTCTTCTAATTCATCATACTTAACTGCATTCATTAAAACACTCTTGTTTTCTTCAACAGTCCATTCATTGAATTCTTTAATCTTACTATTAAAGTATTCATTATCTCCAATAAATGTATTAATTGTTCTTTCTAAATTAAGATAATATGCAATACATTTATCATTTGCTTCACTAACGCTATACTTTGAAGTACATTTGTCTTCTAAGTATGCTGAAACATCTTCTATTTCAGTAATTAAAGTTTCATATTGTTTAATCTTTCCTGCCATACCTTCATACCCTTTAGGCATATCAGCATAGAAAGTAACATAATTATTAAAATCTTTAATTAACTCATCTCTATAAGTAGTAAGTTCACTTTCTTTTTCAAAGAATGTTTTATAGACATCTCCAATTTCATCTGCTACTACTTTTTCATCAGCAATCATTTTTTCTCTTCCATCTTTATACATTTTAGTGAAAGTAAATATAACTCCACTTATTATAAAAGCCAACCCAAAAATGAAAGCAAATAATCTTAAATATTGTTGTTTCACGCTATCACCTACTATATAGTACTATATCATTTATCACACTTTTTTTCAAACCATTTATATAGTTTTATAAAAAATATTTTTATTTCTTTTCGTTACTATATCCATAAACTTATAATAGTATGTTTTATATCCATCTAGTAATTTGTCATTAAGTTTTTCATATGGATACATTTTATAACTATGTCTATAACTATCTTTTACTGAATAAACATAAGATAGTGACGCAGTTGGATTAGTAAGTGTAATAGTACTAACCCCATTCTCTATTTTTTTGTTAACTTCGACACTCATTACAAGCCCAGTTAGTTTTTCAACTCCATATTGACTTGCTACGAAGTTTCCAAGTGAGTATATTACCATAGTTTTACCTATAAAGTCAACCGGTTGTATTACATGTGGATGGTGTCCTATGACAATATCTACACCTAAACTTGCTAAATAGTTAGCAATTCTTTCTTCTTCAGCAGTTGGAGTATGTGTATATTCTTCACCCCAGTGCATTGCAACCATTAACAAATCAACTTTACCTCTTAGCCTTTCAACATCTTTTTTAGCTTGAAGATCTGAATAAACATTAACTAAATATTCTTTACCTTCAGGCACTCTAAGACCATTCGTAGTAGTTGTATATGATAAAAGTGCATAAATTATTCCATTTTTCTCCATTATTACATCTTTATCTCTATCTTCAAAACTAGAATAACTTCCTGCAGTCATTATTCCTTCTTTACTCTTCCAATAATCTAGGGATGATAAAATACCCTTCTCACCTTTATCTAAAGAATGATTATTAGCCAAAGATACTAAATTAAATCCTAAGTCAAGAAAAGCATCCCCAACTTCCTTAGGAGAATTAAATCTAGGATAAGAAGAAAGCCCTAATTCAGTTCCTCCCAAAAGAGACTCTTGATTGTAGAATGCTAAATCATATTTACTAATTATATCTTTATAATATTCAACTAATGGATGAAAATCATACTTACCTGTACTTCTTTTAACATCATCATATATTGCCCCATGAATCAAACAATCACCAACCATAACTAAAGATAAGTTATAGTTTTCTACAACTGCTTCTTCATAAGGTAAATTAATCCTACTAACATCATTCTTTAAGTCAGGACTTTTACCTGATCCATAAAGAAGGTTGTAAACAAAGATTAATACTAAGAAAGCTACTATAGATAAGAAGATGTATAACAAGCTATTACTACTTTTAGTAACATATTCTTTCTTTTCTTCTTTAACTATCTTTTCTACTTTTGGCTCTTCTTTTGCTTTGAAATCAAATACTTGAAGAGGTTCAGTAGTTACTACTTTTTCTTTCTTAACTGGTGCTTTTCTACTAGTTGTTTTTCTTGTAGTAGTCTTTTTAGTTGTAGTTGTCTTCTTAGTTGCTGTTTTCTTAGCAGTACTACTTGTTGTCTTTTTCTTAGTTGTAGTAGTTTTTTTCTTAGATGTTGTCTTCTTTGTAGTAGTTCTCTTTTTTGTAGTTGTCTTCTTTTCCTTTTCTTCTTCCATAATTATTTCTTCCTATAAAAAACAGATAATACTGTAACAAATCTATATAAAATTCTATTACTTCTATTTATAGCAATACTTTTACCTATTGCTTTTCCTCCGATTGTCATTGCTGCAATTGCTGCAGTTACTAATAATGTAACTGCAAGAAGAGATATATTAAACTTGTTTGCCACAATTATTGAAATACTTACACCAACAGAACCACTTATGATTCCGCAAATATCTCCAATTACATCATTACAAAAGCTAGATACTTTATCAGCGTTTTTGATTAATCTAACTGCAAGATGTGCTCCTTTAACTTTTTTAGTAGCCATTGAATTAAATGTTTTAACATCTGCAACAGTAACACTGATACCTATCATATCAAATAAAATACCAAGCCCAATAAATGCAAAAATTAATACTGCACTTACAAGTATATGAGCATTAGGTATTATAACTTCACCAATAAAAGAAAAAACTAAAGATATAAAAAAAGAAACAATAGTTATTAAACTAACCCATTTAACATCTATTTTCTTCTTATCTTTAATTGGTTTTTTTCTTGCTTTATTTGAATATTTTTCTTTATAGTCTTTATCTTTCATATTCGCCTCAAATAAAAATCAGAAATGGCAATTAACATAGTAAACCTTGTGTCATTAGGTCAAGTTGGATTTCCCTTAATCTTACTTATTCGTTACCAAATAAGCAGTTCCCTTTTGAAAGATTAAATAGATAGTTACCTAATCTATTACTTGATAGCCACTTAGTACACACTACAATCCTATATCAATTTACACTCTAGGAGTTTTCCTCAATCAATGGAATATTGCTTATGTTTTTTTGCAGTGAAAGTTTCAGGTAGCAATACTGTATTACAAGATGTACACCTTCTAACAAGTTGTCTTCGTCCCCCAACACCACTCAAACCTGGCTACTCTATCCATAGCTTTAGCCACAAGATAGGTTCACGCCTAAGTCGTAAGTTCTCACGATTTTAGGTCTCCGCGGGAAAATGGAACGGTTGCCGTATGCCGTTACGATCGTCCATAGCCCCTTCAAATTCAGCACCCACCCCATACTGGGCGTAAGAAGCAAGCACCAAACGTTTCATAGATATGCCTTCTAACGATATTTTACCCTCGTCTTCACAATATTGTATTGACTAGAATAATGCGCCATTTCTGCTACATTATATCATATATAAATGTTTTTATCAAATGATTTACTAAACAAAAAACACCAGATTTACTTGTTTTTAAGCCTCTGGTGTAAATTATTATTTTATTTCGCTTCCGCCCCATTCAACTACTGTGAATCCAACTCTTTTTGGAGTATTAAGAACTTGTTCTTTAACCTCAATTGGTTTATCAAGTGCCTTATAATCCATTAAAACTCTAATAATAGTATCTGGGTTTGGATTAATCTCTAGTTTCATATAAGAATTAATCTCTTCCATAGTTTCAAATCTAATATAATTGTATTCATTTGCTTCTAGTTTAGGTAACCAGTAAACAATGAATTCATTTGCTTCTCTTTCATTTAATCCAAGAAGAGCTAACTTTTCTTCTAAGAAAGCTAAAGTATCTTCTTTCTTAACTACAAATCCATCTTCTTTTACTTCAGCACGATGGTTATTTCCTTCCCAATATAATGCATAATAGTATCTATTTGTAACTTTGTCGTATAAATCTCCATTTGTCTTAGCATATACTTTCCATCCATCGTTATATCTTGGATAACTTACAAATATATTTTCACTATTAGTAAGTTTTACTTCTACATCCATATCCTCTTCTGGATATAAATAAATAATAGGTTTATATGCAACATTAGGATCACAATCAGGTTTGTTTCTTGCTACATAATTTATTTCTACAGATAAATCTGTAACAGTTTTATCAACTGGTAATAGATAATACATATAATATGGAGCACATACACCACAATTAGCAGTATAACTTGCAGTTACTTTTAAAACATTATTATCTACTTCATAACTATTGATTTTAATGTCTTTATCTGTACAAGAATCATATGCAATTTCAACAACTGCATAATTATTATTATCAAAAGCTTTTTCTTCTACTTTTCCTTCTTCAAAAACATTTAGATATTCGTTATAACTTGTTAATACTTTTTTATCTGTTTTAATTTCGTCTGAATAATCTCCAAGGAAGATTGCATCAGTAACAACTTTTTCTTCTCCTTTTTTATTATTTAGTAATATTAGTAATACTATTGTTATTGCAAGAATTAAAACTACTCCTGTAATAATAAAAACTAAATTTTTATTTTTAATATTTTTCTTTTTCATAAACACACCTCATTCTAATTATATCAAAATCTAATTAAAATTACACCAATTATTATAAGAATTGATGCTATTAATTTTTGAACAAATTTCTTTTTGTTTTTTACTATGAAATATTCATACATTGTATTTAATATTGAAGTTAAAGTAAGTATTGGTGCTACTACTGTAACATTACCTAACTGATATGCTCTTACTGATGCTATTAACATAAGACACCAACAAAAACCTGCTAGAATAAATCTTTTTTTATCATATAAATTAAATTCTTCTCTTAGTTTTTTAACAGTTAATCTACTTGCAATAGATATTATCACCGCAGGAATAAATACTGTCATCATCGTATACATTGCTAAATTAAAATTATCTGAAATATTAACATTTATAAGCATTGCTATTGCAAATAAAAAGTTAGATATAAAACACATTATAAAGTATTTGTTTAATTTTATTTTTCCACCATCAAGTGTAAGTATTATATTAGCAATAATTATTATTGCAGCACCCACTATTTTTTTAATAACTATTGCTTCTTTTAAGAAGACAAATCCAAATATCATTAAAAATACTGTGGATAATTGTTTAAGCATACTAAATATTGAAGGATCTAGTCCATATCTTGCTTCTATATTTAATCTATCAGTTGCAGCATATATTACTACTACAAGAAATAATATTAAGTATACACTCATATCACTTGGGAAAGTAAATTTAAAAAATGGCAAAAAGAATATTGCAAAAAATGCTGTAAATATTTCTAACAACACAGTAAGTGCACTAGCATCTTTCATATTCCTATTTGCTTTCTTAAAGCTTTGGGCAAATGTAACTGAACTAATTAAATAAAATATAGCCCAAAATTTCCAATCGTTAAATATTTCCATTGTTGTTATCACCAAGAATAATTATATCATAAAAAAAGTCTCTTTCGAGACTATCTATTATTAAAGCAACAACAAGATCCACATTGTACATTAGTACATACATTTTCTTCACAACAAGTATATCTAGGTTGATATGTATGACGATATACATGATTATTAATTATTTTTGTATTAATTGGACATATATGTGGAACTTCATGCATTATTGTTCTATTTACTACTCGCTCTTGCATAGGCTCAATTATTGGTGAAGAGACATTCCCCATCATTGTATTCCCCATATTAAAATCTACATCAACATTAACATCAGCATCTCCAAAGAAATTTTGATTAAAACTATTTGAATCTGTAAACACTATTATTCCTCCTATCTGAAATATTTTATGTAAAAATAAGAGAAATGCTATTTTATGAGCCTATTCATGATATAATTATTCTAATAGAAAGGTATTTTGATATGGCTTTAATAAAATGTATTGAATGTGGAAAAGAAATAAGCGATAAGGCAGAAACATGCCCAAATTGTGGATACCCAACTGATGCTTCAATTGAACAAGCTGAATTAAAAAAAATTGAAGAAAAATATGAAAAAAGAGAAAAAGAGATAAAGAATGTAAAAAAGAAAAAGAAAAGTAAAAGAGAATTAATAATTTTAATTATTGTTCTTGTAATTGCAATTATCGCACTAACACTTTATTTTACGGTTTTTAAAGGAGGCAAAAGCAGCAAAGATAGTAATAAAGACTATAAAATTGACAATGCTCTTGTTTGTTATAGTAGAGATAGTTTTGGTGCCGGATCATATAAATTAGAATTTTTCTTTAGTGGTGAAAAGATGATCAAAATTACGGAATTCTTTATTACCAACTGTAACTACTACCCTACTGATGATCCAAGATTTCCAGACTGTGCAAACAATTCTTATGGTTATGATGATTATTTAGTTGATAATAATGTAGGATTTATAAAACGTGTAATGGATGTAGTATCTAATCCTTCACAAGCTCACTCCTTAGTAAGTTTAAAAGATATACGTGCAAACGATTCTCCAAAGGATGTTAAAGATAAACTAGTTAAATACGATTGTGAGAAAAAAGATAATTTAGAAGAAAGCAAAAACGAAATCGTTCCAGCAAAAGATAGACTTGAAGAAGCTTTAAAGCGCTATGGATATGAAACAAAAAATGGAACAGAATATACACTGGATTACTCAAATGGTGATTATGTTATGAATTATTCTTTAAATCTTTCTAATAAAACTTATAGATCTTATCAAAAAAGTAAAGGTGTAGAAACTACAATAGTATATAACTTAAAAACAAAGGTTATTGATCTTACTTTTGTTGAACCTCATGAAAAATATAAATCAACTATTAGTTGGGATTTAAACACTGGAAATTATAATTGTAATTCTACACAAAACAATTGGTGTAACAAGTATGCTCAAGAATTCGTTGAAGTTACAATAAAAAATACACTTACTACTTTCGAGCAATTGCAAAATAGAGCTCAAGTTTTCCCAAGTGAATTTTAATAAAAAAGAGGCAAATAAAAAAGCCTCTTTTAATTATAAAAAAGGTGCATTTATACTATCTTTTAAATATACTTTAGTGTTATAATATATAATAGGTGATTATATGAAAAATACGAGTGTATATTGGGATTATGATTCTAATGTTATTAATTTATTTTTAGATGAATTTAAAGAGTTATCAGGTTATAGTGATTTCAAATTTAAATACAACTGGGGATTTTATCCAGAAATAGAAGATTATATTAAAAGAGTTATGTATACATCTTTTGCAAGAAGTAAAGAAATAAGAGGACAACTTCCTACGCTTATACATAATATTGAAGATTTTTTTGCATTCTCAATTAGAGATGGTTTCATATCAAAAACAAATATTAAAAGAATACTTGATAGATTAAAAGATAAAGATAATGGATTTAGAGCTATTACACCTTTAGAAGAAAAAGGATGGTATGGTAAAAGAATCAATGATGAAATTCAACTTAATCTTAATATGACAACACATGAGAATAGTCCACGTCTTTCAAAAGAAGATATAACAAGACTATATTTATATCATGAAATTGGTCATAAGATTTTAAATATTTATAGTAATAAAGATGTTATTGAAAAGTATTTAGCAACAGTTGAGGGAATACTACAAGATATGGGTGTTGAAAAACCTGACGTAGTAATGCCAGAACAAATTCCTAGTGGATTCTTAATGATTGAAGAATGTCTTACTCAAGAATTAGCAGAAAAACTAACTTATGAATCTATAGGTAAAAAACGCCCTGATTATAAAGAAAGACATGAAATATTTAGTATTCAACAAGATGGTGTTGAAACAGGTATCGTATCTACGAACCATGATTTCTATGGATTATTTCAAGAACCAACAATTGAGTTTGGAAGAACATTAAGAGGATGCAGTCATAGAACTGCAACAAATGAAGAAATATTATCTTCTATGATTCATAAAGCTTTATATACAAACTTTGATGAAGAAGTAATAAGAGAATACTATAGTGGCGATGGTACAAAATTCCAAGACTTATATAGATTATTAAGAACTATGGGTATTATTCTTGATCAAAAATACGCATCATTTGGGAATGGAAAACCACTGGTTGGTGGAAAAGTTAGTGATTGCTTAAAAGCAGTTGATACATTAACAAGAAGACATGAAGACTTAAGACCTTATCCTTCAATAGGATTCAAAAAAATAGATTATACTAAATACTTAGTACAAGGAGTACAAAAAAATACAAAATAGGAGTTTAATGCATGAAGAAATTGTTATCAAAAATTACAATTTTATTAATAATGCTTAGTTTCTTTATACCAGTATTCGTTAACGCATGGTCTGATAATATGAATGGTGCATGGAAATATGCATATGCCTATCAGATTACCATAGTAAAATACGATGGTGAAGGAACCCCAGAAGCATTAGGTAAACCAATACTTGTTTATCATCCAAATCTATTGCAAGATGTTTACTACACTACAAATGAAAAAATGCCAAAAAATTATGATGATTTAACACAAAATGCTTGGGGGTATCGACAACTAATCGATCCTAAAGATGATCATGCAATAAGTCAAATGTATTGGCTATACGAAACTGATGATCTTGATTATAGTGATGCAGACAGTTTTGAACAATTAAAAGAAGCAGTTGACAAACTTAATGCAGATGATTTCTCTGCAGAAGGTCTATATGATGTTGCAAAAGACTTAATAGAAGATAAAAATTTGGGGGATGGTTCAATTGTTTGTAGCAAAGTTAGTGGAAGATGTGAACGTTCTAAAGATGGTGATCAAAGATACTTTAATTACGATCGTAGCGATGTTATATTTGCTCAGCCATATTTAAAAAAAGCTACAAGGGACCCTGAAAGTGGACGTACTGGTTATAAAAAATTTATTTACACATTTTTAACTCCACAAAGAAAAATAACATACCATGGTAAAGATGTTGATTTAAGCAAATATTATAAAACTTTTTCCGATTCTAATTTGACAGAAAATAATGTTAATAATGGTTACTTAGAAACTATTGCAAAAAAATATGCTGGAAGCGTTAAAAAAGTACGAGATAATTTTGGAATAGACTTAGATTATAAAGATATTGATAAATATTATGTATCTTTTGAACCTGTTCAAAGAGTACTAGATGGTATCAAACAAGATACGGGAACTTATTATATAACGTCCCATGAAAAAATAGTAATTAAAGAAGTAACATGGCAAAAAAGTGATTGGGAATTATCAGATGCAGTGTGCAACCGTACTTTCACAATACCAACTGGAAGACATAAATATGAAAACAGATTTAGAGTTGAAAATCATTATTGCAATTATAAAGTGAAAGATGGGGTCTCACACTTTCAAGGTTCGACATATTATTGGGATGGTCGTGCTTGTTATTCAAAAAGATTTGATTACTGCCGTGCATATCTATTAAAGAACTTACAAAATGGAGTTAAGATTATTAAAAACCTATATGGAAGATATGCAGACGGATATAGTCATTTAGAAACATCAAGAAAACTTGGATCAGGAGCAGTATATCTAAATAGAGCAGTCGATTACTGTAACGAAGATAAGAATAAACATTGTGTTTTAGAAGATGATAACCAAACATGTAAGAAAGATTCAAGTGGAAACATAATGTATGAGTATTATATTGGTCCAGATAGAGATTTAGGTATTACTGGAACACAAGAAAAGAATTACTATAAATTAAGTGGAGCTTGTTATAGTGGAACAGGAACAACAGGAATTAAACATTTCTTTCTACAAACATTACTTGACTGTCCAGAAGTATGTTCTGCAGCAGGAGAAAAAACAAGTGATTCCTTCTTAGCGTGTGCAGAAAACTTCTGTGAAGCTGAAGTTGACTATAACAGAAAAGGAAGTCCACAAAAAGCTAAAGAAGCATGTATCTTAACATGTGGATATAGACCACCAGATTATGATAAAAATTCTGGAGAAGGAACAACAAATTGCGAAGCAACAAGTCCTTATAAAGATATAAATGAAGTAACAGCAAATGGAACAACAACATGTAATGTTAATGATGATGGATCTGGGAAAGTATTAAGCGGTCTAATAAAAACATGTGATGGAAATAGAATAGATTCATTTGATGGGGATGATACAAACGATACTCCATTTGATATAAGAAGATATGTTACAGTAGCATGTATGGAAACAAGTGCATTTGAATATAAAGATGCATCTAAATTAGAAGTTATAAGAGGAACAGGACTTAATTATAGTGTTGTTCTAAACGGAGAAAAGAAATGTCAAGCGTATTTTGATGAAGATCAGTGGAAATTTGACTATGCTACTATTTCAGGAAAAGATCCAGACAGAAGAAAAAGATTACTCTATATAAAAGAAGTATATAATCATATGTTTGATGATACGTATGATAAAACAAAAAGTGCATATTATGACCCTGACTTTGCAGAACAAGGTGATGGAGAAATAGATTGGAATCTTTACTTGTATGACACAAAAAAAGTATCAGTAAAATCACAAATAACAGAAAGCGTATATGGAGAAACAAAGCAAAGTGACCTTGAAACATTAGTAACTACAGAAGAAACTGGAAAAGCTACAAAGGTTATAATAAATAACGGCGTTGCAAAAAAAATATCAAAAAATAATATAATAGATGAACCTTTTAATAAATATGAACAAGTGAGCACAGTTAAAGCTACATATCAATTTGATAACAGATGTGTTAGTAATGATGGACTAGGAACAGTTACAAAAGCACCAGCATCAGGTCTATGTTATCAAACAAAAGATGAACATGGTGTTGTAACACCAGTATATGGACAAAATGTATTCTATACAAATTTACAAGCAGATGTATCTGGTAACAAAGTAAATACGTTTGCTACTGTAGGAAAAGAAGTAAAAGATGATAATACTTACTATGATGTAAAAGAAAGATGTGATTATACTACTAAAGGTGATGTTATTCCTCCTAGTAATTATTTATCATGTGATATAAGAATAGATCCAGTAGGTAGTACAGAAGCATGGGGAAATAGTATTTATCATGGAGGAGACGTAACAGCAACGATACTTCCACGTGATACCTTAGGATCAAATGATTATATTTCAAATTATACTTTACAAGTAAGAAATACAACATATGATGGTAAAACAAAACAGATAGGAATATCTGATAAGAAACTTGCTATGGAAGAAATAAAAATTTTAGGTACAGTAACAAGTTCATTGGGTAAAAAAGGAACTTGTGAAAAAACAATATATATAATAAATCCAGATGAAAACTGTGGGGTAAGATGTAATTTAAGAAAGATAAATGATACTTTATATGAATTACAATCAACTGGTCCACAAACACCTTCTGCTTATTATCGTGCTCTTTCAATAGATATGACTCAAAGAAAAGTATATAAGTCAGTTGTAGATCAGAAGTATTATATTTCATTAGATCAAAGTATTACAGTACCTATTGAGGGTAACTTAATCTTATTTGGAATAGTGGAAGGTACAATGACTACAAATGGTCAAAAATGTAAGTATACATGTAATACTCCACCTCCAACATTAAAAAGTTGTTATGCTTTATATAAACCAGCAGAAACTTTAGCAATAAGAGATTATTGTAACGAGAATTGGGAAAAAGATGTAAATGATTATGAAGATGCAGCACAATGTATTAGAATGTGTTCTAATAGATGTGATGAAGAGATTAAAC
>CAMKPE010000011.1 GCA_946414595.1 uncultured Clostridium sp.
GTTGTGTTATATTTTATTTAGCAATTGAGAAAATCTCAATTCATAGATTTGTGCCAATTTTTCGTAAACACGTTAAATTGAGGCCCCATATGAATATAAATTGCGGTGTCAAATGACATCGTAATTTTATTAAGTTTTTATCTTTCATTATATTACCAATGTTTACTACAAGGCTACTTTAAATGAAGTAATATCAACATTAGAAAACAGTTTATATTTTAAATAATAAGAACTCGAATATATTTCGAGTTTTTTTATTTTAATAAATATATTATAATGATAATGGTGATATGAATGAGAAGGACTATACTCGAAGTAAGTAAAAGTACTTTTTTAAATAATATAGACAAGATTAAAGAGTATGTAGGTAACAAAGAAATAATGCCTGTTATTAAGGCTAATGCTTATGGAACATACTTAAATAAGGATTTAGATATCTTAAATAAATTTAAAATAGTAGCAGTAGCTTTAGTTGAAGAAGCTATTGAATTAAGAGAGTTAGGTTATAAAAAAGAAATATTTGTACTTAATCAACCATCTATTAATGATATAAAAGATATTATTAAATATAAATTAACTATTGGATTAAGTTCAAAAGAATTCTTAGATGAAGTATTAGATAAAAAGATTAAGGTTCATTTAGAAATAGAAACAGGAATGAATAGAACTGGTATTAAATTAATTGATTTAGAAAAGTTTATTAAAAAGATTAAGAAATCTAAATTAATAGTAGAAGGAATATATACACATTTATCAAGTGCAGATTATGATAAGAAATATACTTTATCTCAATTAAATACTTTTTGTATTGCAACTGATGTAGTTAAAGAATATTTTGATATTAAATATATTCATTCACTTGCATCTAATGGAATTATTAATTACTTAGATGATTTAACTAATTTAGTGCGTCCTGGAATTATAATGTATGGCTACGAGTCATTTAAAAGATCAAGTAATATTATTGATGTAGAACCAGTATGTAAATTAAAGACAGAGATTACTTTTATTAAAGAAATAGATAAAGGTGAAAAAGTTAGTTATTCACAAAAGTTTATTGCATCTAAAAAGATGAAAGTAGCAACAATTCCAATTGGGTATGCTGATGGATTAAGAAGAGAACTATTTGATAAAGGTGAAGTAGTTATTAATAAAAAGAAAGCAAAGATTATTGGAACAATATGTATGGATAGTTGTATGGTAGATGTTACTGATATAAAAAATGTAAAAGTAGGAGATACTGTATATATTTGGGATAATGAAATAATTACAGTAGATGAAATAGCAGAACATTGTAATACAATTAACTATGAAATATTAAGTACAATTTCACCACGTGTACCAAGAGTATTTGTAAAGTAGAAAGAGGTTTTAATGGATAATTTAGAAGTATTTAACAATTATTATAAAAAAATAGCATTTGAATTAAATAACTATTTAAAGAATTATAATGAATCTTTAATAAGTGAAAAGACTGGTTATTTAAAAGATAATTTAGATTACTTTGTTAATTTAAATTCTGATGGAAAACTAGTAAGAGGATTCTTGATAACTTTGGGATACAAAATGCTTAAAGAAAATGTTGATTATAGCTATAATCTTGCACTAGCATACGAATTATTACAAACTTCAATACTTGTACATGATGATATTATTGATAATGATAATTTAAGAAGAGGAAAAGATACAATTCATTTTGCTAATTATAAGAAGTATAAAGACTATGATGAGAAGGATGCTAAAAAGACTTCTGAATCAATTGCAATATGTATGGGAGATTATGGTTTTTATAAAGCAGATCAATTAATAATGGATAATTATCATAATGATCCAAATTTCTATAAAGTATTTAGATATTATAATGATGTTATATTAAAAACTGTTGAAGGAGAACTTACTGATGTAGTGCTTTCTTTTGATGGTAAATATAATCTTGTTAGTGATATAGAAGATAAAGTAATGCTTGTTTATAAATTGAAAACTGCATACTATACAATAATTGGACCTTTAACACTTGGATTAATTCTTGGTGGAATAGAAGAAGATAAGTTAGAATCAATTAAACAGTTTGGCGAAAAAGTAGGAGTAGCTTTCCAAATACAAGATGATATCTTAGGTATATATAGTGATATGGGAAAAGTTATTGGATCAGATATAAAAGAATTTAAACAAACATTACTATATAGTTATGTAATGAATGATAATAACTACAAAGATGAATTATTAAAATATTATGGAAAAGAAGATTTAACTGAATATGATATAAATGAAACAAGAAGAATCTTTAATGATTCAGGCGCACTTAGATATGCAACTGACTTGATGAATAAACTATATGATGAAGCATTAGAAATAATTGAAGATAATTCTTGGATTAAAGAAGAAGATAAATCTATTATCTATGGATTTGTTGAATATTTAAGAAAAAGAGGAAAATAAAAAAGCTCTTAAGAGCTAATTTAAAAAATATATTCCAATTGTTAAATAAGTAGCAAATATAATCCAGATTGCATAGGGCACTAATAAATAAGTGCTCTTTTTTTCATATTTTTTATAATTATTCATAAGAAGAATTACTAATACATCTAGTAATATAATCCAGAATATTGCTAATAGTCTAAATTTAAATACAAAGAATATTACTGACCATAATAGATTAACTACTAATTGAGTGTAATAATTTATTGATGTATCTTCATTATAAAGCTTCTTTCTAAATAAGAAATATGATATACCCATCAAGATATATATAATAGACCACATTACTGGAAATAACCATGAAGGTGGAGAAAAAGGTGGTCTTACTAAAGAATTATAATCAATAAAATCATTAGTTAAAAATCCAATTATACTTCCACTTATTATTGGTAATAATAAATAAAATGCATATTTAATTTTATTATTCATAACAAATCCTTTCTATTATTTAATATATGTAATTTTCTATAAATTAATATAAAAGTTGAAAAACCGCCAAAATATGATACAAAAACTAATAATAAATGGGGTATGATTATAAAATTAAATAAAGTGAAACTCAAGAGTATTTTGAGACCTTAATGGAAGAAAGAAGAGAGCATTTAGAAAAGTATTAACACTTTAATGTTGAAAAATAAGCAAAACAGTGCTATTATGAAGGTGGAAAGCCAAAGAAAGGTGTGGAAAATATGTTAAAATTTTTATTCACAATTTTATATGTCACATTTATTTGTAGTAGTTTATATAAATACAAATGTTTTCCACGTGCATGTTACGTAAGAAAATAGAACTACTACTAAGTAGTTCTTTTATTTTAGTGAGGTGATAGAATGAAGAAGAAAAAATCAAACATCAATATTATCTTTAGATATCTTAAAGATGAAAAACTTAGATTGTTCATTTATTGCTCATTAGTTATTCTTACATATATACCAGTGCTTCTAACTTCATTCTTATGGGGTTATGCAATAGAAGGATTAATTGAACAAGACTTCAATAAATTCCTTATATTCGTAATATGTAGAGAATCAACTCATATCTTATTTCATGCGATATTGTCTTTTCCAAGAGATTATTTATACAAGTATTTGGAAATTAAATTTACAAAGAACGTAATAAAAGATATGTATAGCAAAATTCAAGATATGCCTGCAATCGCATTCGAAGAAGTAGGTGTAGGTGAGTTTATAAATAGATTAACAACAGATCCAGATAGAGTACTACAATTACTTAGTAAACTAATGAAGATGAGCTGTAGAGCATTCGTAATAGTATTAATACTTATAATTGCCTTTACTTCATCAATCATACTAGGTATGGAGATAGTAGTATTTGGAATAATCATGGGATTTATATCATATAAATTCTTTCCTAAAATTAAGAAAACACAAGAGCAAATTAAAAAAGAATCAGACTTACAAGTTAAGACAGCCACTGAAAACTTAACTGGAATAAGAGAAATAAAAGCTCTTGGAGTTAAAGAAAATATTAAGGATAGATTATTTGCAAATATAGATAGAGTATTCATAAATGAGAGAAAAATGAACAACTATGAATTAATTTATTATAATTTGAATACTATTGTATATTTCATATTACAAGCAATGATCTTAATAACTGCAGGATACTTCGTATATAAAGGAACCTTAACATACGCATTATTCGTAGTAATTGAATCATATGTATGGAGAATAGATGACGTAGTAGAAAGTATAAGTGACTTTGGAATAAATTATAATAAAGTAAGAGTATCTTTAAAGAGAATAGATGATGTATTAAGTAACAGAGTTTATGAAGATGAAAAATTTGGAAATGTAGATATTGAAAATCCAAAAGGAATTATCAAATTTGAAAATGTATCATTCAAATATAGAGAAGATGAAGAATATACATTAAAGAATTTTAATCTAAAGGTTGAACCAAATAAAAAAGTTGCCATAGTAGGAAGAAGTGGAAATGGTAAGAGTACAATCTTTAACTTGCTATTAAGATACTTTGATAGTAATGAAGGTAATATTTATTTAGATGATTGTAATATTAAAGACTTAACAGAAAAATCTTTAAGAAACAATATATCAATAATAAGACAAACACCATTCCTATTTAACTTAACAATTATGGATAACTTTAGAATAGTTAAGAAAGATGTAACACTAGAAGAAGTAAGAAATGTGTGTAAAAGAGCATACATTGATGACTATATAATGTCGCTACCAAAACAATATGAAACATTAATTGGAGAAGGTGGAGTTAACTTATCTGGTGGCCAAAAACAAAGAATTGCAATAGCAAGAACTTTATTAATAAATACAAAAGTAATACTATTTGATGAAGCAACATCAGCACTTGATAATGAATCACAAGATTACATTAAAAAGACAATTGATGACTTAGTAAAAGATCATACAATAATAATCGTTGCTCACAGGCTTTCCACAATAGTAGATGCTGATATTATTAATGTAGTTGATAAAGGAAAACTTGTTGCAAGTGGAACTCATAAAGATTTACTTGAAAAATCAGAAACTTATAGACTACTATATAATAAAGAAGAATAAGAAGTGAAAACTTCTTATTTTTTTGTTATAATGTATATAGGATAATGTTGGAGCAAAAAATGAAAAAGAAACATAAAAAAGTAAAAAAACTAAATTATAAAAACATTGTAATAGTAATTATATTATCAATATTTGTTATTGTTTCTGCATGCCAATTCAATAAATACATGGCAGTAAGAAGAAAAGGTTATTCAGTTAAATCATCAATTAAGATAAATAAATTAGGTATTAAAAGTGAGGTATTAGATAAAGATTATTCACAACTAGTTGATGAATTAGTACATGATAATAATTTAGTAATAGAGAATTTAGATAAATATTATTTAATAGATTATTATGCACAAGAATCTTTTGGAATTAATGTTAACAAATTATTAGAAATGAAATATACTCCAGAACAGATAAATATTATTAATAAAAAGAATGATAAAAAATTAGTAGAAGTATTAAAGAATAGATATATTAGTGATATAGAAAAATATATTGAATATGATTTCTTTAAGCTAGATAAACTTGATCGTTATATTTCATATAACAAAGGTGATTATAAAGATGCAGTTATTAAAGTAAATATTGGACTAGATAAAGAATTCTATACTGATCCTAATATAGTAAGTGAATATAGCACTACAATGCTTGTTAATACTTACAATAAATTAGATGAGAATTTTGTCCCTGAACTAGTTAAGATGGATAAATGTTCAGAAGGGGAAAACTACTTATCTAAAGAAGCTAAAGAAGCTTTTGATAAGATGTGTGATGCATCAACAGAAGCGGGATTACATCTTGGTACAACTTCATCTTATAGAAGTTATAAAGACCAACAAGATGTTTATAATTACTATTTAAAAGTTAATGGTCAAGACTATGTTAATAAATATGTTGCAAAGCCTGGATTTTCTGAGCATCAAACAGGACTTGCACTAGATGTTAAATCAGTATATGCAAGCCCATTTAAAACTACTAAAGAGTATACTTGGATGATCAATAATTCTTATAAATATGGATTTATATTGAGATATCCTGATAACACAAAAGACATAACAGGATACAACAGTGAATCATGGCATTTTAGATATGTTGGAGTAGAGATTGCGACATATATTCACGAAAATAATTTGACATATGACGAATATTTTGCAATTTTTATGTAAAGTTACTTTATACTTGTTTGACTTGACTTAACAAATGAATTAATATATAAGTAGGTGATAATATGAATGATACTATTTTGGAAAGAAAAATTAAAGAAACTACACCAGAGAAAGATTTAAATACAGGATACGGATTTGCACTTGATGATGCTAGTGCTCTAAGCGAATTATCAGATCAAACAATAGAAGTAGATCCAGATAATATTAGAGATATTTGTACAACTTGGAGTAATAAAGTTGCATCAGCAAATATAAGTTCAATTAATGTTGAATCAGCTTTCCAACCATTAACAAATGTTGGAGTTGCAACAGCATACATTCCAAGTTTAAAAAATGCCCTTGAAAAGGTAGAAGGAATGCTTTTGTCAGTTAGTAACTATGTAAAAACAGCAGCTGATGAACAAGAAGAAGTTGATACCGATTCTAGTAACAAAGAAAAGAAATATAGCAATAGAGATTCAGATGGTACAGGTAATAGAAATAATAACAATAACCATAATAACAACAATAACAATAATGGCGATCCTGTATCAACAGAACCACCAACAGTTGCAGATACTGATGTAGATAATACAAAAGAAGATATTGATATTAATACAGTAATGAGTGATATCAATAAGTTAACTTATGAATCATATCTAAAATTCATGACAGCTTTAGGAACAATAACTGGAGGAAAATTAACAGAGTACTTAACTACAAAAGAATATGCAGAAACACTTAAGAACTTAATCTTAAATTCTCCTGAAATTCCAGATAGTTTCAAAGCAACAGTAAAAGATATGAATGCAGTAGATGTTCAAACATTATTACAACAAATTTTATCTAATAAAGATAATATAACTGATACAAATAAAAACATTATTAAGAACTATGTTGAATCTAAGAATGGACAAGCTGAAATAACTGCTGCAGCAAAAGGAAAAGGATTCTATGATGATGTTGATGTTATTTATAATGAAATGAATACAATAATGTCAAAAGATGAAAAATTATCAGATCTATTACTTGAAGTATATGATGGTGGTACTGATGTATCAGATGAAACAATGGATTTCTTAAGAGCTTCAGTAGATGAGTTAGCAAAAGAAAATAATATGACATATAACGAATTATTATCAGGAACTAACGAAGGATTAATAAGAGATAAAATGGAATCTCTATCTAAGTCATTATCATATTTAAGAACTGTAAGTACATTAGATAGTAGTATTTCAAGTCAAATATATAATGTTGTAATTGGGTAGGTGTTGAAATGAGTAATAGAATTAAAATCAATCCAAGAAGAGTATATGAAACAGGAATGAAATATCATGAGTGCTCAGATAGAGTAACAAGTGATAAAGCACAATTAAATGGGATCAAAGAAAATCTTGCATCAATATGGACTGGAGAAGATAGCCATAACTTTGGAGTATCTTTCCAAACTCATATAGATAAGTTAGATGTAATAATAGATTTCTTGGAAGAAAAAAGTCAATTATTAAAAGAAAATGCATTAAATCATAATACATCTGATAATAACTTTAAAACTAAAATGGAAAGAAGTGATATAGATGAGCAACTTAAAACTAGATTATAGTGCATTAAATACAGAAACAAATAATTTAAAAAATGTTAAAAGTGATTTAGATGAAGTGTTCGACTATATAGAACAAAACACTGAAATGTTAAGAGATTATTGGGAATCAAAGACTTCTAGAGAAGTATTTGAAAGTTTTGAATCTTTTTATAATTATGTAACTGGATTAAGAACAGATTTACAAACAGATATTAATTTCTTACAAGGAAAAGTATATGCTGCTTATACAGGAGCTAATACTACAATAGATACGCAAGTAGAGGATAAAATGTAATTGGAGGGGAGACCTTGCCTACAATTCCAGATGAGTTAAAAACATTTAAAAATTCTGTATCAGGTGGAATTGATAGTATGAATTCTATAGCAATAGACTTATCGACGAAACTAACAGAATTGTTTAATTCAAATACCACTGCAAAAAGTGGTTTTTCATCATATTATAATAGTCAAAATAAGGAAAATGTATTAACTACATTTAATATGTTAGAAGAAATAATTGCATCAACTAATGATAGTGTTGATAGTAATTTAATAAAAATGGTAACTAAATCTAATGAATTAATTCAAAAGATAGATAGAATGGAAGAGTTAAAAGCAGAAATAGAAGTACAAGATGGAATCATAAGAGATGAAGATGCAAAAGCAAATGATGACGATGATTCTACAGTGCCAAATTATAATGCAAGATCAACAGCATTAGGTGTTAAAACAAATGATGAAAGAGAGTTTGCAACTTTACTTGATGATTCAACAGAAATATTAAGTGAGTTAAAAAATATGGATTCTAAACTAGACTTCAGTGATAAACTTTCATCTGAAAACTTAATACCATCTTCAGGTTCTTTCCAAAATGGCACATATGAAAGAAAACCACAATCGACAAATGATGAAGATACTTTATCAGTTAGTGATGGAGAAGCTGGAGAAGAAAAGCCTACTATTACAACTAGCGAAGAAGAAAAAACATATGTAGCAGTAAGTGAAGAAGAAACTCAAGTTGTGCCAACAACAGAAGTAGAAACAGAACCAATCCATGAAGAAGTAGTTGTTGAAAATAAAGAAGAAACAACTATACCTGTTCAAGAAGAAACAGATGATGAAGACAATGAAGAAATAGTTGATAAAGATAGTGATGATTACACTGCTTATCTTGAAGCATTGAAATATGGAACGTTTGAAAAAAGAACATATACTGCATCAAATGGTGTTAAGTTAAGATACTACGTATATATTCCAGATTATGGACAAGAAGTAGATGGACTTCCAGTACATTTATATTTACATGGATCAGGGGAAGCTGGAAATCGTGTATTAACATGTGGACTTCCAGAATTAATAAATAATAGAGAAATAACACCATCAGGAATCGTAGTATGTATCCAAGCTGATGCAGGAAGAGATTTCTATCGAGATGATTATCAAGATGCTATGCTAGAGTTGTGTGATACTATAGCAGAAGAAAACAATGGTGATAAAAATAGATTATCAGTTAGTGGACACAGTATGGGAGCAGATACAGGCTATAAAATGATTGCAAGATATCCAGATCGTTTCACAGCATTTGTGCCAATAAGTGGTAGATGTGATAGCGCAAGTCAAATTAAAGAATCAGATACTCCAATATGGATATTCCATGGTTCTACTGACAAAACACGTGATTACAATAACGCTGTACAAACATATAACTATTTAAGTAGTGAAGGATCAAATATTGAAATGCACACATTTAATGGTGCAGGACATTCAGGAGTACAGACAACTACTTTTGAACATGAATTTGAATATAATGGAGAAATGATTAACCCACTTGAATGGGCATTTAAACAAAAATAAAACTTAGGAAGTGATAATATGCCAACAATACCAGACGAATTAAATACATTTAAAAATTCAGTAGATAATAACATAGAATCAATGAATTCTAAAATAACAGATATTTCTACTAAATTAACAGAGTTAAAAAATTCTAGTTCCACTGCAAGTAGTGGTTTTTCGACATATTATAACAGTAAGAATAAAGATAAAATAATAAATAAATTTACTAAATTAGGAGAAATCCTAACTAAAGTTAGCAATAGTGTTGAACAAGATTTAAAGTCAATGGTATCTAAAGCTGATGAGATTCTTAAAAAAGTAAAAAGAATGGAAGAATTGAATATAGAAATAGGAGAACAAGATTCAATAATTAGTCGAGAAGATGCAAAAGCAAATGACAATGATGATGCAACAATACCAGATTATGGAGCTAGATCAACAGCAGTTAGTGTTAAAACAAATGATGAAAGAGAATTTAATACTTTAGTAAATGAAGCAACATCATTGTTAAGTGCCTTAAAAGGAATGGATGCTAATTTAGAGTTTGTAACAAGCTTTACATCTAATGATTACTTGTCATACTTGGATTCATTACAATATGGAACTTATGAAACAAAGACATTTACTTATGAAGGTAGATCAATTGAATATGCAATATATGTTCCTGATTATGGACAAGAAGTAGAAAAACTTCCATGTATGCTTTATATGCATGGTGGATCAAATACATCAGGAAATGGAGATTGGAGATCTTATGGTTTAAACAGCTTTATTAAAAACCAAGAAATTACTCCATCAGGAGTAGTAATAATGCCACATATCACTAATTTTAATGACTTAGAGATATTAAAAGCATTAACTGACTCAGTTGTAGAAGAATACAATTGTGATACAAATAAAATATCAATATCAGGTCATAGTTATGGAGGTATAACTACATACAATATGATTAGTGCATATCCAGATTATTTCTCATGTGCACTTCCTATAAGTGGTACTAGTTATAATAAAATAACTGATGAAGCATTCTCACATATGAAAGTATGGGCTTTTGGTGGAACTTCTGAAGGTGGTTCAGGTAATTGCAGTTCATCTGTTGGAAAACAAGCAGTACAAACTGTTAATTCTCTTGGTGGAGAAGCAATCTTCACGGATATACATGGAGGACATAGTGATGCAAATAGAGATGTATATAATCAAGAGCATGAATCACCAGACGGAGAAATGATTAACCCAATTGAATGGGCATTTAGACAAGAAAAAGCATAAGAAAGGGAATAAATATGCCAACAATTCCAGATGATTTAAAATCATTTAAGAATTCAGTAGATAATAACATTGAAACAATGAACTCTAAAATTACCGATATATCTACTAAATTAACAGAGTTAAAAAATTCTAGTTCCACTGCAAGCAGTGGTTTTTCGGCATATTATAATAGTAAAAATAAAGATAAAATATTAAATAAATTCACTAAGGTAGGAGAAATATTAACTACAATCAATGATAGTGTTGGACAAGATTTAAAATCAATGGTATCTAAAGCAGATGAGATATTACAAAAAGTAAAAAGAATGGAAACATTGAATATAGAAATAGAAGAACAAGATGCGATTATAAATAGCGAAGATGCGAAAGCAAATGACAATGACGATACAACAGTACCAGATTATGGAGCTAGATCAACAGCAGTTAGTGTTAAAACAAATGATGAAAGAGAATTTAATACATTGTTAACTGATGCTACAAATATGCTAACAGCATTAAAAGGAATGGATGGAAACTTAGCATTTGTTTCTTCATTTACATCAACTGATTACTTATCATACTTAGATGCATTACAATATGGTACTTTTGAACAAGAATCATTTACTGCATCAAATGGTGTAACAGTAAATTATTACATATATATTCCAGATTATGGGCAAGATGTAGAAGGCCTTCCAATCCATTTATATTTACATGGATCAGGAGAATCAGGAAGTCGTGTATTAGCATGTGGACTTCCAAAATTAATTAGTGAACAATCAATAACTCCTTCAGGAATTGTTATTTGTCCACAAGCACCTTCAACTAGTGAATTCTATCAAGCAGGATATCAAGATGCTATGCTTGAATTATGCACTACTGTAGCAGAAGAACATAATGGTGATACGAATAGAATATCAATGAGTGGACATAGTATGGGTGCAATAGTTGGATATAAGATGATAGCAAGATATCCAGAATTCTTCTCAGCATTCGTTCCTATAAGTGGATTATGTTATTGTAGAGATGATATAGCAGAATCAGATACAGCAATATGGATATTCCATGGTTCAGGAGACTCTACTTGTGAGTATAGTAATGCTAAACACTTATATGAATATTTAGATAATGAAGGATATGATATCCAGATGCATACATTTAGTGGAGCAGGACATGGTGGTGTTCAAAACAAAACTTTTGAAGAAGAATATGAAGATGCAGATGGAGAAATGATTAACCCACTTGAATGGGCATTTAAACAAGTCAAAGGTGAAGCATAAGTGGGAGATAATATGCTAGAATTCCAAATGATTTAATAACTTTCAAAGCAAATGATGCTTTAACTAGTAGCCTAACAAATGATGCACAAACAATGATAACTGATGCTAAAACATTAGTAGGTAAAATAACTACACTAGAAGGATACATTACAACTTATAATACACAACAAAGTATTATTTCAGCAGAAAATAGAAAAGATAGTTTACTAGATTATTTATTATCTGCTACTAAATCATAATACCTTGAAAAAATTAAATAATTTATTATAATATATATGTAATCAATGATTACATATGTTTTTTGCCCCTTAGCCAAGTGGTAAGGCCGGAGACTCTGAATCTTCTATGCACTAGTTCGAATCTAGTAGGGGCAGCCAATTTTATGAAAGAAAGAAGGAGTAAATATGACAGATAAAGAACTTGCAGATTTAATATTTCCAAATGTAGATAAAACACCAGAAGATTATGAGAAACTTTATCCACAAAGAGATTTAAAAGAAGGAGCAGTAGTATCACGTTTCGCACCATCTCCAACTGGATTCGTTCATATGGGAAGCCTTCTTACTACATTAATAGAAAGGAAGATACCAGATGAGACGAATGGAGTATTCTATTTAAGAATAGAAGATACAGACCAAAAAAGAAGTGTTGAAAATGGTATAAGTGGAATCGTACAAGATTTAAAGAACTTTGACATTAAAATTGATGAAGGAGCATTAAGTGAAACTGAATCAATTGGTAATTATGGACCATATATCCAAAGTCAAAGAAAAGAAATATATGAGTGTTATGCAAAAAGTTTAATTGAAAGAGGACTTGCATATCCATGTTTCTGTTCAGCAGAAGACTTAGATGAAACAAGAAAGATTCAAGAGTTAAATAAAGAAAGAATTGGTTACTATGGATCTTTTGCAAAATGTAGAGATTTATCTAATGAAGAAAGAGCAGAAAGAATTAAAAGAGGAGATCCTTACATAATAAGATTAAAATCTCCTGGAGTATATGAAAATAAAGTAGTATTTAACGATTTAGTTCGTGGAAAAATAGTATTCCCAGAAAATGATTTAGATGTTGTATTAATTAAAAGTGATGGACTTCCAATATATCACTTTGCACATGCAATTGATGACCACCTAATGAGAACAACACATGTTCTTCGTGGAGAAGAATGGTTATCAAGTGTTCCTGTGCACATCCAATTATTTGATATTCTTGGATTTGAACTTCCAAAATATGCACATCTTGGGCTTGTTATGAAAGTTGATGAAGAAACTGGACAAAAGAGAAAACTATCAAAGAGAAAAGATAAAGAAGCAGCTGTTAGCTATTATCATGAACAAGGAATTCCAGTAGAAGCAGTTAAGTTATACTTAATGACTATTGGTAACTCTAACTTTGAAGAATGGTTAAATCAAAATCCAGGAAGAGATTATAATGAATTCAAATTTGATTTCAAAAAAATGAGTGCATCTGGATCATTATTTGATTTAGAAAAATTGATCAATATTTCAAGAAACTATATAAGTAGATTAACTGCAGAAGAAGTATATGAAAATGCACTAAAATATACAGAAGAGTTTGATAAAGAATATCATGACTTATTAATTAAATATAAAGATTATGCAATTAATATGTTCAATATTGAAAGAAATCAAAAGAAACCAAGAAAAGATTATGCTAAATATGCTGATATTAGAAACTATACTTGGTACATGTTTGATGAATTATTTGATAAAGAACCAAATAAAGAATATGAATTCCAAGGAATTACAGATAAAGAAGAAATTAAAAAGATCTTATCTTTATACTTAGAAAAGTATTATCATGAAGATGATGATGAACAAACATGGTTTGAAAGATTAAAGGATTTATCTGAAGAATTAGGATACGCACGTGAAGTAAAAGATTATAAAGAAAATCCTGATAACTATAAGGGTCATGTTGGAGATATAAGTATGGTACTTCGTGTAGGACTAACTACTAAAGCACAAACTCCAAACCTTTATCAAATTATCAAATTATTTGGTAAAGAAAGACTTGAAAAAAGATTAAATGAAGTAATTAATAAATAATTACTTCTTTTCTTTTATATATTTATTTGATATAATGACATTGAAATGGAGGGACTATTATGTCATATCTTGATAAAACTATCATGTATGTAAATAATTAGTCATGTCTCTTTTATTAAAAAAATAATAAAACAGGCATGACGTTTTCGCTGTGCCTGTATTCATAAATCATATGGATATGGGTCTATATGATTTTTTTAATGGAGGAGATAAATATGTTAGAAATAAATTTTAATAAAGTATATAAAAATTTTGGATTTGGTAATGTTTTAGACGGTATCAGTTTTGAAATTAAAACAGGGGAAATAGTCGCTTTAATTGGTAATAACGGAGCTGGTAAATCAACAATACTAAATATAATTAATAAAGATGAAAATGTAACTAGTGGACTTGTTACAATAAGAAATGGAGCAAAGATAGGTTACTTAAAACAAATAGTAGAATTAAATGATGATAAAACAGTAAGAGAAGTTTTAAATAGTAGTTTACAAGATATATTTGATATGGAAGAAAAACTACTTGAATTAGAACTTAAAATGGAAAGTGCAAATGAAATAGAATTAAATAAATTAATTGTAAAATATACTAATTTACAAGATAAGTTTATTGCAAAAGATGGTTATGCAGTTTCTAAAAGATTAGGTAAAATAATTAAGGGATTTAAATTAGAAAAACTACTTGATAGCAAATATAATAATTTATCAGGTGGAGAAAAAAGGATAGTTTCTTTAGCAAGTTTAATACTTGAGAATCCAGATATATTATTACTAGATGAACCAACAAACCATTTGGATATCGATACTCTTGAATGGTTTGAAGAATACTTAAAAAGTATTAAGAAAACTGTCTTAATTGTATCTCATGATAGATATTTCTTAGATAAAGTAACAAATAAAATAATGTTCTTAGAGAGAGGTAGTTGTGAAATATATCATGGTAACTATTCTTACTTTGAAGAAGAACATGAAAAAAGAATCATGATTGAATTTGAAAACTATAAAACACAAGAAAAGAAAGTTACTGCCATGAAAGCAGCTATTAAACGATTAAAAGAGTGGGGACGTCTTGCTGCACCAGAAGGTGGAATGTTCTTTAGACGTGCTGCAGCTATTCAAAAAAGATTAGATAGAATGGAATTAATAGAAAAACCACAGGAAGCAAAAGAACTTAATCTTTCTTTCAACGTAGATGCAAGAAGTGGAAAAGATGTAGTAATTATCAAAAAGAAAGATCTATATATTGGAGATAGATTACTAATAAAAAGAATGTTCATGGATATATTTTATGGAGAAAAAGTTTGCATTATTGGTAAAAATGGAACAGGTAAAACTACTTTAATAAAATATATAATTAGTTTAATAGAAAGTGGTAATATTGATGAATCTATTAAGATTGGATCAAATATAAAACTAGGATACATTCCTCAAGAAATAAGATTTGATAATCCAAAACAAACAGTATTTGAATACACAAGAAGTTTCTATGTTGGAGAAGATAATCATTTAAGAAGTGCGTTATTTAAATTTCATTTCTTTGATGATGATATAAAGAAAAGAATAGAAAAACTATCTGGTGGAGAAAAAGTAAGATTAAAACTATTTGAATTAATTCTTAAGAATTCTAATTTCTTAATATTAGATGAACCAACAAACCACATAGATATTGAAACAAGAAATGTATTAGAAGATGCACTTAAAAAATATAAAGGAACTCTTTTGTGTATTTCACATGACAGATATTTTATAAACAAAATTGTTGATAAAATATATGAAATTAATAATGAACAACTAAATTGTTACGTTGGAAATTATGATTATTATAAATCAAAAATATAGTATAATAAGTATGGTGATAGTATGAAAAAGAAACTAATTATTTTAATAACATCTTTAGTAGCAGTTATAATTGGAATAATAGCAATTGTTTTGATTATTAATAATAAGAATACTTTAGATAAAGAAGAAACTTCTGAAGGTATTAAAACATATGTAGTAGAAGTATATGACTGGATAAGAATTAAAGACTTAACTGGTGATGATAATGAAGAAAAGATTGATACTACAAAATTAGGAAAACAAACAATTGAATATGATGGTAAAACTATAATTGTAGAAGTAAAAGATACAACGCCACCATACATTGGTTTAAAGACTGCTTATAATCATATTAAAGATACAAACTTCACATTTGAAAAAGATGTAATTTGTACAGATAACTATGATAAAGATATTAAATGTGAAATAATTGGAGAATATGACTTAACGACTTTAGGAGAATACAATGTTAAAGTTGTAGCAGTAGATTCACATAATAACAAAACAGAAAAAGATATTATTTTAAGAGTAATAGATAAATCTTCAATTAACAATGATACTAAGATTATTACTGTAGAAGAAGCAAAAAAGAATATGCCAGAAGGAGCACATCTAATGATGGATGTTTCTAAATGGGAACAAGTTATCGATTGGAAGAAAGTAAAAGATGAAGGAATCGAATATGTAATGATTCGTCTTGGAACTCAGAAAGCAATCGATGATGATTCAGTAATAGATGAGTATTTTGAAAGAAACATTAATGAAGCACATAAGAATGGAATAAAAGTAGGAGTTTACTATTACTCTTATGCAAATGATGTAGAAGATGCTAAGATACAAGCAGAATGGGTATTAAAACAATTAGAAGGTTATGAACTAGAACTTCCAGTAGCATTCGATTGGGAATGTTGGAAATTCTACAATTCATTTGATATAAGTCTTCATGATATAAACGAAATTGGAAAGACTTTTTTAAGCATAATAAATGAAAAAGGTTATGATGTTGTTAACTATGGAAGTAAAAACTATATGGAATTTGTTTGGGATTTAGATGAGTATGGAGTATGGTTAGCACATTATACAGATAAAACAAATTACGAAGGAAAATACGTTATGTGGCAGTTTACAGATTCTGGTAAAGTAAATGGTGTAAATAAGAATGTCGACTTAGACTATTATTACCCTAATAATGTTGAATAAAATGTAAACATTACTTATAATTTATTATTATGAGGAGAATAGATATGGAAAAGAAAAAAGGGATAAATAAGAGTTATTTAATTATATTAATTGGTCTTGTATTCATTGTTGCAGGAATTGTATCAGCAGTATTTCTAAATGGTGGAAGCAAGAAAGTAGAACCAAAAGGTGGAAACGAAGATAAACCAGTAGAAGTAAAAACAACTACAACACCTTTAATGTATGAAGTTACAAAAGAAGGTAGTGACACTAAAATCTACTTATTTGGTAGTATTCACGTAGCAGAAGAAGGAGGATCATTCCCTGATTACATTACAAATGCATATAAAGCAAGTGAATATGTAGCATGTGAATATGATATATTAGCAGAACAAACAAATCCAGAAGCTCAACAAAAACAACAAGAGGAACTAAAATATAAAGATGGAACTACAGTTAAAGATCATATAAGTGAAGATACATATAATAAAGCAGTAGCATTTTTAAAAGAAAATAATGTTTATAATGAATCAATTGATCAATATAAATTATTTGCATGGAATTCAACAATAACACAATTAATTGCAAGAAAGGCAGGATTAAGTACAAGTTCAGGAATTGATATAATAATTCTTTACCAAGCAAAAGAAGATGGAAAAATTATTCTTGAAGTAGAATCAAGTGAATTCCAATCTAAATTATTTGATAGTTTTGAAGATAGATTATTTGAAATAATGATAATTGAAACAATAAAAAATCCTGATAAGAGTGTAGGGGATTTACTAAAATTGTATAATGCATGGAAAAAGGGAGATCCAAACGAAATCTATGCATTAAGCAAGTCTGATTTTTCAGATGAAGTTAAACAACAATATTCTGAAGATGACGTTATAATAATGGATGATTATACTAAGCGATTACTTCATGATAGAAATATAACAATGACTGATAAATTTGAAGAATATTTTGAAAAAGGTTACAATACATTCTATATGGTAGGAGTTGCTCATTTAGTTGGTGATGATGGTATAGCAAACCTATTAACACAAAGAGGATATAAAGTAACTCAAGTAAATAAATAAACTAGATTTAATATCTAGTTTTTTTCTTTATAATGTGTTAATATAATAGTGTTCTAAAAAAAGAACATTATTAATGGCTCGTTGGTGAAGTGGCTTAACACATTGCCCTCTCAAGGCAACATTCATGGATTCGAATTCCATACGAGTCACCAAATTTTAAAAGAAAAACCCTGATAGGGCTTTTTTTATTGACTTTTTACACTTTTTTTGTTATAATAACCAATCAAGTAAAAAGGGGATGACAGCATGAGTTCACAAGCTAGTGAAAAAGAATATCGTGATGAGCAAGCTTATTTAGATAGAACTTATAGTGAAATAAGAAGACAGATAAAAACTAAGAGTGATCATCTAGAAGAAAACTATGCTACTGCTACTAGTTTAGGAGAAGAGCATTACGAAGTAAATAGTAGAAAAGACATTGGAGACTTTGCAGATAGTCTTAGAGCAATTGACGCTCATGCCGATATGTCTAATTTTGAAAACGAACAATTAAGAAGATTAACTACAACACTTAAAGAACCATATTTTGGAAGCGTTGAATTAGAAATGAATGGGAAAAGTGAAGTTTATCATATTGGTAAACAAGCTATTCTTGCAGAGCTTTCTTTATCAACACCAGAAGAATTATTAACTGGTAAGAAAGAAGAAAGAGAAGATTATATAGATATATATGTATACGATTGGAGAAGTCCAGTTGCATCAACATATTACAATTCTAAAACAGGTCCAACACAATACAATTCACCTGAAGGATATATTCCATGTGATCTTAAAGAAAGAAAGCAAATAAAAATAGATAAAGAAAAAGTAACAAGAATTATAAAAAGTGGTATTTATCTAGATGATGTTGTACTTCAAGAAGTATTAAGTAAATCATCATCTCCAAAAATGAGAGATATCGTTGATACAATTCAAGAAGAACAAAATGATGTCATAAGAAATGTTAAAGATAAAAAAATAATAGTACAAGGATGTGCTGGAAGTGGTAAAACTTCAGTAGCCCTTCATAGATTAGCATACCTTCTATATAACGATAAGAAAATAACTTCAGATAATATGTTGATATTCTCACCAAACGATGTATTTTCAGATTACATATCTGATGTACTTCCAGAACTTGGTGAAAGAAATGTTGAACAAACAACATTCTCTAGTTTTACAGAGGGAATAGTAAAAGGATTTACTCATATTGAATCTTATCTAGAGTTTATATCGAAATACTATGATGGATTAAATACAGAAGAACAAAATAGATTAAATAGATTTAAATTCTCTAATGATTATAGAGAAGCGTTAAAGAAATTTATTAAAAGAAAAACAGATTCATATAGATTTGCAGATAACTTTTCTTTGAATGGTATAGTTGCTAAGAAAGATTATTTAAATAGAATGGTAGAAAACTTAGCAGGAGTACCATTACAAGAAAAAATAGATTTAATAACTGATGCAATTATTAATGCAGTTAAATCTTATAGAATAGATAAAGACTTATTAAGAATGAAAATTGAAAAAGCATTAGTTAAACCAAGTTTTAATCCAAGAACTGTATATAATGAATTCTTAGAATCAGAAGAATTTAAACAAGCATATGGTAAAAAAGGAAATAAAGTTACAAAAGAAGCTATTGAATATCCGGATTTAATTGGAATGTTATATTTAAATTATGAGATGACTGGATATGTAGAAAATAATATGGTTCATCACTTAGTTATAGATGAAGCGCAAGATTATACTCCATTACAAATAGAGATGATTGCTAAAATATTTAGGGGTGCTTCAATTACAGTACTTGGTGATGCTGCTCAAACAATAAATCCTTATTTCAAGTATGGGTCTCTTGAAGAGATGAAAGCTGAATTAGGAGATACTGCTAGATATGTAGAATTAAATAAAGCTTATAGATCTAGTAGAGAAATAATAGAATATGCAAGCAAGTTTATTGGAGATACGAAAGTAATTCCAGTAAGAGAAAGTCAAGATAATCCAGTAGTAGTTAAAGAAGTTAGTAAAGAACAATTATTTACTGAACTTGTAAAAGATATTCTTGCATTAAAAGAAAAAGGTTTTGAAAGAATTTGTATTATTACAAAAAGTAATAAAGAAGCAACTGCTATATACGAAGGATTAAAAGGATCAATAGATAATATAACAGTTATAACAACAGCATCAGAAATAAATCCAGACTTCTTAGTGGCACCAACTTATATGGCTAAAGGATTAGAGTTTGATGCAGTTATAAATTACAACAGCATGGAAAACGAATACGAAGAAGAAGACAAATATTTATATTATGTAGCATGTACACGTGCTCAACATGATTTAGTGGTTTACAATGAACCAAAAATGAAGAAAAAGGTGATAGGGAATGGAACAAGAGAAGAAAAGCGTGAAAATTAGAATGTTATTAAACTATATTAATAACGGGCCAAGTGTGGTAAACAATAATAATGAGAAAGTTTATTCAAGAGCAGTAAAACTTGAAAAAATGATGCAACTATTTTATAGTGATCAAGGAACAGTTCAAAAACTTTCAGAAATGATGAAAGTTTATAGAACTCATAAAGAATTCATGGAAGCAAATGGAGATTTATTAGAGTATGCTGAAGATGAAACTTTAGCAGGATATGCTGCAGCAGTAGAAGAAATTAGTAGTTTCTTTAAGAAATGTGAAGAAGTAGGATTATGTGAATTAGTTCCTCGTCTAATAGCATTAGATGAAGATCATTTCTTTGAAGATTATCCATATGCAGCAAATTTTGTAGAAGATTATATTAACTTTAAAGATTCTCCTTACTTAAAAGATTTCTTAAATGCTGTAGGAATTAGAGAAGTAGATTTTAATAGATTCCTTACAGTAGTAAATGAATTAGATCAAGATTTATTTGATAGATATCAAGCAAGAGCACAAGAAAATAAAATCCAAAGAATGGATGATGTTTCAAGAAAAATTAGAAACATTGTTAGTGGAGTAAAAACAGGAAAGACTACTGATGGTGAGGATTTCGATAAAATTGAATTCTATGTTAACTTACCATTCTATGATGAAATGTCATCAAGAGAAACATTAGAAGATTTCAATATTAGAAAGACACCATTTATAGATCAAAGATTTAAATCAATTTTACTTGCACTTGCACCACAAGAAACATATGATGTTCTTAAATATTCATTAAACAATAAATTATTATCAAGCAAGTCTCATACAATAACAGAAAAAGAAATAGCTGAGACAAGATATACTGTTAATGGAATAACATTAACTGATGAAGGTAAACAACATATCATCAATTACATGAAGGAAAGAAAAATGCCATGGTTAGCACTTGCTTTCCAAGAAGTAAGAGATAGATATTTAGATGGTACATTAAAACTTAGTGAAAACAAAAAATTGGCGAAAGTCAAAGGGGGAAAGAAAGATGAAAATTAGAAATCTAAAAACAAGTAATAGTCACTTTGTAAAAAACATCAAAACAGGAGCTAAGCTAGTTCTAAACCTTGCAGCACATGCAGCTTTAGCAGTAGGAGTAGTATCATTAACTGTTAATCATTTAACTGTATTATCAGTTTTACTTGCACCATTTGCTTTAGTAGCAATCGGTTCAAGCTATGCTAGATTTAGTAACAAGATAGCGGCATCAGCAAAAGACGATGGTACTTTCTTAGGAAACTTTATTAACGGTAAAGGTGTTAAAGATGCAATCAAAACTAAGTATGAAAATGCTAAAAACAAAGTATTAAGTCTTAAAAGAAAACGTGACTCAAAAGTTGCAGCACCTATCGCAAGACCAGCTGTAAAAGTAGCATAAAAGAAATTCGATTAAGTTCGAATTTTTTTTGTTTTCTATAATTGGCACTTAAGGTTGACAAGTGCTAAAAATGGTGCTAGTATTAAACTTGTAGTAAGAAAGAGGGAAGACAAAATGAAGAAAAAACAATTTAAAGCAGAATCAAAAAGACTACTAGATTTAATGATTAATTCAATCTATACAAATAAGGAAATATTCTTAAGAGAATTGATATCTAACGCAAGTGACGCTATTGATAAATTATATTATATGTCACTTACAGATAGAAAAGTAAAACTAGAAAAAGATGACTTCTATATTAAAGTAGATGTAGATAAAGATAAGAGAACACTTACTATTAGAGATAATGGTATAGGAATGAATGAAGAAGAACTTGAGGATAACTTAGGAACAATTGCTCAATCAGGAACTTTACTTTTTAAAGAAGAAAATAAAAATAAAGAAACAGAATGTATTGGACAATTTGGAGTTGGATTCTATTCAGCATTTATGGTAAGTGACAAAATAGAAGTATTAAGTAAGAAATTTGGAGATAAAAAGGCTCACATTTGGAAATCAAGTGGAGCAGATGGATATACAATTGATGAAGCAGAAAAAGATGATTATGGAACAGAAATCACTCTTTACTTAAAAGATGATACTGATGAAGAAAATTATTCTAAGTTCGCAGATGAATTTACTGTAGAAGGATTAATTAAAAAGTATTCAGATTATATTAAATACCCAATTAAAATGGATTTAACTCATGAACATGAAGATGAAGAAACAAAAGAAAAAGAAACTCATACTCACGAAGAAACAATCAACAGTATGATTCCACTATGGAAGAAAAATAAAAACGAAGTAAGTGAAGAAGATTATGATAGATTTTATATGGATAAATTCTATGATTATGAAAAACCACTTGCAACAATCCATAGTAGTGTAGAAGGAAAATGCAGCTATAATGCTTTACTTTATATTCCTGCTAAAGCACCATATGACTTCTATTCTAAAGAATTTGAAAAAGGTTTAGAGTTATACTCAAATGGAGTATTAATAATGGAAAAATGCGGAGACTTATTACCAGATTACTTTAGTTTTGTAAGAGGTTTAATTGATACTCCAGATGTTTCATTAAATATATCTCGTGAAATGTTACAACAAGATTCACAAGTTAAAACAATTGCTAAAAGTGTAGAAACAAAAATCAAAAAAGAACTTGAATCAATGCTTGAAGAAAGAAGAGAAGACTATGAGAAATTCTTTAAGACATTTGGAATCAATATCAAGTTTGGTATTTACAACAGCTTTGGAGCAAATAATGAAACACTTAAAGATTTAATTATGTTCTATTCTTCAACAGAAAAGAAATTAACTACATTAAAAGAATATGTTGAAAGAATGAAGGAAGGACAAGATGGTATCTACTACGCTTGCGGTGAGACAGTAGATAAAATAGATTTACTTCCACAAACAGATCAAGCAAAAGAAAAAGGATATGAAGTATTATACTTAACTGAATATGTTGATGAATTCGCATTACAAATGTTAAATGAATATGATAAGAAGAAATTCATTAATGTATCAAGTAAAGAATTTAATCTAGATACTAAAGAAGAAAAAGAAGAACTTGAAAAACATAACGAAGATAGTAAAGATATGTTCTCAATTATGAAAGAAGACCTTGATGTTAAAGAAATAAGATTTACAAAGAAACTTAAAAACCATCCGGTATGTTTAACTACTGAAGGTAATGTTTCAACAGAAATGGAAAAAGTAATTAATGCTATGCCTACTGATGAAACAATAAAAGCAGAGAAAATACTTGAAATTAATGAAAGCCATCCAATTGTAGAAAAACTTCAAAAACTATACAAAGAGGATAAAGAAGAACTAAAAAAATATTCTAAAGTATTATATGCTCAAGCAAGATTAATTGAAGGTCTTCCAATAGATAATCCAACAGAGATTACAAATCTAATTTGTGATATTATTACTAAATAAAAGAGTGGTCAAATGACCACCTTTTTTATTTAATAAATAATAAATATATGGTATTCTATATATAGAGGTAATTAATATGAAGAGTATAATTTATAACAATGATAACTTACAAGATGAAGATGTCTCAAGAATCGTTAGAAGAGCTAAAGCAATTATTGTTAACGATAAACATGAGATCTTATTAGCATGCGTTAATAAAAATCATCATTTACCTGGAGGACATCTTGAAGAAGATGAATCTTATGACGAATGCCTTGTAAGAGAGCTAAAAGAAGAATTAGGAGTAGATATTCCTCATGAAGATAGAAAGCCTTTAATAACAATTATTTATTACAACAAAAATCATCCTGCAAAAGGAATTAATACTAAAACAGTTGCAAGATACTTTGAAGTAAAAAGAAATATTAAACCAGATTTAAATAAAATAAGTTTAACTAAAGATGAAATAAAAGGTGGTTTTGAGTTAAAATATATTAAGGAAGATGAAATATTAGATTTCTTAAATGAAAGCTTAAATACATGCACTAAAAAACCAGTTGTGCTTGATACAATTGAAGCAGTTAAAGAATATTTAAATATAAAGAGGTAATTATGACATTTGAAGTATTAAATGAATTAGATAAAGATAAAGTTATAGAATTAATTAATAAATCATTTAATAAAAATATAACTGATATAGAACTTACAAAAGATAATTATAATTTTGTAGGAATGAAAGAAGATAATGTCCTTTTAGTTGTAGCAATGTTAACTAACTTTACTGATCCTGTTGAGAAACTAAAAAAGGCACATGTCGATTATTTTTGTGTAAATGAAAATTATAGAGGAAAAGGTATTGGAAGATTATTCTTTGATGAAATGGAAAAATATGCATTATCTAAAGAAGTAGATGTATTAGAATTGACATCTAATCCTAAAAGAGAAACAGCAAGAAGATTATATATGGATAAAGGAATGATTATGTTAGATACAAATGTATTTATTAAAAACATAAAGAGGTAATATGAAAGTATTTAAAAGTAGTAAAGCAGAAAATAGTTATTTTAATAAAATTGACTGGATAAGATTAATAATATCTATGACTATAGTATTTATCTTCTCATCTGGCTTTTTAAGTCTACTTGCACAAGCTAAAGATATGGGGTATACAATTAGAATATCTTTAATAATTGCTACTATAGTAGGAGTTACATTGATCCTTGATGATATTCTAGAAAATAGAGATAGAATATACTTCCTTGAAAAAGGTAAATTGTCTTATATTGAAATGCATGAAGATAAAGCAGGTAAACTATTAACTCATAAAGAATATAAAAATATGATTAAAGAAAATGACTTGATAGATATGAATAAGGACATTAAAAAGTATGAGGGAGTAGATCAAGGAGTTATTAAAGAAGTATTAAAAGTTAAAAAAAGACTTAATAAAACAATTGTGAAAGCTATTGTAAAAGCAAATGAATGGGAAGCAATTGGAAGATTTACAATAACAAAGATGGAACTTCATGAAGTAGAAAAAGAAAAAACATTTATAATAATGAACGATTATGAAAACTACGATGAATTAATAAAACATATTAAGAATAATCTTTTTAATAATAATTGATTGTGTTATAATTTAAATAGAATAAGGAGAATAAAATATGTATGATACAAATATACTTATAGAAAACGGGGTAAACCTAGAGAAGAGTCTAGAATTATTCGGAGATATAGCTACTTATAATGACAACTTAGATGAGTTCTTAAATGACGTTGAAGACAAACTAAGTAAGTTAGATAAATATAAGCAATATGCTGATATGGCTAATTATGCTATACTTGTTCATTCAATTAAGAGTGATGCTAAATACTTTGGTTTTGATAAACTAGCAGATATGGCTTTAGAACATGAACAAGAAAGTAAAAACAATAATATGTATTATATATATGATCATTATGATGAATTAATTAATGAAATAAATAGAATTACTAATTTAGTAAAACAATATTTAGGACTTGATTATGAAAAGATAGAATTATTAGAAGAAAATAATATTCATCCTAATAATGCAATACTAGTAGTAGATGATTCTAATGTAATATCTGGATTTATTTCTAAAATATTTAATAATACATATGAAATCTTAATAGCAAAAGATGGTCAAGAAGCAATTGATCAATTATCAGTAAATGGACCATCAATAAGAGCTATGTTGCTTGATTTGAATATGCCTAATGTAGATGGTTATGAAGTACTTAAATTTATGAAAACAAATGACTTTTTTAAGAAAATTAATGTTGCAATAATATCTGGTACTGAATCATCAAAAATTGTAGAGACAACAAGAGAATACCCAATAAAAGCAATACTTGAAAAACCATTCAATGAGACGAATGTTAAGCGAGTAGTAGAAATGGTTTTTAATAGATAATTAATTATCCAAGCATTTGTTAATTCAAATGCTTTTTATTTTCTGGAGGAATTATGGACAACAATAAAATAGCTAATAAAGTTTCAGTAGTAACAATTATATCTAATACAATACTTGCAATAATAAAGTTTTTAGCAGGTTTCTTTGCAAACAGTAAAGCAATGATTAGTGATGCTATACATACATTATCAGATATCATTACTACAATAATTGCACTAATTGGTGTAAGAATATCTAATAGAGTAGATGATGACTCACATAGATATGGTCATGAAAGATTTGAGTGTATCGCATCAGTTCTTCTTGCCATGTTACTTTTTATAACAGGATTTGAAATAGGGCTTGCTGGTATTAAAACAATTATTGATGGATCATATGAAGACTTAACTACACCAGGAGTTTTAGCTCTTGTTGCTGCAGTTATTTCAATAATTGGAAAAGAATTAATGTATCAGTATACAATAAGAGCTGCAAAGAAAATTAAATCAGATGCATTAAAAGCAGATGCTTGGCATCATAGAAGTGATGCTTTATCATCTATAGGAGCCTTAATAGGTATTGCACTATCAATTGCAGGTTATAAAATATGTGATTCAATTGCAAGTATAATAATAGCAATTCTAATTTGCAAAGTAGCAATAGAAATATTCTTTGATGCAACAGACAAACTTGTTGATAAATCTTGTGATGAAGAAACTATAGAAAAAATAAGAAATGTAATAATAAAAGAAAAAGGTGTATTAGGAATAGATGATTTAAAAACTAGAATTTTTGGATCAAAAATATATGTTGATGTAGAAATAGCAGCAGATGGAGATAAGACATTAAAAGAAACACATTTGATTGCAGAGAAAGTTCATGATAAGATAGAAGCTAAGTTTCCTGATGTGAAACACTGTATGGTACATGTAAATCCATATGAAGGGGATAAAAATGAAAAGAAATAAAATCTTAATAACATTATTCGTATTATTATTTTTAGTAGCATGTTCATCTAGTAAAGACAAGAAAGAAAAAAATATAGACGATTTAACTGGTATTGATAGGAAAGTAGAAGAAAAGTTAAATGAAATGACACTTGATGAAAAAATAGGGCAGATGATGATTGTATTCTATAATTCAACAAGTATGGATAGTACTCTTAAAAGTGCTTTAGAAGATGTACAACCAGGTGGATTCATTTTATTTGCAGAAAACGTATCTGATTATGAAAATACACTTAAGTTTATTAAAGAAGTTAAAGCAACTGCTAAGATACCAATGTTTATGTCAATTGATGAAGAAGGAGGAAATGTTCAAAGATTATATTATCTTAAAGGTGATGATATAACTAACGTTCCTTATATGTATGATTTGGGTCTTAAAGATGATGTTGCATTAACTAAAGAAGTAGGTAAACTACTTGCAGAAGAGTTAAGAGTATTTGGAATAAATATGGACTTTGCACCAGTAATAGATGTTTATTCTAATCCAAATAATAAAGTAATAGGAAAACGTTCTTTTGGAAATGATAAAGAACTTGTTTCTTGTCATGGTATTGCACTTGCTAGTGGTTTAGAAGAAAATGGAGTAATACCAGTTTACAAGCATTTCCCAGGACATGGTAATACAGCAACTGATTCACATTATGCACTACCAGTTGTTAACAAATCAAGACAAGAATTATATGACTTAGATTTATATCCATTTGAACAAGTAATAAAAAATGATGCTAAAGTTATTATGGTTGGACATCTTGCAGTACCAAGCATAACAGGTGATAACACACCAGCATCATTATCCAAAAAAATGGTAACTGATTTTCTAAAAGGTGAATTAGGTTACGATGGATTAGTTATTACTGATGGACTTAATATGGGAGCACTTACTAATTATTATTCTAGTGATGAAATATGCGGTAAGGCAGTAGAAGCAGGAGTTGATATCTTACTAATGCCATCTTCCTCAAGAAAATGTTTAGCATCTATTAAAAATGCTATTGCAAGGGGAGACATTGATGAAGAAAGAATAGATGAATCAGTAAGAAAAATATTAAAACTAAAGTATGAATATCTTGAAAAAGAGTTTGAAGAATATTTACCAAAAGAATATTTAAATAGTAAAGAACATCAAGAAATTATAGACAAAATAAAAATAGTGGATTAACCACTATTTTTTTATGTATAAATTGTCATCTTTAACATCAATAACTACTTGTGAATTATATTCTATATCTCCATTGATGATTGCTTTAGCAAGAAGTGTTTCTATATTTCTTGAGATAAATCTCTTAATAGGTCTTGCTCCATATTTTTCATCATAAGAGTTTTCCACAACATAATCTTTAGCATTATTAGTTAAAGAAATAACAATCTTCTTGTCATCAAGTCTATTATTAATATCAGAAATAATCTTATCAAGAATTTGATAAATAGTATCTTTCTTCAATGAATCAAATATGATTATTTCATCAATTCTATTTAAGAACTCTGGCTTGAATGTTGCTCTTAATTCACTCATAACTAAGTTTTTGGCATCTACATTGTTATCAAGAATGTATTCGCTACCTAGGTTAGATGTCATTATTATAATTGTATTTTTAAAATCTACTGTTCTTCCTTGAGAATCAGTGATTCTACCATCATCAAGAATTTGTAATAGAATATTAAATACGTCTTTATGTGCTTTTTCTATTTCATCAAATAGAACAATACTGTAAGGATTACGTCTTACTGCTTCAGTAAGTTGACCACCATCATCATAACCAACATAACCTGGAGGTGATCCAATTAGTCTTGCTACTGAATGACTTTCCATATATTCAGACATATCAATTCTTATCATATGTCTTTCATCATCAAATAACTCGTATGCTAATGTTCTAGCTACTTCAGTTTTACCAACACCAGTAGGTCCTAAGAATATGAAAGAACCAATTGGTCTATTAGGATCTTTAATACCACTTCTTGCACGGATAATTGCATCACTAACAAGCTCGATAGCATTATCTTGACCCATAACACGTTTCTTCATATTATCTTGTAAATGTAAAAGTTTATCTTTTTCTTCATTAACAAGCTTACTTACTGGAATATTAGTCCATTTAGAAATAATCTCAGCGATATTTTCTTCATCGATAGTATCACTTAATATTTCATTTTTATTTTGTAATTGTAATTCTTTTAATTCTTTTTCTAATTGTGGAATAGTACCATGTTTTAAAATAGCAGCATTTTCAAGATCATAATTGTCTTCTGCATATTCTAACTCACGTTTCTTTTTCTCAATTTCTTCCTTTTTCTTACTAATCTTGTTATTAATTTCTTTTTCACTTTCCCAGTCACTTCTAAGTTTGGATTCTTTTTCTTTTAATTTTGCTATTTCAGTATCCAATTCTTCTTTTCTATGACTTGAGAACTCATCTTTTTCTTTAGTAAGAGCATGTTTTTCAACTTCAAGTTGCATTATCTTTCTTGTTAATGTATCAAGTTCAGTAGGAACAGATTCCATTTGAACTTTTACAGTGGCACATGCTTCATCAACTAAGTCAATTGCTTTATCAGGTAAGAAACGATTTGTAATATAACGATTTGATAGAGTAGCTGCAGCCACTAATGCTTTGTCTTTAATATTTACTCCATGGTATACTTCAAATCTTTCTTTAAGTCCTCTTAGAATAGTAATTGTATCAAGTACAGTTGGTTCACTAACTAATACTTTTTGGAAACGTCTTTCAAGTGCTGAATCTTTTTCAATATATTTTCTATATTCGTTTAAAGTAGTAGCACCAACACAATGTATTTCACCACGAGCAAGCATAGGTTTTAACATATTACCTGCATCCATAGCCCCATCATTACCGCTTCCAACAATCATATGAATTTCATCGATGAACATAATAATTTCACCATTTGAATCTTTAACTTCTTTTAAAACTGCTTTAAGTCTTTCCTCAAATTCGCCACGATACTTGGCACCAGCGACTAATGCTCCCATGTCTAATTCCCAAATTGTTTTGTTCTTAAGACTATTTGGAACATCACCTTTAACAATTCTTTGAGCAAGTCCTTCGACAATTGCTGTTTTACCAACACCTGCTTCACCAATTAAAACAGGATTGTTTTTAGTTTTTCTAGATAGAATTCTAGTAATACTTCTTATTTCATCGTCACGTCCAATAACTGGATCAATCTTGCCATCTTTAACAGCTTGCACGATGTCACGACCGTATTTTTCTAACACATTTTCTAGATTTTCTTGATATGGATTTTGTTCATTCATACAAATCACTCCGTTTCTAGATACATTATATCACTTAATTAGCACTTGTCAAGTGAGAGTGCTAAAATTGACAAAAATCGCAAAAAGTGATATAATAGCTAGCAATAAATGGGGTGGTTATGATGGCAGATGACTTTTTAAAGACAATAGATGACGTTAAAAAAGAAACAGACATTGTTAACAGTTTTTTAGGATTTGTTTATAGAAAACAAAAGAAAGTATTATATTCTATGGATGCAATAGTACCATTATCACTTTTAGATAAGTACTATTCAGGAGACATTGAACGTCTAGAAATAGATGAGTTTAATAGAGCATTCATAAGATCATATATCAAAAATGAATCTTTGGTTGAAGATGTACATGATGTTGCAATGAAAAAAGGACTTGGGGAAATGTATGAATATATGTGTGATTTTCCTGAAGAAAACTTTTGTATTTACACACTTTTCCAATTTCACCAAAAATTATTTTCAAAATGTCCGCATCCAGAATTTGGTGGTACAGTAAGAAACTGTCCAGCAGTATTAGAAGGTATTCCTATAGATCTTTGTGAACCAGGAGAAATTACAAGAAGATTAAGTGACTTAAGAGAACCTGTTGAAGCTTTAAAGGTATTCGCATACCAAATGAAATATTCAAATGACTATTCTGCATTAAAAGACTTTGTTAGAGAAGTTATGAAAGTAGAATGTCAAATAATTAAAACTCATCCATTTAACGATGGTAATAAGAGAACAACAAGATGTTTTGCTAATAAATTATTTATTATGGCAGGACTTCCTCCTGTATATATTAAATTGGAAGAGAAAAAAGAGTATCAACTAGCATTAAAAGAAGCTTTAAGACCAAGAAGTGCTGGTGAAAGAGACGATGACTCTAAATACGATATAATTACTAACTTTTATTTATACAAATTATGTGACTCTATAATAGAACTTGATATCAACCCAAGAGTCAACAAAGAAATAAAAGCAGGTAAATATGTTCGTATGTCTGAACAACAAAACCCAGAAAAGAAACTTAAATAAAATAAACTAAGGAAATTTGATAAAAGTGTTCAATAATAATTATATGAACACTTTTTTATTTACAAAAAATATTACATTTAATAACAAGACTTTAGATAAGTATCAAACAAAAGCAGTGCTATGTAAAAAGGATAATTATTTGATAATTGCAGGAGCAGGTAGTGGTAAGACTCTTACTATTGCAGCTAGAATTAAATACCTTTTGGATAACAATGTTAAAGAAAGAGAAATATTATGTATATCATTTACTAATGAAACAGTTAATTCAATTAAGAACACTTTAATTAATAATCTTATAAATGTAGATGTAATGACATTTCATAAACTAGCATTAAGAATACTTAATAACACTTTTAATATTGCTTCCCAAGATTTATTAGAATACATAACAGGAGAATTCTTTGAATCAATTATTTACCATGATAATATTTATAAGATACTTGAATATATAGAAAATAGAAATAATCTTAAGCAGACTATTATTACTTTTATAATGCATATGAAATCATTAAATCTTGAAGAAGCTTTTTTATATAAATTAATAAATGATAGAAATATTTATATAGATGATAAGTTATATCTAGTTTTAATATTAAAAGTTTATTTAATATATAAAGAAGAACTTAATAGTGAACAAAAGATAGATTTTGATGACATGATTAATTTATCTTTTAAGAAAGTTGAAGATTTGGAATACTTTCCATATAAGTACATCATAATTGATGAATATCAAGATACATCAATTTGTAAATATAGACTTATTAAAGCACTTGTGGATAAATTCAAAATACATTTAACTTCAGTAGGAGATGACTACCAATCAATTTATGCTTTCACTGGATGCAATTTATCGCTATTTACAAAATATAAAAAATACTTTCCTAATTCTAAAATAGTAAAACTTAAATACACATATAGGAATCCTAACGATATTGTACAGATATCTAAAAGATTTGTTATGAAGAATAAAAATCAAATAAATAAAAGATTAAAGACTAATAAATATATTGATAATGCTATTACAATTGTATATTCAAATAGTGATAGAGAGGCTTTAGAATATCTTTTTAAAGACATAGATAATGTTATGATTCTTGGAAGAAATAATAAAGATATAGAAGGTAATTATGAAGATCTTACTCAAGATAAGAGTGTGAGATTTCTTACTGTTCATAAATCAAAAGGCCTTGAAGAAAATAATGTAATAATTCTTAATGTAATAGATGATACTTTAGGGTTTCCTAATAAGATAAATGATAATAGAGTATTAAGATACATTAAAGATGAAGATAACTTAGAAAGTGAAAGAAGACTCTTTTATGTTGCATTAACAAGAGCAAGAGAAAAGGTGTTTATATTAACAAGAAGAAATAGAGAATCTATATTTGTTAAAGAATTAATTAAAGAGTTTAAATATAAAATAAAAATAATATCTTTAGACCAAAAAAACTTTAAATAATAACCTTAATAATATATAATTATTATAGAGGTGGCTTATGAAAAAGTTAAAGAATAGTACAATACTTATGATAGCTGGCGCAGTATTTGTTTTAATAGGAGCGGTATTATATATTACTCAAAACAAAAATCAAGGGTATGTTAAAAATTCTAGTGACGTAATATCACAAGATGAAGCGGTAGCACTAGCAAATGAAACAACATTAAAAATAATTGATATATACGAAGATCCAACTTCAGTTTTTAAAGTAGAAGAGACTAAAAAAGAAGAGCCAAAGATTGAAGAGAAAACTGAAGAAAACGAAGAAAAAAATAAAGAAGAACCAAAGGAAGAAACTGAAGACCCTGAAAAGAAAACTGAACCAACAGAAGAGCCTAATGAATATGAAGATTATTATGTAGTACTAAACTATGATGAAGTAGTCAAAGCAATGTTTACTGAAAACGGTATTAAAGAATTAGAAGAAACTACTTTTGATGGTAAGAACTTTATAATAAAGGATGAAGGAAAAGTATATCTATTAAAAGAAATCCCTGAAGATAATAGATATAAAGGAAATACTATTACAATTGGAACAACACAAGTATTAAAAGGATCTATAGCAAGTGAAATAACAATTACTACTTATAAATTAGAAGATGATATGTTAACATATTATGCAATAGTTAAAAACTTGTCATTAGTTAAAAAGGATGATAAATGGTTAGTGGATGGATTCTATTACAATAATAAGTAGGTGGTATTATGGGAAAAAATGACATTAGAGTAAGAATAACAAACTTTATTAAAACATTACCTGAAACAGTATCTGTTAAAGCATATGGTTCAAGTATAGCTTATCAAAGCGGATACAAGGAAAATGAAAAGAAACAAGTAGATTTAATAGTAATAGTAAACGACATCAAAAAGTTTTATGAAGAAAACTTAAAAATGAATAGATATATGTATAAGTTTACTCCAAGACTTTATTTTAAACACGCTAAAAGTAAAAGTTTAAAAAAAGCTGCTGGTATTTGTTACACAACAGATATTAACTATGGTGAAGATACATATAAAATGGGTGTTATTGAAAAGAAGGATGTTTTAGATGATTTATTAAATTGGAAAACATTCTATATAGCAGGAAGATTCCAAAAAGAGATGTTTACTGCTCAAGTAGATGAAGAAATTGAAAAAGCAAACGAAATAAATAAAAAGAATGCTATGACAATTGCACTTTTACTTTTAAAGAAAGAAGATCCAACACTTTTAGATTTATATGAACAAATCTGTTCATTATCTTATATGGGGGATTCTAGAAAAAGTTTTAAAGCAGAGGATCCTAATAAGATTAAAAAACTTGCAAGTGGAAGTAAAGAACACTTTAATAAAGAGTTTAGAGATAAATCAGATTTAATAAAAGTATCTAAAGATGAACATATAACAATTGATTATAAAGAAACTTTAAAGTATATTAAGTTTTTACCTGATGATTTAAAAAACAAAATTATGGAAAATACTGAAGGTAAACTTGATATGGAGCATATTGAAGAAATAAGAAAATCAATTGAAGAGTATTTAACAGAAATTATTAAAAAATCAAGTTTAGGTCAAACTAAAAAAGGTATATTAACAACTGGACCAAAGAACTCACTTGTTTATGCTTTAAGAAAACTTAAAAAAGGAAGAAAAAAACAATAGTAAAGAAGGTGTTCTATGGAAACATTTGTATACAAATGTCCTAACTGTGGTGGTAAAACCAGTTACATAGACAACAAGTGGCATTGTGAGTATTGTGGTAATCAATATGATGCTTTGTTTAAAACGGAAAAAGAAGAAACATTGCCACAATATAACAATGAACCAATAACATTATATTGTTATCATTGTGCATCTTGTAATCATAGAGTTATAAGTTCAGAAGAAAATGGTGCTAATTGTTCAAAGTGTGGTGCATTTACTGCTGAAGGAAAAAAGCCTCTTGTTGTATCTGGTGTTATTGATTTAACATTAACAAAAACAGAAGCAGAGATTGAATTAAGAAAAGAAGCAAAGAAATATGATCAACAATTATTTAACTATGATTTAAAACTTCAATATTTCAATTGCGATTTATATAATGGGTTTGTAAAAATATCATACGATAACATTAGTGAAAAATTTTTCTTTGTAAACTTGTTAATTCCAAACATAGAATATGAAGATTATAGATTTATGTATGAAGTAGGTAATATTGGAATAACTGACATTATGACTTTAAATGAAAATAAAGATAATAATACTAGTAGTTCAATTATTCTTCATGCAGACGATATAAATAACTTAAATGATTTTAATTATGAGCAAGATATAGTTAATGAATGTATAAAATCTTTTGCAAGAAAGAATAAAGTTAATGACATTCAATCATTAACAATTGAAAAAAACTTTAAAATAAGTGATGGTATATTTATCCCAATGTATGTTAGTGAAAGTACAGTTGATGGTACAGTATATCGCCATTATGTGTATGGTAATAGAAAAATCTGTAAATATAAAAAGAATATTTTCAATGCTACAGTACAAGATAGAACGATTATTGAATTACCAAGTGTTCCTAACGCTAGAAAGAAAGCTAAATTGTCATACTTTCTTTCTTCTATATCACCAAAGACATTTGTTATTTTATTATTTATATTTTTCTATGCAATTTCTGATACGATTGGAGCATCAGTTCAAGATCCAAAAACATCAAACTTTGCAAAGAAAGTGTGTATAGCAGATTTCATATTGGCAGTAATATTGTTGATAATTAACTTTGTTTACCATAATAAATATAATTATTATGAGAAAGCCATAAAAATGAATAAAGAAGATTATTTTGATCAAATAATTAATAATTCTAATTACGTAAAGATTATTAATGTAAGATCTTTTAAAAGTGCACAATTTATAAAGGTGAACAAATGAAAGCGTATGTATGTAATTCATGTGGAGCAGAGTTATTATTAAACGATGAAGCAACATTTACAACATGCTTATATTGTGGAAATAACATTGCAATCACAACTAAAGAAATAAGTGATTTAAATATCAAAAAAATAATTCCATTTACAATAGATAAAGAAGAAGCAATTCAAAACTTTGGATATCTATTACGCGATAAAATAATCGATGCAAAGAAAGTATATGTTCCAGTAAGATTTTGCAGCTTTGATTTCGATTATTTAATGTTTTTCGAATACTGTGAAACTGATTCTGATGGAGATACAACATATCATAATTCGGAAGACTTATTAGATGGGATTGTTAAAGAAAATATATTATTTGGAAAAAGTAAAGTAAATGAAATTTATTATGAGAATGAACTTAGAAATCAAGAAAGGTTAGATTTTGATCCAATATTATTAAAAGATGTTTCTATTGAGTATACTGAATTATTATCTTCTGATGAAATAAGAGCAAAAATAGAAAGAGAACTAAATGCATATTGCAAATTCAAAATGTCTAGATCTATTACAAAAATATATTCTAAGAATTTCTTTATTTCAAATTTAAATATAGATCCATTTACAACATTGATACCTGTGTATATAATAAAAACTGCTAATGGATTTATTTATAATATTCCAGGAATTAAGATTGATGTTACATCTGAAAGAATGAAGTTTAGAAGACGTGTTATTGGTTTCATATTATTTTTTATAATACTAACAATTTTCCTATATAATGTAATACATTCAAATAATGATGGTTTATATGAATCTTCGATGGGCGATTCATATTTGTTCATTGCGATTCTTATCCCTATGATTTTTTTGTTGGGAAGGCTATATGCTCGAAGACCAAAAATAAAAACAGATAGATTTACAAATTATAGTTATAAAAGATATGAATTTGGAAGTAAAAGAAAGAAAATAAAGTAAGAAGGTGAAACTATGAAAAAAATTAACAAAAGACATATCATTAACATTTTAATTACATTAGCATTAGCATTTATAACGTTCTACATATTTTTACCACCATTAAACTTCCGTACAATGGATTTCTGGATATATATCATATTTATATATATCGTGTACTTAATGCTAAGCTTTGTATCATTCGTGGGATACGCTTCATTAAAGGGTGATATAAAATCTATTAAATTATCTAAGACATATAAGATTATGATAGGAGTAATCCCAGGAATCTTTGTATTAATCTTACTTGTTAATATAGTCCTTTCTCCAATGTTTAATTCTAAAGGCTACGCTAACAGAATTAAAATTGTAGAAGGTAAAAAGTTTGAAGAAGAAGTAAGAGAAGTTGATTTCAACAAAGTTCCATTACTAGATAAAGCATCAACACAAAAGATTGGTGATAGAGTAATGGGAGAAATGACTGACTTAGTATCACAATATAGAGTATCTGATTTATATACTCAAATTAACTACAATAATAATATTGTAAGAGTAACACCACTTGAATATGCTGGTATGATTAAGTACTTTACTAATAGAGGTACTGGTATTACTGGTTATATCATTGTTGATTCAGTTACTGGTAAAGCAGAACTAGTAAGGCTAGAAAAAGGTATGAAATATATGCCATCTGCAATGTTTAATGAAAACTTATATCGTAAATTGAGATTTGATTATCCAACAGAAATATTTGGAGATGAAAACTTTGAATTAGATAATGATGGTAATCCATATTGGGTAGTTCCAACAATTAAATATAGTGGAGTTGGGCTAAAAGAAGAAATCAATGGTGTAGTTATTTTAGATCCTATTACAGGTGATTCTAAAAAATATTCAGTAGAAGAAGTACCAACTTGGGTAGACCATGTTTATAGTGCTGACCTTATAATGGAACAAGTTAATGACTGGGGAAAATATAATGGTGGTTTCTTAAATAGTATGTTTGGACAAAAGAATGTTGTAGCAACAACTGAAGGATATAACTATTTAATTCAAGATGATGATGTTTACTTATATACAGGTATTACATCAGTTGCAAGTGATGAATCTAACTTGGGATTTATTCTTACAAATATGAGAACAAAAGAAACAAATTATTACTTAATACCAGGAGCAGAAGAGTTCTCTGCAATGGCAAGTGCTGAAGGTCAAGTACAACAAATGCATTACACTGCGACATTCCCATTGTTAATTAACTTAAATGGAAAAGCAACATATTTGATGTCATTAAAAGATAATGCTGGACTTGTTAAAATGTATGCTTTCGTAGATGTACAAAACTATCAAAAAGTAGTTGTTACTGATGCTAACGAAGGGATTGAAAAAGCAAAAGACAATTATCTAAAAAATAGTGGAATATCATCACAAAAAGTATTAACAACAGAAAAGATAAAAATTAAGTCAATAACTCCAACAATGATTGATGGTACAACATACTACTATATTGAATCATCTGACAATAGAAAGTTTAGAGCATCAATAAAAGTGGATGAAGCAAGATTACCATTCTTGAAGGTAGGAGAAGAGATAACAATTCATCATAACGATGGAGAAAAAATTAAAGAAATATCAAAGATAGAATAAACTCTAACATAGTTAGAGTTTTTTTTACGTAAAATATCTTTTCTTTTAATTTATGTCTATTTTTTATTCTAATTTTTTGATAAAATGAGTATGGTGATATTATGATAAAATGTCCAAATTGTAGTGCGGAATTAAAATATGATGTTGATTCACAATCAGTCACTTGTGAGTATTGTGGGTCAAAGTTTAATCCAAAAGAATTAAACACAACAGTTAAAAAAGCTGGAGAAATGGATGATTATGATCCTGATCGTGTCATTGAAGGAAAAAGTTATACTTGCTCTCAATGTGGAGCTAAACTTTTAACATTTGATGAAACAGCAATTACATTCTGTAGTTATTGTGGATCACAGGCAATGATTGAGTCAAAAATGATGAAAACCAATATGCCTGATTACATTATTCCATTTAAGAAAAACAAAGATGAATGTATAAATAATTATAAAAAGAAATTATCAAAAGCCATTTTTGCACCTAACTATATGAAATCTGAAATAGTTGTAAGCAAATTTAGAGGAATATATATGCCTTACTGTATTTATACATTAGGTAAAAAAGGTAATATTGAAAATAAAGGAAGCAAATTTAAAAAACGTCGTGGTGACTATGATTATTATGATGATTATAGAATAGATGCAGATATAGATGCTGAATATAGTGGAATCTCTTATGATTTGGTTTCAAAGTTCTATGATCAATATAGTCAAGCAATTCCATTTAATCATAAAGAAATGGAACCATTTAACGCTAACTATTTAACAGGGTTCTATGCAGATACAAAAGATGTAACAAATAACATTTATGATGGAGAAGTAACTAGTATAGTACGTAATAATACAACTAGTTATCTAAGTCAAAGAAGAGAATTTAGAAAATATGGATGTTCTTCTCCAGTAGCAAACTTAGATATTACTGAAAGGAAAATGGGGATGTTCCCAATATATTTCTTAGCAATAAGAGATAAAGATGAACAACATGTGCATTATGCAGTTATAAATGGTCAAACTGGTAAAGTTGCAATGGACTTACCAATTGATTTCAAGAAATACATAATAGCTTCAATTATATTAACAATACCAGTTTTCTTATTATTTGAATTGTCATTATTCTTAATACCAAGTGTAGTAGTAGGAATAGCAATAGCATTTTCACTAATTAGTATGATTATTTCTAATTCACAATTAAATAAAGTATATGAAAAAGAACATCATACAGATGACAAAGGATTCGTGTCAGCAAATGAAAAGAAAGCAGCACAAGAGAAAGAAAAAGAAGAATCTAAAAATGAAGATAAAAAAGATGCAGTAATAACAGAGAAGAAAGAAGTTAATGCAATTAAATTCACATTATCTGCTAACAAAGATAGAACAAAAAAGAAAGCTAAATATCCATTTATGGAAAAGATTACTAAATATCTATATAAACAAATAATTGCAGTAATAATTGGATTTTTAGTACTAGCAGCTAATCCGGTTCATGACTACTATTATTATGGCGCAGCAATAATCTCATTTGCATTAACAACATGGGCTTTCCGTGATCTAGTTAAAGAACATAATTTATTGGTATCAAATAAATTACCACAATTAGAAAAAAGAGGTGGTGATGAACATGAGTAAAAAACTAATTAAATTATTTGCAATATTACTTTTATTAACAGCAGTAACAAAAGTACATGCGCTTGAAGGTGAAGAAGATACTGAATTAGTTGATGAAAGTGAACAAACAGAAATTGTCGATAAAGAAGAAGACAATGCTGAAGGAACTGAAGAAGATGAAGAACCAGTCGAAACAACTGGTAATTATGTAAATAAAGATACACAATATGCATTAGAAATAATTGATGAAGCAGATTTATTTACTAGTGATGAAGAAGAAAAACTAAGAGATCAAATGACTGAACTTACTAAGTATGGAAACATTATTTTAATAACATTAAAGTCTAACTATACATCAACAAGTAGTTATGCAAGTCAATATTATAAAAGTAAATATGGAACACAAAGTGGTTCGGTTCTAATAATTGATATGGATAATAGAAAAATATATATATTCTCTGATGGTGCAAATTATAGAATAATAACAGGTCGTAAAGCAACATCAATAACAGATAATGTATATACATATGCAACTAATGAACATTATTATGAATGTGCAAAAGAAGCTTTATCACAAATGAAAACATTATTAGAAGGTGGAAAGATTGCAGAACCAATGAGACATATAAGTAACTTGGTATTTGCAATTACAGCAGCATTCTCATTAAACTTCTTATTTGTATTATTCTGTTCAACAATTAGAAAAGCAAGCAATAAAGAAGTATTAAATAACTGTAACATAAAGTTCGAAATAGGAACTATTGAAGGTACAGTAATTGGAGAACACAGAGTTTATAATCCACACACAGAATCTTCTGGAGGAGGATTCAGCGGTGGCGGTGGAGGAGGCGGAGGTGGCTCTTCCGGAGGCGGAGGAGGACACAGCTTCTAACAAACACATAAAAAAAGAACTTAGATTTCTAAGTTCTTTTTATTTTCTAATCTTCCATCCTAATGCTTGATATAGTTTTCTATAATAGTCATTTTCAAGTATTAATCTAGAGAATTTATATTTGTTATAAATAATGTTGTTAATTGATTCAACTTCTTTTTGAGTACAAGTTGTATCACCGTGTGGAATTATTTGTTTTGTTAATGCGTTATATCTGCACTTGTCAGTTATAAAACTTCTATTTGAATAAATAACAAGTGGCATTGAATCACTTAAAATATCAGTTCCCATTAATAATCTTGAATCATATTCAATACCGAATAGATTTAGAATTGTTGGTAAAATATCTAAGCTACTTGCATATTTTTCTACTTTTATAGGTTCTTCCATAGCGCTATTCCATACAAGGAAAGACATATGATGCATTTCAAAGTCTTTATCTTTTTTGTATGATGATAATTCATTTACTTCATCAAGAGTTAATCCATATGGATAATGGTCACCACTTATTACGATAACTGTATCATCAAGTTTTCCTTCTTTATCAAGTCTATCAATTAATTCTCCAATTGCTTTATCAAATTCGATATTTGCTGCTAAATATGCTCTAGCTGCAGTAGAGTATTTCAAATTTTTAACTTTATCCCAGTTCCAACTAGACATCATATTATCACTTGGTGTGTACTCTAAGTGACCACTAACTGTCATGTAATATGTAATAAAATGTTCATCTTTAATATAATCATCAACTGTTGTCTTAACCATTTGGTAATCACTTTGTGGCCATATTCTACAGTTAATACGTTTTTCAAGTCCATTCCAACAAGCAAGATATGAATCATAACCCATTGTCTTTAAATAAGTATCACGATTGTAATAAGTATATGTATTGTTATGATAACTTCTACTTTTGTATCCTTGCTCTTCAAATACATTTGCATATGAGAATGGCATATAATTTCCGTCTATTCTTTTAATACTCCAAACCCCTTCTTTTGGTATTAATGAAGTATCACTAATATATTCACCATCTGCTGTTGATACAGGGAATAGTGGAGTATAGAAATTATCAAATTGGAATCCTTCATTATATAGTCTATATAAGTTTGGTGTTAAGTCTTTATCTATTGCCATTGGTGAGAAAGCTTCTGCTACAAATACTACCAAATTCTTTCCTTTAAATATACCTGTGTATTTATTTTGTTTAGTAGGAGTAATTGTACTGAAATACTTATGCATTGATTTTATAGTTTCATTTTTTTCATTCTCTATTAATTTATTCCAATCAATTTCAAAATTATTAAACTTAACTTCTTCAGCATAACCAACTTCTGAAACACTTGTACTTAAATCATCAAGTGATATATCAATATCTTTTTCTGAAAATCCAAATAATGATCTTTGAATATCAAGTCTAAACATTGTGACAAGACCAAACTTATCAACAGTAAGAAGCGGTGAATGAATATTGTAATATAAGTTTTTATTTGAATATACTTCTTTAGAAGAAGCAAAAGTAATCATTAGAATAGTGAATATATAAACTAAAGCAGTTGCTACCAAAAGAATACCTTTTGATGCCCATGTTGCTTTTTCAAAATTAAATTTCTTTAAAACATGTAAAACAATAAATGCAATTAAAGGTAAGATCATAAATAATATTACATACCAGTTTTCAAATGCTACTGATAAGATTTTACCCATGAACTCAAATGCTTGGCCACCATTAATCATCGAATAGATTGAAATAACAGAAAGGTATACTTTATAGTAAATCAAATTTGAAATGAAAAGCACTAATACTGCTACAACAAACACATACGACAGAATAATATTTGCAAGCTTATTCCATATGTTCGACAAAAGAAAAGCTACTACTCCAAATGGAATTGAGAATAATATTACATATATAAAATTAAAAGTAATCGTGTCGAATACAAAAAGGTGAAAAATCAATTCCTCATATATAAATAAAAGAATAAAAAATAGTAATAAAATTAGATTTCTTTTTTTCATAATATCACTCCATAAAAATAATATCACATTTTGTCATAAATAATAATAGGAACCTAGTATTTTTTATAAAAATATGATACAATATGCGAGACAAATGGAGTGTTAGAATGAAAAATATTAGTTTAGATTCAATAATATATCTTTTAGTTGGTTTGATATTAGGAACAATTGTAACTTTATCAATTGTATTAATAATTAATAATAAGAACGATAGTAAATTAAAAGATAATGGTGAAGAAGTTTACGTAAGTGAAGATGAAATTAAAGAAGATGAAGACGTTGACGTGTACTTTGAAAGATTAAGTAATTCAAAAGATAAAAACGTTATAAAAAGTGGATTTGTTAAAGTAGTTGATTTCTTATTCTATAACAAACCTATAAAAGGAAAGACTTTTAGTGATTTAAAAGAGAGTGCTAAGCTTAAAGTTATACAAGCAGCATTATATTTGGATAGCAAAATTGATAAATACTTTCCAGGGTATAAAGAAAAAATAACAACAACTGCTAAGGATATTTATAGTAAAGTTAAAATTAAGGCAGTTGAATTGTATTACAAGACTACATCAAGAATTTGTGATAATAATAAAGAACTATGTGAAAGTGCTAGAGAAAACTTCCAAAAAATAAAATCAGCACTAGGGATTACTTGGGAATATCTAAAGGATCTTGGTGGCGATGGTCTTGATGAATTGAGAAAATGGTACGAATCTTTTAGAGAAGCGTAATTTTGAGGTGATTATATGATACAAGTTAATAATGTAACATTAAAATTTGGGAAAAGAACACTTTTCGAAGATGTTAACCTAAAATTTACAAAGGGTAATTGCTATGGTTTAATTGGAGCAAATGGAGCAGGTAAATCAACTTTTCTTAAATTATTATCAGGTGAAATAGAAACTACACATGGTGATATAGAAATAACAAAAGGTGAAAGACTTGCAGTTTTAAAACAAGATCATTATGCATATGATGAATTTACACCTGTTGAAACAGTTATTATGGGTAATACAAAATTATTTGAAATAATGAAAGAAAAAGAAAAAATGTATGCTAAAACTGATTTCACAGATGAAGATGGAATTAAATTAGGTGAATTAGAAGCAGCTTTTGCAGAACTTGATGGATGGAGTGCTGAAAGTGAAGCGTGTGAATTATTAAATAACTTAGGTGTTGAAGAAAGTAATCACTATGCTTTAATGAAAGATATACCAAATAACCAAAAAGTTAAAGTACTTCTTGCTCAAGCATTATTTGGAAATCCAGATATTCTTTTGTTGGATGAGCCTACAAACAACCTTGACTTGGATGCAATCAATTGGTTAGAAGAATTCTTAATTGAATTTGAAAATACAGTAATAGTTGTATCCCATGATAGACATTTTTTAAATAAAGTTTGTACACATATTGCAGATATAGATTTTGGAAAAATTAAATTATATATTGGTAACTATGACTTCTGGTATGAATCAAGTCAGTTAGCATTAAAACAAATGAAGGAATCTAATAGAAAGAAAGAAGAGAAGATAAAAGAGTTACAGGCATTTATTGCTAGATTCTCTGCTAATGCATCAAAGAGTAAACAAGCAACTTCAAGAAAGAAAATGCTTGAAAAAATTGAACTTGATGAGATTGTTCCTTCTTCAAGAAAATATCCTTTTATTGAATTTAAACCAAATAAAGAATCTGGAAAACAAATATTAACAGTTAAGAAATTATCAAAAACAATAGATGGTAAAAAGATAATTGATAATGTTTCATTTATTGTTGAAAAAGGAGATAAGATAGCATTCGTTGGTACAAATAATATAGCAAAGACAACATTATTTAAAATATTAATGGGTGAAATGAAATACGATTCTGGATCAATTGAATGGGGAAATACAATTACAAAATCATATTTTCCACAAGATAACTCTAGTTACTTTACTGGAGATGAATCGATAGTTAAATGGATCGGACATTTCTATAATATAGATGATGAAACAGTATTAAGAGGTTTCTTAGGAAGAATGCTTTTCTCTGGTGAAGAAGTTTTTAAAAATGTTAATGTATTATCTGGAGGAGAAAAAGCAAGATGTATGTTGTCTAAATGTATGTTGGAGGCATCTAACTTCTTAATATTAGACGAACCAACAAACCATTTGGATCTTGAAAGCATAACTGCACTTAATAATGGATTAATAAAATATAACAGTGAACTATTATTTGCATCTCACGATCATCAATTTGTAGAGACAGTTGCAAATAGAATAATTGAGTTCAATGATGATGGAACAATAATTGATAAAAAATGTTCATTTGACGAATATTTAGAATTTAAGAAAACAAAGCAATAGGCTTTGTTTTTCACTTTATTAATTATTTTTCATATAATACCATGAAAAGAGGTATTATGATAGAAGTTTCTATTGAGAATATTATTAATAGATTGAATGATATAAATATTATTGATATTAGAGATAATTATAGATTTAATATTGGGTGTATTCCAAATGCTAAAAATATACCTATGAATTTTTTGCTTATGAACACGAGTAATTATCTTAATAAAGATGAAAGATACTATATTTACTGTGAACATGGTGTTAATAGTAAATTTGTTTGTAACAAGTTACTTGAAAATGGCTATGATGTTGTGAACATTATTGGTGGATATAATGCTTTTAAACTATATGATCATTTGACAAAATAAAATAATGTTGTTAATATTTTTTTGTCGAGGAAGGGAAATAGTATGGAAGATAAAAAGTTTACAATGATAGATGAAGAGTTTATTTGTGATGTATGTCACAAGAAAGTACCAAAGCTTAATTACACAGCAAGAGATCATTGTAATTATTGTTTGTCTTCTAAACATGTTGACATAAATCCTGGAGATAGGAAAGCAACATGTAAAGGAACCCTTGTACCAATTGATATCGAAAAAGGGCCTAAAGATAAATATAAAATAATATATAAATGTTCTAAATGTGGTGAAATAAAAAAGAACGTGATGGCAACTGATGATAACTTCGACAAAGTATTAGAAATAATGCAAAATAATTCAATGAGATAACAACTATAACATAGTTGTTTTTTTTGTTTCTTTTCTTTTAATAATTTTACACTTGTATTATAATAATAAGTATGTGATAGGAGGGTATATGGAATACGTAATAATTGCACTATTAGTAGTATTAATTATTCTTTGCATAATCATAATTGTTTCAAACAAAAAAGAAAAAATGGATGAAGCAAATATGACAGAAAGATTAGGAAGATTTGAAGTTAATATCAATAAAGAGATTAATGATTTTAATAATGATTTAACTAAAGACATTAATACTAACTTTGAAGCATTACAAAAAAAGATAGAAGAAAGATTAAATCAAATTAACGATAAGGTAAATGATAGACTTGATCAAAACTTTGAAAAAACGAATAAAACATTTACTAATATTTTAGAAAGATTAAGTAAGATTGATGAAGCACAAAAGAAGATTGAATCATTATCTACTGATATTGTTTCTTTAGAAAGTATTTTGACTGATAAGAAATCAAGAGGTATATTTGGTGAAGTAAATTTAAATCACATTTTCAAAAGTGTATTTGGTGAAGCAAATGATAAAATATATAAATTACAATATACATTACCAAATGGTACAATAGCAGATTCAATTTTGTTTGCACCACAACCTTTAGGTACAATTGCTATTGATTCTAAATTCCCACTTGAAAATTATAGAATGATGGTTGATAAGAAATTACCGGTTGATATCCGTGAAAGATATGAAAAACAGTTTAAAGCAGATGTTAAAAAACATATTGATGCAATTAGTGAAAAATATATAATTAAGGATGTTACAACAGAACAAGCCATTATGTTTTTACCTGCAGAAGCTATATTTGCAGAAATTAATGCTTATCATAGTGATCTAATAGAATATGCATATAAAAGAAAAGTATGGATTACTTCTCCAACAACATTAATGTCTACATTAACTGTAATTCAGATGATTATTAAAAATATTGAAAGAGATAAATACACTTCAATTATTCATGATGAGTTAAATAAACTCGGAGTTGAATTTGAAAGGTACAAAGATAGATGGGATAAACTTGCTAAGAGCATTCAAACTGTTAATAAAGAAGTAGAAGAAGTTCAAATAACAAGTGATAAGATTACTAAAAAATTTAATATGATTAGCGGGGTAGAATTAGAAAAGTTATCCACAAAAGAACAATAATGTGATATTTTGATGAAATATTGTAAATATGTTTGTAATACAAGATTAAAATATGCTAAAATATTTTTTAGAGGGTAGGAGGAAGTTATGAAGATTAAAAAGATTTTATTATCATTAATAGTAGCAGTAATGGTATTATTACCATTAACTGTAAAGGCTGAAGGAAAAGTAAAAGTATACATTTTCGAAGCTGGTGGATGTCCATATTGTGAAGCTGAAATTGAATATCTTGAAAGCTTAGATGGATATGGAGAGAAATTCGAAATAGTTAGAAAGGAATTATATATTGACCATGTTGACTGGGAACAAGGAAAAGATTATGAATTAGGTGTTAATGTTGCAAATGCATTCTATTCTGCAGGATTTGAAAATGCAACATATACTGGAACACCATTTGTTGTAATCAGTGATTTATATGCAGCAGCAACATATAGTCAAAATCTAGAATCTGTAATTGATACAGCATATGCACAAGGAGATAAAGATGTTGTAGGATGCTTCGAAGCAGGAGGAACAGACTGTCTTGAAGGTGCAGCACCAGAAACATATGAAACAAAAGAAGAATCAAACGATACAGTTACATTAATTATTTTAGGTGTAGTTGTAGTTGGTATTGGATTATTAATATTCTTAGCTAGAAAATCAAGCAAAGAAGAAGAAAGATTAGATAGAGCTTTCGCAATCGATGTTGATGAAGAAGATGAGCCAGTTAAGAAAGAAACAAAGAAAGCACCAGTAGTAAAAGCAAAAAGTAAAACAACAACAAAAGCTACTAATGAAAAAAAGACTTCAACAAAGTCAAAAAAACCAGCAACTAAAAAAACAACAAAGAAAAAGTAATTGAGTTTAAAAAAGTGTTGACATTTATAATCTATTTGATATAATTATAAATGTCTACTTTGATGCGGATGTAGTTCAATGGTAGAACCTTAGCCTTCCAAGCTAACTACGTGGGTCCGATTCCCATCATCCGCTCCATTTG
>CAMKPE010000012.1 GCA_946414595.1 uncultured Clostridium sp.
AAATGCTTTTAATACAGCATCATTTAAGAATGTACCACCTTGAACAACTATCTTAGATCCCAAAGTTTCCATATCTCTTATTTTCATTACTTTTTGAATAGCATTTCTAATTACTGAGTAAGAAAGTCCTGCAAAGATATCTCCTAAAGGTCTTCCTTCTTTTTGAGTTTGTTTAATCTTACTATTCATAAATACAGTACAACGACTACCTAAATCGATTGGAGCCTTACTCTTAACTGCAAGATCAACAAAATCATCAATACTAATTTCAAGGCTTTTAGCAAGTGTTTCAATAAATGAACCACATCCACTAGAGCAAGCTTCATTAAGCATTATAGAGTTAACTGAACCATCTTTAATCTTAATATATTTCATATCTTGACCACCGATGTCTATAATACTTTCAACTTCTTTTAAAAAGTATCTAGCTGCTTCAAAGTGTGCCATTGTCTCAATCTCACTAATATCTAGATTGAATGCTGTTTTTATTAATAATTCTCCATATCCAGTAGAACCACATTGTCTTATTACTGTGTTTTTAGGACATTTAGAATAGAAATCTAATAACATGTTTTTAACTGTATCTACTGGTGTTCCTTTGTTACTCTTATAGTTATCGTATAACAACTCACCTTTTGAACTGATTGCTACAACCTTACAAGTTGTACTTCCAGCATCTATTCCTAAGAATATATCACCATGATATTTATCTAAATCTCTTCTTTTAACTGATGCTTTAGCATGTCTTTTCTTAAATTTAGCATATTCTTTTTCACTACTAAATAATGCAGGTAAATCTATAGATTCACTCTCTGTGAACTTATTTAACTTTTCTTTTAATTTAACTAATTCTTTATTAGTAAATACTTTCTTTTCTTCTGTATCAAGAGCACTTCCTATTGCTACAAATAAGTTAGCATCTTTTGGTGCATAAATTTCTTCTTCTTTAAGATTTAATGTTTTTATAAATCTTTCTCTTAACATAGATAAATATGTTAATGGTCCACCTAAGAATATTACGTTTCCTTTAATAGGTTTACCACATGCAAGTCCACTTATTGTTTGGTTAACAACAGCTTGCATTATTGAAAGTGCTATATCTTCTTTCTTAGCTCCTTCATTTAATAATGGTTGAATATCTGTTTTAGCAAATACACCACATCTTGATGCGATTGGATATATTGTTTCACCTTTCTTAGCATATTCATTAAGTCCTTCAGTAGTTGTATTTAATAAAACAGCCATTTGGTCCAAGAAAGATCCAGTACCTCCTGCACAAGTACCATTCATTCTTTGTTCTATTGTATGGTCGAAATAAATAATCTTAGCATCTTCTCCACCAAGCTCTATGCAAACATCTACTCCTTTTGCATACTCAAAAATTGCATTTTTACATGCAATAACTTCTTGAACAAAATTTACATTCAAAAACTTAGCAAGCGCAAGCGCTCCACTTCCCGTCATAGTAATAGTGAATTTTTCTTTAGGATATTTCTTAATAACTTCCTCTAGTAAGTCACTGATTGTTTTCTTTGTATCAGAAAAATGTCTTCTATATTCTTTATATAGTATGTTCTTATTACTGTCTATAACAACTAGTTTAACAGTAGTAGAACCGACATCTAATCCTAAGTTCAATAATTTCATTTCAACCACCGCTAAATGTAATAGTATCACTATTTCTAATGAAAATCAATTTTAATAAGGCTTTTCCATAATTTTTCATACTTTTGTGATATAATCATAATAGGAGGATACGAGATGGATAACAATAATGTAAATTACAATCAACCACAAAACAATAATGGATATTATTATCAACAACCACAAAAGAAAAGTAATACTGGTTTAATAGTAGCAATAATCATCTTATTAATAGCACTTATTGCAGGTGGGATAGTTTTATTCTTTGTTTTAAGTAATAAAGATGATTCTGGTAATAATACATCAAATACTAATTCAAACGCTAATACAAACACTAATACTAATACAATTGAAGTACAATCAAATGAAATGGTTGTAGGAAATGATACAGATGGATATGTTACAGTACCAAGTACTTGGGTAAAATTTACTGATGTAAATAATCCTAATTTATTCCAATATGCTAAAGACAATTCAACAATAGTAACACTTTATGCTTTTAATCCAAATGGGTTATCACCAGTACAATGTGCTAATAATCTATTAAATACTATTAAAGCTGAAAGTGGAGTAACTGACATTGTCTTTGAATTAGTTACTATCGGTAAACCTTATAAATATTCAGCATATCATGTAAGTGCAACATATACTAATGAAAACTCTGCACTTCATGTATATATCTTTGATTTAGGAAATGGTAAATATGAGTATCTTGCATTAGAAGCTCCACTATCTACTATTGATCAATACTTATATATTCCAGATACTTTTAGTAAAACAAAATAAAAAGCACTACATATTGTAGTGTTTTTTATTTACCTAAACAAAATTGACTAAATAATTGATCTATTAGTTCATCACTATAGTTTTCTCCAAGAATCTCACCAAGAAGAGTCCAAATTCTTTTAATATCTATAGATACCATATCTACAGGTACATCATTATTAATACCTGTTTCTACATCTCCAAGAACATTTAATGCTTCTTTAGCAAGTGTAATTTGTCTTGTATTTGTGAATATATCTACATTTGTATCTATTTCATCAAGATTAAATAATTCAATAATCTTGTTCTTTAATGATTCAATTCCATCTACTGATAATGTATCAGTATATATAACATTTTCTAAATCATACTTAGATATATCAAGTTTCTTATCTAAGTCTTTTTTATTTATTACAGTTATATATTTCTTAGTTTTTACTTTATCTATTAATGCTTCATCATCTTTAGTAATCTCTTCATTATTATTAAGTACAAGTATTACTAAATCAGATTTTTCTATTTGTTCAAAGCTTTTTTCTACTCCAACTTGCTCGATTACATCTAATGTATCTCTTACTCCTGCAGTATCAATAAAGTTAAGTAATATTCCATTTAATGTTATACTTCCTTCTACTATATCTCTTGTTGTTCCTGCTATATCAGTAACAATTGCTTTGTTTTCTCCAAGAAGTTTATTTAAAATACTACTTTTCCCAACATTTGGTCTTCCAACAATTGCAACATTAATTCCATCTTTGATTATTTTTCTATTTTCACTTTCTTTAATAATCTCAGTAAGACTACTCTTCATGTGGCCTACTCTATCCTTAATATTATCTATAGTAACAACTTCAATATCTTCATATTCAGGATAATCAATATTAACTTCTACGTTTGCTAAAAGTTCAAGTAGTTCTTGTCTAAACTTTCTAATAACACTAGTTAATCTACCTTCTAATTGATTAACTGATTGAATTCTAGCCTTCTCTGTTTTTGAATTAATTAAATCCATTACAGCTTCAGCTTCTACTAAGTCTATTCTTCCATTTAAAAATGCTCTTTTAGTAAATTCTCCTGGTTCAGCAAGTCTAGCTCCATTTAATACCATTAATTCAAGTATTTTGTTAGTAGCCGCAATACCACCATGACAATTAATTTCGACAACATCTTCTCTAGTGTATGTTTTTGGTGCTCTCATAACACTAATTAGAACTTGATCGATTACTGTATCATTGTCAACAATAAAACCATAGTTAATTGTATGACTATCTACTTTAGTTAAATCTTTTCCTTTAAAGCATTTATTTACTAAATCAACACATCCATTACCAGAAAGTCTTACTATTGAGATAGCACCCTTTCCTAGAGCAGTTGATATAGCAACAATAATATCATTCATGATATCACTTCCTAACACGTGAAATTATATCATAATTATTTATAAAATAAAAGAAAAAGGACCTAAGTCCTTAATCATTTCTAATTTTAATTACTACACATCTATTTGGTTCTTCTCCAACACTTTCTGTGTATACATATCTATCATCATTTAAGATGTTATGAACTATTCTTCTTTCATAAGAGTTCATTGGATCAAGTTTAACTTCAACTTTGCTCTTAGCAACTTCTCTTGCAATTCTTTTTGCCATTCTTTCTAAGTTCTTTTGTTGTTTTAACTTGTATTCTCCAACATCTAGATTGAATTTATAGTACATTCCTAATTCACTTTGAATTATTTGTTTTACTATAGTTGATAAAGCATTTATATTCTTTCCATCTCTACCAATTAGTAAGTTATTATTATCACTATATATAGTTAAATTTAATATGTCATCACGTACTTTAGTTTCAATCTTAGCATCAAATCCCATATCTGTAACTATCTTAAGTACTACACTTTTAATATAATCATTAATATCTGATTTCTTTGTTACTGAGATTTCAACTTTCTTTCCTTTAAATAATCCGCCTTTTTGTTCTTTAGCATCATATAAGATATCTTTCTTTTCAACATTTAATTCACTTAATGCTGCTTCTAATGCTTCTTCTTCTGTTTTACCAGAAAATACGTACTTCTCCATCTTTTATACCTTCTCTTTCTGTCTTTTAACTAATATATTTTGTACTACTGTGAATAAGTTTGTAGTTACCCAATATATATTCAATGCTGAAGTCATAAAGATTGATGTTATTAAAATCATAAAGAACATTATTCTACCCATCATTTTCATTTGATCATTATCAGGATTTGATGCTGAGTTCATCTTTAATGAGTAATAAGTTGATGCTGCTACAATTCCAGTTAATATTAAGTAATAGAAATTACCATTTGTATATGCATATATAGGTGTTGTTCCTAATTGGAATCCTGCAAATGTTCCTTCAAATATTGCTGGTACTCTATTAATAGCTTCTAAGAAACCAATAAATAATGGAATTTGTAATAGTGCAAATAAACATCCAGCTATTGGGTTTATATTATATTTTTTATAAATCATAGCCATTTCATTTGACTTCTTCATCATTGATTCTTGATCATTTTTACCCTCATATTTCTTTTCTAGCTTATCAAGTTCAGGTTTAGCGTTCTTCATTAATTCAGATTGCATTGCAGTCTTCTTTGTTAATGGGAATGCTACTAATCTAATAATTAAACTAGTTAAAATTAGACCTAAACCATAATCTTTTACAATACTTCCTAATTTAATAATTAACCATGCAAGAGGCTTAACAATTAAACTAGACCATACACCATCATATCCACCATCAGTTGGTGAGAATTTTTCACAAACAGGTAATTCTTCAATATTAACTCCATTTGCTTCATATAATCCTCTTGTTTCTTCGTCTTCTGGCTGACATAGAATGTTTTCAGTTAATGTTTGTCCTGTAGTAGGATTCTTAACAGCCTTACTGTTACCATCTTTTAATTGAGTAGTACATCCAGTTAAAAGAAAGACAACAAGTAAAACTACTAATAATTTTTTGCTTATTTTCTTCATTTTATCTCCTTACCCTTTATTATTTATTTTATCAATTAAAGAAACAAAATCTTTGTCCTTTAATATAAAATCACTGCTAATAAACCCATCTCTAATTATTATAATATAATCATATGAATTTTGGTAGGATTTTTTATATTTATCAATAATAAAGCGCATCTGTCTTTTATATTTATTTCTATGAACAGAATTTCCTAACTTTTTACTTACGGAAATACCAAAACGATAATTAGTTAAGTTATTATCCTTATAATATATAACATAAGAATTATTCTTAACAAATCTACCATTATGAATGATATTTGCAAATTCCCTACTATGTTTAACTGTATGTATTTTATCCATATACACCTCTTGAAACAAAAAAGCCACTGATTACAGTGGAATTTTAAACTAATTTTTTACGACCTTTACTTCTTCTCTTGTTTAACACATTTGTTTTTTTACGAGCAAAGAAACCATGTTTTTTAGCCTTTTTTCTATTATTTGGTTGATAAGTTCTTTTCACAATTCCACCTCCAAACTAAAATCTACATTATTATATAAAGTAAATCTCTAAATGTCAATTAAAATAATAACATTAAAATAAAAAGATATCAACATAAATATGTTAACATTTTAAAGTTATTAACATAATTAACAGGTTTGTTGATAAAATTAAGAACATAAATATGCACAATGTGACTAAAAATTTGTGGATAATGTGGAAAACTCCTATGACATATATAAATAAAAGATATTGATTATGGATAATTTTGTGCATAAATTGTTGATAATTTTTTTTAACGATTTTCTCTTTTCTTTTTTGAACATTTAGTCTAAAATAATTCTTGTAATTATTAGGCGGGGGGCTTGATGACATGGATAACACAGTATTATGGTCAAAAATCTTAGAAAAAATCAAGAATGAATTAAGTTCTCTGAGCTTTGAAACTTGGTTTAGTGAAACAAAATTGTATAGTTTAAATAACGGTGTAGCAAAAATAATAGTTCCAATGCTTCTTTATAAAGATCACTTAAAAGCGAAGTATAAAGACTTAATAACTTCTTGTTTTGTCGAAGAAATAGGGGAGACGGTTGAATTAGAGTTCCTTATTCAAGAAGAAGTCGATGAAGAAGAGAAACAAAATCAAATTAATTTAGATAATGCGGATGATAATAGTATAGCAGCAGCTCTATACGAAGATAATGAGAATTCAAACTTTGAATCTAACCTTAATAAAAAATATACTTTTGATAACTTTGTAGTAGGTAATAGTAATAAGTTTGCACATGCTGCAGCTCTTGCAGTAGCAGAAAACCCAGGTAAAATGTATAATCCACTATTTATATATGGTAATAGTGGGCTAGGGAAGACTCATTTGATGTATGCAATAGGTAATTATATAGAAAAACATAGTAATAAACGTGTTTTATATGTTACTAGTGAAACATTCATTAATGAATTTATTGATATTACAAGGAAAAATGAAGATAAAAGCGATTTTGATAATATTGAATTCTTTAAAAAGAAATATAGAGATGTAGATGTATTAATTGTTGATGATATTCAGTATTTAGCAAAGAAAGTAGAATCACAAAAGGAGTTCTTCCATACATTTAATACACTATATGGTGATGAAAAACAGATAATTATATCATCTGATAGATCACCAAATGACTTGAAAATACTAGAAGATAGACTTAGAACAAGGTTTAATTGGGGATTACCAGTAAATATAAATCCACCAGACTTTGATTTAAAAGTAGCTATATATAAGAAATTAATATCAGCTGAATCTTTAAATAAAGAAATTCCTGATAGTGTAATTGAATATATGGCATCTAATATAGGAACAGATATAAGAAGTTTGATTGGAAGCTTAACAAGATTAATAGCATATTCCACAATGATGGGTGCAGAAATTGATATTAATCTGGCTATGGAAGCATTAAAAGAATATATAAATGCTGGATATAGTGAAAAGAATGACGTAAGTAGAATTCAAAAGATAGTAGCAGATTACTTCAAAATATCAATTGAAGACTTAAAATCAAAGAAAAGAAACGCTGGAATAGCTTTTCCAAGACAAATTGCTATGTATTTGTGTAGAAAACATACTGATGAATCATTTCCTAAAATAGGAATTGAATTTGGTGGAAAAGACCACTCAACTGTTATGCACTCTTGTGAAAAGATTGAACAAGAAATTAAACACAACAAGAGCCTAGCAGATGAGATAGATAAACTAGAAAAAGACATACATAGTTAACAAAATATCAACAAGATTGTGGATTAAATGTTAAGCTAAATTAAGTAAAATAAAGCTAAAAAATAGTTATTAACAATTTCCACTTCTATAATATAAAAATCATATAAAAGAAAGAGGTAATAGAAATGAAATTAAAAATTAAAAAGGACTTATTGTTAGAAAACTTAAACAAAGTTTCTAAAGCAATTGCAACTAAAGATTTAATACCAACACTTGCAGGAATTAAATTTGATCTTGATAAAAAGGGCTTAACACTTACAGCATCTAATAACGATATTACTATTCAAAAATTTATACCTATAGATAAGAAGAGTATAAATGTGGAAAAAGAAGGAATAGTAATATTACATGGTAAAGATATTGTAGATATAGTAAGAGTTATTCCTGAAGAAGAAATAAATATTGAAGTATTTGATGAAACTAAAGTTCTTATATATACAGATGATGAACAAATTAAATATGACTTAAATGTTATAAATAAGAATGATTATCCTAATATAAATCTTGAAAAGAGTGAAAACTTCATAACAATTTCAACAAAAGATCTATTAAGTATTGTTAAAGAAACAGCTTTTGCTACATCAAATGATACATCAAGAGAAGTATTAACAGGTATCAGTTTTAAGATTAATGGTGATTTACTTGAATGTGTAGCAACAGATTCATATAGATTAGCAAGAAAGAACTTAAGATTATCTAAGACTGTTGAAGAAAATTATAATTTAATCATTCCTGGTAAGAATATTATTGAATTTTCAAGAATATTAGATTCAGATGAAGAAGAAGTTAAATTACATGTATTTAATAATAAGATTTTATTTGAAAGTAATGATCTATTATTTCAATCTAGATTAATTAATGGAAATTATCCTCCAACAAATAAATCTATACCTGAAGAATTTAGTTTAACTATTACTGGAAAATTATCTCAATTATATAATGTAATTGAACAAGCCAGTATTTTAACAACAGATAAAGAGAAAAATATCGTATCTTTATCAACTAAAGGTGATTTATTAACAGTTAAATCAGTTTCTAGTGAAAAAGGTAAAGCAGAAATGAAGATGAATATCAAGAAGAATAATAAAGAAGATATTACAATTGCTTTTTCTGCTAAATATATGATGGATGCTTTAAATGCATTAAGTACTGATGAAGTAGAAATGTCTTTTGTAGGAGAAGTTAAGCCAATAGTAATTAAGAATACTCAAGATGATGGATTACTTCAATTAGTTGTACCAATTAGAACATATTAATTTATTTTTCGACATGATTCGACAAATTTTGACAAAGTAAAGTGATAATATATCTCTCAAACAAAGGGGGATATATATGAATAATTATGAAATTAATGAAGATACTTACGCAGTAATATCAACAGATGTGGGGAAAACTAGAATTATAGAGAAGGATTATGATTTAATTCTAGATAATGATGCGTATAAAGTAATGGATGAAAGTTGTAAATATTATGGTAGTAGCTACATGGGTAGGGTAGAAGGCTCTAAAAAAATACTAGAATGTAGCTATAAATTACCAATATTAGTAGAGGAAAGTAGTGTACTAATTTTCTTTCCTATTAAGTCATCTTTATTAGATGATTGTTGCTGGATTAATCTAAACAGCATAAAATCTATTGAAAAAGTAGATAATAAGACCAAAATAACCTTTAAAAATGGGAAAGAAATGATATTTGATATATCAAAATTATCACTCGAAAATCAAATTTACAGATCATCAAAATTAGAATCAACAATTTTTAAGAGATTAAATGCAAAAAAAAGGGATTAATTCCCTTTTTTCTTTGTTTAAACTCTCATTTTGTGATATAATTATATTGTGTGTATAGGTATACTAATATGGGTTAAGGTGAGAATATGAGCATTTTTTATAAAAATTCTTGATTTTAAGAAAAATTAGTTTAGTAAATTTTAGAAATATTAAAAAACTAAAAATTGATTTTGATAAAAATATAAATTTATTCATAGGAGATAATGCTCAAGGTAAGACCAATATACTAGAAAGTATTTACTTTTTAGCACTTACTAAATCTTATAGAACAATTGATTCTAATTTAGTTATGAAAAATGAATCAGCTACTAAGGTAAAAGGTGAGGCTAAAGATAATAATATATTAAAGAATCTATCTGTAGAGATAAAAGATGGAGAGAAAAAGGTAAAAGTAAATAATAATGATATTTATAAGATATCTGATTATATTACTAATCTAAATGTAATATTAGTATGTCCAGAAGATATTAATATTCTTCAAGGAACACCAGCAGAAAGAAGAAATTTCTTAAATATTGAACTTTCTCAATTATCAAAGAATTATATTAAAAAATATAATGAATTTAATAAAATACTTAAAATTAGAAATAATTATTTAAAGATGTTAAGTAATAGTTCTAATCCAGATAGAAGATATCTTGATAGTCTTACTGAAAACTTAATTGAAAGAGAAGTAGATATCTATATAGAAAGAAAGAACTTTATAGATGAGTTAAATAACAATGTTTCTAAAATATATGAAGATATATTAGGTATTAAAGACTTTCATATAATATATGAACCAAATATAGATTTTGATAAATATGATGAAGAAAGTCTAAAAGATAAATTAGAAAAGAAATATAAGAATTCTTTAAAGAAAGAAATAGATAATGGAATGACTTTATATGGTCCTCATAGAGATGAATTAAGATTCTTAATAGGTGAAGATGATATAAAGATATTTGGATCAGAAGGACAACAAAAAGTTGCCATAATTGCTCTAAAATTATCTGAAATCAATATATTTAAAGAAACAACAAAGACTAATCCAATAATATTATTAGATGATGTATTTAGTGAACTTGATGTAAAAACTAGAAATAAGTTAATTAAATATATAAATAGTGATATTCAAGTAATAATTACTACTAATGATACTAGAGGTATTAATAAAAATTTCTTATCTTCTGCTAAAATATTCAAAGTAGTAAAAGGTAACATAATAGAAAAGGTGGGAAAAGAAAATGGATAATGAAAAATATGATTCATCTTCTATACAAGTTTTAGAAGGACTTGAAGCTGTAAGAAAAAGACCAGGAATGTATATAGGTACTACTGATGTAAAAGGATTACATCACTTAGTATGGGAAATTGTAGATAACTCAATAGACGAAGCATTAGCTGGTTTTTGTCATAATATTGAAATAGTAATAAATAAAGATAATTCAATTACTGTTAAAGATGATGGAAGAGGAATACCAACAGATATTCACCCAAAGACTGGAAAATCAACAGTAGAAACAGTTTATACTGTATTACATGCTGGTGGTAAATTTGGTGGAGGAGGATATAAAGTATCTGGAGGACTTCACGGAGTTGGTGCATCAGTAGTTAATGCCTTATCTAAATGGTTAGAAGTAACTGTTTATAAAGATGGTAAGGTTAATTACATGAAATTTGAAAATGGCGGACATACAGTTGAACCATTAAAGGTAATTGGAGAATGTGATCCTAAAAGAACAGGAACAACAGTAACATTCAAACCAGATTCCGATATATTTGATTCTGATATATATAACTATGAAACCTTAATGGTTAGGGTGAGAGAATTAGCATTCTTAAATAAAGGATTATCAATTAATTTAAGAGATGATAGAGACGATGAAGATACTACTGGACAAACATTCTTATATGAAGGTGGTATCAGTGAATACGTTAAATTTATAAATACTGGAAAAACACCAGTACATGAAGATATTATTCACTTAGATGGTGAGGAAGACGGAGTATTCTTTGAAGTTGCAATGCAATATAACACTGGATACAACGAAAATATCTATTCATTCGTTAATAACATAAATACACATGATGGTGGTACTCATGAAGAAGGTGTAAGACGTGCCTTAACAAGAGTAATTAATAATTATGCTAGAAAAAATAATATATTAAAAGAAAAAGATGAACCTTTAACTGGTGATGATGTTAAAGAAGGATTAACAATGATTATTTCTTGTAAACATCCAAATCCACAGTTTGAAGGACAAACTAAAGGTAGACTAGGAAATTCTGAAGTTAGAAAACTTGCAGATAACGTTTTTTCACAAGGATTTGAAAGATTCTTATTAGAAAATCCAGATGATGCTCGTGCAATTGTTAGTAAAGCTATGTTAGCATGTCGTGCAAGAAATGCAGCAAGAAAAGCAAGAGAAATAACAAGAAAGAGTGACCTTGCTACAACAAACTTCTTTGGAAAATTATCAGATTGTAAGAGTAAAGATCCAAAAGTATCTGAAATCTTTATAGTCGAGGGAGATTCAGCAGGTGGTTCTGCTAAAAAAGGTAGAGATTCAATGACACAAGCTATTCTTCCACTAAGAGGTAAAATATTAAATGTTGAAAAAGCAAGATTAGATAGAGCATTATCAAATGAAGAAATAAGAACAATTATTACTGCATTTGGTACTGGAATTGGTGAAGAATTTGATTTATCTAAACTAAGATATGACAAAATAGTAATAATGACCGATGCCGACGTTGATGGATCACACATAAGAGTATTATTACTAACATTATTCTATAGATTCTTTAAGCCAATCGTTGAAGCAGGACATATATATGCTGCACAACCTCCATTATTTAGAATTCAACATGGTAAGACAAGAAAATATGTACTAAATGAACAAGAACTAGAAAGTTATTTAAATACATTACCTGAGAACATCAGAAACAGGGCAGAAATCGCTCGTATGAAAGGATTAGGTGAAATGGACGCTGAAGAACTTAATGAGACTACAATGGACATAGAAAAGCGTGTATTAAGAAAAATAACTGTAGACGATTGCGTAGCAGCAGATGCAATCTTTGAAAAACTAATGGGTGATGAAGTTGATCCTAGAAGAAAATTCATTGAAGAAAATGCTGGATACGTTCAAAACTTAGATATTTAGAAGGGAGTGGAGTTGAATGGATAACGAAGAAAATAAAGAACAATTTGATGAAGAATTCGATGAATCTCTTGAAAGAGTTGAAGTAGATAACAACTTTGGTGGATATTTCCACGAAAGAGATAGTTTAGCAGAAAATAACATCGTTGAAGAAGTTAAAACTTCTTTCCTAGAATATTCAATGAGTGTTATTGCTTCACGTGCACTTCCTGATTTACGTGATGGATTAAAACCAGTTCATAGACGTATTTTATGGTCAATGTATGAATCAGGTTATACTCCTGATAAACCACATAGAAAAAGTGCTAAAACAGTTGGAGAAGTTATGGGTAATTACCACCCACACGGAGATTCTTCAATTTATGAAGCAATGGTTAGAATGGCTCAAGATTTTAACCAAAGATATATGTTAATTGATGGACATGGTAACTTTGGTAATATTGAAGGTGATGGAGCAGCAGCAATGCGTTATACAGAATCACGTCTTGCTAAAATATCACTAGAATTATTAAGAGATATCAATAAAGATACAGTTGATATGGATGATAACTTCGATGTTACAAGAAAAGAACCAAAAGTTCTTCCTGGTAGATTTCCAAACGTACTAGTAAATGGTGCAATGGGAATTGCCGTTGGTATGGCAACTAATATTCCACCTCATAATTTAGGTGAAGTAATAGATGGATGTGTAGCATACATTGATAATCCTGATATTGATACTTTAGGATTAATGCACTACATAAAAGGGCCTGATTTTCCAACAGGAGGACTTATTTTAGGAAACTCTGGTATCAAACAAGCGTACGATACAGGAAGAGGAACTATTACAATAAGAAGTAAAGCAGTAATAGAAGATCAAGGAACACACAGCAATATAGTTATTACAGAAGTACCTTATGGTGTTAATACAATGGAATTAAAGAATAAGGTAGCAGAACTTGTACATAACAAAGTAATTGATGGAATTGCTGATTATCATACAGACTTAAAAGATGGAGTAAAGATAACAATTACATTAAAGAAAGATGCAAATCCACAAGTAGTATTAAATAACTTATACAAACATACAAATTTCCAAGTTACTTATGGAATTATCTTATTAATGCTAGATGGATTAACTCCAAAAACACTAAGTTTAAAATCAATTATTTCTAAATATATAGACTTCCAAAAAGAAGTAATTATAAGACGTACTAGATTCGATCTTGCAAAAGATGAGAAAAGAGTACATATATTAGAAGGTTACAAGATTGCTCTTGATAACATCGATGAAGTAGTTAAAATAATAAGAAATGCTGAAACTGATGTTGAAGCTAAAGAAAGTTTAATGGAAAAGTTTGGTCTTTCTGAAATACAAACAGATGCAATTCTTGAATTAAAACTACGTAGATTAACTGGATTAGAAAGAGATAAGATTGAAGCAGAACTTGCTGCACTTCTAGCTGAAATAGAAGAATTAAAGTCAATCTTAGCATCAGAACAAAAAGTATTAGATATTATCAAGAAAGAAATGCTTGAAATTAAATCTAAATATAATGATGATAGAAGAACAACAATAGATATGACAGCAGTCGATTATATTGAAGATGAATCATTAATACCAGTAGAAAACATCTTAATCGCATTAACTAACAAAGGTTATATTAAAAGAGTTACAAACGATACGTTTAAAGTACAACATCGTGGTGGAGTAGGTATTAAAGGTATGTCTACAAATGAAGAAGATTTCCCAGAAAAACTTTTATCAATGAAGACACATGATTATATCTTGATGTTTAGTAATCTTGGTAAAGTATATAGAATGAAAGGATACGAGGTACCTGAATTTTCAAGACAAGCTAAAGGATTGCCAATAGTTAACTTATTACCACTTGAAAAAGAAGAAAAGATAACTTCAGTAGTAACTATAAGTGCTGAAAGTGATCAATCATTCTTAACATTCATAACTAAACGTGGATTAATTAAGAGAACAGCTAGAGAAGAATTTGATAATATTAGGTCAAATGGTAAGAAAGCTATCATTCTAAAAGACGATGATGAGTTAATCGCAGTTAGAAAGACAGATGGAACAAAAGAAATAATCATCGGAGCAAGTAATGGTAAGTTAGTAAGATTTAATGAAACAGAAGTTCGTGTAATGGGTAGAGGAAGTTCTGGAGTTAAGGGTATAGAATTAGGTAAAGATGAAATAGTAATTGGCGCAGAAGTAGTTGAACCAAATGCAGAAGTATTAATCGTTACTGAAAAAGGATATGGTAAGAAAACTCCAATAGAAGAATATAGATTAACCCACAGAGGAAGTAAAGGAGTTAAGACTCTAAACATCACTGATAAGAACGGACGTTTGGTATCATTAAGAACTGTTTACGAAGATGAAGATCTAATAATTATTACTGATAGTGGAATGACTATAAGAATAAGTATTAATCAAATATCTACATTAAGCAGAAATACTCAAGGTGTAAGATTAATTACATTAAAAGATGAACAAAAGGTTTCTACTACTGCAATTATTGCAAAAGAAGAAATAGAAGAAACTGAAGAAATTGTAGAGCAAGAAGAACCTGTGGATAATGTTTCACGTGAAACAGAAGAAGAAAAAGAGAATGAATAATTCTCTTTTTTATTGATTATATCTAGGTTTTATAGTAAAATTATATCGATGCAATAAGTACGGTGGAACCAGGTCAGAACAGGAATGTAGCAGCCTTAACATGCAGTGCTTATGTGCATCATTTTTTTTGGAGATGATTATGTATGATCAAAGACGATAATTATTTTATGGAGCTTGCTTATAAAGAAGCTTTGAAAGCATTTAGCAAAAATGAAATTCCAATTGGTGCTGTTATAACAAAAGATAATAAGATAGTAGCAAAAGGGTATAATCTAAGAGATTCAAAAAAAGTAATAACGAAGCACGCAGAAATTATAGCAATAGAAAAAGCAAATAAAAAGTTAAATAATTGGCGTCTTATTGATTGTACTTTATATACAACACTTGAACCTTGTTCTATGTGTGAAGAGGTAATTAAAGCATGTAAGTTATCCAGAATTGTGTATGGAGCAAAAAATAACAACAATACAAACAATATTATAAAAGAACAAATAAATAATAAAGAGATAATTGATAAATGTGAAAAGTTAATTAAAGATGCTTTTAATAATATTAGAAACAAACAATAACTGTTGATAAAGTTTTATGTTTCACGTGTAACTAATAAAATTGTTAATAATGTTTCATGTGAAACATAGCAAAAAACTGACCTATTTATACTTAAATAACTAAAAATGTATTTATAATACATAAAATATATGCAAAATATTTCCCGGGAAATATTTTTTTTGTTTAATTAAACGTTTCACGTGTAACATAGATTATAAATATTCAAAGTTTCACGTGAAACATATATAAAAATATAAATATAATATATAAAAATCTTGCATTAATATGATATAATATTATTGATATTTATTGAGGGGGAATAATATGAAATTTCAAGCATTATATCGAAAATATCGCCCTAAAAACTTTGATGAAGTAGTGGGACAAAAAGTAACAATTCAAATATTAAAAAATGCTATAGAAAACAATCATATTTCTCATGCATATCTTTTTTATGGACCTAGAGGAACAGGAAAAACTTCAATAGCAAAAATACTATCGCGTACTATTAACTGTGAATCTCCAAAGAACGGAGTTCCGTGTGAAAAATGTGATAGTTGTAAGATCTCTATTGAACCAGGGTGCGTTGACATCATAGAAATAGATGCTGCATCAAATAATGGTGTAGATGAAATAAGAGAATTAAAAAATAAAATATCATTTGTTCCTTCAGAACTTAAATATAAAGTATATATCGTTGATGAGGTACATATGCTTTCAACTGGAGCATTTAATGCGCTATTGAAAACATTAGAAGAACCACCAGAACATGCAATATTTGTACTTGCAACTACTGAATTACAAAAAGTTCCTTTAACAATAATATCAAGATGCCAAACATTAGAATTTAGAAAAATAGATACTCAATCAATGACACAAAAACTAAAAGAAATTTCCGCAAAAGAAAAGATTGATATAGATGACAATGCTTTACTAGAAATAGCTAAATATTCTAATGGAGGATTAAGAGATGCTATTGGACTACTTGAAAAAGCCGCAGCATACACAGATAAAACAATAACATCAAACATAATTAAGGAAATATCAGGTAATGTTTCAGAAGAAGATTTAAATAACTTTATAACATTATTTCAAAATAAAGATATCGAGCAATTAATAATCAAAATAAATGATTTTTATAATGAAGGAATAGATTTATTAAGATTAGCAAACAACATTATTGAATATCTAAGAGATGAAATAATAGTTAATAAACATTATGATAGATCTTTATGTAAATTAATTAATGAATTAGATCAAATGGTTACTTTAATGGAAAAATCAGAAAATCCAAAAATAATATTTGAAGTAACAATTATTAATTGTTTATTAGATGAAGAGCCAAAAGTTGAACAGACAAAAGAAATAAAGACAGTTGAAGAAAAGAAAACAGAACCTAAAAAGGAAATAGAAGAACCTACTGAACCAAAGAAAATTGATGACAACATAATAGATATTAGAGTAGGAAATACACTATATAATCCACAAAAAGTAATTATTTCTGAAATAAGAAAAAATTGGGATCAAATAAAAGATTTAGCATTTGATGAGCAATATGGAAACGTTGCAAGATTGTTATCATCAGATACAATGCCAGTAGCAGCAAGTGATACTAATATAATACTTGTATCAAAACTTAAAGGAATTGCTACTCAAATAAATGGTGATGTTGAAACAGTAAATGAAATAATAAATAAAACATTCAATGGAGAATATATGGTTGCATGCTTATCTGAAGATGATTGGAAAAAGTATACAGCAGAATATAAAGACAACAAAGATAAGTTCAAATATCAAGAAGAACCAAAAAAAGAAAAAACAAATAAATCTTTGAAAGACAAAGCAAAAGAATTATTTGATTAATATAGAAAAGAGGAGATAAATATGAATATACAAGCAATAATGAAACAAGCACAAACAATGCAAAAAGACATGCAAAAACAAGAAGAAGAAATAGAAAAAACAGAATTTGAAGGAGAAAGTTCTTTAGTAAAAGTAAAAGTAAACGGAAAGAAAGAAGTATTATCTATTACTATAGCTAATAAAGAAAGTCTTGAAAAAGATGATCTTGAAATATTAGAAGACATGATAATGGTTGCATTAAACAACGCTTTCAAAAAAGTAGATGATTTAAGAGAACAAAAAATGTCTAAATATACTAATATGATGCCAGGATTATTCTAATGTATCCAGAGAGTTTAAAGAATTTAATAGAAAGTTTTAAATTACTTCCTGGTGTAGGAGAAAAAACAGCCGAAAGAATGGCTTTTTTCTTACTAAACGAGGATCAAGAAAAAACAGACTTTTTTGCAAACTCAATTACTAGTGCTAAAGAAAAAATTAGAAAATGTTCTATATGTAATGGAATTACAGATAAAGAAGTATGTGATATATGTAGCAACAGTTTAAGAAACAAAAAAGTATTATGTGTTGTAGAAGATCCAAAAAGTATTTTCCTATTTGAAAGAGTAGGATCATACAACGGTGAATATCACGTACTAGATGGGTTAATCTCTCCACTTGATGGAATTGATCCAGATGATATAGGAATTGATAAATTAGTTAAAAGAGTACAAAAAGATAAATACGATGAAATAATAATTGCAGTTAAACCAAGTATTGAAGGTGAAACAACAGCGCTTTATATTAAAAAAATTATTGAAGGAATGAATATTAAAGTAACTCGTATAGCTAGCGGAATTCCTATAGGAACAGATATAGAATATATAGATACAATGACTCTTGAAAGAGCATTATCAGATAGAAAAGAAATAGAATAAAATTGTACATGTTCTCATAATTATTACTAGGTGATTTTATGAGAACAATAACAAAGTTTTTAAGAAAAATAGTATTTGCATTTATACTTTTATATACATACAATCTTATAGCAACATCTTATAACTTAATGGTTCCTATTAACTTTTTAACTTTAGGAATTGTATCACTATTAGATGTTCCAGGATTAGCAACATTGGTCGCAATACTAAAAATATTTTATTGGAGGTGATGGTATGAATAATGATTTATCTAAGTTTAATGAATATATATCAAAGTATGTTAAAAAAGATAAAATCAATCATGCTTATCTAATAGAAACAAACTCCAATAATAAAATAGAATTAGCAAAAGAATTAGTAAGAAAAATTTTATCAATTGATGATACACAAACAATTGAAGAATTAGAATTAAATAGTGATTTAATAATAATTCAAAATGATACTAATTTAATAAAAACAGAAGAAATAGAATCATTAAAAGACAAATTAAAAACAAAATCAATTTATGGTAGTAAAAGAATTTATATAATTGATGGTGCAGAAAAGTTAAATGCATCATCAGCAAATAAACTTCTTAAATTCATAGAAGAACCAGAAGAAGGAATTATTGCAATTCTTACAACAGAGAATAAAAACAATGTAATAAACACAATTGTATCAAGGTGCCAAATATTAAGATATGTTAATAATGAGGACAAGTTTAATGTAGTAGATAGAGAATATATAGAAAGTATGTTCGAGTTTATAAATAACATTGAGGACAATAAAGAAAGCGCAATTGCCTTCCAAAACAAGATAGATTATAAGAAATTATCAGACAGAAAATATATGCAAGATTTCTTAAATAATTTATTGTATATATACGATGATGTGATACAATTTAAAATAAATAAAAAAGTTAATTACTTTGTATCAGATATAAATAAAATCGAATATATAAGTAATAAAAATGAAATTAAAACAATTAAAAATAAAATTAATGCAATTAATACATGTATTTCTAGACTAAAGTTTAATCCAAATACAAAGCTATTAATTGATAAATTAATTATATTAATGACTGGAGTTGATATAGATGCATGATGTAATAGGAATCAATTTTGAAACAGGAAATAGAGTATATTTCTTTTCAATTAATGGACTAGATCTTAAAAAAGGAGACAATCTTGTTGTAGAAACAGAAAGAGGTCTACAATTTTGTACTGCAGTAACAGACGTAATGCAAATTCCAGATGCAAAAATAGTAACTCCTTTAAGACCAATACTTAGAATTGCTTCAAAAGAAGATATTAGAAAAGCACAAGAAAATAAAAAAATATGTTCTGAAGCAATCGAGAAAGCAAGAAAAATATCAGCTGATCTAAAACTAGATATGAAATTTATTGATTGTAGTTATACACTTGATAGAAATCAATTAGTATTTAACTTTCTAGCTGATGAAAGAGTAGATTTTAGAGAATTAGCTAAGAAACTTGCTAGTCAATATAAAACAAGAATTGAATTAAGACAAGTTGGTGTAAGAGATAAAGCAAAAGAAATCGGTGGAATTGGACCTTGTGGTAGAATATTATGTTGCAGTTCATTTTTAAACGATTTTAATAGTGTTTCAATAAATATGGCAAAGAACCAAAGTTTATCGTTAAATCCAACAAAGATAAATGGAATATGTGGAAGACTTCTTTGCTGCTTAAATTATGAAGATGACATTTATACTGAATTAAAGAAAGATTATCCAAGCATTGGAACAAAAATGAAAGTAGATGGAGTTGAAGGAAAAGTTGTTTCCTTAAATGTATTAAATAACAAAATCACAATAGAAAAATCAGACAAAACACAAGTAGAAGTTGAGTATAAGAAAAATGAAAGTAATAAATGATTTGTTAAACTATAAAGGAATGAAAATAGTCCAAGATGATCAATATTTTAACTTTTCACTTGATTCTGTTTTGCTTCCAAATTTTGTTACAATTAACACAAGAATTAATAAAGTGTTAGACTTAGGTACAGGTAATGCACCTATACCTTTGATCTTAACAACAAGAACAGAAGCACCAATATATGGTATAGAATTACAAAAAGAAATATATGATTTAGCAGTTGAATCTGTTAAACTGAATAATCTAGAAAAACAAATAACTTTGATTAACGATAACATGAAAAATTTAGATAAATATTTTGAAATAAATTCATTTGATGTTATCGTATCTAATCCACCATATTTTAGATTAGAAGAAAATTCAAATATAAATGATACAATACAAAAAACTATTGCAAGACATGAAAAAGAAATTACTCTAGAAGAACTAGTAGTAATTGCAAAAAAATATTTAAACAACAATGGAGTCTTTGCAATGGTACATAGAACAGATCGATTAATTGAGATAATTGATTTATTCAAGAAAAATAATCTTGAACCAAAAAGAATACAATTAATTTATCCTAAAGAAAATACAAATTCAAATATGGTATTAATTGAAGGAAGAAAAAATGGTAATCCAGGATTAAAAATACTTCCTCCAATAATCGCACATAATTCTAATGGAGAATATACAGAAATAGTTAAAGAAATGTTTAAAGAAAGGGGATGATAATATGAAATTAATTGTAGGTTTAGGAAACCCAGGAAAAGAATACGAAAACACAAGACATAACACTGGTTATATCTTCATTGATTCTTTTGCAGAAAAACTAAATATATCTTTTGATAAACAAAAATTCAATGGATTATATGCTGAAACAACAATTAATGGTGAAAAAATATTATTAGTAAAACCACTTTCTTTTATGAATTTATCTGGAGAAGTTGTGGGAAAATTTGTTAACTTCTATAAGATAGATATAAATGACATCCTAGTTATCAGTGATGACTTAGATATGGAAGTAGGAAGGATAAGACTAAGATATAAAGGATCCAGTGGAGGACATAATGGTCTAAAGAATATAGCACTTCATCTAAATACTGAAGATTTCAAAAGATTGAAGATAGGTATTTCTAATAACAAATTAATGGATACAAAAGATTATGTCTTAGGTAAGTTTTCTAAAGAAGAAAAAGAAGTAATTGAAAAAATGAAACCAACTATTAATGAATTACTTCAAGACTTTTTAAACTTAGATTTCGATAGGTTAATGGGTAAATATAACAACTAAGGAGATAATATGAACTTATTTGAGGACTTAGTTACAATTAAAGATTCAAAAAAAGTAGGATTGGTCGGATTGAACGACGAATTCTTTTCGTTGTATATAAATAAATTATTTGAAACACAAGATAAAAGTATTTTAATAGTGACTTCAACATTATATGAAGCCAATCTATTGAATACTTTTTTATCTGAATATAACAATAATACTTATTTATTCCCAATGGATGATTTCTTAACTAGTGAATCAATTGCAATAAGCCCAGATCTTAAAACAACAAGGCTGGAAACAATAAATGCAACACTTACAAAGAAAAAGAAAATAGTAATAACGCATTTAAATGGATATTTAAGATATTTACCTACGAAAGAAAAATATATCAGTTCAATAATTAAACTTAAAAAAGGTGATGAGATAGAAAGAGACGAGTTAATTAAAAAAATTAATTCTATCGGATATCAACAAGAAACAATAGTTACTAAAACAGGAGAATTAGGAATAAGGGGATTCGTTATAGACATATTCCCTATAGGGAAAGATCATCCATACAGAATTGAATTCTTTGGAGATGAGATTGAATCAATAAGAATTTTTGATGAAGATACTCAAAAGACAATCGAAGAAATTAGTAACTGTGAAATATATCCAAATTCTGAATTCTTAATTGATGATTATTTTGACACTGAAAAGAATAATCAAAAATATTTAAAAGAATTATCAAATGGGAAAATAAATTCTTTATATGACTATCTGGATGATCCAATAACTGTATTTAAAAATTACAAGCAAATAGAAGTAAGCTTCAAAACTATGCTTGAACAAATACTTGAATATAGAACTGATAGAGATAAACAGTTTACAGATAATTACATGTATAATCTAGAAGAAGTTAAATTAGATAAAGTGATTTACTACAACACTATTGATAACATATTTGATGATTTACCTAAAAATGACATAGTAGACTTTACAATTAAAGAGGTAGATAACTTCAATGAAAACATTGATTTAATTAACAAATATTTAAGAGACAACATATATCTTGGAAAGACTATAATCATAGCTCTAAAAGATTTTCAAATTAAAAGCTTTACTAAATATATTACTGAACAATATTTAATTACTAACCCATCAAACATAATCGAAAATAGAATCAACATAATTAGAAAAAATCTTAATAAAGGGTTTATTTATAAAAATATAATTTTATTAACTGAGACAGAATTATTTAATAAACATATAAATAAATCTAAATATAAAACAAGTTTTAAATATTCAACAAAGATAAAAAATATAAATAATCTTGAAATAGGAGATTATGTAGTTCATAGTCTTCATGGAATTGGAGTCTATAATGGAATAAAAACTCTTAACCAAGGGGCGCTATTAAAGGACTATTTAGAAATTCTTTATCAAGGAAAAGATAAGTTATATATTCCAGTAGAAAAGATAGAATTAATCAGTAAATATACTGGAAAAGAAGGAGTAGCACCAAAAATTAATAAACTTGGTGGTACTGAATGGGAAAAGACAAAACTAAGAGTAAAAAATAAAGTTAAAGATATCGCTGAAAAACTATTAAAGATATATGCCTTAAGAGAAATGAAACAGGGATATAGATTCAGCAAAGATAATGAATTACAAGAAATGTTTGAAAGCGAGTTTGAGTATACTCCAACTAAAGACCAATTACTTGTTACAAGACAAATTAAAGATGATATGGAGTCATCAACACCAATGGATAGGTTATTATGTGGAGACGTTGGATATGGAAAAACAGAAGTAGCATTTAGAGCAATTTTTAAAGCAGTAAATGATGGAAAGCAAGTATTATACTTATGTCCAACAACAATACTTTCAAATCAACAATACGAAAGCGCTAAAGAAAGATTTAAAAACTATCCAGTTAATATCGCGTTACTTAATCGTTTCACTACAGCAAAAGAAACTAAAAAAATAATAAGTGACTTAGAGGAAAAGAAAGTAGATGTTGTATTTGGAACTCACAGATTACTAAGTAACGATATAAAACCAAAAGATCTTGGACTTCTAATAATAGATGAAGAGCAAAGATTTGGAGTAGTTCATAAAGAAAAAATAAAAGAATATAAAGAAAACGTAGATGTGTTAACTCTTACTGCAACACCAATACCAAGAACATTACAAATGTCTATGACTGGATTAAGAAGCATGTCATTAATTGAGACACCTCCAGTAGATAGATATCCAGTACAAACATATGTAATGGAAGAAAATTCACACATAATTAAAGATGCAGTATATAAAGAATTATCAAGAAATGGTCAAACATTCATTCTTTATAATAGAGTAGAAGATATAGAAGCAAAAAAATATGAATTAGAAAAACTACTTCCTGATGCCAAAATAGTGGTAGCGCATGGCCAAATGAACAAAGAAGATCTTGAAAACAGAATGATTGATTTCATTAACCATGAATACGATGTTTTGTTATGTACTACCATAATTGAAACAGGAATAGATATACCAAACGTTAACACAATAATAATATTAAACGCTGACTACTTTGGATTAAGCCAGTTGTACCAAGTACGTGGAAGAGTTGGAAGAAGCAACAAAATTGCATATGCATATCTTATGTATAACAAGAATAAGATATTAAATGAAGTAGCAGTTAAAAGATTAAATGTAATAAAAGAATTCACTGAGCTAGGTAGTGGTTTCTCAATTGCTACAAGAGACTTATCAATAAGAGGAGCAGGAGACATCCTAGGAAGTGAACAAGCTGGATTTATCGACAATATTGGAATTGAATTATATTTAAAAATACTTAATGAAGAAGTAGCAAAACTAAAGGGAGAAGAAATAGAAGAAGAACCAGTTAAAGATGAAAGGCCTTTATTAAGTGTTGAAACACATATTGATGATTCTTATGTTGAAGATACGGATTTGAAAATTGAAATACACAAAAAGATTAATGAAATTGATTCTAAAGAAAAACTAGATCAAGTTAAATTAGAACTTGAAGATAGATTTGGTAAATTAGATGAAAAAGTAATTACATATATGTATGAAGAATTATTTGAATCTCTTGCAAAGAAATATGAAGTAAAAGAAGTACATCAAACTAAGAATTCAATTGAGTTAATATTTAGCGAAGAAATGTCTAACAAAATAGATGGTGAAGATTTATTCTTAACTGCATTCAATTTATCACGTATGTTTAGATTCCAAATGAAACACAATAACTTAATTGTAATTCTTGATACTATAAAACTTGATAAAAACTATGTGTTATTATTAACAGAATTACTAAGTAATATAAGGCTTAAAGAACAAAATGAACAAGCCTAAAATCTTGACTATAATACCATTTTTTGTTAATATCAATATAGAATAAGAAAGGTATGATTTTATGGATATAGACGTAAGCAAGATGTTTGAAACTAAAAACAAAGAAATATTTAAAAATAGTCTAGTTCTTGAAATGGAAAGAAACCTTGAATCATTAAAGAGCACTACTGATAACACAGTAGCACTTGAAATAAACAAATTATTTATATTCTTTAAAAAATATTTTCAAGAAATAAATGTTGAATATAAAAAAGAAGAACTATTAGGACTTCTTTATAGAGAAAAGAAAGAAATTAATGATATAGTTAATTCTAAAATAGAAGATAAAAAGAATAGATTAAAAGAAAACTTCTTATCAAAAGAAGAAGATGGAATTCTATCTAAAGAGTATTTAGATGAATACTATGAAGAATTAAAGAAAGAAACAGAAACAATAAATGAAGAAATAGAAGTAGAATTAACAAAAGAAATATGTACTAGTTTTTCTACAGATATACTTAAGAAATATAAATTAGAATCTGTTGAACAAGTAGATAGAATTAATTCAAGAATAAATGAATTATTCAAAAACAGTGTTATTTCTAGAATTAAAGAACAAGCTGAATTTAGAGATGAATCTCTAAGAAACATGTCTATTGAATCATTTAATAAATATGATAATTTAAATAAAAGTACTATTGAAAATAACAACAATTAGTGCTATCATACTAACATAAATTAATTAAATGTGTTGAAGGAAAGAGATATATGAATCTATCATTAGAGAGTCTTGGAAGGTGAAAGAAGACATAGAGGATTATTGAAAATGGCTCCGGAACAGACTTACTGATATTTAGGTAAGTACGCTAAAAGCGTTAAAATAACAAGATAGATTTAATCTATGAATTAAGGTGGTACCACGAGTAATTTCGTCCTTTTGGTATCACTTTTTTTATTTGAAAGAGGTGACTAACATGAGAAAATTTAAAAAAATAAGTTTCGAACAATTCAAGAAAGATATTGCTGATGATAAAGAATTGTATGAAAGCTATAACTTACCTAAAAGAAGCACAAAGGGAAGTGCTGGATATGATTTTGAATCGCTTGAAGATTTTACAATTGAACCAGGAAAGAACAGAATGATTCCTACTGGAATTAAAGCCTCTATGAATGAAGGGGAAACATTATTGATGATTGAAAGAAGTAGCCAAGGGTTTAAGTACAACATGCGAATGTGCAACCAAGTTGGAGTAATAGATAAAGATTATTACAATAGTGAGAAAAATGAAGGACATATTTGGATTAAACTTTATAATGAAGGAGATAAAGAATATGTTGTTAAAAGGGGAGATAAAATAGTTCAAGGAATATTTATTAACTTTTTAACAGTTGATGATGAAAATGAAATAGAAAGTGAAAGAACTGGATGGACAGTTCTTAAATAAAAAGGTGATATTATGGAAAAAGAAAAATATTATATAACAACAGCAATTGCATACACATCTTCTAAACCACATATTGGTAATACATATGAAATAGTTTTAGCAGATGCTATTGCAAGATATAAAAGACAAAAAGGATTTGATGTATATTTTCAAACTGGTACAGATGAACATGGAGAAAAGATACAACAAAAAGCAATTGCAAAAGGAATTAGTCCTAAAGAATATGTAGATGATATAGCAGGACAAGTAAAAGATATTTGGGATTGTATGAACACATCTTATGATAAATTCGTAAGAACAACAGATCCACATCATGAAGAAATAGTGCAAAAAATATTTAAGAAACTATATGATCAAGGAGACATTTATAAAGGTTCTTATGAAGGATTATATTGTACTGATTGTGAAGCTTTCTGGACAGAAAGTCAGCTAGTTGATGGAAATTGTCCTGACTGTGGAAGAGAAGTTCATATAGCAAGTGAAGAAGCATATTTCTTTAAATTATCTAAATATCAAGATAGATTAATTAAATATATAGAAGAACATCCTGAATTTATTCAACCAGAATCAAGGAAGAATGAAATGATCAATAACTTCTTAAAACCCGGATTACAAGATCTTTGCGTTTCAAGAACAACATTCGATTGGGGAATTCCAGTAACATTTGATGATAAACATGTAGTATACGTATGGATAGATGCATTATCTAACTATATTACTAATATTGGTTACGACCCAGATGGATCAAGTGAAGAATTCAATAAATGGTGGCCAGCAGAATTACACTTAATTGGAAAAGATATCATTAGATTCCATACAATCTATTGGCCAATTATCTTAATGGCTCTTGATTTACCACTTCCAAAACAAGTATTCGGTCATCCTTGGTTATTAAGTGGAATGGACAAAATGAGTAAGTCTCGTGGAAACGTAATGTATGCAGATAATTTAGTAAAACTATTCGGTGTAGATGCAATAAGATATTATGTTCTACATGAAATACCATTTGCAAATGATGGAACAATTACATATGATTTAATCATTGAAAAAATTAATAGTGACTTAGCAAACGTACTAGGTAACTTAGTTAACAGAACTATTTCAATGGCTAATAAATATTTTGATGGTAATGTTAAAAAGACAAGCGCTAAAACTGAATTTGATAAAGATTTAATTGAAAAAGTAAATAACTTATCAGAAAACGTTGAAAAGAGAATGAACAAACTAGAAATTGGTGCAGCACTTGATGAAATCTTTGAAGTATTAAGAAGAAGCAACAAATACATCGATGAAACAACACCATGGGTTTTAGCAAAAGATGAAGCTAAGAAAGATGAATTACAAACAGTAATTTATAACTTACTTGAATCAATAAGAGTAAGTGCAGTATTCTTAAAACCATTCTTACCTGAAACTTCAGATGAAATCTTAAAACAATTAAATATTGAAAATACTGAAGAAGGATTCAATGATTCACTAGAATACAAAACAGGAACACCATCACCACTATTCCAAAGAATAGACAAAGAAAAGAAATTAGAAGAAATAGAAAATGAACAATAGAAGACTTTTATGTCTTCTTTTTAGGAGGAAAAAATGTATATAGATACTCATACACATTTATCTAAAAAAGATTATGATGATATAGAAAAAGTAATAAATGATGCTAAAGAAAAAGATGTTCAATATCTAATCATAAGTGGTTGTGATAAAGAAGGAATAAAAGAATCAATTGAAATAGCGAATAATCATGAAAATATATATCTTTCTTTAGGTTATCATCCTAGTGAAACTAATAAGACTACTGACGAAGATTTAAAAGAATTAGAAAATATAATAAAAGAAAATAAGAAGGTAATCGCTCTTGGTGAAATAGGACTAGATTATCACTGGGATAAAGATAATAGAGAAGAACAAAAAGTTCTATTTAAAAAACAAATAGAATTAGCAAAAAAATATGATCTTCCATTAGTAATTCATTCACGTGATGCTTTTCAAGATACTTATGACATTTTAAAGGAAGCAAATTACAAAGGAGTAATACACTGTTTCTCAGGAAATTTAGAAAACGCAAAGATGTATTTATCACTTGGATTCTATCTTGGAATAGGTGGAGTTATTACTTTTAAAAATACAAATTTAAAAGAAACAATTAAAGAAATTCCAATGGATAAAATTTTACTTGAAACAGATGCTCCATACCTAGCACCAACTCCTTATAGAGGAGAAAAAAATGAATCAAAATATATACCAATAATCGCTCTAGAAATTGGCAATTTGTTAAACAAAACAAAAGAAGAAATTGGCGAAATAACAACAAATAATGCAAGCAAAATGTTTAACAAAGATTTTAACAGAAATGTTTGATTATTAACCTATAATATGATACAATTTATGTATAAGTATTAAAGGTAAGGTATTAAGAAATATGAAGAAAAGTAACACACTAAAAATATTAAGAAACGAAGTACTTTATATTGTTTATGTTTTAGTATTTATGGGACTTATAACAACTATTGGAAGTGTTAATAAAGTTACTACTTATAACGTAAGCGGAGTAAGTTCACTTCAATCATCACATATGGTAGATAAATATGTTCCAAAGCCAACACCAGAAGAAATTGAACAACAAAAACAAGAAGAAGCTAGAAAATATTTATTAAGAAATAGACAATACCGTTTAACATCTTTTTATGCTAACGACGAGTTAAAAACTGGAAGTTGTACTGGAGCAGGATTCTGCACTTGGGACTTACAATTAAATGATAAAGGTTGGTATACTTACAAAGGAAAACTTGTACTTGCAGCAGCAACTACTTATATGATTAATACTTTTGGTTACAAAGAAGATAAAGTATATTTTAAATATTACGATGAAGTTAATGTAACAATTGATGGAGTTACATATCCTGGAATAATACTTGATACATGTGGTGCTTGCTATAGAGACGAAAGATTAGATCTATTCGTTAAAGACGGAGCAAGCGCAATAGATAGAGGTTACATGGGAAGAAACATGATAACTGTAGAAATAACAAAGAAAAGATCATAGGGAGAAATATTGAAACAAAAAATCTTTATAGATTTTTTTCTTTTAGGAGTAAAAATATGATAGAACATATATTTAAAAAGAAATTTGGTCAAAACTTTTTACAAGATAAAAATATAATTAAAAAGATTGCAAACGTATGTGAAACAAATAAAGAAGATTTAATAATTGAAATTGGTCCTGGAGCAGGAGCTTTAACTGAAGAACTAGTATTAAAGTCAAAAGTACTAGCATACGAAATAGATAAAGATCTAGAAGAAGGATTAAAAGAGAAGTTTAAAGATTATGATTTTAACATTATTCTAGATGACTTCTTAAAAAGAGATGTTAAAGAAGATTTAAATGGTTATAATTATAAAAATCTATATGTAATAGCAAATCTTCCATACTATATAACAACACCAATAGTTAATAAAATAATTGAAGAAAAAATAGATGTTAATAAAATGGTTTTGATGGTTCAAAAAGAAGTAGGAGAAAGATTTGGTGCAAATGTTGGTACTAAAGATTATTCTTCAATTACAATATTCTTAAACTATTATTTCAACATAAAGAAAGAATTTGTTGTATCGCGTAATGCTTTCTATCCAAAGCCAAATGTCGACAGCATAATCTTATCTTTTACTAAGAAGGAAGATAAAGTAAAAGTTAATAATGAAGAATTATTCTTTAAATTAATAAAAGATTCATTTGTACAAAAAAGAAAAACTTTAAGAAACAACCTAAAGCAATATGATTTTTCTAAGGTTGAAGAAATATTAACAAAAAATAATCTTCCACTTGATGTAAGAGCAGAAAATATATCACTTGAAGTATTCGCAGAAATTAGTAATAATTTATAAAACATTAAACATATAATCTAAAGAGATGATTATATGTTTTTTTATCTCAAAAGAAAGGATAAATAATGAATATTTCTAAAGTAAAAGAAGATATTTCAAAGTATAAAGGTAAGTTATTACATTTTAGATATAATGGTGCAAGAAATCAAATTGAAGAGTTCGATGGAAAAATAGAAAACACCTATAATGCAATCTTTACAATTAAATTAGAAGAGAATAGTAATATTAAATCATTCACTTATAATGATATTATTACCGAAAGTCTTGAAATTTTGTTATAAATTGTTTGCATTTTGTTAAAATTTATTATACGATTATGGTATAAGGTTAGGAACTTTATGGATGGGGAGGATACAAATGGAAATTACACAAGTAAATGTCAAACCTGAAGAACGTGAAGGTTCTCATATGAAAGGAAGAGCATACGTTAAAATCGATGATGCTTTAGTAATTCATAACATTAGAATTATTGAAGGTAAAAAAGGATTATTTATCGCTATGCCTAGTACTTCAAGAGAAGTAGTTAATGAAGAAGGAGAAACAGTTGTTGTTCACAGCGACATCGTTCATCCTATAAATCAAGAAACTAGAGATAAACTTGAAAAAGCAATTTTAGATGAGTATCAAAGAGCTTTAAAAGAAGCAGAATAAAGTAAAAGCAGAAATGCTTTTATTTTTTTGTAATAACTTATTAGTCCAAGCATATTCTTTACTAGGAGGACTAGTATGGAAAAACAGGAAAACGAGTTTAATAGTTTTACTCATGGAATTAATATTACCGAGAGAAAAACACTACTAGTAAGTGGAGTAAAAAAGATTGAAAACTTTGATGAAAATGAATTCTTAATGGAAACAACTATGGGAATGTTGACAGTAAAAGGAGAAGATTTGGAATTAATTAAACTTGATACTATGCAAGGAAGTGTTTCAATTAAAGGTAAGATTAATTCTATTGAGTATATAGAAAATAATAAAGAAAAAGATAAAGATGGAATAATATCAAGATTATTTAAATAATGAACTTAGAAATACAAATAAAATCAATAATAGTATCATTTGTATATGGATTGTTCTATTCACTTTTATATAACATCTTCTACTTTCTTTTATATAATAATAACAAAGCAGTAAAGATTCTGTTTAATATCATTTTTAATATGCTTCTAACGGTATTATTCTTCATAATAATGTATCTAATTAATTATGCAGATATACACCCATATTTTGTATTCCTTTTAGTAGCAGGATTCATATTAGGAAACATAAAAACAAAAAGCATTAGAATAATTGTGAAAAAAAGGAAAAGAGGGTAATCTTTTCTTTTATTTTGGCCTCTTCTATTGTATAATAAAAGAGAAATTGGAGGTCGTATGAAATTATTAAAGTGTATTGAAGAAATCGATAAATTAATAAAGACATCAAATGGTATTTTCATTATGGGCCATAGGTTTATAGATTTGGATGCTATAGCAGCTTCTATTGCTATGCAAGAATATGTAAAAACAAAGAACAAAAAGTCAACAATTATCATAAATGATATTAGATTTGAAAAAGGTGTTAAGAAAGTATTAGATAAATTTAAAGATGAGTATTCAATTAGTAGAAGTTCAAAAATAAAGAACAAAATAACTAAAGATAGTCTATTAATAGTAGTAGATACAAACAAAGAATACTTATTACAAGATAAAACATTAATAAATCAATTCAATAAAGTAATAGTAATAGATCATCACGATGAAAATGAACAATCAATTAAAAAGGGATTATTAATAATTGATCCAGAATCATCTAGTACATGTGAAATGATTACAGGACTATTTGATAAAGAAAAGATTGAGATTAATAAAGATGTAGCAACATTACTACTATCAGGTATTGTACTTGATACAAATAACTTTGTTATTAGATCAACTAATGAAACATTTAGGACAAGCTATCTATTAACTAAAATGGGTGCAGATCCACAACAAGTACAATTCTTGCTAAAACAAGATTTAAAGAAATATGTTGCAAGACAAAAAGTAATTACAAATGTTAAACAATATAAAAATGTATTAATAACTGCAGGTAAAGCATCTATTCGATATAGAAGAGAAGACTTAGCAAAAATCGCAGATACATTAATACAATTTGATAAAATAGAAGCTTCATTTGTAATTGGAAGATTAGAAAATCATAATATAGGAATTAGTGCGCGTTCACTTGGAAAAATTAATGTTGGAAAAGTTCTTGAAAAACTTAATGGTGGAGGAGACATTAATGAAGCAGGAGCACTAATAGAGAACTCTACAATAAAGGATGTTGAAAAGGAATTAATGAATATAATAAAATCTCTAAATTAGAAAGGAGTATTTATGAAAGTAATATTTGTTAAGGACCTAAGAGGTCAAGGAAAAAGAGGGGAGATTAAGGAAGTAAAGGATGGATATGCAGAAAACTTCCTTATAAAGAATGGCTATGCTAAGAAACTAACAGAACAAAATTATGCACAATATCAAAAAGACAAAAAAGAAGAGCAAGCACTTGACGAAAAAAACAGAAAAGAAGCAGAAAAATTAAAAGAAGTACTAAAAACTAAAGAATTAGTATTCAAAGTAAAAACAGGAGCTGAGGATAAAGTATTTGGAAGTATTAGTACAAAACAAATTAAAGAAGAATTAGAAAAGAAAAAAATAGTAGTAGACAAAAAACAAATCATGTTAGATGAAGGAATATCTTCATTAGGATATCATGATGTTAAAATAGAATTATACAAAGATGTTATAGGGGTTGTAAAAGTTAAATTAGAAAAATAGGAAGTGATAATATGCCAGTTAAAGAAATACCTAACAATATGGTTGCAGAACAATCTGTTCTAGGATCAATGTTTTTATCAACAAATGCTCTTAGAAAAGCTTGTGATGAACTACAACCAGAATCATTTTACTATGATAATAACGCAAAAATATTTAACACATTGGCAGAATTACATAAAAAAGAAATACCTATAGATTCTACAACTGTAACATCAGAATTAAGAAACAAAGGTATTTTAAAAGAAGTTGGTGGAGTAGATTATCTAAATGAAATATTTAATATCGTTCCAACTGCAGCTAATGTAGAACAATACATAAAAATGGTTGAAGAAACTGCATTACAAAGAAAATTAATTGAAGTATCTAATGATATAGCAGCAAATGCTTATGATACTTCAGCAGATATAAATGTAACACTAGATGAAGCTGAAAGAAGAATTCTAAATGTTGTTAATAACAGAAGAACAACAGAATTCAGATCAATTAGAGAAGTTGCAAGCGCAACAAAAGCAAATCTAGAAAAGTTATCAACTCAAAAAGGTGAAGTAACTGGTCTTTCTACTGGTTGGGAATTAATTGATAAAATGACTGCAGGATTCCATGAAGGACAATTAATAATAATTGCAGCACGTCCATCTGTAGGTAAATCAGCATGGGCTTTAAACCTTGCAACAAATGCAGCAGTTAATTCAAATGCAACAGTAGCAATATTTAACCTAGAAATGAGTGCAGAAAGTTTAGCAACAAGAATGATTGCCTCTTTAGGCCACATTGAAGGAAATAAACTAGCAACAGGAAATCTACATGATGAATGGGACAAAGTAAATGAGGCTTTAGCAAAACTTGAAAGCACTAATATATATATTGACGATACACCAGGAATAACAATTGGAGAAATAAGAAGTAAATGTAGAAAATTAGCAAACCAAGATGCAGGATTAGATCTTGTAATAATTGACTACTTACAGTTAATTTCTTCACAAGCAAATTATAATGGAAATAGACAGCAAGAAGTTTCAGATATATCAAGAGCATTAAAACTAATGTCACTAGAACTTAAAGTTCCAGTAGTAGCATTAGCACAACTTTCTCGTTCAGTTGAACAAAGAAAAGAAAACAAACGACCAATCTTAAGTGACTTAAGGGAATCAGGATCAATCGAGCAAGATGCTGACATAGTAGCATTCTTATATAGGGATGACTATTATGAAAAAGATAGCAAAGATGCAAAAGATAAACCACAAGACCCAATTAGTGATCTAGAATTCATAATTGCTAAAAACCGTAATGGAGCAACAGGAAAAGTATACTTAAGATTTAAGCGAGATATATCAAAATTCTTCTCAGTATTTAAGGATAATAAAGGAGAATCAAATGAATAAAAAGGATTTAATAGCAGTATTTTTCTCTTTAATATTAAGTTCTTTTGTCTTTTTTGTGGGGTATACGAAGAAAGCGGAACCTGAAGAATTATATCGTGTATATCTAAAAGGAGAAACAATCGGATATATTGAAAGCAAAAAAGAATTAGAAGAATACATAGATAATAAACAAAATGAAATAAAAGAAAAATACAAAGTTGAAAAAGTATTTTTACCAAATGATTTGGACATAGTTAAAGAAATAACATATGGTGAAAAAGCTTCTTCAGTGCCAGAAATTTACGACAAAATTAAAAATGATGCACCATGTACAATTGTAGGTTTCACAATAACAATAAAAGGAACTGAAGAAATGGATGAATCAACCGGAGAAAAATCAGTAACACCAGATAGAAAGATTTATGTTGTTGATAGAACAATATTTGAAAAATCAATGATGAATACGGTTTTAGTATTCGTATCAGAAGCAAATTATGACAGTTTTATTAACAAAACACAACCAGAAATTAAAGATACAGGATCTATAATAGAGGATATCTATGTTAGAAACCAAATAACAATCACTGAAGGTAAAATATCAGTAGAAGAAAATATTTTTACTTCTGTTGAAGAACTAGATAAATACTTATTATATGGTACTGTTGAAGAACAACAAAAATATAAAATTAAACAGGGAGATACAATCAGTAACATTGCATTTAAAAATAAATTATCAGTAGAAGAATTCTTAATTGCAAACCCTGATTATACAAGTGAAAATAATATTCTAAAAGAAGGCGATGAGGTTAACATAGGATTTGTTAATCCATTATTCAAGGTAATAGAGGAAGATCATAGCGTAGAAGATAGAGTAAAAAACTATGAAACAAAAGTAGAATTAGATGAAAACATGCTTGTAGGATACGAAGTATTAAAACAAAATGGCGAAGATGGTTTAATACGAGTTACTGAAAAAATTCAAAAGGTAAATGGTGAAATTGATTCTGTTGTTGTAACAAAAACAGAAGTATTAAAAGAAGCAGTTCCTAAAATTATTATTAAAGGAAATAAAGTAGTTTCATCAATAGGTAACCCTAAAGTATGGAAATGGCCAGCACCAAGCCAAAATCGTATATCATCACCATATGGATATCGTTGGGGAAAACTTCACGAAGGAATCGATATTACTGGAACTGGATGTGGAACTCCAGTTTATGCCGCAAATAACGGTACAGTTGAAGTTGCTTCATGGACATCAGTAAACGGAAATTATGTTGTAATTAACCATAATAATGGATACTATTCAATATATGCACACATGTCTAGAATTGAACAAAAAATTGTTGATGCAAAGAAAGGTGGAAAGGAAGTAATTGTTGAGGCGGGGCAAGTAATTGGATACATGGGTGAAACAGGATTGGCATATGGATGTCACCTTCACTTTGGTATTTCAGTTGGATTCCCATACTATGGCGGATACTTTATAGACCCAAGACAATTTTACCCAGGTAGATAACATGAGAATACAGATATTAGCAAGTGGTTCAAAAGGAAATTCCACATTTATTGAATCAAATAATACAAGAATATTAATTGATGCAGGTATCAATTATGCAAGAATAAAGAAATCTCTTGAAAAAATTAAAGTAGATTTAAATACTCTAGATGGAATCATTATTACACATACGCATAGTGATCATATTGGAGGACTTGCATCCGTAATCAAAAAGATAGATGTTCCTGTATTTATAAAAGAAGAATTAAAAGAGGAAATAAGAAAAATAATACCAGAAAGCAATATCGTAGTTATCGAAGACGATCAATTTTGTATAAAAGGATTAGACATAGAAATAATTAATGCATCTCATGATGTACCAGCATTCGGCTTTATCATTGATGATAGTGAAAAAAGAGTGCTATATCTAACAGATACAGGATATATCAACAGAAAATATATAAAACAATCAGAAAACCTAGATGCTTATATTATTGAATCTAATCATGATGAAAAAATGTTAATGGAAGGACCTTATCCTTATATACTTAAACAAAGAGTAATAAGTGATAAGGGACACTTATCCAATAAATATACTGGAAGATATTTAAATAAAACTATTGGTGATAAAACAAAATATATTGTTTTAGCACACTTAAGTGAAAATAATAACACTCCAGAACTAGCTTTAGAGCAAGTAAAAGAAGAAATAAAAGATAAATATAACAATAGAATTATAATTGCAAAACAACATGAAGAAACAGAAATGGTTGAGATATAATGATTAAAATAATTTGTGTAGGAAAAATAAAAGAAAAGTATTTAGAAGATGCTATTAATGAATATAAAAAAAGAATTTCTAAATATCATAATTTAGAAATAATAGAACTACCTGATGAAGGTATAAATGATCCTAAAATAGCTCTTAAAAAAGAAAAAGAAAAAATACTTAAAGTACTTAATCCAAAAGATTATATTATTACTTTAGAAATTGAAGGAAAAGAAGATACTTCAGTAGAGTTTGCTAAAAGACTAGATAACCTATTTATAGCGAATAGTAATATTACTTTTATAATAGGAGGGTCTTATGGATTGGATGATGAAATTAAAAATATGTCTAATCATAAGCTATCTTTTTCAAAGATGACATTTCCACATCAATTGTTTAGATTAATTTTATTAGAACAAATATATAGAGCATTCAAAATTAACAATAACGAAGAATATCATAAATAAGTTGCATAAGCAACTTTTTTATTTTGTATAATTTATTGGTGATTACATGTTAAATAGTTTAAGTGCGATATTATGGACTATCACAACACTTTTTATAATATTAAGTGGACTTTACTTACCCTTTTACTTAAAGTTTAGACACTTAAAAATTACAAATATAAGTGATCAAAACTCGTTTAAAATGTTAAATGTATCTCTTGCTGGCAAAATAGGAGTAGGTTCTATTTCAGGTATAGCAGTTGCAATCATGGTTGGAGGTAAAGGAACAATTTTGTGGATATGGTTATCATCAATTGTTCTTGGTGTAATTACCTATAGTGAAGCAAAGTTAGGTACCTCTCTTGGATCTCCCCAAACATATCTTAAAGAAAAAATAAATAGTAATGCCTTATCAAAAATATACTCATTTTTAATTGTACTTATCTATTTAATATCTTTTATTCTTATTCAATCGAATACAATAATAATATCTTTAGAAAATACATTTAATCTAAATAGAATAATAATTCTTATCTTCCTTATCTTCATAGTAATAATATCTATAAATAAAGATATAGAAAGAATTTCTAACATTGTTTCTTTTATAGTACCCATAATGGGACTAATCTATATCATTATTGGAATAATAGTAATAACTAATAATATATCTCTACTTCCAAATTTATTTATTGATATATTTGAAGAAAGTATTAAGTTTAAATCTCTTGCAACTATTCCCATGATAATCGGCTTCGAAAGAGCAATCTTTTCTACAGAAGCAGGAATGGGTACTACTTCAACATTACTATCTATATCTAAAAGTAAGAACCATGATAAAGAAATAACTACTCAAGTATTAGGTACTTATTTTATAACTCTTGTAATTTCTACAATTTCAGCATTCATTATTCTTACAACAAATTATAATGAATTAAATATTACTAATATAAATGGGATAGAAATAGTTATTTATGCATTTAACTATCATTTTAAAGAATTTGGAATTATAATATTATCTATTATTACGTTTCTATTTGCATATTCAACAATTATAACATCATACTTTTATGCAAAAGAAAATATAAATACAAATAATAAAACAATAATTAAAATAATTGTTATAATAATATTGATATTAAGTAACTTTATATATCCAAATATTATTTGGACTTTATCAGATATATTATCTAGCTTAGTAACTTTAATAAACGTGTATGCAATAATTAAATTAAGAAAATATTTGAGGTGTAATTATGATAGGAAATGATTGGGATTTATTATTAAAAGATGAATATAATAAAGATTATTTTAAGAAATTACAAAAATTTGTTATAGAAGAATATAAAACTAAAACAGTTTATCCAAAAATGTCAGAAATATTTAATGCTTTTACTAAAACTTCTTATGAAAATGTAAAAGTAGTAATAATTGGGCAAGATCCATATCATGGTGAAAATGAAGCCGAAGGATTATCTTTTTCAGTAAAAGTAGGTATTCAAAAACCACCTTCATTAATAAATATATTTAGTGAATTAAAAAGTGACTTAGGAATAGATCCTCCAAATCATGGAAGTTTAGTATCGTGGGCAAAAGAAGGAGTGCTCCTTCTTAATGCAACATTAACTGTGGTAAAAGATACTCCTAAATCGCATTCAAACAAAGGATGGGAAACATTCACTGATGAGGTAATTAGACTAATTAATAAAAAAGAAACCCCAGTAGTATTCATCCTATGGGGAAGTGATGCAAGAAGTAAAAAATATTTAATAAACAATAAAAAACATTTGATTATTGAATCAGCTCATCCATCACCTCTTTCTGCATATAGAGGATTCTTTGGAAGTAAACCATTCTCAAAAACAAATGATTTCTTAATAAAAAATGGAATAAAACCTATTAATTGGAAAATAAAAGATATTTGATCTATTATTTAAGTATTTCAAATATCTCTTCTTTTTGACTTTCAAATAATTTCTTTTCTTTATGATGTGTTAACTTAGCAGTAAAACTATAAGGAAATTTATGTAACAATTCATTGTACTTATTAACGTTTTCATTGTAGTAATTAATTACAGCAGTACAATCAACATCTACTTTGTTTAATTCATCTAATAACTTATAATCTTTTGTATCAACTTTATCTTCTCTGTTGTAATCAATTAATTCTGTAACATCTTTATCATATTTAGATATTTCACTATTTACTTCGAAAATATCTAATTCATCTAACTTAATTTCTTCAACATTAGGTAAAAACTCTTCTTTAGTTTTTTTCTTAACTGCTTTATTAACTTTTTGAAGTAATACTAACTTCTTTTCTAACAAATCAGTTACTTGACCTAAAGCTTCATCTATTCTAATAATAATGTTATCAAATTTCATTTTGCATATTACAAATAAGCTTACGAAACATAATATTACTATTAAAAGAAATGCCAATAAGATATATATCCACATAAACAACACCTCAATTGTAATTAAATTATATCAAATAAAAATAAAATATTCTAGTAAACTTTATTATTTAATGCATTTTATTGAATAATAAAAACAATTTATAGATGAGGATGTACATGAGGTTTTCTCAAGTGCTTCCCTTTTGGGTTTGCCTAATATACCTAAGGGTTATTTTCTCTTATTGTCATAGTATCAACTCTTTTCACCCCCCCCTTAGAAAGGTAAAAGGAAAGCACCTGATAACATGTACACCTAATATAATTATTGCTTATAAGTATTTAAAAACCACTAAAAAAATGATAGAATTATCCTAGAAGGTGATTATATGAAAGTATTATTAGGAATTTCAAACAGACATGTTCATCTAACAGAAGAAGATTATAAAGCAATATTTGGAGATGAACCATTAAACAAAGTAAAGGATTTAGTTCAACCTGGACAATATGCAAGTGATAAGAAAGTATCAATTCAAACTGATAAAAGAACTATTGATAATGTAAGACTTTTAGGACCTCTTAGAAGTTATACTCAAGTAGAAGTATCTAAAACAGATAGTTTTGCATTAGGAATTGAACCTCCAGTAAGAAATTCTGGTGATTTAGAAGATGCAGCATATATTACAATAATTGGTCCAAAGGGAGAAATTACTAAGCCTTGCTGTATTATTGCAAATAGACACTTACATATTAATCCAACACAAAGAAGAGAATTAGGGCTTGTTGGCGTTGATAAAGTATGTGCTAAATGGGTTGGAGAAAAAACTACTATATTTGAGGATGTATACATAAAAGAAAGTGAAGACTATACACTAGAACTTCACTTAGATACTGATGATGGAAACGGAGCACTTGCTAAAACAGGTGAAGAAATAGAAGTTTTTATTCCGTAATTTCATCAAAAACGATTTGATTGTTACTAGGTTCTGTACCTTTTAGATAGTACAGAATCTTTTTCTTTTCACTATTTTCTGTTGCAGGAAGACCACTTATTGGATCAACTAGAACCCCTACAACATTACTAGGCATAGGATACCACGATTCCTCACTACCTTTTAAATATGCTTCCATAGTATCTGCAAAGATATTTTTGGTGTACATATAATCTTTAGTTTCTATATTAGTGCTATCATCATATCCTACCCAAATAGATGTTATAACATCAGGTGTATAGCCAACAGTCCAACTATCTGTGGCAGTAGTACCTGATTTTATTGAGTATTTTCTAGATAATTTACTAGCAATTCCATATATAGTTGGGTAATTATAATCAATAAAAGTTTTATCATAAGTATTTGTTAACAAATTATTAAGAATAAATACTAGGCTTGAGTTTAATATCAATTCTTTATCTTCATCTGCTTCATATAATACTTTTCCTTCGCTATCTTCTATTCTAGTTATTAAATGAGGAGTTACTTTATATCCCATATTTGCAAAAGTGGAATAAGCTCCAGTTAATTCAAGAATATTCATCTCACTTGTTCCAAGTGCAAGAGATGGAACATCTTTCATCTTAGAATTAATGCCTAATCTTTTAGCCATGGATACAAGATTATCTTCACCCAAAAACAACAAAGTTTTAACTGCATATATATTATCTGAATATGCAATGGCTGCTGCTAAAGAAATGGGTCTATTACCATATACTTCATTAGCATTTCTTGGTGAATAACTTTGATTATTTGAAAACGTAAAAGTAGTTTCTTCACTAGTAAAACATGTAGATGAATTAAAACCATTTTCTAAAGCTAAGTAATAAAGGATTGGTTTCATTACTGATCCTATTTGTCTATATGAAGAAATAGCTCTATTATACTGTGATGTTTCATAATCTCTTCCACCAACTAATGCAAGAATTTCACCATTATTAGGATTCATCATAACAGCATTTACTTGCAAATTATCGTTTTTTAAATCTTTATTAATACTTTCTTCAAGAGTTGTTTGAGCATGCATATCAAAAGAAGTATATATTTTTAAACCACCGGTTTCTAAAAAAGATTTAGGAATATTATCTATTGATTCCAATTCTTTAAATACAGCATCTTGATAATACATAATGGTTGATAGATTAACATTATTCTTCTTCCCAATAATTGTTAATTCATCATTATAGGCATCACTCATTTCTTCTTCAGTAACATAGCCATTATTTACCATATTTAATAAGACATTATATTGTCTTTTTTTTGCAAGATCATAATTAACAATTGGAGAGTAATTAGATGGTGACTTAGGAATTCCTACAAGCATAGATGCTTCACTTAGCGTTAGATCACTAGCACTTTTTCCAAAATAAAACTTACTAGCGTTTTCAATTCCATACATTCCGTGTCCATAATTAATCGTGTTTAAATAACCTTCAAGTATTTCATCTTTAGTGTAATGAGTCTCAATGTTTAAAGTAAGCCATACTTCATTCCATTTTCTTTCCCATGTCTTATCAAAATCTAGAAATAAGTTTTTGGCATACTGCTGAGTAATTGTGGATGCTCCCTGTAATGTTTTACCACTAGTAAGATTTACCCAACCGGCCTTTAATATTCTTCCAAAATCAAAACCAAAATGATTATAGAAATTCTTATCTTCAGTAGCAATTGTTGCATTAATTAAATATCTAGATATCTTATCAAGACTTATCCATTCACTATCACCATTACCAGTGAAAAAAGAAACACCATCTTTATCATACAAAGTAATATTATTCGCATTCCTTATTTCTACTCTTGGAGAATACTTAGAATACTCATAAATACCAAAGGAAGCGACTACAAGTAATACAATCAAAATAACAAAAATCTTAACTAATTTTTTAATTATTTTCATCTAATCAACTCATTTCAATATTATTGTTTCTAAATAATGAAAAAATATGTATTATTTTTTAAATTATTATGTTATAATTCGTGTTGTATTTTAAAGGTGTGATATTATGCAAAAAATTAATATTGAATTTAAAATAAATAACAGTAAATTACCTTATCTATATATTGGTGAGGCAGAGTTAAACAAAGATATAATTGAGTTTAACGATAATGATGAGAATTACTTATATGATAAGAAGATTAATCGTTTAACAAAGACCAAAAATGGTTATCGAATTGCTATTGATTTTGATAAAGAAGTAATAAGTGTTTATGAAAAAGATACTTCTTTAGATATAAAGATAAATATAAAAGAGAAAAAAATTAGTAGCAATAATATAAAAATAATATATAGTATAGATAAAGAAGAAATTGAATTCGAATTAGAGGTGAAATAATGAGTAAGTATGTTTATTTAGAAAATGAAATAAATAAAGTAGTAAAATCTCTTGGATATGATGGAGTAACTTTATCATTATCTAATAGACCTGATTTAGGAGAATTTCAAATAAATGATGCGATGAGATTCGCTAAGTTATATCATAAGAATCCTGTAGAAATAGCTAATTCTATTAAAGATGAACTAGATAAAACTGGTATGTTTAAAGATATTAATATAGCAGGAGCAGGATTTATTAACTTATCTCTTAGTGATAGTGTTTTAATAGATTTCATTAATGAAACAAAAGATGATGTTAATAATAATATAGATAAGATGGAAGAAAAGACTATCTTCTTAGATTATGGTGGAGCAAATGTTGCTAAAGCATTACATGTTGGGCACTTACGTCCTGCTAACATTGGAGAAGGTCTTAAACGTCTTGCTAAAACACTTGGAAATAAAACAATAAGTGATGTTCACCTAGGAGACTCTGGATTACAAGCAGGAATAGTAATGCTTGAAATGAAGTCAAGATTTCCAGATCTTCCTTGTTTTAAAGAAGAATATAATGGTGAAGACTTTGATTTACCAATAGTAAAAGAAGATTTAAAAGAAATATATCCAACTGGAAGCCAAAAAGCTCATGAAGATGAAGCATTAATGGAAGAAGCAAGAAGAATTACATTTGAACTTCAAAGAGATAACAAGTGTTATAACACTTTATGGAACAAAATTACTGAATTATCAGTAACAGACATAAAAGAAACTTATGATTTATTAAACTGTGAATTTGACCTATATGAAGGGGAAAGAGACAGCTTTAAATACATTCCAGATATGTTAAAAGATCTTGAAGAAAAGAACCTTTTAACTAAGAGTGAAGGTGCAACAGTAATAGATATTAAAGAAGATACAGACACAAAAGAAATGCCACCTGTAATACTAGTTAAAAGTGATGGAGCATACCTATATGCAACAACAGATTTAGCAACAATAAAAGAAAGAATGGAAAGATTTAATCCAGATGAAATATGGTATGTAACAGATTTAAGACAATCACTTCACTTCGAACAAGTATTTAGAGCAGCTAAAAAAGCAGGATATGTTCCAAATACTGAATTAAGACATTTAGGTAATGGAACACTTAATGGACCAGATGGAAAACCATTTAAGACACGTGCTGGTGGAGTAATGAGTCTTGAAGAATTAATTAAGATGATTTATGACGAATGTTACTCAAGAATAAATGATAATATAGTAGAAGCTTCTAAAAAAGAAGATACAGCAATGAAAATTGCGTTAGCAGCTTTAAAATATGCAGACTATTTACCATATAGAGAAACAGATTATATATTTGATATAAATAAATTTACTGATCTAGATGGTAAAACAGGACCATACTTACTATATTCAACAATAAGAATAAAATCTCTTCTTAACAAAGCTAAAGAAGAAAATATTGAATACAATAAATTCATAACTCTTTCTAATAAAACAGATAGAGAAGTAATATTAACATTATTATCACTTCCACTAGTATTAAAAAGATCTTATGAATCTAAATCATTAAATGAAATAGCAGAATACATATATAAATTAACAAGTATTTATAACAAATTTTATTCAGAAAATAGAATATTAACTGAAGAAAATAATGAATTAAAATCTTCTTGGTTAGTATTATCAAAGGTTGTTTATGATACTAATATGATGCTATTAAATATCATGGGAATTAATTGCCCAGAAAAAATGTAAAAATATATTGCTTTTGAATATAAATAGTGATATAAGTTTTATTGAAAGTTTTAATTTGAACTGACCCAAATACTAATTTCTGGAGGACATTATGAAACTAAATAAGATGAAAAAAGAAGAATTAGAATTGTTATCATATCAAGATATAACAGCTATGATATTGGAAGAAAAAGGTCCAATGAAAACTTTGGATTTATTTAATAAAATTGTTAAATTATTAGATTTACCTGAATCAACTATAGAAAAGAAGATTGGTGATTATTACACTACATTATCAACTGATAAAAACTTCTTATTACTAGAAAATGGTAAGTGGGATTTAAGAAGCAAACATACTTCTGATAAAGTACTTAAAGCACCAGATGCTGATGAAGAGGAAGAAGAAGAGGAAGAAGAAGTCGAAGAGAAAGTTGAAATCGACGAAGACGAAGAAGATTATGATAATCAAATATCTGATGAAGATGACTTCGACGATGGAGACGATGATCTTAAAGATTTAGTCGTTTTAGATGAAGAAGAATTAGAATTAGAACAATAATATTTGTTCTTTTTTTAACTAAAAGATTTTGTTATAATAACTATAGAAAAAGAGATGAGATTATGATTGAAAGATTAAATATTATTAAAGAACGTTATGAAGCTTTAAACAAAGAATTATTAGATCCTGAAGTATTAAAAGATATTAAAAAAACAAGAGAGTTATCTAAAGAAGCTAAAGACTTAGAAGAAACTGTTAATACTTATGAAGAATATAAAAAAGTATTAGAGGATATTGATGCAGCTAAAGAAATGGCTAAAGATCCTGAAATGGGAGAATTCGCTAAAGAAGAGCTTGAAGGATTAGAAGTTAGAAAAGCAGATTTAGAGCATAAGATAGAAATTCTTTTAATACCAAAAGATCCTAACGATGGTAAAAACGTTATTGTAGAAATTCGTGGAGCAGCAGGTGGAGATGAAGCAAATATCTTCGCTGGTGATTTATATAGAATGTACTTAAAGTATGCTGAAAAAGAAGGATGGAAAGTTGAACCTATTACAGAAGAATATTCTGAAGGTGGAGGATTCTCTTTAGTTAGCTTTATGATTAAAGGTGATAACGTATATTCTAAGATGAAATATGAAAGTGGTGCTCATCGTGTACAAAGAGTACCTGTTACTGAAACACAAGGAAGAGTACATACTTCAACTGCAACAGTTATTGCAATGCCTGAAGCAGAAGAATTTGATTTTGAACTTGATATGAGCGAAGTAAGAGTAGATATCACAAGATCAAGTGGAGCTGGAGGACAAGGAGTAAATACAACTGACTCAGCTGTACGTGTAACACATATACCAACTGGAACAATAGTATATTGCCAAGTTGGAAGAAGCCAAACACAAAACAAAGAAATGGCATTAAATACATTAAAGACTCGTCTTTATAATATGAAACTTCAAGAAAAAGAAGAAAAAGAAGGAGCAGAAAGACGTAGCAAGATAGGAACTGGAGATAGATCTGAAAAAATAAGAACATACAACTATCCACAAA
>CAMKPE010000013.1 GCA_946414595.1 uncultured Clostridium sp.
TCGAACCTATGACCCCTTGCTTGTAAGGCAAGTGCTCTAACCAACTGAGCTAATCCTCCAAGAAAAAATCAATCTCGTCACATATGACAATATACAATATAACATCTACACTTGCCTTTTGTCAACAAAAATAATAAAGAAATTACTTTTTCTTGCTGTTATTTATTTTTTGTATGCTTGCTTCAATCCACTTTGGTACCATACTTTCCAATGTTTTAAAACCATTTTTGGTTTCTTCAATTTGACCATACTTATCATTTTTATATTGAATATCCTTAATAGATAGCTTTATATGGCGTGTTTTTTCATCTATATCTAATACCTTCATCTTAATTGTTTCACCAACAGTTGCATAGTCTGCAACATTCTTTACAAAGTCTTCAGAGATTTCAGATATATGAATCAAACCAGTATAATAATCATCAAGGCTAACAAAAATACCGTATGGTTCAATACCGGTAACAGAACCGGTAACAATTTTATCCTTCTCAAATTTAGTCATTAATACACCCTCTGGTAAGATTATAGCAATAATCAAAAAAATAATCAAATATACTTTACATAAATAAAAACTATTTATATAATTATAGCGGTGATGAATGATGGATATTGAAAAAAGAATTATTGAAGAAATTGATAAAATAAGACCATTTTTACAAAATGATGGTGGCAACATTGAATTTGTAAAATATGAAGATGGGAATGTTTACGTAAAGCTAACTGGTGCTTGCGCTGGTTGTTCACTTATAGATGTTACACTAAAAGAAGGTATTGAAGAAATACTAATTAGTGAAATCCCAGAAATTAAACAAGTAATTAAAATAGATTAATTAAAGAGTATAAATAAGATATATCATTATATCTTTTTTTTATTTCATCAAAGATGATTTTTATACCTTTAAAATATATCTGTAAATTACACTCAATATAATAATAATCAAACCAGTCATAGTCTCTTTTAAAACCAGAAATAAAATAAGAGGGCCATATCAATTCTGACAACAACAAAATATAATCATAATAATTAAAACTAAAACTATCAATAATACCTATAAAATCCACTTGTTTCTTTTCAATAAAAAAAATATGTTTAATCAATCTTGCAACACCTATTCCAAGTGGACCATAATTATTATTCACAGTAATTAAATAATCATGAATAGAATAATTAATATTAAATGACTTTATACAGTTACCATAACTTATTAATTCTCTCCCTACAGTTTTTAATAACTGTAATGAAGAAAAAGAAAAGCCAAGAAACATATCAACGTTATATTTTTGGTTTAATTGAGGTTTTGCACTAAAGTATTTTTCTACAGAAGCTATCTTCTCCTTTTTTAAATAGTAATATGATTCATCAAAATAATTTAAAACATTGGTTTCTTTCATCAAATCAACTATCAATTCATTTTTATCGGTATTTATAACATCGTAATAAAACACATATAATATATATTTTTTGTTTTCAAAAAGAGAAAAAGAAAAGCCATATTTATTATTTACTACCGCGCAATAACTATTATTTAAAATAACACCTTGGCCTTGCTCATCATATTCTTTTAAATAATATTGATGATTATTATAAAAAAATATCTTTTTATCTCCTATAGATTTTTTTTCTAAATAAATATCATAGTAATAAATTAAAAAATCTCTAATATCATTCATACCACAATATATGAGACAAATAAAAAAGTATCATTAAAAATGATACTTTTATTATATTTCTTTTAAGCAGCTTTCTTAGCTCCCATAACAGCATTATCACTATATCTTAAGAAGTCAAATTCTTTTGATCCTTCTAATTGATCTAATAAAAATGTTAATTGCTCTTTTGTACTAGGCTTCTTTGCTTCACCATTTCCTCTAGCCATTCTAATATCAAGATTTTGTTTTTGAGTAGAACGTAATTTCAAAGGTCTTGATGGTGAATAAATGCTACAAAATCTATCATCTACATCAAATGTAGTGCAGTTCAAACCTTGTAATGATGGAATTGTATTATTTGTTACGGATTGAGTTTTTCTCATATCAATCAATTGTTTAGCTTGATCAACGCTTCCATTAACAACATATCGTTTTTCTTCTTCTCCAACTATTCTTAAAGCTTGGTCTTTTGCACCACGTCTAATTCTATTTGTTTCATAATTATTTATTAAATTTTGAGCTTGAACAACAGCTCCTCTAACTGCTCTATATTTTTCTTCTTCTCCAACTATTCTTAAAGCCTGATCTTTTGCTCCTTTAACTACTCTTCTAGTTTCTTCAGCATTAACGATTTGTCTAGCTTGCTCTTTTGCACCAGTTATTACATTATCATCGACTTTTTTCTGTGGAGATGATTTACTAATAAGATTCTTTGCTTGCTCTACTGAACCTGCAATTACTCTATTTGTTTCATCTTGTGCTACAAATGCTTGAGCCTGTTCTAATGAACCAGCAACGATTTTATTTCTTTCATCAGCATTTACTAATTCTTCTGCTTGTGCTTTTGCACCAGTTAACAAATCATCACTTTGAACATTATGATATGCCATTTGGCTTACTAAATCTTCCATAGAATTTGAATCAGAAGCAATATCTATAATATCTACTTCTTCCTGTACTGGTGTTTTAGATGCTTGTTGTCCAATTAGATTTTTCGCTTGTTCTACTGAACCAGCAACTACCCTGTTTGTTTCATCTTGTGCAGCAAACATTTGTGCTTGTTCCATAGATCCTTTAACAACAGCAACTTTTTCTTCTTCGTTAATTATATTTTGAGCTTGTTCCACTGAACCAGCAATCACTCTATTTGTTTCATCTTGTGCTACTAGCATTTGAGCTTGTTCTTCTGCACCAGCAATTACATTATTCTTCTCTAATTCGTTTTGTTGTTGCATTTCTGCTTGTTTTTTCATGAAATCATTTAGTGTTCTTAACATTTTTGCTTGTTCAAGTGAACCTGCTTTTATCATATTAAGTTCATCTTGATCAGCAAACATCTGTGCTTGTTCTTTAGAACCAATAATTATTTTATTTCTTTCATCTTCATCAACTAATCTTTGAGCTTCTTCTAATGATCCTCTTGCAAGAATCTTATTCTCATCTATTTGTGTCTTGATTTGTTGAGCTTGGTCTAATGCACCTAAAGATATAACAGTATCTTCAACATCATCACCTAAAGTTACGTTATCAGCCTCAATAACATCAAGCGCCATAGATTCTTGAGCTTTTTTCTCATTATCTTTTCGTTCTGCTTCCATAATACGATCATAAGAATCTTGTTGATTCATTGTAAACAAGTAATCTTTATGTACCAAGTCTTCCATAGTTTGAACAACATCAGGATCTTGATAATGGCTTTCCATTTCAGCAGCTTTTATTTCATATTCCTCTTCAGTTAATGGTTTAGTATATCCAACTATACCTTCAATTAAATCTTGGAATTCTGTATTTTTTCTTTCAAATGTTGGTTTTTTCTTCTTTAATTTAGTATCAATACCAGAAATACTAGCCAACATACTTAATAGATTATCTTCTCTTTCTTCTAATCCTGAATCAAATGGAGAAGAAAATCCATTTGGACTTGATCTAAGTTTTCTTAAATCTTCCAATTCGTCATTTATTTGTGCTAATAATGATCTATGTGAGTAATCAGCAGCAGATACACCTTTTTCAACAGGTGCAACAAAAGTTTCACTTTCTTCTGACTCTCTTACAGGTTGGCTATTCATTGCTACTGTGACATCATCAACAGTATTAACTCCTGAATTCTCAAATACCTTTCTCCAACTAGGTATTTTTGCAGGAATTTGTTCATTTATAAGACCATTTTCAGCCAAATACTGATCAACCACATCGGATTTATCAGCTAATTTATATAAATCTATGCTATTTAATATTCTACAATATACTTTTGAATAAAGAGTAGGAACACTTAAAGCTTTTGGTAAATATTTAGGTTTAACATTAACACCGAAGTGTTCACCTAATGTACCAAAATTACCATCTATTTTTCGAGCATCAACAAAAAGTCCAGCCATTCTTTTCTTGGCTACACCTACGCTTGATATTTGAGCAACTTGTTCATCTTCTTTGATTAATGACAATCTACGTGCGTCATCAACAGGAGTTTGTACCTTTTTCTCTGCTTCTGTGATGCTAGCTCTAGCTTCATTTTCTGCAGCAGCAACTTCAGCACTTACAATTGCGTTTCTTAATTCAGTATAAACATCATTATAATTTTGAATACTCTTCAAAATATCATTATGTTTAAATGACACAATTGTAGGTTCTGTGATTTTTGCCTTACTAGGTCTTTTACCACTGATTTGCTCTACTCTATTTCCTTTTGTCATGACCTGAGTTAGTTCCAAAATATTGCTCATATGGTCACCTCCAATTTGTTCTTATTGATTATTCAACCGGTTTAGATAATTCCTTTAATACGTTTTTTACTCTTGTCCATTCTTCTTCACTATCTACGCTTCCAAGTCTTGGTTCTCCAGTACTTCTATCAACTGATGCAACATAAATAGTTATATTACCATTATCATCAGTCTCATTCTTTGTATAAACCATATACTCAGTATTAGTGTCAGTAAACTTAAAAGATAGTAATACTTCTACTTCATCTATTGATCCATCTTCTAAAACTATTGACATTATTTTTTTCTCTTCGTCCATAAATAGCCTCCTTATTCTTCATATTACTATTTTATCACATTTACAATACTTTTCAATATTAATTGCTTATTTTTTTATTTTTTCAAGCAAAAAATATTTGCAGTTAAATGCACAATAATTTTGGATATATTCATCTAAATAACTCAACTTATTTATAGCAGTCGCACTTTTGTTATCATTGCTATAAAATCCCTTTAATCTCAACTTTCCATATGCATAATCACCAAATATGTAATCATATGGTTTGAAATAATCAGTAGCTAGTTCACTTAAAACCTCATAGTCTAAGCAATCGCTTTCATCTTTTATTACGTTATATTCTTCTTCTAACAATTGTATTTTCTTCATACTATCACCATTATTAATTATACCATATTTTTCTAATAAATATTAGAATTTTTGCTAAACCCAGAAATATAATAATTAGGAATTGTTCCATTAACTAAGCTTATAAAAATAGGTATTTTATTCTCAATTGTTACTTTTTTGTTTATAAAAGGCATCGTTATTTGCTCTGATACTCTTATATTTATATAGATACTAACCAGAGCATTGTTAATACCATATTCAACAACATCAGTTGATACAAACGATTCAAACTCACCTGTTAAAGAGATTTTAATAGGAATTTTTGGTCCAAGATTTGATAAAAGGTAATTATCAAAGAATATTCCACTTGGTATTTCTAAAACAATTCCATCTTTACCATTTGCTGTTGATGTCAAAATATTCTCTCTAATATTAATTTTAGAAAGATCTCCATACTCCAACATATTAAACATATTGTAAATTCTATTAGTTATAGAATTTATCAAATCATTTACAACACCCGTATCATAAATGATATTTTTGATTTCATTTGAGTCATCCTTCACAATATCATATATATCATTGGCATAATAATTAACTTTTTCGCGCACATAAGCATTATTAACTATATATTTTGTTATTTTGCTTGCTATCATTAGTCCATATTCATTAATCTTTTTACTCGAAACAAGATTAATAAAAACAATATTAAAAACAGCTACCATCAATAAAAAAATATTAACAATGATTAACTTAGTTTTAAACTTCATCCTATCACCATTAATATATATATGAAAAAAAGTTATCACATAATGATAACTTAATTAAAACTGACACCTAAAAATTGTAATATAAAGTAACTAACAATTAATACTACAATTAATAATAGTATCGAAATAAATATTATTTTAAATATGTTTCTATCTTCTTCAACATCTAAAACATTTTCATTTGTTTCTTCTTCAGTAACTTGCTCTATTTCTTTATCTTCTAACAAATCACTACCTGATAATTCTAATGACTTAGAATAGAATGAGTTAGTATCGACTGTTTCAGTATGTTCTTTAGTCCCTGCTAATTCTTGTAACTCTTCATTAGATAATTCATTTTCTAATTTGATATCAATTGTTGTTGCAAGTAATTCGCTAAGTAATTCTTTTTCTTCTTCATCTTTGATATCATCAACCAATGTTTTTGATGTTATAGTATCGATTAGTGTTTTTAATTCCTCGTTGTCCTCTTCAGTAAATCCCTTTTGATGTAAATATTTCTTATTAAGATTATTCAATACATTATAATCTTCATTTTTAAGTTTTCTTTTACCTTCTAATTCATCTAATTCACGATTCTTCTTAGCTTCTTCTAGTACTTTATTTATATCATAGTCTTTCTTTTTGGCTTTTACGTCCTCTTTAACTTTGTTTTCTTCTTCTTTTTCATCTTGTAATAGATCTTTGTAGTCTTTTACTCTTTGGTATTCGCTTCTACTTAAATTGTCCATGTCAATAGAAGATAAGTTTATTTGCTCACCAGAATTGTAAGTGGGTATTTCTTCATAACCAATTTTACTATTAATCTCTTCATATAAAGCATGATTCTTGTTAACACGAGAACTTTTGATTTCTTCATTTTCAACAGAATCCTTATATCTATCGCTTCGTTTTTGCATAAGACCAACTCCTACAAATACATTTTAACATACGTACAATAAAAATGAAACAATTGAGAAATATGCCTTATGTAAAGTAATGACAAAAAGTATTTGTAATGCGATATTAGTTATTGTATAATTCTTATTGAAAGGAATTAGGTATGAAAGCAAACGTAAACAAAGATGCTTGTATCGGATGTGGAGCTTGTGCTGCAGTTTGTGATAAAGTATTTGAAATTGGAGACGAAGGATTCGCAACTGTAAAAGTTGAAGAAGTTCCAGAAGAAGAAAAAGAAAATGCTACAGCTGCAATGGAAGGTTGCCCAACATCTGCAATAAGCGTTGAATAAAAAAACTAGTTAAAAAACTAGTTTTTTATTTTTTCAAAATTTATTCCTTCTTGTTGATTATTTATAAATAGTATTAACCCATTATCAGTGAAATTAATTATGTATTTAGAATCATCATTAGATCTAAATACTTCACCATCATATGCAAATTTATAACTATTGCCATCTATTGTAATATTTAAACTATCATTACTAGATCCTTTAACATCAATAGTTCTTGAATCATAAATATATTTTCCTTCATATATTGAAACTGATGTTGATACTAAATATCTATCATATAATTCAAAAGCACAATATGATCCAACTCCAATTATAAAGATACCTGAAAGAATACAAGCTATCCCAATTACTCTTTTCATCAAATCACCTATTTACGAACTAAAGCAAATAAAGTTGCAACTTCTTTTGGATTAAGTTTTCTATATTCACCTGACTTTAGTCCTTTTAAATTCAAGAAAGCAATCTTCTCTCTTTTAAGTTTTAGTACTTCATGTCCAACAGCTTCAAACATTTTCTTTACTTGATGATTCTTTCCTTCGTGGATTACTATCTCGACAATCGAAGTATTGCTCTCTTTATCTACTTTTCTTACCTTAACTCTTGATCTTCTAGTCTTAACATTATCGATTTTAACACCTGTTTTCAACATCATCATTTCTTTTGGGCTAAGAGATCCAGTAATCTTTGCTACATAACATTTATCAATTTCATTTTTAGGATGCATTAATAAATTTGCTAGATCACCATCATTTGTTAATATAATCAAACCAGTAGTGTCATAATCTAACCTTCCAACTGGATATATTCTTTTATCTTCAGGTATAAGATCAACGACAGTTTTTCTTCCTTTGTCATCTGTTACAGAAGTAATTACTTCTCTTGGCTTATTTAAAATGTAATATACTTTATCTTCTTTAGATATTAAAACTCCGTTTACTTCAATTTGATCGCCTTTATCTACTTTAGATCCTAAAGTATTAACAATTACTCCATTAACTTTTACTTTATTTTTTAGAATTAATTCTTCAGCTTTTCTTCTTGAAGCAACACCGCTATTAGCTATTACTTTCTGTAAACGTTCCATCTCAATCACCTATATGAATTATAAAACAAATATTGTAATTAATCAAACAAAGAAGTGAAGAAACTAATAAGTTTACTTAAAAAGTTTTCTTTATTTTTTTTATTTACTCTAACATAAACATTTTCTCTAAATATTTCTTCATCGTCTAAAGAAACATATAACTCTCCAACTTTGTCATTATCGGAATAATTATCTAAATTATAAAAGTCTACATTTACTTTAATTGCACTCTTTTCTTCATCTGTTAATGGATAAGAAAAACTATTATTTACATAAAAAGAATTATTATCAAATTTAATATTATCTTTATCTACTATTAAATTGTTATGATACTTAGAAAAAATAAAATCATACAAACTTTCATGGTTATTGTACATATCACCATCATTTAAAGTTACTATTGTTAAATTTAAGTCTCCATTACTTGCAGTACTTACAAAAGTTTTACCAGCTTTAGGAGTATAGCCAGTTTTGCCACCAGTTGCATACTTATAAGACTTTAGTAACTTATTTCTATTATTCCAAATGTAAGAATTATAGTTAGTAGTAAGTTGATATGTTTTGGTACCAGATATTTCTAAATAATCTATGTATCTATTGGCATATTTAGATAAAAGTGCCATATCATAGGCAGTAGAATAATTTTGTACTTCTTCATCTAACCCATGGCAGTTACGAAAAATCGTATTTAGCATTCCTATTTCTCTGGCTTTTATATTCATTAGTTTTACAAATTCTTCTTCGCTTTTTGAAACATAATTTGCAATTACTACTGCAGCGTCATTGCCACTTCTTAACATAAGTCCATACAAAAGATCTCTTAGTCTAAGCTTTTCACCAGGTTTTACATAAATATTGGAACCATACATTTTATTGACTTCTTCGCCTACTATCACCAAGTCATCCAAGTTTTTGTTTTCTATTGCAATAATTGCTGTCATTATCTTAGTAATACTTGCAATAAGTCTTTGCTCATTGGCATTTTTCTCATATAAAACTCTTCCACTATCAATATCTAAAACAATAGAAGAAGATGCACTATCATATGCATATACTACAGTATTAAAATTAAATAACAACAATATAACTACTAGTAGTTTTTTCATAATTTCACCAATAAAATATATGTAAATAAAAAAGCATATATTATTTAAAATATATGCTTATCATTCAATTATTTCTTTTTAGATTTTGGTTCAACTTTTACAGTAGCACTCTTTCTTAATAAATACTCAAGTCTATTAAATCTAGAACGTTCATATAGAATAACTGCAACTGTTCCAGCAGCAACAAATCCTAATGTGCATAAAATAATTAATAAATTTGATTTAGTATCAGTACCACTTGATTGAGAATTGTTTTCTCCTTCTTCCTCACCATTTAATTCATTAGCAATTTGAATTATTTCATCTTTAGTTGGGAAACCACCTTCAGCAGCTTTTTCAAATACATCATATCTATCAGCTTTTGGAGTATCATATAATGTTTTAATTGCTTTTACGATGTCTTCATTATATTCTTCTGAATATCCACCAAATACTTTTTCACCAATTATGATATAAGGAACACCTTGAGCTAATTGTTTATCTAAGAAATATGATGTTCGATTTAATAGATACCAGTTTTGTTCATTGTTCCATACTTCGAATGAAACTAATTTAAAATACTTTCCATATTCTGGAACAATACTATTTATATATGTTAAGAAAGCTCTACAGAAAGAACATCCTTGACCTCTAAATAAATAAATTGTAACTTGTTTATCTGACTCACTATAATTTCCAGATAACTGCATTTCTTCGCTTTCTAATGTTTCCTTAAGATTCTTTGTTTCATAATCATCACCTAAAACAGTTTTGTATCCTGCTTCTACCTTAAAAGGAATTACAAAAAGTGAAGTAACCATTAATAATAAAACTAAATACTTTTTCATATATACCTCCGTCTATGTTTTTAATTAACATATTAATTATATAACAAAACAAATACGTAAGTAAAACAATATTTTTTAAAAAATTAAAAAAGCACATAAGTGCTTTATTTTACTGAACTATAATTAATCATCTTGTTAACAACATTTCTTACATCACTTTCAGTAAATGGTTTATTTAATACATCTACTATTGGATAATCAAATGCTTTTAACACTGTATCTTTAGAATCATCACCAGTAATAATAGTTACTGGAACATTTCCAAATAATCCATTTGATTTAAAGAAGTCTAATACTTGGAACCCATCAACTTTTGGCATATTTAAGTCTAATAATATACCTTTTAAGTTTGCTGCTTCTGCGCTTACTATTTTAATAGCTTCTTCTCCATCGTTTGCTACTAAAACTGTATATTCAGAAGGAACCATCTTTTGAACAAAACTTCTTATTAAGTTTGAATCATCTGCAACTAGTATCTTCTTTGTATTGTTATTTTCTGTTGCAACTGTAGCAGTTTGAACAGCTCCACCAGATGTGTAAGCCTTCAACACTTCTAATATTCTATTTGCTTCAGCCATCAAAGCATCATAACTACCAATTACAAATCTAACATCTTTTGCCTTACTAGCCATTTCATGGTTATATGCTAAATCAGCAAGTTTTGTAAATCCTAAGTATTTAGAATCACTTTTTAATGAGTGAACAAGAATAGCATAATTATCCATATCTTGGTTTTCTTTATACTCTTTAATTTTAGCTAATTTATCATTAATTTCACCTAAGAAATCTTGAAGTGTGTCATTATATGTTTCCATATCTCCAAGAAGTTCTAAAGCTGCATTAACATCTACTCCACCATTAATTAATATATTAGTATCCACATTAATCACCCTTTTTCTCTAATAATTTAACATCTTCTTCTTTTGTAGTAATTTGTTCTTTAACTACAACTGCTTCTGTAACCTTTGTATCTGGTTGATCTTTTCTTCCAAAAACAAATCCTACCATTTCAGTAATTGCATATAAAGTAATTAAAATACCAACGAAGATTAATGAATCTTCTAATTTAAATACCATTGGAATTATTACTAAAAGTACTGCTATAGAAATAATTACTGCAGCATTAATAAAGTATGGCTTCTTATTACCTTTAGTCTTAAATGCCATAACAAGTCTATTAACTCCAACATAGAATAAATATATTGCAGAAATAAATCTTAATATTGTTTTAATTTGTCCATAGAATAACCATGCGCAAAGTATTAATGACATTCCTAGAATGATAAATGCTCCGCCATTGATGATATCCTTTTTATTATTATCTGGTGCCTTATAGTATAAAAGTAATTTGAATACACCAAAAAGTGTTACAAATAATCCAAAAATTGTTAATATCCATTGGATAACCCCTTGTGGATCAGTTATTAAAAATATTCCAAAAACAAAGAATATGATAGATGCGAATAATGATTCACCCATTTCTGTAGTTTTTAGTTCAATCTTCTTTTTCATACATCCTCCTAAACCTAAGATTATTATATATTAAATCATACAAAATGTATATCTACAATTATATTATTTTTTTAAAAATTCAACATTCTGTGATAATCCAATAACATTATCTACTGGAATTGAAAAACAAATTCCTCTTCCTTCATGTGAAAGCCCAACAACATTGGATATCTCTTCCATGATTTTTCTTTTTTCTTCTTTTTCAACAAGTATTAGAACAACATCCTTTTCAGGTTCGATTGTTATACCTAAAAATTTAGTAGCTTCTTTACTTCCAAGTCCTATACCATTGATTAGAGTTCCTCCACCTGCTCCGACTTTTTTTGCTGCATCCATTGCAACTTGAGCATATCCTTCAGAAACAATTAAAACGATTAGTTCATATTCTTTTTCATTTTGCATATCATATTCCTCCTTAATAACAGTTAAATCTTTATACTGATTAGATAAATATCTACTAGCACTCGTAATAGGTAGTGAAAAACAAATTCCTTTTCCAGGTTCATACATTTCTAACTTGTTATGCAAGTCATACATAACCTTAGTTTCAAGAAACTCTGGCACCACACTAATTATTACGTCTTTTTTAATATCACTTAATCCAAAATAACTCATTATTGAACTAGATGCTGTTCCCTTACCATTAATGGAACATGAATAAGTTATTTTATGTCTTCTAAATAATTTAAGTACTCTTTCAGTTTTATCTTTATCTGTAATGGATATAAATACTTTAGTCTTAACATTTTCCATAACCAAACCTCCTAGTAATCAATAATTTCTTCATTATAAACAGTATCTCTGTAAATAATTCTCTTAGTCTTAACCTTATAAATAATTCCAACAAATTGTACTACTATTAAAGGAATAGTGGCAACCATTGCGATAAGACCAAATGCATCAGTTAATACATTTCTTCCTAATGATTCAGCTATACCAATTGCAAAAGGAAGCAAGAATGTTGCAGTCATTGTTCCACTTGCAACTCCACCCGAGTCAAATGCAATAGATGTAAATATTCTTGGTACAAATGGCATCATACATAATGCAAACAAGTATCCTGGGAATATAAAATACCAAATTGATATACCTGTTATAACACGTAATATAGATAATCCTGTAGCAAGTGCTACTGCTATTGATAAAGCTGTTTGAATTATCTTTTTCTTAATATTACCATTTGTTATTTCTTCTATTTGAGTAGTTAATACACCAACTGCTGGTTCACTACTAATTATAAAGTAACCAATCAACATAGAAAGTGGTACTAAAAGTAGTTTGTAACTAGCAAGTGTTTTACCTACTAAATATCCCATTGGCATAAATCCAATATTAACACCTGCTAAGAAAATTGATAAACCTACAAAGGTATATAAAATTCCAACAAATATTTTGTATATTATTTTTTTATTTAATCTTAAAAATAAAATATCATATGCAGTAAAGAATAATACAATTGGTGAAAGTGAAATAAATACTATTTTAAAATATTCAGGAAAATTAGTTAAATAAGCAGAAACTATTTCTCCAAAATTAGCATAATCTGGCAATGAGATTGCAGTATAACTAGATTTAGCGTTATATAACATACCAAGTATTAATACAACAATTACTGGTCCTATTGAACAAAATGAAATAATTCCAAAAGTATCTTCTTTTTTTCTTTTATCGTGCCTTGAAAAAGAAAGTCCTGCACCAAGTGCAATTATGAAAGGTACACTAAGTGGCCCAGTTGTAACTCCACCAGCATCAAAAGCAAGTGGAACAAATTCTATTGGAGTAAAATATGCAAGCACAAATGCTAATAAAACAAATATTGCTAATATAACCGAAAAACTTAATTTAAAAAGCATTCTTAATACTGCAAATAACAAGAATAATCCTACCCCAAGACCAACAACATTAATCAAAACAGTACTAGATATTGAAGGTACTTGAGATGCTAAAACCCTTAAATCTGGTTCAGCTATCGTGACAATAAAACCAATAATAAATGACAGTAACAAGATAAACCAAACTTTTCTTTTTCTTGTTAAATGGCTACCTATTTTGTTACCTATTTCTATCATAGAAATATCACTACCGATATTAAATAAACACATACCTATCACTAAAAAAAGTGATCCAATAATAAAAGATGGAAGTAGATTTGGAAGTCCACTATCAACAAAAATAATGCTGATTAAAAGCACTATTAAAGTAATAGGAAAAATAGACTTAAGAGAACTATTTAGTTGTTCTAAAAATAACTTCTTCATATACTCACCTATCATAATAATTATAACACAAAAAAAGAAAAGATAAATCTTTTCTTATTACTAAATTATTTCTAAAAATCGCAACTTCCTGGAGTTCTTGGGAATGGTATAACATCTCTTATGTTTTCAACACCAGTTAGATAAATAATTAATCTTTCAAATCCCATTCCAAATCCTGAATGGAAGCATCCTCCATACTTTCTTAAGTTAATAAACCAATCAACTACAGAAGTATCAACACCCATGCTTTCAGCTCTTGCAACAATCTTATCGTAATCATCTTCCCTTTGACTACCACCCATTAATTCTCCTGCTCCTGGAACTTCAAGGTCAACTGCTGCAACAGTTTTACCATCTGGATTTTCTTTCATATACCAAGCTTTAATATCTTTTGGCCAATCAGTTATAAATACTGGTCCATTAAAGTACTCAGTAATATACTTTTCATGTTCTTTTGCTATATCATCATCATAATCTGGAGTAAACTCCCATTTGATATCTGCTTTCTTTAAAATATCAATTACATCATGATGAGTAACTCTTGTAAACTCAGAACTTACAAGTTTAGTTAATTTTTCTTTTAATCCAGGTTGAACCCATTTATCAAAGAAATCAATTTCAGTTGCACATTTATCTAAAACATATTTAACGATAAACTTAAGCATATCTTCTTCGATATCCATTAATCCATTTAAATCACAGAACGCAATTTCTGGTTCAATCATCCAGAATTCGTTTGCATGTGTTTTAGTATTTGATTTTTCAGTTCTAAATGTTGGCCCAAATGTATAAATCTTCTTAAATGCCATAGCATAAGCTTCACCATGTAATTGACCTGTACCTGTTACAAAAGCAAGTTTTCCAAATAAGTCCTTTGACATATCTGTTTTTCCATCTTTTGTCTTAGGTAAATAATCAAAATCAAGTGTTGTAATCTTAAACATTTGGTTAGATCCTTCACAGTCTGCTGTTGTGATTAGTGGTGTATGTACATACACATAGTTGTGACTTTGGAAATACTCATGTATTGCTTCTGCTGCAATACTTCTTACTCTAAATACAGCTTGATACTTATTAGTTCTTGCTCTTAGGTAAGCTTGTTCTCTTAAAAATTCATCTGAATGTCTTTTAGGTTGCATAGGATAATCTTCTGGGGAATCTCCTTCTAGTTTAATACTAATAACCTTAACATCAAACGCTTGTCCTTTTCCTTCTGACTTTATAACTTTACCAACTACTGTTATGGCACATCCAACACGATACTTTTGAATTTCATCAAACTCTTTTAACTTATCATCATATACAAGTTGAACATGTTCAAAACAAGTTCCATCAGCAAAATCAATAAAACCAAATTCTTTTTGTTTACGATGGTTTCTAATCCATCCTTGTAGTGTAACTTCTTTATTCATGTATTTGTCTACATTTTTAATTAATTCTACTACGTCCATAATAAATTCCTCCCTTAAATAAAAAATACTAGTATTCTTCCCAGAAGGGACGAAAAACTAGTATTCCGCGGTACCACCCAATTTATTATACAAACGTATAATCACTTAATGCCATAACGGGGCTTACCGGCTTAGTCTACTAAATTTCTTTAAGCACTCACGAATGTTATTCATAATATATCTCTATTAGTTTCCACCATCCACTAACTCTCTTTAAAAGAATCTATTACTACTTCTTTCGTTCATCGTTTGACAATATTATAGTAATTAATAATAGATTTGTCAAAGAAATTATATTTAAAAAGAATCTATAATATGTTAAAATACTTCTAGGAAGTGATATTATGAAAAAAACAATTTTAACTGGAATTAGACCAACTGGAAGACTACACTTAGGTCATTATTATGGTGCAACAAAGAATTGGGTAGCACTTCAAGACGATTATAATTCTTTTTTTGAAATTGCTGATGTTCAAGCACTAACTGATAATTTCGATAATCCAGATAAAGTAAGAACTAATGTTAGAGAAATAGCTATCGATTTATTAGCAATTGGAATTGATCCTGAAAAATCTACAATATTCATTCAATCAATGATTCCAGAAATAGCAGAACTTACTATTTACTACTCTAACCTAGTTACTATGGCAAGATTATATAGAAATCCAACTATTAAAACTGAAATAGCACAAAAGAAAGCATTATTTGGAAATGATGGTGAAAGTGTTACTTATGGTTTTGTTGGATACCCAGTAAGCCAAGCTGCTGATATAACTACATTCAATGGTGAACTCGTTCCTGTTGGAGAAGATCAATTACCTCTTTTGGAACAATGTAGAGAAATTGTAAGAAAGTTCAACAGTATCTATGGTGAAACATTTAAAGAACCTGAAGCATACCTAAGTAAGACAAAAAGAGTTAAAGGTCTTGATGGAAATGAAAAGATGGGAAAAAGCTTAGGAAATGCTATTTACTTAAGAGATTCTGAAGAAGAAATAAGTAAAAAAGTTATGTCTGCAGTAACTGATCCTAATAAGATTAAAAAAGATGATCCAGCTAACCCAGATGTATGTATGGTTTACTACTATCACAATTTAGTAGAAAGTGAAAATTTAAATACTATATGTGAAGAATGTAAAAAAGGTGCTCGAGGATGTGTACAATGTAAGAAAGAGCTTATTAATAGCATCAATAATTTATTAGCACCTATAAAAGAAAAAGCAAAGAAGTATGAAGAAAATCCAGAACTAGTAGATGAAATCTTACTAAAAGGAACTAAACATGCTAAAGCTGTTGCAGAAGAAACAATGAAGAATGTTAAGAAAGCAATAAAGATAGATTATTACAAATAAAAAAACTCCGAAATGGAGTTTTTTTTAATTACAACTGAATCCGTTATCAGTAAAGTATTTAGATACTTCTTCTCTAGTAGTTCCAGCTTTAGACTTAGTAGCATCTAAATCAACATCTATAGTGATTTTTTGTCCACTATAACTTGATTTTGAAGATTTAAAAGCTTCACCTAAACTTTGTTTGAATTGAGACTCATATTGATCTGTTATGTATTTCATTTGAGTATCGATATCGCCTTCGCTCTTAATTGCAGCATATAATTCATCAGATAATGATACAGTTATAGTAACTTCTCCGTCATTAACCTTATCATCAGTGAATCCGATTGCGATTTTTTGTTCAATTTCCATACTACCATAACCACTTTGTTGTGTTACTTTGTTTGTACAAACTAATTTATTACCACCACCACAAGCAGTTAAAACTAATGCTGAAAAAATGAATAAACTAACAAGCAATAATCCTTTCTTCATTTTGACACCTCCTATATAATAAAATCATATCACATTTAAAGATTAAAATAAAGCATTATGAATCAATAAATAAAAATCCATTATTTTCTCCATTCATATACTTATCAATTAATTCTTTTAAAGTACATAAACTACTACTATCTTCTGAATTTAATATTATTAATTCTTCATTATCGATTCCTATAATACTAATAAAATGATTAGTATTAGAAAATCTAAACGGTACTACATTTTTTGAATTAACTAAAGCTATTAAAACTTTACCAGATTCTAGATGATTAATTACTTTATTATATAAATCACTAGAATCTTTTTTATATACAAGTTTGCTATCAAAACCATATTTCTTTAACACTTCTTGTATTCTACTAAATGTACCATATTTCATTTCTTTAGCTATTTCTTCTACAGAAATATTAGGAACAAATCCAGATAAAATATTTGTCACTGCTAAAACAGCACAACCACTTTCTTTAACATTACTATCTTCCCAAAAAGGAACATCTTCATAATATTTTTGTTTATACTCTATAAATTTTCTTTCATTAAAAGTAATGGTCCTAGAGTATTTGCTACCCTTAGGACCAATTATTATTTTATTCAAATTAACCTACTGTACAGTAATAGTTGCAACAGCAACAACACCATTAGCTGATCTTGCATAAATTACTGCATAACCAGCTTTCTTAGCAGTTACTAAACCATTGCTATCAACAACAGCTACAGTCTTGTTACTACTTGACCAAGTAATTGTTTTATTAGTTGCATTCATTGGGTAGAATACAACAGACAATTGTACTTTTCCATTTACTTTTAATGAAACGCTTGATGGTTCTATTGCAATATTTTGAACTGTTACTGCAGAAGCGCTTACATCCACGATACAGTATGCTTCTACTCCATCACCGTTTGATACGACAATTACTGCAGTTCCTGGACTTACAGCTGTAATAGTACCATTTTCTACTATTGCAACATTCATATTACTACTTGACCATCTTAATGTCTCTGCAGTTGCATCACTTGGTGAATATGTTGGATTCAATGTTTTCTTATCACCAGGATTCATAGTAACATTATTTAAATCTAGTGATATACTTTCTATTTCTTTAACTGGACCTTTTTCAGATACAGTAACTTTTACAGTTGTTGTAATTCCATTTGTTGTAGATGCTGTAATTGTTGTTTCACCATTTCCAACAGCAGTTACTTTTCCTGTTGCATCAACTTTTGCAATACTTTCGTTTGCACTTGTATAAGTAACTGTTTTATTAGTTGTATTACTTGGTAATACAGTTGCTACTAATGTGAAATCTGTTCCATTTTTCATATTTAATTCAGTTTGGTTAACACTTATTGAAACAGCTTTTATTTCTTTTCCATCATCTATAACATCAGGAGTACTACTATCTCCTTTAACTACTGTTAAATATAATTCAGTTTCTATATTTGCTTTTCTAACTGTAATAGTTGTAGTTCCAGGTGCTTTTGTTTTAATTACTCCATCTTGAACAATAGCAACATCAGTATCACTACTATCCCATGCTAATGTTACTTTTGCTGTTTTTGGTTCTACTGAATAGTCAAGTGTATATTCAATACCAGCTTTTAAGATAATACTACTTACACCTAAATCAATTGCAGTTATATCATCTTCTTCCTCTTCAGCACTCTTAACTTGTACAACACAAATATCTGTATAACCATTACCAGTTTTAACAGTAATTGTACTTGATCCTACTGCTAAAGCTTTTATTTTACCTTTATCGACAGTTACAACACTTTCATTAGAACTATGCCAACTAAGCTCAACATCTTTAGCTTCCTCTGGAGAAACATTTGCCTTAAGCTCATACGTATCTCCTACTTCAAGTTCCAATTTATTTTTATCAAGTTTAATATCAGTAACTACAATTGATGATCCTTCAACATGAACTTTAATCTTGTATGTATCATTATCAATCTTAATTGTAATAACTGCATCTCCTTCTTTTAATGCTTCAATCTGTCCATCTTCAGTTACAATAGCAACGTCTTTATTTGAACTATTCCATGAGAAAGTATCGCTATTATGTTCAATAGCCATCTTATCTCCTCTTGCTAGTGTAATAGATTTTTCATTAGAAACTTTTTCACCTTCATCACCTGAAGAAGTCATAGAGACAATAACAACAAGAATAATTAAGAATGCAATAAGTCCAATAATGAACCATAATCCTATTTTCATAATATTCTTCTTAGAATCAGTCTCACTACTATCTCCACTTGAATCAGTTTCAAAATCCTTATTATAAGAATTATCCTCTTCTACTTTGTATTCATCTTCATCATTCATAAAATCACCTATTTTCACTTATAATTATAATAAAATATTAAAAAAAAGAAAAGTAATACTTTTCTTTTAATCTTTAAACAAACTAAGAGAAACCTTCTCTTTTTCTAATGAAATGTCGCTAACATAACAATCTACGATATCTCCAACGCTTAAAATATCCTTAGGGTCCTTTACATATTCTCTTGACAATTTAGAGATATGAGCAAGTCCATCATTATGTAATCCAATATCTATAAATGCCCCAAAGTCGACAACATTTCTAACTGTCCCTTGTAATTTATCTCCAATCTTTAAATCTTCAATTTTTAAAATATCATCTCTTAAAACAGGTCTTGGCATATCATCACGAGGATCTCTATTTGGTTTAGTAAGATCAGCTACTATATCAGTTAATGTATATTTATCTATCTTTAATTCTTCACAATATTTATTAATATCAAAATCTTTTAAGGCATCAACAAGTTTAGTAGTACCAATATCATTACTTGATAGATTCATACTTTTAAGAAGTGTTTCAGTTTCTTTATAAGTATCAGGATGGATACTAGTTCTATCAAGAGGATTATCTCCATCAATTATTCTCATAAATCCTATAGCTTGTTCATAAACTTTAGGAGTTATTCCTTTAATATTCTTAATCTCTAAACGTGATTTAATCTTACCATTCTTTTCTCTTTCACTAATAATTGCTTCGATTGCTTTTTTATTCATTCCAGATACATAAGATAAAAGTGAACTAGAAGCTGTATTAATGTTAACTCCAACTTGGTTAACTGTTTTAGTTACAACGAAGTCAAGTGATTCATCAAGTTTCTTTGTTGTAACATCATGTTGATAAAGTCCAACACCAATGCTTTTTGGATCTATCTTAACAAGTTCTGCTAACGCATCTTGCAATCTTCTTGCAATACTTATTGCACTTCGCTTTTCAACAGTTAAATCAGGGAATTCTTCAATAGCAAGTTTAGATGCAGAATAAACACTAGCACCTGCTTCACTAACAATAATATATTCAACTTTTCTTTTAGCTTCCTTAATTGTATCTGCAATAAATTTCTCTGATTCACGAGATGCTGTACCATTACCAATAGCAATAATATCAACATTATATTTATCAATTAAATCAAGAACTATCTTTTTACTTTCTTCGATTTTATTATGAGGTTCTGTTGGATATATAACAGATATATTCAAAGGTTTTCCAGTTTCATCTACAACAGCAAGTTTACAACCTGTTCTAAATCCTGGATCATAACCCATAACAACATGACCTTTAATTGGAGGTGTTAATAAAAGTTTTTCAAGATTATCAGCAAAATTTTCAATAGCACGTTCTTCACTAACTTCTGTTAAGTCACTTCTAATCTCACGCTCAACGCTAGGTTTAATCAAACGATTATAACTATCAACAATTGCTTCTTTAACTAACTCTCCACACTTGTTTTCCTTCTTAATAATTTCTTTATTTAAATAATTAATTATCTCATCTTCATTAATATCTATTGATACAGTTAATACTTTCTCATCTTCTCCACGATTAAGTGCTAAAACTCTATGAGGTTTAATTCTATTAACCTTCTCTTGGAAATCATAATACATTTCATAAACTTTATTAGTATCATTATTATTCTTTTTAACCTTAGAAATAATAACCCCTTCTTTATAAGTTCTTCTTCTAATTTCTTTTCTATATTTAGCATTATCACTAATGTTTTCTGCAATTATGTATTTAGCTCCTTCAAGTGCTTCATCAACAGTTTTAACTTTATCATTAATATATTTCTTAGCTTCTTCTTTAATATTAATGTCACTAAAAGAAAAGATAATCTTACTTAATGGTTCTAGTCCATTAGCAATAGCTTCAGTAGCCTTAGTCTTCTTCTTTTCTTTATAAGGTCTATATAAATCTTCTACATCAACTAACTTAGAACATGCCATTATATCGTTTTTTAACTCTTCTGTTAACATACCTTTTTCATCAATTAGTCTAATAACATCTTCTTTTCTTTTTAGTAAGTTAACTTGATACTCATAAACAGTATTAATACTTCTTATTACTTCTTCATCTAAAGCTCCAGTGGCTTCTTTTCTATATCTTGCGATAAAGGGAATTGTATTACCTTCACTTAAAAGTTGTAATACAGTTTCAACTTGTTTTTCTTTAATATTTAAATCTTTACTAATTTGTATAATTATATCTTTGTTCATAAAAGCCTCCACTAAATATTTTATCACAAAAAAATAGTACCGAAGTACTATTTAATTTTTATTCGTTTAATAAATCTCCTGTTTCAGGATCAAAAGCTTTTAATTTAGGTTTTTTTCTATCATCATTACATAATAACCACAAAGTTGATAATAGTAACAAAACAAATGATGCACATAATCCAAGCCATAATCCTGCAGAATGATAATTTGTACTAACTAGTGCTGTATACATTGTATAGTAGTGGATAAAAACATACCCAATTCCATAGTTAGCAATCTCTGCAACATTCTTTTTAAGATTAAGTATTAATTGTAATAAATATACAACCATAGTTAATATAAGTGCTGTCAAAATCAAAACATTTGTATTCTTAATATCCCAAACAGTATATTTATAACTTCCATCAACAATATATGGAATAAACATATTACCAATCAAGAATCCGGCTACTATTAATATTATGATGCTAATAATTCTTCTTGTGGATAAACTATTATGCACATAAGGATTATACTTTTCACTTGGACGAATTCTCTTACGCTTTTCATTATTACATAATATGCTTCTTAATATAGAAATAACAAATAATCCAATATAAACACACATTCCTGCATATGCTCCAACAGTTAATTTTTCAAAGCCATCAATTATTCCATTTATATATACAAAAATAATCGGACCTAAAAGCAAATTAATAAACCATGAAGCATGTTTAATCTCAAAGAATAAATCAAATATGAATAACATCATTATTATTCCATGAAACATTAAATATAATCTTGGTTCGTAATATGAAGTATAGTTAAAGAAACTTAAACCATCATTTATAAATGGCACTAAAAAGTTTATAAGTATAAGTGCAAAAGTTAAAGATGCACCTACTATATCAAAAATTTTTCTAACGTTCATTTTAAATCCTCTCTTAAATGAAAAATAATGCAATAAGCATTATTATTCATAAATTGGTTCTCCTGTTTGTGGATTAAATCCCTTTGGTTTAGCAAAAATTGGTTCACCAGTTTGAGGATCATATCCAGTAATCTTTCCACCTTTTGGAGGAGTATTTTTAACAGGAGCTTTATCACTCATAAAGTTCCATAAAATTGATAGAACTAATACTGCTAATGAAACAATAGTTCCTAGCCAAATTCCTGCTGCTGTTTCTTTAATTGAAGCAAATAATGTTGTCATATAGAATAACGCAACAAACCCTGTTACATAATTAATATATCCCATCCATTTATCTTTAAATATACCAAATGTATTTAATAAATAAACAGTTATTATTCCAATATAACTTAATAATAAGAATACACCATATGAAGCAGATAATTTCCATATACTTAAACCTGGAACATGATCAATGAACATATTGATGAATAAATATAAAGTTAAACTTGAAATAATGATATTAAATATTTTTCTTACACTCATTTAAAAACACCTCTTTTCTTTAATTAAAATATATCACAAAAAGTATATATTTACTATATGTTTTTTCAAAATAAAAAAAAATAGTACTTTCGTACTATTTTATTACCTATACATAGGTCCTTGTGGATTATATCCTCCTTGTTGTGGGTATCCTCCTTGTGGATTTTGATATCCCATTGGATTATATCCATTAGGTTGTCCGTATTGATTATAACCATATCCATACTTTGGTTTTGCTTCATCGCTTAAAAATTGAGCTACTACTGTTAAAACAAGGAATGCTGGTCCACATAATGATAATAACCAGAATCCAATTCCTACTCCATCAAGACTTCCATCAGCAATATTAATGAACTCTGTTAAAGTAAGTAAACCAACAAAACCTGCTCCAATATAACTTTCTTTTGAATCTTTCATTACTCCTAAAACATGTAATAATAAACAAATTGCAGAAGCAAGTAATCCAACAATCATCATAATTCCAAAAATGTGATTCTTGTCATTAAATAATAACTCAGAATATTTCCAAAAATTTTCAGATCCACCTGAAGCATATGGAATAAACATGGCGATTAGAACTAATACTGCTAAAGACATAGCTACAATTTCCACTATTTTTCTTGTACTCATTTTTTTACACCTCTATCCTATATATATAGAATAACATATCTTTTTAAAAAGATAAAGTACTTAATAACCTAATCTTAATATTTCACACTTAATATTCCTTTTTACCCCGAAATCATTAGCATTATTCTCACTTATAAAAAGCAAGTCAAATAAGGCCCATTTACCTTTTCCTACGGCTCCTCCTCTATCTAAAACAATAGCATAAACATCTTCTCCAAAATAATCCAAATTTTTAATTCTTATTATTGTTCCAAAAGGATAACTAGAGTCCCCTGCAACAATTCTTACAAGACCAAACTCTTTATCTTTATAAAAAATATTATTTCCAACAAAAAGTCCCGATGCAGTATAACCATTACAGTACCCTTCACAGTAAGGAGTAAACGCTGTAATATTACCACTTACTTCTTCTAAAACTTTATAATCTTTTTCTATATAAGTAACACTTGCTACTCTATCTGGATTAGATTTAATAAGATTTATCTTATCTTCATATTTTTTAATAATCTTATCTATTCTTTCTAATCTTTCTAATAAAGTGTTTTTCATACTATCATCACTAATTGAAGATACATAACTAACTGCTTGATTATACTTTTCTCTATCAAAGTTTTCTTTAGCATCTTTAATTAGAATATTACTCTTATTATAAAGAGATTTATCATTCAAATAAGTATTGAATACTAAAGCAGAACTAATTGAATAATTAGAAACATCTTCATAATCTTCTTTAAGATTTAAAAACTTATTATATTCAATCACAAAAAAAGAAATAATCATAACAAAAATAATCATTAATGGTTTTCTTATCTTCATATAATCACTTCTTTCTTTTAGTGTATTATTCTACCATAATATATTTATTTTTCAAACAAAGATTGATTATTTCTAATTAAACTAAATACTTTATCATAACTATCTAAAAAAAAATCAACACCCTTTATTAAAGAGTTATAAACTTCTTTAATATTGTCACATTCTTTATCAAATACTTCTAAATAATAATACTTTAAAACATCATAATTCTTTAAGTAATATCTTTTCTTAAATTCTTTAATAAGAATTTCTTTTTTAATAACTTCATCTCTTAAAACATATTTATTACTTTTTCTATTAATAATCTTATATGAAAAAGAAGAAGTATTAAGAGAATTAACTAACTTATTCGCATAATCTTCATCTTCATAAGAAAGACAACTTCTATACAAAACATTACCTTTCTTATCTACTCCTATTCCTATTGATTTATCAGTATTAGATAAGACAAAAATATAGTCTATATTTAATTTCTTATTATAAGAATTATTACTAAGATGTTTTAAAAAGGATTGATCTATTTTTATCTTATAATTACAAAAGTCATATATTGTTTTATAATCTACTCTAAATAAAGGAAGTTTCTTATTATTAATAATATAATCGTTATTATTCCAATCAAAGTATTCATATAAATTACTATCAGTAAAATTTAATAATATATCATATAAAAAGTTCATGTTCTTTTCCTTTCGTAAATTGAAAAAATTATAAGTATGTATCCAATAAAAAACATTAATGTTTCAAACTTAGTAAATATATACCCCAAATAATCTATAAAAGTATATCCCATTACTAAAAGATTTAAATATATAAGTATATAAGTTAATCCAATTGAAGATAGAAAGAATCCTAGTACAAATAAAAATTTATGTTTCATATTAAATAGTATGCACTATATTAAAAAATAAATTAAAAAAGTCTTAGAATTATCTAAGACTATTTATATACTGTTTTACATTTAACTATATCGCTTGAAGAACAACTAGATACTTGATAGTATTCACCAAAGCTTCCGTACTCCTCACATCCACATTCTTTAGTACTACATTCCTTTGGTTTTGTACTACATCCATATTTACATGTATTCTCACCAGTTTTGCATTCATTTAATATCTTATCTCTAGCATGATAATATCCGTTGTTACATATCTCGCACTCTGTGTTTTCTTTTTCCTTACACTCGGCCCTAGTTAATGTACATGTTCCCCATTTACCATAATCGTATCCTTTTGTACAAGTATTCTTTCCTGTTTTACAATCGCTACAATCATATTCCATCATTCCGCAAACTGCATTTTCACAAGTTTTATACTTAGAACATATTGCATCACTTCTTAATACTTGTTTTTCAACTTGTATAGTACATGTATTTTGGTTTCCTACACTATCTTTAACTGTATAAGTTTTATTCTCTTTTAAATTATCTTCTTTAATACTTCCTTTAGTACATCCACTTTCGTTGTCAGAGCATATTACTTCAATACTTACTCCAGACTCATTACCAATTAAAGTTTTGTTTATTGTGCAAGATGGCTTTGTTTTATCAACGTATATTGATACTTCTCTATTACTACAGTTAACAACATTTCCTGCATTATCTTTTATTTGATAATTTGGTACTGTTGATGTTTTAGTAGTTTTATTAAATGTTATACTTCCACCACTATTATCACAACCACTTTCATTATCACTACATCCATAATTAATTGTTACATTTTTATTTGTCCATGTAGTGTTTTCTCCAGTTATTGTACATACTGGCTCAACTTTATCTATATAGATATTTGCTACTCTTTCACTACATTCAGTGACATTACCTGCATTATCTCTTATTACATATGATGGAATTATTGTTGTCTTCATCGTATTAACAAACTCGCTTTCTCCACCACTAAAGTCTTTATCACATCCACTTAATGCATCTTCACAACCATATTGAATTGTACGTTTCTTATTAGTCCATTTAACTGAATCACCACTATTTGTACAGCTTGGTTTAGTTGAATCTTTCTTAAATGTTTTATTACAGAACGCAAAGTTTCCAGCACTATCTTCTACATACCCTATATAAGTTATTGAAGAAGAATCATCTTTATGTATTACAACATCTCTATTATTTCTATCAAACTTATCGTTCTTAATATTTAAACTTTTATATTTAATTCCACTTGTATCAGAGTTTGGAATAACACTTATTTTAACATCTTTTGTATACCAGTCACTATTTCCTATAGAACCATCAAGATTTATTTCGCAACTTGGTTTAGTATTATCTATTCTAATTAAGTATTCACTTGTTTCTTTACTATAATTATTGTGTTCATCAATAGATCTAAATTTAACTTTTTGATCCATTTCAGTAGTTATTTCAACAACACATGGGTCCCCCTTACAAACAGTTTCCCATTTACCATCTTTATTCCATTGATACTCCAAAACTTTTCCAACATTAGTTAGATAATTATCACCTTTATTAAAAGTAATAATTATTTTTTGAGCCCAAGAAAGAGACTTTAAGAATCCTGTTTCTTTTTTTGTAGAATCATATCCATTTGCCACAATATTTTCATAACCAATGCTTACAATAGGGGCAGGATTTTCATACACGATTACTTTACCTTGAGTAATAAATCCATCATATTCATATTCGATTATATACTCTCCAATTTTATTAACATCCACTGCTTTAGCATTTTTAGGAGAAATGCTTTTATCTGTCTTAATTGATGATACTGCTAAGATATTACCACTATAATCTCTTTTTACTAAAGATAAATTAATATTCATTTTATTATCTATAGAACTACCTTTACTAATATAGATTAAAGGTTCTCTTGAAATACCATAACTAATTGTAGAAGAATCGGCCCATGAAGAATCACAGTACTTATCATTCATATTATTGTATTCATCTTTGCATACTAAGCATGTCTTATAAACATAATTATTATCTCCCGTTTTAATAATATTTACATAACTATCATCACTACAACTATTTTTGTTGTAATCATTAACTTCATCTATATACTTATTAGCTTTCAAAGTCCCAATAGTAACCTTTTGTGATTCAAATATTTCTTTTGGAATATATTTCTTATTATCATTAAAAAAGTCTTTTCCACTATCTTTTATACTTGTTAATAACTCTTTATAATAGTCATTTTTGCTTTTATAAAACAACTTATTAAAAGTGCAGAATAAAACAATTGCAATAATAACTATTACTACAACAGCACTTACTAATTGAACATGTGAAATTGTCTTTTTCTTCTTCTTTCTTTTGCTCATTTCTGCACCTCAGTTATCTATTCTATCACATAAAAAAAGAAAGATGAATAAATACTATTTATCTTCCTTTTTATTTAATTCGAAATAGAAAGTTGTACTCTTTCCTTCTGTTGAAGTTACTCCATATTTAACGTCATGCAACTCTAGAATATTTTTAACTATAGAAAGTCCTATACCTGTACCAACTTGTACTCTTGAATAAGTCTTATCAATCTTATAATACTTATCCCAAATAAGATTTAAATCTTCTTCTTTTATTCCATCACCTGAATTAGTAATTTCTACTTTATAAGTATTATCACAATCAATTATAGAAATATCTATCTTCTTATCATCACCACAATAGTTAATTGCATTATTAAGCAAATTATATATTACTTGTGCAATTCTCTTTCTATCAGCATATACAAATAAGTTTTTCTTTTTCTTATAATTTATCTTAAATCCATCTTTTTCTTTATAGATTTCATATCTATTAAGTATTTCTATTACTAAATCATTTAAATCAAATCCACTGTATTCTAACTCTATTGTATTTGATTGATATTTAGAAAGATCTAATATGTCATTAACAAGAAGATTTAATCTATCAGACTCTTCAATAATAACATTTAAGTTAGCATCTCTTTTCTTCTTATCTTTATATGTTAAGTCTCTAACCATCTCTGCATATGCTTTAATCATTGTAAGTGGTGTCTTTAAGTCATGTGAGACATTAGACATAAATTCTCTTCTTAAGCTTTCAGTTTTAGATAACTCAACGCTTGTGTACTTCAATGTTTCATTTAATTCTTTAATCTCTGTAACAGCAGACTTATCATCAAGAACTAAATCATATTCACCTTTAACCAACTTCTTAGCTTCATTATTTATCTTTTCAATTGGTCTTGATAACTTTCTTGATATAAATATACCTATTAATACAGATAACATACATACGAATATTGATACTAGTAATAATTGTTCTTTTAATATCTTAACTGAAGATGATACTGGATCAAGTCTTACTTCTACGAAAGCAAACTTTTCATTTTCAAGTTTTATACCATACATAAGAGTTTGACTATCTTCAAATCTATCTGAATATCTATATTCCTGTTCATCAATATTATTAAGTATCATATCTCTTTTTTCTCTATTTAATTTTGAAAATTCTTTATAACAACTTATTGATGAATAAGACATCATAGTTCCATCATATATTTCAATACACATATTATTATCAAATGATAATCTATTTAAATAATCTTCTGATTCATAGTTTTCCACTACTTCATTAACTACACTCTTTAAGTTTCTTCTTACTGATAATTCGTAGTAAGAATTAAAAGATACAACTTGTAAAAACCAAAGTACCGCAAGAATAATTAATGAAAATAATATTAGATAACTAAGTATTTTAAAATTAAGTTTATTTTTTAGGTGTTTCAAATTTATATCCTAAAGATCTAACTGTTACAATTAAATCTCTATACTTTCCAAGACTATTTCTTAACATTTTTATATGTGTATCAACTGTTCTATCATCACCGAAGAAATCATAGCCCCATACTGTTGATAACAATTGTTCACGAGATAAAGCCATTCCTTCGTTACTTATGAAGTTTACTAATAATTCATATTCTTTAGGAGTTAGTTTAATTTCCTCACCATCTATTTTTACACTATGGGCTTTATAATTAACTTCTAAATCTTCATATTTATAAGTTTCTTCTTTTCTATTATTAGAACGAGCTAAAACGGCTTTTATTCTTGCCATTACTTCTTTAGGACTAAATGGTTTTGTTACATAATCATCGATTCCTAGATCAAATCCTAGAAGCTTATCGTATTCTTCTTTTCTTGCAGATAGCATTATTGTTGGATATTTTTTAATCTTAAAGATTTCTTTACATGCACTATAACCATCTAGTCTAGGCATCATTATATCCATAATAATAAGTGCTACATCTGGGTTTTGTTCAATCTTTGTAATTGCTTCATGCCCATCTTGTGCTTCAATTACTTTAAAGCCATCAGCTTCTGCATATTCACGAATAACATTTCTAATTAATTGCTCGTCATCTACTACTAATATTTTCAATATTCCCACCTCATAACTAATATTATACTAAGAATATGTAATTTTCGTGAAAAAAAAGACTAAAATTAGTCTTTTAAATACTATGTAAACCAGAAGTGAAATTGAACCTTGTCTCATCAACTTTTTCTTGATAGAAATTTTCTACCATTTCAATAATTACTGGATTATCTTTATACTTTTTAGATACACCTATATGTCTATGTAAAGAATCTTCTAGAAAATCAATTAATTCTTGAAAAGCTTGTTCTAATTCATCACCTTTGTTTTTACCTGCTTGTTCATCTAAATAACATTGTCTATAATATGCCAAATGTTTTAATAAATCCATATTGAACTTTTCACTATTTTCTCTTAAATCAACTTTAGTTAATATTTTTCTAGGTATTTCTAATGATGGATCTTCTTTTTCATTTATAACATCATTAATCATTTCAACTAGCTTTTCAGCTTCTATTATGATTGGTTCATTTTTCAAATTATATTTATCTGCAAGTATTCTTGCAATTTTCTTAGGTATTGATATTGCTGCTACTGTAGCAGGTATTCCAAGTAATTTGATACCTACACCAAAAGCATCACCTGCAAAGTTCAATACTGAACCACCAGCTTGTTCCATTTGAGCAACAGCATCGATTTGTGCTTGTGACATTGATGGATCAACACCAAATGCTGCAGGAACTAAAATGACTAATCCAACAACTAATGCACCTACACCAATGGCAAGTGGCGCAGCAGGAATTGCACTAGAAGCAATTAATGCCTTATTGTTTGATTTAGTACCAAGCGTAATAGTATCTCCACCAAACTCATCAATTTTATCAAAAGTATCATTAACTGAATCAAATTTGTCTATTCTCTTTTGTAATTTGAAAGTAACATTTTGCAACATTTCTAAATTACGAGCAGAACGATATTTAATCATGCTATCACTACCTTCTACACCAATTATAACACCTATGTTGTAAAATAACACTTTATTTACAAATAATTAACGCCATATTTACACAAAAAAATAATCCTTAATGGATTATTTCATACTATCAATATATTTCTTAAGTTGTTTAGATTCAGGACCTAAAATAATCTTTAGTTCATTATCTATCTCAACAATTCCCTTAGCTCCTAATTTAGTAATAGCTTCTTTATTAGCCTTAGTAACATCTTTTAAAGTTACTTTAAATCTAGATAAATTACTTTCACTAGAAACTATATTATCTTTACCACCTAAATACTCTACTAATTTATTAAGTTCTAAATGAACATCTTTCTTACCTGCTTTTAATACAGCAAGTAAAATAATTAGTATTACAACCCCTACAATTATATATTGCCACATAAATATCACCATAATAATTATACTATATTTTTAAATAAATTAAAACTTTTCTTTCAAAAATAGGTTCTAATCATCAACATTATCATTAAATAGAATATTCTATATTAGATAAAAGGAGTGAATTATATGGATAATAATCATTTAATAGATGTTCTTAGATTAATTAATAATTTGCAAAAAGAAGCTACTATTCCAACAAACTCATCTTGTACTAAGCCTCTTTTAGGAAATATAGATTCTTTTAACACAAGACCAGTTACTTTCTATTCTTGTAATAATAGTTTATTAACTGTTAATTATTATGTAGATAATGTTTTAAATACATCTAGCGTATTTAGAATTGAGGATGTTAATAACTCTTGTGTAACTGTAAGGCTTTTAGCACAAGATGAAGATACTTATACTGCAACGAACGAATTTGCCACAATAAACATTAATTGTATATGTGCAATTAGATGTTTAAATGATATTAATTTAACTATTTAGAAAGGAATTAAATATGAATAATAATTGTATTTCAAATATATTAGAAAACATTTTATTACTTCAAGAACGTAGATGTAGAAATGGTGTTGGATGTGCTAAAGAAGTTTTAGGGGATACTTTAGAAACTGCTAACACAAGACCAATAAATTTATATACATGTTGCAATAATGCTATATGGACTATGCCATATGATTATCAAGGAACAACTGGTGAATCTACTTTCTTTAGAATTGAAAGTGTAAATAATAACACAGCAACATTTAGAATATTAATTAATAATGCAGGAGTTTATACTGCAACAGATAATTTCTTTATCATAGATCTTGACTATGTATCATGTATTAAATGTTTACAAGATACTACAATAACTACAATATAAAAATTGCTATAAAGCAATTTTTTATTTTATATCAACAATACTATCTGTATTAATATAAACACCACTATTTAATAAAACAGTATCATCTCTAATTGATAAAACTTTACCTACAAGAGTTTCTCCATTATCAAGTTTAATAGTAACTACTCTATTTAAATAAGAAAACAAATCATATTCTTTTTTAATTACTGGTTTATCCTCATTTATTGATCTATAAGAACATCTATTATTAGATACTATATATCTATTATCATGGTATATTTTAGGTAATTTAGTCAATAATATCACATCCCATAATATTTTATGTTATTTAATAATAAAATTTACAAATAATATTAATGGTGATTATATGATTAATCTATTAAAAGACAAAATAATATATATTTATATATTATTGTTTTTATTTATAAGTTATATAAGTATCTATAATACAAAGGACTATATTTCTAAATCTTTAAAAGATATTTATAACAAACAAGTAATATGGTATCTAATTGGAATATTATTTATCTTGTTAATTAAAAAGACTAATATTAAAAAGATTTATAAGTTCTCAATAGTTTTTTACATAATTACTAATATTATGTTAATAATGTTATTTAAGTTTGGAACATCTGTTAATAATACAAAAGCATGGTTCAACTTAGGATTTATTAATATACAACCAAGTGAAATCATGAAAGTATCGTTAATACTTATTAATTCAGCTATCATAGATAAATATTTTAATAATAAGACAAGTATTAAAAGAAGAAAAGAATTCAAATTAATAATTAACTTATTAATAGTACTTATTATTCCTAGTATATTAACATTCTTAGAACCAGATACAGGAGCAGTTATCTGTTACTTTGTAATTACTTTTTCAATGCTTTTTATAAGTGGTATTAATAAGAAATGGTTTATCTATCTAATACTTATTCTAACTATCTTTCTATCTCTTCTTTTCTATATTTACTATAATCAACAAGAATTGTTTATAAATATATTTGGAAGTAATTTTTTCTACAGAATGGAAAGAATTCTTAGTTGGAAAGATAAAACAGGGATACAACTTAATAACTCATTAATATCAATTGGTTCTTCAGGATTATTTGGTCATAGTAGTGTTCCCCTATATTATCCTGAATCATCGACAGATTTTATCTTCACATCATTTTCTTCTTCATATGGATTAATCATCACAGTTATATTTTTAATTACTCTATTATCTTTTGATATTTATTTGCTTAATAAAATTAAAAGTTATAAAAAGCTTAAATATAGATATACAGTATTTGGTTTAATTGCTCTTATCATATATGGCCAAATACAAAATATAGGCATGGCCTTAGGAATACTTCCAATTGTAGGTATTACTCTTCCCTTTATCAGTTATGGAGGATCAAGTATAATTACTTATTTAATACTTATAGGCATATTTATAAACATTGATAATTCAAATAAAAAAGCGTCTTTATGACGCTTTTATTCAAGTATTCCTTGACTGTTTGGTTCTTTATAATCTGCTCCTTCGTAAACTGCTCCAACAAACCAAACTTCTTTAGTATTCTTATCTCTTATTATATACATAAATGGTTTATCAAATGTTAAATCAATCTTTTCAACAGGCACTTCAAATAAGTAATCAAAATCACATGCTGCATTTCCTAATCCTCCCATTTGAGTTGCTGCTGCTGCTTTAATTCCTTCGTTTGAGAATTCGATGTTTGCCTTATGAGCGGCATCACCAATATACTCTTTTGATGATGAAATCTTAGATAAATCAGCTTTATTTTTATCAAATACATCAACAATTCCCATAGATTTTAAATCTTCTTCTAAATCAAGTTCATAATCATAATTGAATAAAGGAATAGTTCCATATACTTCAGTAATTACTCCATCTTTAAATGAATCAAGTTTAATAGATTTAATACCTTCAAGTAATGTACTTAATTTCTTAGAATTTGTATTCTTTACATATTCATCTAATGAAACATTCTTTGGCATAATTGCAATATACTCAAGAGTTGTTTCTCCATATGTTTTAAGATCTTTTGCAAATACTTTTTCATCTTCTGTATCTAAGAATCTAAAGTCAGTAGAACTATTAACTATTCCATAGTTTGTTTTAAGATCTTTTAAGAATTGTGTTTGAATTTCTTCAACTGATTGAGTATAACCACAAACATCTTCTTTTAAGAATTTTTCATATTCTTCAGCAATTTTTTTCTTAATATTTTCTTCACCAAGATCTTTTATAATATCGTATCTATTTGCAACAGCAGTAAAACTTACTGCTTTTGTGTTGTTCTTACCATTAAATGTTAATCTTACATAACCAGTATTAACTAATCCTGATATACCATTGAAGTAGTTTTCATGTAGGAACTCTTGACTATAACCCATTATAGGATGAATTATTTTAACCCATTCCATATCAATTGCTAATGCATTTATTAAAATGAAATCTTTATCATTAACATTATCATCAGTAAATAAATCTTTTATTAATCCAAAAGTTTTATCACTAACCCATTTATTTAAGTTAGCAGCAGTACTAAATGAATCATATCCAATTTCTGCTCCATATCTATCTTTTAATGTATCTACATAAGTTTTTAAAACTTGATTTTTAAAATCATCTTTTATAAATAATACATTTGCAAAAGACATATTTGTATTATTCTCATATTTCTTTGCCTTATAATCTCCAAGAACTGCTTCAATTTGTCCATGAGAATCACCATCAGTACCTTCATTTAACATTAATAAAGCATACTTAATTGAAAGTGGTGAATAAACAATATTCTTATCTTTTATTTCTTTCTTTAAGAAATAAATATCAAAATCTTGTAACTCATTACCTTGTAAAGTATATTCTGACTTATACTCTTTGTTTTTAGTTTCTTTTTTATCTTCTTTCTTATCTCCACCTTTAAAGATTAAGAAATAACATAATAATACAATTACTGCTATTACTACTAACCCTATTAGGCCATAAATTAACCATTTATTCCCCTTTTTTCCTGTGTTGACTGCTGGTACAGTTTCTTCTTGTACTACGTTTTCCTGTACTGCATTTTCTTGTACTTTTTCTTCTTGTACGTTGTTTTCTTCCATAATATCTTCCTTTCCTTTCTATTTAAAAAAAGGCTATGTTACTAGCCTTGTTTTTACAAATACTCCTTTACAGTGTCTATTAGTTTTCTTGAGCATCCCATAAACTTAATAGCATTGTTCATATTATCAAGTACTAGATAATCTGCTTTATCTGGTGGAATATTATCAACTTTAGATGCAACTATAACAGCATCATCTTTGAATATTCTACATAATTGTTCTAATACATTATCTGTCAATTGATATTCTTCAAAGAATACATCCATTAAAATATCATCGTCATCATCTTTAACAGAATATAATGTAACTTTATAAGTATCTTCATCAACAGGGCAAAACTTAATTACTGTATGTCTTCCATACTTTTCATATTGATGACTTGTTACATATGTATTTCTAATCATTTCCAACAATTCTATAACTGGCTTACTTTCAAGCATCTCTTCTTTTTCTAAAGATGGGAATACAATTTCCTCATGAACAATATTCTTATGAGTAGTAAGATAAGTTATAATCTTTTCTTCCAAGAATGTTAATTCTTGTAATACTGTTGGATGATTTACAGCAAAATCAATTTCTTTACAAGATGATATAGCATTTAATAAGTTATTTATTCTATCTATATCTTGAGCTTTAATTGGAGAGTCATCAATTATCTCTCTTAATCTTTGCTCTTCTTGCATTCTTCTTTCTCTATTGAATAAGTCTTTAGCATTTTCTTCTGCCATACGTCTTAATTCTTCGTTTTCTTTTTCAAGTTCAATTATTCTTTGAGCTTGTTCCATAGAAGCATCGATTATCTCTTTATGTTCTTTTTCTTTCATGATTATTTGTTTTGCAAATTCTTCAGCATCTTTCTTTATTTGATCACGTTCTTGCATTACATCAAATAACATTCTTGCTTGATCTTCTGCTCCACTATATAATCCATCAAAATCGTCAACCTTGAAGTGATAATCATCTTCATCATCTTCATCAGGTTCATTTATGATTGTTGCAAAAGCCATTTTCTTAGCTTGTATATCTTTCATTGAATTAATGAAACTCATCTCATGTTTTCCAACTGAAGGTTGCATTCTATTTTTAAGTTCAGTACTTCTTAATGATTCACCTAAAGAATGAGAATCAAGGAAATCAAGACATATTATTTCATGTTGTGCATCTAAAATTGATGAATAGTATTCTTGTTTCTTAATGAAGTGTTCATCATAACTTTCATCAAAGAAGTTAGCTCCATTTTCAACAGCTGCAATTGCTTCTTGTACAATAGGATCATTGTTATGTAAAAACATATCATGATTCTTTTCAAACTCTGCTAATACTAATGCATCAGTATAAATAGATTCTTCTCCTAAAGCTATGCTATTGTAACTATCACATATATCTTCTACTGCTTTTTGATCTTTATATGTATTCTTAATTTCTTCCCATAAGTTTTCTTTAGCACTACCTTCAAACATATAAGCATATCTTGCTATATTAAGAATTAATAATTGACGAGCTGAAACATCATCTTCATCATTAATACTCTTTTCTATGTCAAGTGCTAAAGTACTATTTGATTTAAAGTAATTATTCTTATATTGAGCATAATCATAGATAAAGTTATATTTTAAGTAATTATCATATAACATGTTATTATTTTCATCTACTATTACTTTCTTATTACCCATGTAATCAGAATCTATTAAATTATTTAATGCTTCAATGAATCCATCTGAAACATCCATAACTTCTTTTGAACAATTTCTTATAATAAGGCTATCTTTAGAATCTACTCTTTCAACAATATAAGTACCAGTTTCATCATTACCCATGATTCTTCTTGATTTGATACCTACATTTTTAGATAAGAATCTTTCTACGATTTTTGGTAATACAACTTTATTAAAAGTATCATCATTTTCAAAATCATAAGTAGCTTTCTTTTCTTCATCACCAATAAGCCCAACTAGAGTAACATACACTTTTCCATCTAAAAGGTAATTAATGTTGAACTTTATTTTTCCACCATATATTAAACTACTATGATATAAATCATATTCTTTTAATAAATTTTCAGCTAGTCCTAGCGTCACTTTATCTGTCATAACCGACACCACCTTATTATTCTATCATATCTATTGTATCACAATTATTCAAAATTATATACCTATAAATATAAAAAACTATAAGATTTTTTCTTATAGTTTTTACTCTACATTTTCATTACTTCGTCGTATACTTCGTGTAGTTGTTTTCCAACTGTTTTTATATCACGTTCTATTGCAACTTCATATGCTTTATCAACAACTGATGGTAGTTTTCCAGCAAAGAAATCTTTAATCTTTTTCTCAAATTCATCAACATCTTTTGCCTTGTAAACATTAACTCCATCTTCTAACCAACCTTCAAAGATTGGTATATCACGAATTATAGCATTTTGTTTAGTTGCACATGCTTCAATTATTGGTATTCCTTCTGTTTCTTCAAGAGTTGGGAATAAGTATAGATTTGCTCCACTCATAGCAGCCTTAATCTTTTCTTGTTCAACATATCCTGCCCAAGTAAGGTTTGGAAGTTTTGTACTAACTGCTTTTCTAACATCTTTTGTAGCAGCCTTTGGATTACTATATCCAAACCAGATAAACTTGTATTCTGGAAGACGTCTTGCAAGTTCAACGAAATCTACTATTCCTTTTCTTCTTATGTATAAACCGATACCAATAATAACTTTATCGTCCTTAGTATATCCATATTCTTTTCTAAATTCTTCTCCTGCTTTCTTATTCTTTTGGAAAAGAGTCATATCAATTCCATTAGAAATAGCAACAATTTTCTTCTTTTCAAGTCCTTTATAACCTTCAAGTAATCTCTTTGAATATGGTGTTGGAGTTACAATAATATCTCCTTGTGAATAGCATTTAACAAGCCACCATTTAACAAATCTTGCAGTAGATTTTGAAAAAATAAATCCGTTTTTATAATCTTCTTGTGTAGAATGGGCATGGTATACAACCTTCTTACCTTTTTTATGAGCTTTCTTAGCCATTCTATAAGACTTCCAAAACCAAGTATTAATATGAATAATATCATAATCATCTTTAGGATCAGTAGTCCATTCAATACCTTCGTTAGTTAAAGCAGTTTTTTGGTGTTCAATAGCTTTTCCTAAACCACTTTTTCTAACCTTCTTTTCCATTTCTGTATAAAGTAATACTTTCATAAGTACCTCCTAAAATAATTATATCATAAAAAACTAAGAGGTTATCTTAGTTTTTACATTTGTTCTTATATTTATAATCAGGATACTTTTCATCAATTGTTCCTTCTATTTTATCAATACCATTAGTATATATTTCATATACAGCTTTTAAGTACTTCATATTATCTTGGCATTCCTTAAGAGAATAAGTTATTTTAGTAATAGTATAATCATATAATGATATACCATAATATCCAACATCGTTCAAAAGTCCAGGAGTATCAAAATCTTCCTTACGTAAATCTAATGTATAATCTTCTTTTATTTTACTTACAAAATATACTTGAATGTAATTAGTATCTTGAGGATCATAATACATTTTAAAATATTCATTTTCATGAAGGAGATTCTTCTCATTTTCTATAGCTTTAATATCTCCTTTATTGCTAGTCTTACTAGAATCTGTTTTGATATTAACTATATACCTATTAATCCATATATCAATTGAATATATTTCCTTAATATTATATTTTTTTAAATCATTATAACTAATACTTAAAACACAATCACCTGTTGCTTCATCTTTTGCAATATTAGATTTTGTATATAAATCAGATAAGGCAGTTAAATAGAATCCATTAACTCTATATTTAGGATTAGAATTATTGCAGTTATATTCCTTACCATCTTTCTGTTCTACTGAGAATCTTACTTTTGCATAAGTTCCATCAAAAGTAATATCCTTTTGTTTTACTTTCTGTTTTTCATTTTCAAATACATATTTTTCTTCTATTTTTACTTTACTTAGATTATTAACATACTTTTTCTTTTCTATTTTTTTAGAAATACTTGGTCCAAATAAATGGAAACCAATTAAAATGATTGCCAATACCTTAAGTATCTTATTAAGTTTATCTTTAGTAAATAAGTTAATAACTGAAAATAAGAATATAATATATGAAATTATTACATATACTAAACAAGCAATTGTAACAAAAGAATATTTAAATTTATCGCCTGAAAGTGCACCAAAAAGAACCCATACTCCAGCAAAATTTGCAACTGGTCCAGCAATAAATAATACATTTAATAAAGAAAAAATTACAGATTTAATGTTTCTTTTTCTTTGTTGCTCAGCTATTTCTTTTTCAATTTCAGTCATCGTATCTTCTTTATTTGTTTCAACTTGTACCTGTTTACTAACTGATATTTGAGTACTTTCATTATTCATTACATTATCGTTAGAATATTGAGGAGTACTATTTACTTGCGAAGCAGCATTATCAATTTCACTATTTGAATTATCATATCCGCATCTTAAACAATAACCAGTTGTAGTAAGTTTTGCTCCACATTTTAAACACTCTCTTGTTTGATTATCTTCATTCATAATAACACCCACATCTACTATTAACTTAATTGTATCATACAAAAGTGATAATCTTTAATTTTTAAACAATATTTCCTCTTATTGTGTCAATAGCTTTCTTCTCAATCCTTGATATTTGAGCTTGTGATATACCTAACTCTTCTGCAAGTTCAAGTTGCGTCTTACCAATTACAAATCTTTGATCAAGCACATATCTATTTCTTTCTTCAAGGTCATTAATTGCTTCACTAATAGCAATCTTAGTATCTAAATTAATACCATTTGTTTTCTTATCTTCTATTTGATCACATAAATAGATTGTATCTCCTCCATCATTATAAATAGGTTCAAATAAACTAACTGGAGCACGTCTTGAATCAAGAGAATCCACAATTAGGAATTCATCTACATCAAGATATTTTGCAATCTCACTTATTGTAGGAGTTCTTCCTAGTGTTATAGATAATTCATCTTTTGCTTTCAAACTTCTATAAGATAAATCTTTTAATGATCTACTTACTCTAATACTAGAGTTATCTCTAACATATCTTCTTATTTCTCCTAAAATCATAGGAACACAATATGTGGAAAACTTAACTCCATAAGATGGATCAAAATTATCAACAGCTTTTAATAATCCTACACACCCTATTTGAAATAAATCATCTTTATTTTCTTCACTATTAGAAAATATTTTTAAAATAGATAATACTAGTTTTAAGTTACCTTCTACTATTTTTTCTCTTGCAGTTATATCTCCTTTCTTATATAAATCAAATAAATTCTTTGTTTCTTCACTTGTTAATACTTTGATATTTGATGTATTCACGCCTGTTATTTCAACTTTATGACGTGACAAAAAAATTCTCCTTTCTATATCATTGTGATAAGAAAGAAGAATTCTTATTCATTATTTAAATACTGTAAAGAATGCTACTACTATAAGTATTAATAATATTATTAAAAGTATTATTAATATTAGTTTTAGATCCGTATTATATGATGGCTTCTTACCAGAATTTGTTCCAGGTTGAACATCATAATTTGGATCATAACCACCATAATAGTCATTCTGATTGTAACCATAGCTATTATAACTATTATAATCATTTACATAATTGTCATAATTAGATTGTGATTTGGAATAGTCATATGGTAGTCCACCGCTGTTATCAGCAACCAAAGAATTACCACATCTTTGACATATATCCATCCAATCTTCGTTTGTTTCACCGCAAACTGGACAAACTCTCATAATTGCCTCCTATTTATTCTTATTTACAAAATTCCATGCATCTCTACACATTTCTTCAATTTCTAATTCTGCATGCCAGTTTAATAACTCATTTGCTTTCTTTGTAGAAGCATAACAAGCATCAATGTCTCCTGGTCTTCTATCTACTATTTTATAAGGAACATCAATATTATTAACTTTCTTAAATGTATTAATTAATTGTAATACACTATAACCATTTCCTGTTCCTAAATTGTATTTATCAATACCTTTATCTTTTGTTACTTTTTCAATTGCTTTTATATGACCTTTAGCAAGATCTACAACGTGAATGTAATCTCTTACACCAGTTCCATCAACTGTATCATAATCATTACCAAATACGCTTAATTCTTGTAATTCTTTATTAGCAACTTTAACAATATATGGCATTAGATTATTAGGTATTCCATTTGGATTTTCTCCAATTAACCCACTCTTATGTGCTCCAATAGGATTAAAGTATCTAAGTATTGCAATACTCCAATCATTATCAGAAATATATAAGTCATCTAAAATCATTTCTATCATTAATTTAGTTGTTCCATAAGGATTTGTTGTATGAAGTGGAAAATCTTCAGTTATTGGTAAACTTTGTGGTTTTCCATATACAGTTGCACTTGATGAGAACACTATTTTCTTACAATTATGATCTTTCATAACTTCAAGTAAAGTAAGTGTTGAATCAAGATTATTTCGATAATACATAAGTGGTTTACTAACACTTTCTCCAACTGCTTTAAAACCAGCAAAATGGATAACTGCATCAATTCCTTCTTTATCGAATATTTCATTCATCTTTTCTTTATTACAAATATCTTCTTTGTAAAATTTAACTTTCTTATTTGTAATTGTTTCTATTTTATCAATTACATCTTCTTTAGAGTTAGATAAGTTATCAACAACTACTACATCATATCCACTATCTAATAACTCTACACAGGTATGGCTACCAATATAACCACAACCTCCAGTAACAAGTACTTTCATTTTACCTCCCGAATTCATAAGAATTCACTTTTATCTTTCTAACTACTTTAATAATATAAAATACTGTCCATATTAATAATAATACAAATCCAACAAGAAAACAAATAATATATAAATTATCTAAATTAAAAGTATACTTTTTGAATCCTTTAAAGTATGAATAAAAGTTACCTTCTACATATAATCTTCTAATAAAATAATTATTAAAATAATATAAATAGAATGAATAAATTACATATGCTATTCCTGTAATTAATAAGCCTTTCTTCTTTTCAAAATATATTATTAATGCTGTTAAAGCAATAGCAATTAAATATGGAATAAAGTAAAAGACTGAATTAACTATTATTAAAGTTGCTTTTAATAGACTAACTACACTATCGTTATTTATCTTGTATGCTATTTCAGTAGCAAATCTTTGTATATCTTTTTTTACATGTACATATGAATCAGCATTATTTTCTTCATCATATACTGATACAGAATCATATAATAGTCCACTTAGTTTTTCACTATCTAGTACTATCTTTTTTCTATCAATTAAATTATCTACTGCTTCATATCCAATCTCTTGAAATTTATTAACATCAATATAGTCAAATACTTCTATTGGATATCTGAAATTATTAGCACTTTCTATTATATAATCTCTATCTTTAACATATCTTTTAATATCAAAATCTTTTATTTTTTCATTTAAGTAGTCTTTACTAGATATATTCTTAATTGAAACCAAAAAAGAGAGGAATAGAAAATCTATAACCAATAATACAATAAATAAAGTTGTTATAAATGGTTTCTTAAGATTCATTTTACCTCTCCATATTAGTCATTATAATACCAAAGTATCAGATGCTTGTTTATTTTTCATTTCATTATTCATTAATGTATCTGCCAAATTCAACATTTCTTGTGATGCATTAGACATTTGGAATAAGTTCTCACTTTCTCCACCTAAGTAGAATAATTCATTCTTCTTTCTTCCTTGTACTTCATAAGCAGGAACTTTAGTTATTTCATTATTCAACTCAGCAAATTTACTAGTAATAACTGGTAATAATTTTGTCTTTATTTCATCTTGATCAAATGATTGATGGAATAATGTGAATTCATCGCTTCCTGATCCAGTTGAGAATACTACTTCTCCAACTGATGGATTTTCATTACTGAAGAACACTCTTATAGATGTAGGTACTTTACGAGTTTCATTAAAGTCGTAAGTCATATCCATATATCCAGTTAATTCTTCAATAGCTTCATCTATTGTTCCAACCTTAGTTTCTTCTTTTCCACCTAAATCATTAACAATAGGATCTTTTTCTACTGTTGGTAATGGTTCATTAATAGGAAGTACTTCATCAGGTCTTTCATTTTCTGCTACAGGTAATACTTCACCTTCATCACCTAATTTATTTTTAATTGGATCTACTTCCTTATCCTCTACATGTCCTTCTACAGGAAGTACTTCTTTAGGTTCTTCTACGTTATTTACGACAGTCATATTATCTTTTGGTCCATTAATTGTAGTTAAAGTAACAACTGGTTCTACAACAATAAGATCTTTTGGTTCTTCTTTAGCATTAATTTCTTCTGTTTTTGCTGCTTCGTTTGCTTTAGCAACTTCTTCTGCAAAAGTCATATCTTTTGTTGGATTTTCCATTTGATATTTACTACATACATAATCAGTCATTTTATTAACGTCTTCTTCGCTTGCAAGTACTCTTTCAGCAAAATCATTTCCATCTTCAACGTTACTCATAACTTCGATTGCTTTATATTTATCAACTCTGAAGATATTTAAAATCATATCTTTAATAGTACTTACTAACATCTTTAATTTAGCAAAGAATCCATTTGTGAATACTTTAGAATCATAATTATTCTCTTTATGATTTCCAAATATATTCTCAAGATGGTTACCCATTTTAATTTCATTAAGAGCTGTTTCATCAGTAGGTCCTGCTATTTCAGGATTTTCTCTTTCTACTGCCATACCTCTTTCTTCATCATAATCATATTTATCTGTTAATGCCTTCATATTTTCAAAGTTGTATGGAACAATTCCATGTTCTTTTTCATAATCAGATAAATCAGAAATATGTGCTACATGTTCTCTTATTTCTTCAGCTTTACCATCTTTAAACAAGTTATCAAAACATACATCAGCGTTTTCTATTCCGCTTCCTATAAATGCTTCTTTCAAGCTTGCTAAATCAAGTCCGCCTTCTTTTCCATAAGATTCTAAACATGCATTTGATAATAATGAATATAATTTAGCATTATCAAGTAAGTTAGATATTCCTACACTTCTCATCCAATGATTTCCAAGAATTATTGTTGATTTCTCATCTTTTCTTGTTGGATTATATTCAATATTAGTTTCTGAATCATAAATCTTAGTCTCACCATTTTCTTTTTCAACTGAATACTTCTTAGCATTCTTTTCAAATAATTTAACTAGTGAGTAGTATCCAACTAATTCTGATGGAACTATTTCAGCTTTATTTTCTTCAACAACTGCTTCTTCTTTAGCTTCTTCTTTAACAGGAGCATTTGCCTTTTCAGCTTCTACTTCAATAAGAGCTGATTGGTTAATAGCATCAGCAAGTTGTTCTTTATAAGTTGCATACAATTCATCATATGCTTCTGTAGATAAGCTTCCCTTAGATGTTTCAAGAGTATTAACTCTTTCATTAACATCCATAAGACCTTTGATTCTCTTCATTTCTTCGCTTGTTAACTTCTTAGTTCTACCTTTTGTAGCTAACTTGAAGTAATCAGCAAGTTCTCTATCTTCTTTAGCTAAATTTAATTTATTAACTCTTTCTTTAGCTTCTTCTTTAACCTCTTCGGCTTTTACTTCTTCTACAACTGGTTCTTTAGTTGCTTCTAAAGTATTAGATCTCTTTAATTCATCTAGAATTCTATTCTTATATGTTTCTTGAATTTCATCAAGTTCCATAGATACGATAAATCTATCAGAGTTACAAGATAATCTAGACATTTCAAGAATTCTTGAAGGTTCATTCTTTTGAACTAAGTTGATTATCTCATCTTCTTGTTCACGAGTTAGTTCACCACCAACTCTTTCTTTATCAAGTGCAATATAATCAAGTAATTCTCTTGTAACTTCTGATAAGTTAATTTCTCCTTCTCTTTCTTTAACAGTATCTAATATGTCATAGAAATTATTTTCTTTTCCAGGAATTAACATATCTTCAGGAACTTCAAATTCTCTAATAGCATCCTGATATTCTGTGTTGTTTTCTCTTAATAATCTATTGTATTCTTCTTGTTTTTCTCTATATTCTTCGTCAAGTTCTTCAATATTATCTATTGAAGCCATTCTATTGAATAATGATTGATATAGCTCTTCATTAGCTTTCTCCATCTCTTCAATAGGACCTTTTTTATTCTTAAGAACATTTAATCTTTGAATACCTGTTTCAGATAACATACGACTTGCATTTAAATCGAATAGTTTTCTATATTCAGCATATTCTTTAGACATACGTTTATCAAATTCATCAGTCTTATCAACTTCCATTCCTAAAGACTCTTTGTAGTATTGAGTTACATATTGTCTTAAAGGATCTGTTTTGAATAAACTGTCGAATATTTCTTCAGAATGTGGAACTTTAGAATCAACGAATTGTCTTTCTAATGATTCAAAGTCAATATCAATATCTCTTTGTAATGATTCTTTGAAGTGAACATCCATTATATCAAATAATTTTTTTCCTTCTTCCCCGAATGCAAAATCCATATTTACTGTTTCATTTGCATTTTGATCATTCTTACCTACCATTACACCCCAGTAGTATGCAAATTCGATATTTCTCTTTTCTGCTTCATCTTTAGGTGTATATAATTCTTTAGTTTCTTTATTAAAGATTTCAAGTGGTCCATTACTATTAGATATTTTATATTGTTTTGTATACTCAGCAAGTTGTTCAAAACTTACTGTTGTATCTACTGCATTAACCTTTTCTTTATCTTCAATTGCTCCAACTAATCCATTAAATAATGCATCTATCTTTGCTTTCATATCTTCAGCAACTTCATTAGTTGGTTTCTTTTCTTTTTCAATAATACTTAAAGCTTGATCTTTAGCTCCAGCAATTACATTTGTTCTTTCGCTTTGAATTGCTGCTTCTTCCTTAGCTCCTTTAATAACGTTTGTTCTTTCACTTTGAATTGCTGCTTCTTCTTTAGC
>CAMKPE010000014.1 GCA_946414595.1 uncultured Clostridium sp.
GTACCAGTTCCGCCTGGTGTCGTACCAGTTCCACCTGGTGTTGTTCCTGTTGAACCTGTACTACCTTGGGATGCTGAACCAGTTAAATTAACTGAAGATCCTGATAATGTAGTTCCAAGGAATGTCCATGTATTTGTTACTTTATCATGCTTATAATATCCTTGACCGCTTGTCCCATTTGTGTATATTATTTCACTTTGTCCACCGTCAGTTTCAAGAGTAGCTCCCACAAATGCTTCTGTATTAGTATCAGTATCTACTATATAGAATCCTTGTCCATTAGCTCCCACCTTATACACTACTTCAGTTGGGTCATAAACACTAGGATCTAATGCTGTTCCTATGAATTCCCATCTATAAGTTGTATTATCTAATTTATAATATCCATATCCTTGTGATCCAAGTCCATAAATTATTTTACTTTGACCATCAGCACTTTGAATTGAAGTTCCAAGAAATTTAACTTCTTGGTTAGTTGATGGATCAATTCTATAAAATCCATATCCTTGTGATCCATTTTGGAACTTAATTTCATAATTTGGTAATGTACTTCCTGGTGTTGTAACAGTTCCACCTGGATTAGTTCCTCCTGCTTGTACATTTTCTGGTAATCCATCAAATGTATTTCCAAATTGAACACTTAATTCGCTATAAGATTGGAATGGTGTCGTAAGAGGAGTATAAATAGACGCATTTACTTCGTTCTTCTCAAAATCCCAAGCACCAAAATAATTCTTAACTTGCTTTATCCAATCATTTGCTTGTTGAATTAAAACTGGAAGAGCATTTTCATAAATATAGATTTGTCTTCTCCAACTTTTATGAGCTGCTGTTTCTCTAGTTTGAGTATCACCGTTAGCATCAACATAAGTTTCATTTTCTTGAATTCTGCTCTCTAAATTAGCATGATCTTCATAATCAGTAAAAGTTGAAGTATATTCCAACACTGCATTTTTCATTGTTGAAACAATACTATCAGCACCAACTATATGTTCTGCTGCTTTTTGATCTCCTTCTGCTTCTTTCTTAATCAAATCAATAGTTTCTTGAATTTGTTTTTTAACCTTATCATCCCATAAATCGTCACTTGATCCACTTATAATTTCACCTATTCTGTTTCCAAAAATAGTTAAATTATCCTTCATATTATTTCCATAAGTAGTTAAAGTTGATGGGTTTAATCCCTCAACATCAGGCTTAATTTGGAATAAATAAGCATCTTTATAATTTTGAGTATTGACCATAGAAACACCTCTATTCTCATTCTATTTTAAGTTTACTATATTTTAATAATTATTTCAACAAAAAAAGATATCAAATTGATATCTATCTTTTATTTACTATACTTGAGTATTGTTTAACTTTCTTTCTTCCTTCTGCTGGTTTAAAAATTCTTGCTGCATTTTCTAAATCTGTTTGTAACCAACCAGATTCTTCTTTAATATATGTACATACTCCATCATCTAAAAAGTTATTAAACTCTTCTCTTATTTTGCCAAGTCTTCTATAGTCAATTCTTGCTTTTACTGTTTTAACAAGATGACATGCTTTATATAGAGGGCTCTTAAATAAACATATATTTCTAGCATTTCCATACTTAGTTTCTAATGTATCTCTAAACTCTCTAATTTCTTGGTCTTCATTCATTACTTGTTTACTTAATTCAATATAATAGCTCATATTATTACCCCCAAAAACTTTTTCTATTATACATTGTATTTATTTATTTGTCCAATGAACTCTTCTTGTAATTCTTTTAGTTTTTCTTCACTATCTGCTTCAAATCTAGCAGTTATATTAGGACCTGTATTACTACATCTTACTAAAGCCCATCCATAGTCAAAATTAACTCTTACACCATCTATGTCTATAAAATCATATCCTTTTTCTATGGCATATTCTTTAATTTTATCTACTATTCCAAATTTCTTATCATCACTTGATGGGAATTTTAATTCTTCAGTTGAATAATATTCATTAATTCCATCTAATAATTCACTTGTTTTCTTATTTGTCTTGGATAATATCTCTATAAGTCTTAATCCAGCATATAATCCTGAATCAAAACATGGCCATCTGTCATTGAAGTAAACATGTCCTGATAATTCTCCTCCAAAAGGAATATCATCATCTTTTACTTTAGCCTTTGTATATGAGTTACCTGTTCTATAACAAATACCATTTCCACCTAATTTTTCAATTTCATCAGATAATGATTTAGAACATTTAACATCATATAAGAAATCTTTCTTAACAACTTTATTAATAATATCTCTAATGATTATTATCATGTATTTATCAGTTGCTACATATTTACCATTTTCATCAACAACTCCAAGACGATCTCCATCTCCATCAAACCCAATACCTAAATCAGCATGTGTCTCTAATACTTTTTGCTTTAATGCATCAAGATTTTTTTCAACACATGGATCAGGATGATGGTTAGGAAACATTGGGTCACTATCCCCAAATAATACTTCTACATCAATTGGGAATAACTTGTATAATTCTTCAGCTATACAAGAAGTAGTTCCATTTCCTAAATCAATAACTACTTTTATTCTTCTATCACCAAAATCAAGTGATGCTTTATATAATTCAATATATTCTCTTCTAATATTATAATTTGCTAATATTCCATGACCATTATCAAAGTCTTGTGCAAAAGTGAAATCTCTAAATTCTTCAATCATTTCACCTCTTGCATTTCCTCTTTCATCAAAAGCAAATTTAAATCCATTTTCATCTTTAGGATTATGACTTGCAGTAACCATTACACCAGTTGGATTATTAAGTTTAATACAAGCATAATAATACATTGGTGTAGTAACAAGTCCAAGATTAATAACATTTACTCCAGTATCCATGATACCTTTAATTAATGCTTCAGCAAGTTCATCTGATGAATATCTATTATCACGACCTACTACAGCAGTGAAATGTCCTAATCTTCTTACGTATGTACCAAAACTCTTTCCTATAGTATATGCAACATCTTCATTTAAATCTTCTGGATAAACTCCTCTAATGTCATACCCTCTAAATATATATTTATTCAACTTTTTTGTTAGTATCAACGTAAACAATCTCCTTTACTATTTTAGATTCAGTACTACAATAGAATCCAATACTTGTTAAATATTCAGATTCTGCACCTGCAACATAAGCATATTCTTTTAATTGTTCAACATCATACAAATCATGGTTTTCAAAATCTGCTGTAACAACGTATCCCTTGTCTACTTTCTTTTTAGTAATACCAGCTGCATCTATTTGTTTTGCTTTTTCTATAGGTGCAAAAGTAGGTTCCTCTTCATTTCCACTAGGTTCAGGTGTTTCTTCTTTTCCTTCACCTTCGTTTTCATCATCTTTCTTACCAAGTTCACTTAAGCTTTTATATGAATATTTTAATTCTAACTTTTGTAGTGCACCATCTCTATAATTATTTTCAAGATTTGTATAGAAAGCATAATCATCAATTGAAGTTGAATGTGAGCAAGTTAATGTTACATAAGTTATATCTTTTTCAATTTCTGTAATTGGCTTTGGATTAAATGCTCTTAATAAAGGTGGTAATAATATTAACACTACTATTAAAAACATTACACCATAACATATAAAGTCTTCTTTAACATTATGCCTAATACCACTTTTAATAATTTCATCTTCTGTAGCTGTTTTTATATCAATTTGATCAAAAGGTACAACTACCTTTTTCTCTTTCTTTGGCTTTTTTTCTTTCTTTTCCATAATAGCACCCTCTATTCTAGTAATACTATATCATATATTAAGTCAAAAAAAAAGTTCTTAAAAGAACTTTTATTTATTATATTCCTTTAATAATTCAATTACTTTTCTAATTTCTAGATCGTATTGAACCATTTCTTTTCCACCAAATGCTTTTAAGAAGTCTTCTTCTTTCATTTGATATTTTTTAGCCATTTCTGTAACTTCTTTATCTAATTCTTTAGCATCAACTTTTACTTTTTCTTGTTCAAGAATTTCTTCAAGCATTAATCTATATAATACATGGTTGTATGCATCTTTTTCCATTTGTGCTCTTAAATCTTTTTCAGTTGTCTTAGTAAATTCATAATACATTTCAAGATTAATTCCCTGCATCTTTAATTGATCTTCAAATTTGTGGATTAATCTATCGATTTCTTCTTCAACCATTTCTTCAGGAATATCAACTTCTACATTCTTAGCAACTGTTGCTAATAATTCATCAACATATTTGTTTTCTGAATCCATTTCTTTTCTTGCTGCTATATCTTCTTTAATATGTTTTTCAAGTTTTTCTTTTGTGTCTACTCCTTCAATATTTAAGTCTTCGAATAATTCTTTATCTAATTTTCTTTCAATCTTTTCTTTGATATCATTTACTTTTATTTTGAATACTACTTTAGCACCCTTTAATTCTTCTGCATGATAATCTTTAGGGAAAGTAACATTAATGTCTTTTTCTTCATTTAGTTTTGCTCCAACTAATTGATCTTCAAAACCTGGAATAAATGTATTACTTCCAATTTCTAATTCATAGTTTTCAGCTTTTCCACCAGCAAATGGTTTTCCATCTTTGAATCCTTCAAAATCGATTACTGCAATATTACCTTTTTCAACAACACCATTTTCTTTTGTTCTTGTTTCAGTAAATCTTTCTAATAAATGTCCAATTTCATGTTCAATTTCTTCTTTTGTAACTTTTACTGCTGTTGGTTTAACGTTTAACCCTTTATAACTCTTAATTTTTACTTCAGGCTTAGTAATAATTTTAAATACAAATTCAATACCTGTAGTATCAACACTCTTAATATCTACTTTTGGTTGAACAACTGGAACTAATTTAGATTCTTCTATTGCTCTTAAGTAAGCACTTTCTACAACATAATCACTTGCTGGAAAATATAAGCTTTCTTTACCAAATTTCTTTTCAAATATATCACGTGGTACTTTACCTTTTCTAAATCCATCTACTTGAACTGTTTTAACTCTTTCTTGAAATGCTTTATCTAAAGCATCAGTCCATTCTTTTCCTTCAATTTTAATAACTATCTCATGAGTATTACTTTGTTTCTTTGCCATAATTGCCTCCATATTTCTTCTATATTATAATATACTTCATAATTTTAAACAAGAAAAAAATAGTCATTGACTATTTTATTTCAGTTATCTCAATTTTGTAAGTTCCATTTGGACTTTCAACTTCAACGATGTCTCCTACTTTCTTATTTAAAAGTGCAATAGCAATTGGAGATTCATTAGAAATTTTACTCATAAATGGATCTGCTTCTTGACTTCCAACGATTTTATATTCGTCTTCTTCATCATCATCGATATATTTTATATTAACTGTTGAACCTAGTCCTACTTTATCATTTGATTTCTTTTCAATGATTTCATAGTTTTCCAACATCTTTTCAATTTTCTTTATTCTTCCCTCTAATTCAGCTTGATCATTTTTTGCAGCATCATAATCGGCGTTTTCTGATAGATCACCTAATGCTCTTGCCTCTTTGATTGCTTTTAAATTAGCTGGTCTTTTAACATTAATTAACTCATCTAATTCATCTTGTAATTCTTTTAGACCTTCTTCAGTAAGTAATGTCTTTTTTCCCTTCATTTGGCAACACCTCTTTTTCAATGTATATAATGATAGCACAAAAACTCAAATCTGTCAATATTTTTTAGTTAACAGAAATGCTATTTAATTGTGTCATAAAGTAACCATCTGTCATACCTGCAATGAAATCAATGACTACTTGTTTATTGCTTGTATTATCGCGATAATCATCATTCATGTCTTTTAAAAACAACTCATAAATCTTACTATCTTTTTTATTCTTTTCTAGATCATCTAATAAAGCATAATATAGTTTATTAATTCCTTCTTTATAATATTCCAATTCTTTAGTTGTATTTGCATTTCCATAGATATTTTTATAGTTAAATTTAATTAATTCATTCATGGCATTATAAACTTTTTCACTTAATTCAATTTTATTCTTACCATAACTATTATTAACAATATCTAATACAATATTATTTATTATTTCACTATTTTTATTCCCTAAAACTTCAACAATCTCTTTAGGAATAGATCCGCGTTTCAATTTACCTAATGTTATAGCGTCTTCAATATCTCTTCCAATATATGCGATAACATCGGAAATTCTAACAACACACCCTTCAAGAGTCATTGGTTTAATCTTTGATGCATAATCATGTGACTTAACTGATTCATTATAATCTTTTAAGAAATCTTCTTTAGTCTTTTTAACTGGTTCATATACTCTTTCAAGTTTTTCACCATTATGACACATCATTCCATCAAGTACTTGAATAGTTAAGTTACTTCCCTTTCCATTTTCAGATAAATACATATATTCTCTAACACTTTGTAAGTTATGCATAAAAGGCATATTTAATTCTTTTAATGATATTTCATTTAATATTTTTTCTCCTACGTGACCTAAAGGAGTGTGTCCTATATCATGTCCTAGAGATGTTGCTTCAATTAAATCTTCATTTAAGTTTAAACATCTTCCAATAGTTCTTGCAATCTTACTTACAAGTTGAACATGAAGCATTCTAGTAGATATATGATCATTCTTATAAAAAGAATATACTTGTGTCTTATTCATGTATCTAGTATAAGGACTACTATGTATTACTCTATCAGTATCACGAAAGAATGCTGGACGTATATCTTCTTTTATTTCTTTTAATCTTATAGCATCCATACTCTTACATGCATATTTAGATAAAATATCTTCTCTTTTTAATAAATCATTTTTAATTAAATTTAAAGTATCCATTTAATCAACTCCTATAAACATTATAACACTTGTAAACAAAAAAGTTTAACGTCATATTATACGTTAAACTTTATTTTTTATTTTTTCTTTGGCTCTTCAGTTTTTTCTTCAGTAGTTTCTTTTTTTGGTTCTTCTTTAACTTCTACTTTTTTCTCTTTCTTTGGCTTACGTAATATTACTGCAACTAAACCAACTATAATAACAACACATACTCCTAAAGCTATATATAAAATTGTATTGTTACTATCGCTATCTTTCTTAGCGGCTTCTTTTGCAGCATTAACATTTGCAACTGCATCATCTTCACCAAGAACTGAAGAATCATTTACTTTTTCGTTTGTAATAACATATTTAGAGTTATGGTTGATATAGAATTCAATATATCCATCTGAAGATTTTTGAACTTCAATAGCAACTTTGTTTAATACATTTTCATTTTCATCAATATGATAAATATAATAAACTTTACCCTCTAATTTATTAAATACTTCTTCGTCTTTAATTCTTATTAATGCTTTTCCTGGAAGCTCTCCATTTTCAGGAAATTCAAGCACTACTGCTTTATCACCAATAACTTTCTTAATGCTTTCATTTGATTCTAGTTTACTTGCATCATAGAATTTCATTGATACATCAACAGGTTTAGAGCTTTCAATATCTACTCCATTGAATACCCATTGATTCTTACCATATTCGATTACTACTTGTTTTGGTGATTCTTTAATTGCATCGAATAATTCTGCTGGAATAACACTCTTAACGTTAGCGTTAATTGTTATTACTGTATTGTCTTTAGCACTTTTAATCTTTTCATATGAAGTTTGATATAATTCTTCTGCTATGAAATAAAGTCCTGCATCTTTATCTTCAACAATACTTAATTTTTGATCAAATATACTCTTATAACTATCCGCAATTGAATCTTTATCAATAATAATTGTATTAGTTTCACCTACATATGAATCAAATGTAATTGTTACAGTTTTTAAAGTATAATCTCCTACTTTTGCAGTAGATGGAATAATAATTGATGTATCTTGTTTAACATCTTTTAAATATGTACTAAACATACTATTATTTGTTGAATCATAGAAAGTTAATAATACTGATTGCATTCTAATATTCATAGAATTGTAATACCAATCAAAATTAACTGTTACTTTATTTCCAACTTTAGCTTCATTACTAATTAGTTTAACTGCTTTTAATTCGAATTGAGATTCTTTAATAATATCAGTTATTGGTTTACCAAGAAGAATTGATAAATCATATGGTACATATTTATCGTTATATTCTTCTGCTTTTTCTTGATTTGTATTATATGTGTATTTATTGTTGCTAGCGTCATAGAAGATTATTTCTTCTAATTTATATGTTCCATCATAAACATTATTAATTCCGTATGTTGGAACATCTACAGTATAAGTAAATTCATTACTCTTACCTTCTGATAATAAATGAACTGTGAAGAATGGTAATGCTCCACTCTTAGTTCTATCAGTAAATGTTAAATATGCACTCTTAATTGGTTCTGTAGTTTTTACAGTGAAAGTCATCTTTCCACCGAAATAACTATAATTCTTATCTAATTTAATGCTTTCTAAAATATTTTTTACTTCTGGTTTTTTATTAGTTAGATTAAAACTACTATAAGAATTATTTAATAATACACCTTCTTCATTATTATTAGCATCTTCTTCTTTTGTGTAATATGTTGTACATAATTCTTTATAAATAGGAACTTTTTCTCCTTCTGGAGTTACACCATATTCTTTTATCTCATCAGTTTTCTTATAATAAATGAATCCCCAAATTTCATATTTATCATTAATAGGCATATGTTCTGGGTCATCTGGTATTATGAAATATGATCCTGTTGAATCACTACCAATAAGATTTTTTAAATAAACATTATAATACTTTCTAGTTGAAACATCTGTAGATCGTATCATAACACTTATTTCTATGCTATTATCTCTTTCTGCGCCTTTTAAATCTAAATAAACTTTCTCACCTGGTGCATAGGCTTGTTTGTTTTGATAATGAAGTTTTACTTCAGTTAAATTCTTTTCTGCATCTCCTTTATCAAAAGGTTCACATGCTCTTGAATCAGCATGTACATTTACAGTAGAAAACAAACAAAAAGCTGCAAATATAAATACTAATGTTTTTAATTTTTTCATTCATATCCTCCTATCATTAATATAATTATAACACAAAAAAAAGAGTTAACCATAGTTAACTCTTAAAAATTTAAATATCTTGAGATAATGCGAAAACTAATTTATCTTCGCCATATAATTCAGTATATCTTTTTACAATAATATCTTTTCTTAAATCAAAATATTCTTCTTCACTAATTTTACTAGATTTTTTATTGTATTCTTTATCTAATACTCCTAAACGTTTTATTAATACTTTATCATTTTCCATCATTTGATTTAATAATCTTTTATTACCAATATTAGATATTTTTCTTCCTATAGCTTTATACATATAAGCTGTTCTTTTTAGTCTATTAGCTGTACCTTTAACAAATAAGTAAGTAAACATTATAATTGCCCCCTTACTCTTTTCTTGATATATTCAAGTTCAGCATCTTCATCTGTTTTTTTAGTTGTTTTCTTTACTTTTGCTCTTTTAGCACTACTATTGCTAGTCTTAATAAGATTTTCAATTAATTCCTTATCTCTTTCTTGAACTCTTACATTATTTCTATACATAAATACAAGTGCTATAGAAACAGCAAGAGATATTATAAAGAAACCGATGTTTAACATACAAATTGAACAAATGAATACAATAACATCGCAAACAACTAGCATATAAAATCTAGCCCAATTATCCTTATAAATATTATCTAAATCTTTCACAATAACCATCCCCCCAAAGTTGCGTACATTATATCACATTTTGCTTATTTTGTCAAAAAAAACTGGCATATTTTTATACCAGTTTAGTTTATTTTTACTCTCATCATTGAATCTTTAACAACTTCTTTTGGAACATATATCTTTAATACTTCTTCAGGATGTCTTGCTACATCAATTGGATTCATATCTTTATCATATAGTTTTTCAACAGTAAATGATACGATATCTCCACTAGGAGTAAATATTTCAACTTCATCTCCTACTTTGAAATAATTTCTTTCAGTTATTGTTGCAATACTTGTTTCTTTATCATAATCAAGTACAAGTGCTAAGAAGTCTTGATTAGATATTTCTTGTCTTCCTGTGTAATACTGATCATTATAATCAGCTTCTTTTAAATAGTAATGTGTACTTGTCTCACGATTTGCAACACGTGATAAAATCTTTTCTTCAAAATCAATTAATTCTTTATTTAATGAACCATCATAATAAGCATCAATTAATCTTCTATAAGAAGATATAACCGTTGCTAAATAATATGGAGATCTCATTCTTCCTTCAACTTTTAAAGATTTCACACCAGTACTTATTAATTTATCTAAGATACTAGCCATATTTAAATCTTTTGTAGCAAGAGTAAACTTAGTTTCATTATCATCAATATCAAATGCAAATCTACAAATCTGAGCACATCCCCCACGATTTGAATCACGATTTGTAAAATAGTTAGATAAGCAACATCTACCACTATAGAAAGTACACATTGCTCCATGAATGAATACTTCTAAATCTAGTCCTGTTTCTTTATAAATCTCTTCTATTTCTTTTATTGATACTTCACGAGCAAGAACTACTCTATCAACACCTTCACTTTTCCAATATTTAACACTTTCAACATTAGTTGTTGATCCTTGAGTACTTAAGTGAACTTCTACATCAAAATTTTCTTTAATGTATTTAATAATAAACGGATCACTTACTATAAACGCGTCAATTCCTGCATCTACTACTTGTTTAATAAATTCATTAACATTTTCCAAGTCTTCATTGTGGAAAACTATATTTAAAGTTAGATATACTTTTTTATTTATGTTATGAGCAAAATCACATGCTTCTTTTATTTCTTCAATACTAAAGTTATTAGCATTTGCTCTTAAACTATATTCTTGTCCACCAATATATACTGCATCAGCTCCATATAATAAAGAAAACTTTAGTCTTTCTAAATCACCTGCTGGTGCTAATAGTTCTACTCTCTTAGTCATTTTTCTTCACCTTATAAATAGTCTTCGTAAAGAAGAATCCTCTATTTTCCCCTACTAAATTATCTAACTCTATAGCATATTTATCATCTTTTGTATTAACAAGACTAACGTATAATTCTAAAGCTTTATTAAAAGTATTCTTATCAAAATTATAATCATTCAAAATAATATAATCGACATCTAAGTCTTTTATAATATTACTTCCATTTAGTGCTTTACCAAACAAGAAAGCATTTCCCTTATCTTCTTCTTTTACAATATATTCTTCACCATTATTAATAATTGTATAATTATCTTTTTTCTTTTCTTTACCAATAGATTTAAAGTAATTAGATAGTAAACTTCTTCTTGTATATCCCATAACTTGGTATCCTAAAACGTTTACAAATAGTTTCATCTTAGTTTTCTTACTTATCTCGTTAATTTCATCAAGTGTAATCTCACTTGCTATTACTCCATAAGTACATCCTTTGTCATAGTAATAGTTACATGTATTATAGTTTGTAACCATATGTGTTTGATTCCATACAAGAGGAGTTTTAAGTTTTAATCTATTGTGAATAGATAATACTGAAATGTCATAGAAAAGGATTCCATTAATATCTAATTTATCTAGTTCTATTAACTTATCTTCCAATTCTTTTAATTCAGAATTAAACATATTCTTATTTACTGCTATGAATAATTCACCAGTATAAGTCTTTCTTAATTCTTTTATTTCTTCAATTGATAATTCATTATGATAACCACTTGAAAAGTTTAATAAACCAAAAATAAAGGCATTAGCCCCTATTTTTTCATATTCAAGTATATTATCTTTACTACATACAGTAGCAATTTTCATAATATCACCCAATTTCTTTTTTCTCAGTGACAGCTATACCATCACCCTTTGATACAAAAGTAGTATTATAATTTGGATTAGCTTTTAAAAATTCAATATAACTTCTGATTTTTCTAACTAATGCTCTTAAATTTCTACTTTTAATCTCCTCGTCTGTTTTATTAACATATCCATGGAATTCAATATTATCTGTAATAAAGAATCCATGATCATCTAAGTTTCTTTCAAAATATTCAAAGAAATTAATATTTTGTCCCTTAGCACCATCTAAAAATATTAAATCAAATTTTTCATTTAGTTTAACTTCTAGGGCATCTTTAAATAATAAAGTTATTCTATCTTCTAAACCAAATTTCTTAACATTTTTAACGGCCTCTAAGTATCTTTCTTCATCCCGTTCTATAGATACTATTTTTAAGTTAGGACTAGATAGAGCCATCATTATTGCTGAATACCCTATTGCTGTTCCTACTTCTAGAACACGTGTAATTTGATGTTTTACTATAAAAGTTGTGAGGAAATCTATTCCTTCATCTTGCATTATAGGTACATCATTAACCCTTGCATATTCTTTTAATTCTTTGATCATCGATCCTGATGTTGCCATTTTACCACAATCCTGCTTTCTCAAGTTCATTTTGTTTTTGTTGATGTTCTTGGTAAGTCTTAAAGAAATAAGTCTTTCCTTGATTGTCAGATAAGAAATATAAGTACTCATTAGTTGTTGGATTAATAGCAGCTGCTATTGCATTTTCTCCTGGGTTACAAATAGCTCCAGCAGGTAGTCCACTAACTATATAAGTATTATATGGATTATCATTTTGCATAATCTCATTAGTTATTGCTCTATTATCTAACTCACTAAATTCTTTTTTAACTCCATATATTGCAGTAGCACAACTTTGGAATAACATTCCTTTTTTAACTCTGTTGTAGAATACTGATGCAATATCTTTAAAGTCTCTTGTCTTTCCTTCTTTTTCAAGAATAGATGCCATTATAAGAACATCTCTAACCTTTAAATTCTTCTTTGTAATATCTTCTTTATATTTAGATAATACTTTATCCATTTGATCTAACATCTTAATAAAGATTTCTTTAACAGTTACATCTTTATTAGCAAAATAATAAGTATCTGGGAATAAGTATCCTTCTAACTTATAATAAGTTTTATCATTCTTTATTGATTCATCAATAAACCAATATTTCTTAATTATTTCATCTAAAAATTCATTATCATTTGAAAGTGCTATAACATCAGCATATTTGTTATTAGTATTTTTTTCGATCTTATCAGCAATCTGCCTCATATTAAGTCCTTCACTAAAGGCTATACTAATCTGATTTGGATTATATTCATTACCTTTTTCTAGTATTTCAATAATCTCCTTAAATGACATATCTCTAGATAAATAATAAGTAGATGCTTCCATCTTATTTACGCCAAATAGTTTTACATAGATATTATAGAATGTACTGCTTCTTATTAAATCTTTCTCTTTTAATATCTTTCCTATTTCTTTAACACTAGTCTTTTCTGGAATTACCACTTCTATAGGTGTATGGTCACTACTGTCAACAGGACTCATATTTATTTTATAAACAATTCCAAGTGTTACTATTGTAACAAATACTAGTACAACTAAGATAATCGCTATATTTCTAAATTTTTTCATATTTGGAAATAATAACGAGCATTATTGCTCGTTATTTTCAGCAGTACTATCAATTTTCTTCTTAATTTCTTCTTGTAAAGTATTAAGAATAGTTTCAATAACTTTCCATTCTTGTTCTGTAGTTATTGGTTCTAACTTTTGATCCTCTTTATTAGGATCGTAAATTGATGCGAAAACTTGAACATTTCCTTCAGCATCTCTTGAATTATCTGTATATACTATATAACTTTTTTTAGTTTCTTCTGAATCAAATGTAAATAAAACATCACAAATGATTTCTTCTCCATTATCATTAATAATCTTAAATGTATTCTCCATATCTTCCTTCATATCTCTAATTCTCCTTTTTACTTTTTATCTAGATACGATTGTAATATAATCGTAGCAGCCAAACTATCAACAACTTTCTTTCTTTTCTTTCTACTTGTATCATTTTTTATTAACAAGTTAGTAGCCTCAACTGTTGATAATCTCTCATCAACTAATATTACTTCTTTTCCTAACTTATTTTCAAGCATTTCTTTAAACTTATAAGAAAGTTCTCCTTTAGGACCAATTGTTCCATTCATATTCTTTGGAAGTCCTAAAACTATTTTATCAACTTTATATTCATTAACTATTTTTTCTACGTCACCAACTAATCTTTCATATTCTTCGTTATGTCTGATTATTGTATGACTTGAAGCGATAATACCACTAGGATCAGATAAACTAACACCTAGTGTTCTACTTCCTAAATCTAGTCCTATATATCTCATAGTTTACTTACATAACTTCTTAAAAGTACTTCAATTATTGTACTTCTATCGATACTAGTAATTTTATTTCTAGCATCATTATGTGAAGATATATATCCTGGATCTCCACTCATAATATATCCAACTAATTGATTTATCTCGTTATAACCCTTTTCTTTTAAAGCAGCACATACTTCCTTTAAAGTAGAGCTAACTAGAGAATCCTCAAACTCATCTATTGAATATAAAGAAGTTTTTTCTATTTCATTTTCTTTTTCTTCATTCATTTTTTATCACCTTATTCACAAGATTATTTTATCATTTATTAACTTTATAATCAACTATAATTAACATAGTTAAATGCAACAAATAATAAGAATATTACAAGTATTATTGATACTATCCATCCATTAACTTTCTCATATGTCGTACTCTTATATTTAACTCCTAATGCCATTGTCATTAAAGCTCCACCGATAAGTCCACCTATATGAGCAGAGTTATCAATACCATCAATCATGAACCCAATTCCAAGGTTTAATAAAAGTATTGGTATTATTTGACTCTTAATTACTTGACCTAAGTAAACTCTATAATGATATCCAAAATAAAGCATAGATCCAAGAAGTCCAAATATAGCACCACTTGCTCCTACAGATGCAACATTACCATTTATTGTTATAGATAATAAGTTTCCTAAGAATGCACTAAACAAGTAAATAATAATGTATTTTATCTTACCCATATAACTTTCCATTTGGGTACCAATAACATATAAAGAATACATATTAAGCAAGAAATGTGTAGTACTAAGCCCCATATGTACGGCATCTCCATGTAAGAATGCTCCAGTAATCAATCTAAAGTATTCATGATGTACTACTACACCCTCACCCCAGTTACAAAACTGGCCATAGATATAATCTTTATAATCTGCTAAATACATAAGTATAAATATAATTGTATTAATTGCAATAATAGTATAAGTAACAACAGGTATTTTAGGTTTAAATACTTCATCTACTTTAACTGAATCATCTTTATTCTTCTTATTTATATCAGAAGTAATCTTCATAAATAATTGAAATCCTTCTTCAGTAAACTCTACCTTACTACTTATATCAGGGAAAGCATCTATAACAACATTATATTTAGATAAATCTTCTATATCATATAATGAAATGCAATCTATCTTTTTATTACTTTCAATCTTAACATCATCTTCTAAATCAGTATAGAAAGATAATACATTTAAAGAGAAAGTAAAAGTCTTTTTCTTAATCTTTCTTAATACATGTTTTGTTTTATATATATCAAAACTAAATTGTTCATCATTAATTATGTGATTTGATACAATTCTAATAATCTTATAATCACTATTTAAATTCTCAAGCCAAATTTCATCTTCAGCACCCTGAAGTATTATTGGATTGTAATTTTTTTCAGTAATGAAATAATGAAGAAGTTTCATAGCTAAAACATTTTTTCTATCTAACTGCTCTAACATATTATCACTCCTTTCAATACTAACATTATACATTAAAACACAAATTTTATAAAGACATTTATGCCGACAAAATATGTAATTTTTTCCATATTTATTAAATGACTTACTCTATTATAAACATTATCTTAATTATTTCAATAATTATTTTATAAATAAAAAAGTGTTAACAATTATTAACACTTATTTTTATTATATTTCGTTATCTAAAGTATCTAAATAATCTTGGAATTCTTTAGGTAATTCTGTTTCATAATATATTTCTTTTCCTGTAATTGGATGAATAAATCTAATACTTTTTGAATGTAAGAATTGTCCAAATGGTGTTGTATGTTTATTTTTTCCATATACTGGATCATTATATATTGGGTATCCAATATATTCCATATGTACTCTAATTTGATGAGTTCTTCCTGTATCTAGTTTGCACTCAATTAAAGTTTTGTTTTCGTTTTTATATCTTTTAAGTACTCTAAAGTGTGTTATAGCATCTTTTGAATTATCTGCAGTTACCATCATCTTCTGACGATTTACTGTATCTCTTCCAATTGGGGCATCAATTTCTCCTGCATCATGCATAATAATGCCATTAACTAAAGCTATGTACTTACGTTCTACTTTTTTCTCTTTAATCATTTCAGATAACAACTCATGTGTCTTATCATCTTTTGCAACTACTAAAACGCCTGATGTATCTTTATCAATTCTATGTACTATTCCTGGACGAATCTTATCATCTTTATGACTAAGATTAAATCTATAAAGAAGTGCATTTACTAAAGTATGTGAATAGTTTCCTGCAGCAGGATGTACTACCATCCCACTTTCTTTATTAACAATTAGAAGATAATCATCTTCATATAAAACATCAATTGGAATATCTTCTGGTTCTATATCAATTTCATAATCTAAATCAGAATTTACTTCGATATTATCTCCAACTTTAGTCAAATAGTTAGCACTTACTACTTTATCATTAACAAGTACTTTCTCTTCTTTAATAAGTTTTTGAACCTTACTACGAGAAATATCAAGTTTTTCAGTTAAATACTGATCAATTCTAACTTTATCTACGTCTGCTATCACTTTTTATCACCTACTAATAAATAATCAATAAGAATTAATATAATTCCAACAACTATAAATGTATCTGCAACATTAAATACTGGAAAGTCGTAAGAAAATATTTGAAAGTTTAAGAAGTCTACAACAAAACCTCTTGCAAATCTATCAACCATATTTCCTAGTATTCCAGCAATTATTAATGCATAATTAATTGAACTAAATAATCTAATTGATTTTTGCTCTATTATATACTTTATAAAGAATATTAAAAATACAACACTTAAAAGCCCAAGAATAATTGTACCATTAGAAAATATTCCCCAAGCTGCTCCTGTGTTTTTAACATAAGTGATACTAAAGAAACCAGGAATAATATTGATTGAAGAACCAACTGTCATATTACTAGTAACAAGTATTTTAGTAATCATATCAATTATAAATAAAATAAAAGCTATAATAAAAATCCTTTTCTTCATAATATCACCAAACATATTTTATCAAATAAAAAAAATATTATAAAGTAATATTTACTAAAATAACATCTTCTCCAATTCTTTCAATAGAGTTCCATCTAATCTCTGTATCAACTTTACCTTTTGTAAAAGAGAAAAAACTCTTATTAGGTTCAATTACTAAAGAAATTATAGTTCCACTATTCTCATCTATTTTAACATCTATTATATTTCCTATATTTCTTCCATCATTTATATTAACAATATACTTACTTTGTAAATCAGATAATCTCATATAACCTCCAATAAATTATATGAAATAAAAACCTAATGTTTCATTAGGTTTTATTCTTCTTCGTCTTTCTTTTTCTTAGCTGCTTTTTCTTTTCCTTTATCTTCGTTAATGCTTGCGTTCTTTCTTACTGTTTCTATAGCATACTCAAAATTTTCACTACTTGTTACATAGTTACCTGTTACTATAATATCAACGAAATCTAGTCTTTTAGCAACTTTATCATTAACGCCACCATCAACGCTTAGTTTAACTTTTGCTTTTTTAGATACTATCATCTTTTTAATTCTTAATATTTTCTTAATAGTATCATCAATAAATTCTTGTCCACCTTTTCCTGGATATACTCCCATAATGATTATTAAATCAATTTTAGGTAAGTATGGAAGAAGTACAGATACATCTGTATCTGGATTTATTGCAAGACCACATTTGATACCATATTCTTTAATAAGATCCAAATACTTATCAACTTTAGGAAGTTCTACATGTACAGTTATATACTCTGTATTTAAACTAGCAAAATAATTAATATGTTTCAATGGATTCTTTTCCATTAAATGAACATCTAATCTTTTGTTGATTGTATTTCCCATCTTATAAAGCATTTTATATGGTTTATGTCTTTTTTTAACAAATTTACCATCCATTACATCTACATGGATATAATCAGCACTAGTTCTATCAATTTTTAATATATCTTTTTGTTCATCTTTACTGCTTAAAAATGATACTGAAACCTTTTTCATAAACCCTCCTAGTCTTTATCATGATTTAAAAACTTAATATAATTTTCATATCTTGATAAAAGAATTAAATTATCTTTAACTGCCTTTTTTACCATACATTCATCAATTCCTTCATTGGTATGCATACAATCTTTATACTTGCATGTATAATCTTTAAATTCAACAAATGCATTCTTTATTGTTTCTTTATCATAAATAGATAAATCTATACTAGAAAATCCAGGAGTATCCACAAGTTTTCCATCAAATAGTGATACTAATTCAACATATCTTGTCGTATGTCTTCCTCTTCCAAGAGCAAGAGATACTTCTCCTACATCAAAATTTAAACTAGAATCCAATCTATTAAAAAGACTAGACTTACCTGCTCCAGTTTGCCCAGTAAATACAGTAGTCTTGTCTTTAAATATAGATTTAATCTTATCTATTTCATAATTGTAATAAACTTGATAACCAATAGATTTATAATATTCTAATATTTCTTTAATCTTTTGTTTATCTTCATCATTTATTAAATCTTCTTTAGTAATACATATTATTGGTTTAATCTTATTAATCTCCATAATAAGTATTAATTTATCAAGAAGATTTGTACTAAAATCAGGAGTCTTTAGACTTGTTACTATAAGTCCTTGATCTATGTTTGCTACGAAAGGACGAATCAAGAAATTCTTTCTTGGTAATATTTCTAATATATATTTATCATCTGGATTAATAACACAATAGTCACCTACTACAGGAGTTATATTTTTATTTCTAAATACACCCCTACTATGACATTCATAAATAGTATTATCACAGTTAACAAAATATAAATTACTAAGTATTTTTACTATTTGTCCTTTCATATCTCTCCTTATTGATTATCTTCCTCTTCTCCAGGATCTCCTTCATCAGGTTCATCTTCTTTTGGAGCTGGCTCTTTTGTAACAGTGATGTTAAGTGAAGCACCACTATATATCTTACTACCTTTTTCTCTACTTTGTTTTATGATAGTTCCTGCAGGATATTCGCTTGATTCAACATAATTAATATATAGTTGTACTCCGTTCTTTTCAGCAAATTCTTGAACTGCATCAATTGACCATCCTTCTCCAACAAAATCCGGATACTTGTCATAAGCATTTGGAATATATAGAGTAATTGCTGTTGGATTATCTTCAGATACAATTACTTCTTTTCCTGGTTCTATGCTTTGTTCAATTATATTATCAAGATCCATATTATCTGTAATTTCTACATCTTTTTTCTCTACTGACACTTTCATCTTATATAGAGATTCAAGTTTTGTTTGAACTTCAATATAGTTCTTACCAACATAGTTTTCAATTGTATAAGTCTCATTCTTACCAACTGATTCAACAATTTTTATCTTTGTTCCTTTAGCTCTTGTTCTACCTATCTTAGGATTTGTTTCTACTACAATTCCTTTTTCATATTTGTCACTAACAACTTTTTCAGTTTCATCTTCAACGACGAAGCCTTCACCTTGTAATACTTTTTCAGCTTCTACTACAGAAAGTCCTGAAACATCAGGTATCTTAACATTATCACTACCCTTAAGTGTAGGATAAAGTGCTACGAAAAGTGCTCCAACACCTGCTAATAAAACAATTACAAGGAATACAATAATTGCTGTTGAAAAACTATGTTTCTTTTTAGGTGTTTCAACCTTTTTAGCAACTTTCTTTGAATCCTCTTCATCTTTAACTTCTTTTAATACAGGTTCTTTTTCATCTGGATCATGTTCAGGATACTTATAAACATAAGGTTCTTGATTTAAGTTTTCATCATTTAAGCAAACCTTTAAGTCATTATACATTTCCCTAACATCATCATATCTATTCTTTGGATTCTTAGCAGTAGCCTTTAATACTATGTTCTCTAAACTTTGAGGAACATTTGGATTAAGTTTTCTAACACTAGGAATATCATCCTTCATATGTTTTAAAGCTATTTCTACAGCATTTTCTCCCTTGAATGGAAGTTTTCCTGTTAACAACTCAAATAACATAATTCCCATAGAATATATATCAGATTTTATTGTTGAACCTTTACCACTAGCTTGTTCTGGTGGTAAATAGTGAACTGAACCCATAACTGAATTTGTTTGAGTTACTTGAGTTGAGTTCATTGCCATAGCAATACCAAAATCTGTAATCTTTATTTTTCCATCATCTGAAATCATAATATTTTGAGGTTTTAAATCTCTATGTATTATGTACATATCATGTGCATGTGCAATTCCATCTGTTAATTGAAGCATTATATCAACAACTTCTGGGGAAGTTAAGCTTCCACGTTTTTTAAGAAGTTGTTTTAATGTTCTTCCTTCAATGTATTCCATAACGATGAAATAAGTTCCCTTATCTTCACCAACATCATACATTTCTACAATATTAGGGTGAGACAAAGCTGAAGCTGCATAAGCCTCTCTTTGAAATCTACGAATAAATTTTTCGTCGGTAGACAAATCTCCTCTTAATACTTTAACAGCAACCTTTCTATCTAGGAACGTATCGTTTGCTAGATAAACGTTTGCCATACCACCTTCACCTATACTCTTTATAATTTCATAACGATCATTAATCATTTGCCCCTTTGTAAACAACGCTAATCACCACTTTCTGAAAATTCTAAGTATGCAATTGAAATATTATCTGTCCCCCCACGATTATTACTCTTTCTAATAAGTTTAATAACTTTATCCTCTATTTCTAAATCGCTTAACAATACTTTTTCTATTTGTTCTGTATCCAACATAGATGTTAATCCATCACTACATAGTAAAATTGAAGTAATATCCATATCGCAATCAAAAATATCAATATCGATTGGATTATTAGCTCCTAAAGCCTTCATAAGAACATTCTTTTTAGGATGATCTTTAGCTTCTTCTTCTGTTAACTCTCCAGCTTTTAAAAGTAAGTTAACTAATGTATGATCATATGTAACTTTATGCATTTCTTGATCTTTTACAACAAAACCAGAAGAATCCCCTATATTACCGATTAATACATAATCAGTTGTAACAAGTGCCATAACTAAAGTAGTACCCATTCCTTTACTTTCAGGATGATCTTTAGCATAACTAAATATCAAATCATTAACTTCAGTTGCCATCTCTCTCATCCAGTTAACTGCTTTTGATTTTTCCATATTGCAGAAAGATTCATTAAAGCACTTACTAATATGACTAACAACTATACTTGATGCAATCTCACCAGCAGAATGTCCACCCATTCCATCAGCAACTGCCATCAAATAATCGCCACTTTGATTTTTAGTAACTATAACACTATCTTCATTGTGAGATCTTACTTTCCCTGCATCTGTTAAATAAAATGTCTTCATAGTTCCTCCCTCTTACTTCTAAGCTGTCCACACGCTGCGCTAATATTAGAACCAAATTCTCTTCTAATAGTAACACCTATGTTATTCTTTTTAATTATATCATAAAATTTTAAAATGTTATCGTTTTTGCTTCTTTTATATTGAATATTATTAGTTTCATTATAAGGAATTAAGTTAACATAACAATTTAATCCCTTTAATAACTTACATAATTCTTGTGCATTCTCTTCTTTATCATTAACTCCATCAAGCATTATATACTCAAAAGTTATTCTTCTATTTGTCTTTTTATAATAAACTTTTAAAGCATCCATAACATCTTTTATTTTATATGCTTTATTAATTGGCATTATTTCACTTCTTAATTCATCATTAGGTGCATGCAAGCTAACTGCCAAATTAACTTGATAAGGGAAATCTGCAAACTCAAGTATCTTTGGAACAATACCTGAAGTTGATACTGTAATATGCCTGCTTCCTATTGATAATCCTTTTGGGTGATTAATAATTTTAATAAAATTAGTAACATTTATATAATTATCAAAAGGTTCACCAATACCCATTATAACTACATGAGTAATTTTCTCTTTTATATCTTTTTCTACTTCTAATAATTGAAGTACTATTTCATAAGCTTGTAAATCTCTTACTTTCTTAAGTCTTCCACTTTCACAAAACTTGCAGCCCATGTTACAACCAACCTGACTAGATACACATATACTTGTACCATAATCATGTCGCATCAAAACACTTTCTACTAGAGCCCCATCATTAAGTTCAAATAGATACTTATTAACAAGTTCATCTCTTTCAACTTTCAATAATTTAAGTTTATCAAGAGTAAAATCTTCTTTAAGCTTATCAATAACTACTTTCTTAATATCAGTTATTTCATCAAAAGAATTAATTCTTTTTTCATAAAGCCAACTATAAAGTTGTAAGGCTTTAAATTTCTTTTCACCAATACCTAGAAAGTAATCTTCTAATTGTTCAATTGTCAAATCATATATGTTTCTCATATTACACTTCCACTTATATCATTATTATAACATATTTAAAACAAAAAAAAGATAAATTAGAGATTTTCTAATTTATCTATTATCTTTATTCTCTGTTCTTACTAATCTTTTAACATAATCAGGATACTCTGAATAGATTTGATCAACCAGTGTTGCTTCTTTACTATCTTTTCCAATCTTTCCATCAAAGATATTTGCATAGAAGTCATTATATTTTTCACTAATTGCTGATGCATCCATATTAGCAAGTGCACTTATCAAATGAAGTTTTAAAACTCTCAAACTTTTGTCATCATCATCTTCATCTCTTGATAACAAACCATTTTCTACTCCATCCACTAAATTACCAAAGTATTCTTTCTTAAATCTCCAATAAAGATTAATATCAATTCCAAGTGTTGTACTAGTTGCTAAATCATCTTCAATGAATAACGCTTCATCTCTTTTAAAGAAAGAGAAATACCAACTTTCTAACATTGGATTTCTAGATAACAATTTATTCTTCTCTCCTATTAAGAATCTCTTCATTGCAATATCCTTACATCTAGATATTTCAACATCTAATAACTTTATATATGTTTTTTGTTCAAGTAACATTAAAGCTGCTTTTATATTAATCGATCTAACTGCAGGTTCATATTCTTTTTCAAGATACTTTTCCTTACTACAATATATTCTTCCATAATCTCTTAAAGAATCATATTCAGCACATTTGCTTGCATAATATAAGTTATTAATTGCAACTGGATCAAATGCAAATAACTCAATATTTCTAAAGTCACCTTTATATATTAGTTCACTTTTAAATTTCATTAAAAGTTCTGGATCACCATATAATGCGTCTTTTAATTCATTTTCAAGTTCTATAGATAAATCTATATTTCTAACTATTCTTTTATAGTCATTACTATCTTTTCCATAGAAAAACTCTGCATCACTAAGTTGTTCATACAACTGTGAAATATTTTTAGAAAGTCTTATTAATTCTTCAATTTTATTCTTATCTTCAGAATATCCACTCATAATAATACCTCTTGTTTGGCTATTATATTACTATAAAGAAAAAAATGCAATCAAATGCATTATAATTTCAAACGTTTAACATACTCTTCTCTAATTATTTGTTCACCAAAGAAGTTAGTGTCTCCAGAATGTTCTCTTTCAAATGTATCAAGCATTTGGTGTATTCTTCTCATACATTCTATATCAAGTTTTCCCATTCTGTTTTCTTTCATCATTTCTCTTGTTATATCATAAAAGATATCATAATCTTTAAATTCAATAACATGTAGATAAGGGTGAGATACATCTTTGTTTAGTACTGCTCCATTTGCTATATTTTTTACTCCATTGTTACGATGAGGGATGATTAGATGGTGAAAGTTAGCAGTTGATTTGCAAACTTCATATCCCATAAAATCTATATTTGTAATATTAAATTCATTAATCAAAACCCTTGTAATATGAAGCACCGCAATCACCCTAAAATCATATTAACATAATAAATAAGCTTAATCAATAAATACTAACTACTTTTATATTCTTCTATTTCTTTAACATCTAAATCCATTTGTCCATCAACTTTTTTCATCTTAGCACCATTGATAACAACTACTACTGCACTTACTAAAATGTAGAAATAGAATGATACAAATCTATTAACAAGCATTGCACTACTTAATACAAGTTCTCCAAATACTCCACCAAATAACTTCAAGAACAATGTTTCACTAACTCCAATTGATCCAGGAAGCGGAATACTACAAACCATAATATATAAAATAGATTGAATTGACAACAATTCTATATAACTATAACCTGTTAATCCAAAAGCTTTATATACAAAAAATGGAATTGAATGTAAGAATAATACTTGAATAAATACTCTTACGATTGATTTAAAAAACTCCATCTTGTGTGTCTTAACAAATTTAGCACTTTTATTATATTGACTTAATCCTTCTTCAATCTTATTTTTCTTAATATCAAGATTTTTAACTTTAACAAGTTTTAATATTCCAATAAAGAAATTAACTATTTTCTTAGTAATTTTCTTTGAAAAAATTCCAATAAACATCATTGTTAATACAAAAGCATTTAATACAAGCCCAAGAATAAATATCCAAAGTATTCCCCCACTTAATATTGATGGATTAACTAATGCACAAAGTATTGCTATTAAAAGCGTACTAATTTGAAATCCACATAATTGTAACATCATAGCAAGCGTACCATTAGCAGTAGTTATTCCTTCTTTAGTCATATAATATACTTCTACTGGTTGTCCTCCAGTTGCTGCAGGTGTTATTGCGCTAAAAAAGAAACCAATCCAAGTGAACTTTAATGCTTTAAAAATAGAAATCTTCTTTTCTCCCAATGATACTAAAACACTTCTAATATTAATAGATTCAGTTAAATATACAAGAAGCATTAACAAAATACTTGCAAAAACATAAATAATATTAACTGACTTAATTGTTTCAAACAATTCATTTGAATCCTGATCTTTAAATAATATCCAAAAAGTAAAAGCTATTAACAATAAGAAAAATACTATATTTCTTAACATCTTTAATCCAGCACTTTTCTTAATAGGCATATCTCTATATCTTTGCATATATCCCTCTTTTTCTAATTTGATTATAACACTTTTAAATATAGTTTAAAGCAAAAAAAAAGGAATAAATAATTATTCCTCTAAACTACATAAAAATGCTTGAACGAAATCCCAAGTTGGTAGAACTTCTTTTTCAAAGTCTCGATATTCATTATAGTACTTTTTAAGTCCACATTTACTTGATGAATCATTTTTATATTCAACAAAACAATTAGTTGAAAAATCTTTTCCATATATTTCATTATTATATGAGAAAATATTTTTATTGTCATCATCTTCATGACCATATATTACATAGTAATCATTATTAATCCATATTTGTTTACCATCTTTTTCATAACGATATTTCTTTTTATTATATTTCCATCCACTATCATCAAGTGCTTTTAGTAAAATGTCACATCTTTTACCACTATTTTTATCTTTGTTTCTTTCTTCTTCATCTTCAACTTCAGCTTCAATTTTTTTCATACCTTCAAGCATATAATCTTCTAATTCTTCAGATGATATGCCTACTTTATCAGTAAATTCTGTTAATGCTTCAACATCATAAATAAATATGACATACTTGCCTACTTTCTTTTCCATAGCAACTTTATTCTTGTCTGATGCTGGAGCAAACTGGTCATAAAAATCTTGATAAGTAACTAATATTATATCATTATCCTTTTCATCAGTTACTTTAACATTTTCCATAGTATTAACAATATGATAACTATCATCATATTCATAGTATGAATATGAATACTGACATTTTACTGGTCCATCTTTTATGGTACCATCAAAAGAATAACAATTACCATCAGCATCTTTTTTGTTAATTAATGAAATGTAATATATCGAATATCCATATTTCCTTGCTTTTGCATCTAAACTTGTTTTTCTAAATACAAAATAATACACCAAGAAACCAGCTATTAAAAGTGCAACAATAATAAGTAACACAATAAATAGTTTTTTCTTGCTCTTTTTATGTTTCTTTTCTTCTTTCTTGTCATGAGAAATCTTATCAAACTCTTCACTTGTCTTGGTTATAAAATCATTGATCTCATCTTCTTCAGAAGTTTCTTTCTTTACAACTGGTTCTTCTTGTGAAACTTCTTCAACAACACCTGGTTTTACCGCATCATCAAGCAAAGAATCATTATCCGAAGGTTGGTTTAATTTTTCTTTGATTTTCTCATTTTCCTCTTTTAAACGATTAATTTCTTCATTAACTGCTAGTTTTTCTTTTAATGCTTCGTTTTCTTTTCTTATTTTTTCAATTTCATCTTCCATATTCTACTTCCATTCTACACATTTTTGGCCTGTAACTTCACAGCCACTACTCATTGTATATTTGCACCAGTCAAAATTATAAGTATTTTCCCATCTCACACACTGCTTTTCTGTCGAAGTATTATTATGATAGTTAGAAGTGTTAGAAACATTTGGACTATCATCATCTTTATTAGTAATAAAATAAACAACACCTATTACAAATCCGATTATAATTAATAATGCTAAAACATTAGTTATAGAAAAATTTTGACCACTTCTATTATTGTGGTTATTTTCATTTCTATAATATTCTCTTCTTTCTTCAAGTATCTCTTCTTTTTCTTCATTTAATTTTTTGTTTTTTTCTTGAAGTTCTAATTGCTTTTTCAAAAGTTCATTTTGTTCACGTAACAATTCCAATTCATCTAATTCTTTACTCATAATATTGTCTCCACAAGTTATCTATCTTATCTAAAGTGTATCATACATATAACTAAAAAAACAATACTAACTATTTTATGAAAATCTAGTATAATTAATATAGGAAGTGATTATATGATACAAGTAGGAATTGATTTATTAAATAATAATAGAATTGAAAAAATGAAAAGCAATCCAACACTTATGAATAAATTATTTACTGAAGAAGAATTAAAGTATAGTAAAAGAAGAAATGATTATAATGGTACAATTGCCGGTTTATTCTGTTCTAAAGAAGCTTTTTTAAAAGCAATAAAAAAAGGAATAGATAATTATTCCTTTAAAGATATTGAAATATTACACGATGAGTTTGGTGCTCCTTATATTGCCTTACATAATGAATTATATGATTTATATAAAGACAAAAATATAAGCGTATCAATTTCTCATGATGGTGATTATACTACTTCTATTGTATTAATAGAATTCTAATTGTTTAGCATACTTTTTATATGCTTCATTCCAATCACTGTAGTTTTTTTCATCTTTATGTGAAGTTACTAAATCATGTTCTTTAATATAGTTTCCTAAATAATGGGAAACTTTTTTTGCGCCTTCATAATTTAAGTGACTTCCCTCATCTTTTGTTTCAGTAGACCAATCTATATGCAATTCATTAACTAAATTTAAATCAATAAATTCTAGATTATATTGTTCTGCAAAAGATGAAGCCTTCTTATCTTTTTCATAACTCCAACTTTTCATACTTGGAATTCCAAATAGAATAAGTTTAATGTCATTTTCTTCACATAGTTTTAATATTTTTTCAAAATACTCTACGTTAACTTCAGGTATATTTATTGTCTTATGCATATTCTTCATGTAGTTATATTTAGCTGCTTTATTAACTCTATTAACGTAATAGTAACCTTTATTAACATTAAGTGTTTTACCATACTCTAGTAAATCTTTCCAATTATCATGATATTCATTTAATAGTGAATATCTATCATAGAAATCTTTTAGTTTTCTTTCACTTGTTCTATTCTTAGGATCTCTAAACAATACGTTAGCTTCTAAGAATATTACTTTAGGATGTTGTCTTTCAACTGCAATCTTGATGTATTCGTAACTTGTTTCAGTTAACTGTGCAGGAGTTGAACAATCAAATGAAGTAAAACCATACTCATTCCATATCTCCATTGGAGAAACAGAATTGTATACTAAACTATCCCCCACAAATAATACATCAATCTTATCATCATCTTCTTCTAAGATTTCATAATCAAGATAATTTAAGAAACTATATTTAAATAAATTGTTCTTTGGTAAGAGAATATAAATTGATATTCCAAGAAGAACTAGAAAGATTGAAATAAAGCATATGCTTTTTAATACATTCTTCATAAGTCCTCCTAAAAGTCTGCGTATATTGGGTCAACTGGTGCATAAGTTGGTCCATACGCTCCAAATATGATGATAGCTAGAATTAATAAATAATAAATTGTCCATCTAACTACTATATTCTTCTTTTCAACTTTTTCTCTTACATCAATATTCTTCTCTTTTAATATACTTATTACAAGTACTACTATTAATCCAATAAAGATTAATGCTACATCATATAAATCTAATCCAAAATAATAGAATTCATTTTTAGATAAGACAAACATTTTAGTAAGCATTATCTTTGACATTCTAAATCCATCTCTTACTGTTTCAGCTCTAAAGAACATTTCACCAATAAATACTAAGAAAGATGTTTTAACTATTTGGAATCCATAGTACTTTTTACTATTTCTATTAATCTTTAGTTTTGCACATATCTTAACAATTAGTGGCTCAAATATATTACCCATAAGTATTAAGAAGAAATGATACATTCCAAATAATAAGAATGTCCATCCAGCACCATGCCATAATCCATTTAAAAACCAAACACAGAAAAGTGCAATTCCACCTGCTATTAACGAACTATAATGAGCACTTAATTTCTTTCTTAAACTAACTGATAACTTTTTCAAAGGTTTAGATAAAGACACTGGATAAAATACATAATCTTTTAAGAAATGTCCTAAGCTAATATGCCATCTACTCCAAAAATCAGTTATATTCTTAGAAAAGAATGGCTGTCTAAAGTTCTCTGGAATCTTAATATCAAATATATCTCCAATACCCAATACTACATCCATAGTACCAGAAAACTCCATATAAAGAAGCATTGTATAAGACATAATTCCTATTAAGATAGATAATCCATTAAAACTCATATAATTATTAAATACTTGTTTAACCAAGATATTTAATCTATCAACAATTACTAACTTTTTAAAGAATCCAAATAATATTCTTTGATATCCATAACAAAAGTTATGATAAGTTACTTTAGAAGCATTATATATTTGTTCTGCTGTTTCACTATAAGTTGATATTGGTCCTTCCATAATCTGTGGAAAAAAAGACACATATAAAGCAAGTCTAACAAAATTGTCATCTGCTTCTATCTTTCCATTATAAGTATCAACAACATAAGATATTGCTTTCAAAGTATAATAAGATATACCTAAAGGAGCTATTAAAGTTATAAGCGATAATTTCTCTAATTTAAATAAGTTTAATATTACATTTAAATTAATAGTAAAAAACTTCAAATATTTAAATATAAATAGAAAAGCTATATTAAATAATATTACTATTAATAAAACACGTCTTTTCTTTTTCTTATACTTTTCTTTAATAAGTTTTTTATCTATATCTTCTTTTTCTAACTCTTTGGACTTTTCTCCATCAAGTTTTTTAAACTTCTTTCCTGCAAGAAATATAGATATTGTAGATAGCAATAAAAATATGATAAGGAATTTACTTACCATAAAGAATATTGCATAACTAGCAATTAATAATATATATGGTTTTGCTTTTTTAGGTACTAGCATGAAGATTAATACTACTACTGGTACAAATAAAAAAGCAAACCATAAGTCAAAATATGACACTCTATTCCTCTTTCAATCTTTCAATTAAAGCATAAATACTTTTTGCAGAATTAAAGTTAGCAGGAATTATTTCTACTGTAGGAACTTCAACATCAAATTCATTTTCTATTTCTGATATTAAAGATAATATTGTTAATGAATCTAAATGTCTTCCATCTACTAGATCTTCACAAGTCTTATAATCAACATCAGGTTGTAATTCCTCTAATATTTCAATTAACTTATCCATTTTACTCCTCCTCATAACAAGGACAATTTATTTCACTTGTCTTGTTATTATTTCTTACTAATATATCTTTATTATTTTTTATAAGAACTACCTTAGGTAATTCTCTACTTAAGAATAGTGCAATTCCTTCAGTTGAAGAATAAGCACCTGCATTCTTAAATATAAATGTATCACCAATATTCAATTTATTCAATTCTATATTTTTAATTAATAAATCATTTGTAGTACATAAAGATCCACATAAATTATATATTTCTTTTTCTTTTTCTTCTTTTTGTATTATTTCAAAGTGTGGTATCTTCATAGCCATCATTTGACCATAATATACTAAATGGTTAATACCACCATCTAATATTACAAAGTTACCATTCTTGTTATCTTTGATATCAACAACACTAGTCAAATAAGATCCACAAGAAGCAGCAATACTTCTTCCTATTTCAAGAGTAATAGTCTTATTACCAAACTTCTCTATTAATTTATTTAAATCTTTTAGATAACTATCTTCATCAAAAGAATCATTTTGGAAATAGAATACTGGAAGTCCTGGTCCATATTCTATTTCTTTTATTTCAAAATTCAAATCATTCTCAATTGTATTAATAAGTTCATTAATATGATTAATATCTTTTTCAATTATAGTTAAAGAATGTTTCTCAGTACCAGCAAAGTATTCAATACCTGTTATATTTAAGTATTTATTATCATTTTCTTTAATAATTTTTAATAAGCAATCTTCACTAACACCAAACTGATTTCCACTAGTTAATCTAATTAATACATCAATATTTCTTTTATATTTCTTACTTAATCTATTAAGTAATTCATATTGTGTATAAGACTCAATTGTATACTTACAAACATCGTCATAATTAGATATCAACTCTTCAATAAAATCTTCATCTTTATTAACACCAGATATAACCATCTTATTTCTAGAAATATTTAACTTTTCACATATTTCATATTCACCTTGTGAACATATCTCAAATCTTTCTACTAAAGAATCAGTCTCTTTAATAATAAAAGTATTAGCCTTTACTGCATAAGCAAAATTAAATTTTTTATTAAACTTAGATTTAAGATATTTAATCCTATCATGCAAAGAATCTATATCATAGATAAATAATGGTGTATTATATTTTTCTTTAATAAATTTATAATCAATCATGTTTATCATCCTTCATTAATAGTAATGCTTTTCTATCTATCTTACCATTTTTATTTATTGGAAATTCATCTATTTGAATTAATTTAGATGGAATCATAAATACTGGTAATTTCTCTTTTAATTTAAGATGTAATTCTTTCTTATCAATACTTCCTACATAGAAAGCATATAACTTTGATTTTTCTTCTTCAAAGATACAACAAGCTCTTTCTACTTCTTTAAAATCCATTATAGATTTTTCTATTTCTTCAAGTTCAATTCTATGACCTTGATATTTTATTTGAAAGTCTACTCTTCCATTAAATACTAAATCATTATCCTCATTATAGAATGCCAAATCACCTGTTTTGTAAATCATTTCATTGTAATTCTTTTCAAGTGGATTCTGCATAAAATGTTTTTCAGTTTGTTCTTTATTGTTATAGTAACCAAGAGCAAGACATGTTCCTGCAACACAAAGTTCTCCCACTTCATTTTTCTTAGTAATTAACTTATTATCTTTATCAAGTAAGAATACTTTCTCATTAGGAAAAGCCTTACCTATTGGAATCTTATCATATTCTTTTTTATTATCTATTATGTAATAAGTACAGTTACATGTTATTTCAGTAGGTCCATACAAATTAACAAACATTGTCTTTGGCAAATGCTTCTTCCAAATATCTAAATGTTTAACAGGCATTACTTCCCCACTAAACAGTATCTTGTTTACTTTATCAGGAACTTTATAATCAAGTCCATGGAATGTTGTAATAAGACAAAGTGCTGATACTGCCCAAGTTAGTGTTGTAACATTATTTAAGCACAAATAATCTAAAAGTTTTGCAGGAGATGAGAAATAAGCTTTAGGTACAATTACAAGTGTAGCTCCTACTTTTATCGCGCTATAAATATCTTTTACTGAAACATCAAAATCAAATGGTGCTTGATTAGCAATAATATCTTTATCATTAAAATTAAATAAGCTTGTAAAGTTATCAATAAAATCAATAACTGATTTATGTGATATTACTACTCCTTTAGGTACTCCAGTTGATCCTGAAGTAAAGTTTATATATAAAGGATTAATATCATTATGGTAACTCTTAGCAAGAAGAAGCATATTTTCATCAATGCTTTTCTTTTTTAAATCTTTAATATTAAATATCTTAGAATCTTTAAAATACTCTTTAGCATTCTTAATATATTTATCATCAGAAATAACATATTTAGGATTTAATACACCGATTATTTGATTAACTCTTTCATAAGGAAATTCTGGATTAATCAAAGTATAATAACAAGATGAATAAACAATTCCAAAAAAAGAGATTAAAGCATCTATTCCCTTATCCATGTATACTACAACTGGTTCATTAAATATTTTTTTAGACGCTAAAAAAGAGCCAATAATCATAGATGAGTCATTTAATTCTTTATAAGTTATTTTCTTATCTTCTTCAATGACTGCTATCTTTTTTGGATACTTCTTACATGTATCATTTAAATATTCTAAAACATTATTCATACTATCACTTCTTTACCAAGAAATATTATAACATAATAAAAGAATAATGAATAACTTTCATTACTCTTTAATACATAGTTTTAATTATTATTTTTGTGATAGTTTGATAAAAACACCTTTTAAAGTTGGATAATAAATCAATTTTTTATTATTAGATTTTACTAATACACGAGATACATAAACTCCTCCTATTATCTTCAACTATATATTATCATATTACAATAAAAAATAAACTAGCAAATGCTAGTTCATTAAAATGTCTTTTTATTTTTTAAATTACCTTTATTAACATAACTAATATATTTATCTATCTTTTCTAAACTTTCATCTTCATTAATAATTGGTTGTTTTGTTCTTCTTTTATAATCAGTCCATTCTTTATGAAGATAAAATACACCTTTATAGAATTCTGCATTAGGAACCAATTCTTTTTCTTGAATATATTTATTATTTGTTATTAAGAAGAAATTATAACTAAAAATATTATCAACTGTCTCTAAATCAATTACATCCTTTTGATATAAAGTAGATAATTCTTCACACCAGAATAAGTAATTAACTATACCATTATAGTTCATATTTTTAGCAACATCTTTATTACCCAGTCTATATTCATCAAGTAATAGCATTACTTCTTCAGTATGATTTAAACTATAAAAGTATTTACCATACTCTAATATGAATGTTGCTTGATTAACGTTTTTATCTCTTTTGTATTGTATAAATATTGATATTGCTCCAACAACTGCAGTACTTACTGTAATTACTGTTACTATTCTTGATCCTAGTGAATCATCAAGAAATAAAGATATTACTAATAGCAATACAATTAAGAATGCATATATATAATAATATTCTTGTCTTTTCATTTATTATCACTCCTATTTAAATTAAGTATAGCACTAAAAATTTTAATATAAACTTTAATAAGATTTTTTAATTGTCACCCTATGTCAATTTATCTTTTCTTATAAATAAGTATTTCTGGATTCTTTCCATCTTCTTCGTATTCACAAACTAGTAAGAAATTAGTATTAGCAACTAATCCAAAACATTTCTTAATTTCATCATCATTAAATAAACATTCAACTTGATTACCTAAATACATTTCATCATCATTTAAGAACTTCTCTTTCTTACCATTTGGTAATGTATATTCTAAGTTAACAAAAGAACCATGTAATGAATATAATTCATCTATCTTAGACATTCCATCAATATCTAAAGAATTAAATTCTTCAATTAATTGTTTCTTTAATAAATCAAAGTTTTCTTTCCCACCAACTTCAACATATTTATAAATCCAACACTTCTTACCAAAAGGACATCCTTTCGAATTAACACATCCCTTACATTTTCCGCTTTCTAGCGCTTCACAACCAGTGCATAATGCACCACAAAGACCTTCCATCATATTACATACCTCCATATAATTAATATAATATTTTTATAATTAAAACAAGTATTGAAAAAAGAGCTTTTTTATGCTCTCTATTATTTTAAACCTTTACAAGTTGCAAGTACTATTTCTTTTAATGTATCTTGATTATCGACATCATCTACTAAATACATTGGTTTAGCATTAGGATAAGGGATAGATTCTTCCATATTATATTTTTTATTACCTTCTACTATTTTAACAAGTAATCTATCATCATAAATACCACCGAATAATAAACCATTGTAATAAAGAAGATATTCTCCCATCATTGATTTACAAGTTATAGTATCTAATATATTTAATTGCTCTAAAATAAAATCTCTATATTCTTTTGTAGTAGCCATAATATTCTCCTATTAGAACAATGATATTTGTTCATTTTCTTTTATTTCTTTTTTATATGCTTTAATAATATCATTCATATTATATAAAATCCCATATTTATCACATTCGTTAGTAAATACTTTATAAAGATATTTATAGTTAGGGACAACACAATTATATCTTTCACCATAATACTTAATATACTTTTCTTTTAAACCATTAAAGTATTTATCTAATTGTTCAAAGTAATAATCTCTTTGATTTTCTCTTAAAGTCATTCCCATAAAAGTATGAATAAATTTAGCGCCACTTTCATGTGCAAGTCTAACAAGTTTTTTAATATCTTCTTCATTATCAGTTATAAATGGTAATACGGGATTCATTAAAATTCCCGTAAATATTCCATTATCACTCAATTCTTTAATAGCTTTAAATCTTTTAGATGATACACATACATGTGGCTCAATTATTTTAGATAATAGATCATTTGGAGTTGTTATTGTAAATTTAACAATTACATTATTCTTCTCATTTATTTCTTTTAATAAATCTAAATCTCTAAGTATTAAATCACTTTTAGTATCTATAGATACTCCAAAGTTATATTTTGCTAAAAGTTTTAATGCTCCTCTTGTTTGTTCATATTTAATTTCATTTGGATTATAAGTATCTGACATTGATCCAATACCTACAACACCATGATCAGTTTTTTTACTCAATTCTTTTTCAAGTAATAAAAGAGCATTCTCTTTCCCTTTAGGTACATCAAAATTATCTATGTGATAACAATTACTTCTACTATCACAATAAATACAACCATGAGAACAACCTCTATATAGATTTATTTTGTAATCTATACCAAACCATTCATTCCCATATTTTTCTTTAGATAAAATTGTCTTAGCACTTAAAAATTCCATTTAATCCAACTCCAGTTAGTAACTGCTATTTCATTTGTCTTGATAAAACATATTCTTTTTTTAATTCTTTCCTCATTGGAAAAAATCTTAAACCATGAATACATTGTTCACTATCCGTATCTACAAAGCCTAAATGCTTATATATTTCATGGGCATATGGTGAAGAATTAACAGTGAAATAATCATCATTGTTTAATGAATCTGCCTTATCATATAGTTTTCTTCCGATTCCTTGTTTATGATGTCTACCATCAACAAAGAATAAGGCAATATGATGTAAATCTTTTGTTGCAATAACTCCTAATACTTTATTATCTTGAAAGGCACCATAAAAGTCTCTTGCACTAACCCAATCTTTATCATCAATACACTTTCTAAATTCTTGAATCCCTTCTTCTGTGTAATCAGGAGCTTCAAACTCTAAGAATACTTCCCAAACAAGTTTTAAAGCTTCTTCCATTTCACTTTCTTCTATTTTTCTAATCTCCATAAAAATCTCCTTATTTTTGATGAACATCAATTTGATTATATGGTACGTGAATATCTTTTTCTTCTAAACATTTAATTATACAAGTTAATGCATCTCTTCTTGCTTGTACTTTATCGTCTGGTGCAGAATAAACTTTAACTTGATACAAAATTGATGATTCAGCAAGTTTATTAACTCCACGATATTCAACATATTCAACGTTATCTAACTTCTCTATTTTCTTTGTTATATAATCAATTGTCTTTTCAGCTTCCTTTAACTTAAGTTCATAAGGAAGTGGTATATCAATATTAATCATATGTGATATTACTTCTACTTCTTCTATATTTCTATTCGAAATAGATACAATATTCTTTTCAAATACATCTTCTATTTTAGTAGTCTTAATTCCAATAGATAATACTTTACCAGTATATTTATTAACTCTAATAATATCTCCTACTTGATAATAAGAATCTGTAATAATATCTATTCCTTTAATAACATCTTTTAAGGCATCTTGTATTGCAAATCCAAAGATAATTCCAAATACTCCAACTCCTGCTATCATAGCAGTTATATTAACACCATTAATCTTTAAAATTATGAATAATAATACAATTATAAAAATATATCTTCCTATACTTTTCATTAATTTAATATAAGTATTTGATTTATTATTCTTAAATATTTTATAATTCTTCTTCTCTAGTTTAGAAAAGAAAGAATGAGATATAAGTAAATACAATATTACAGATATTACAATAGCAAGTATTGAATACAAAATATTTAATATCCATGGATTATCATTTAATATATCTTTTATTTGATCCATAATATCAACTCCTTGTAATTATTATAACATAGAAAAAACAGTCTTGCGACTGTTCGTTTAGTGTGATTATGATTATTTATTATCGTTATCTTCTTCTATATATTTAATTATCTTTCTTTGATTTTTAAGCATCTCTTCCATCTTGTCATGTAACTCTTCAAGTATTAATTCACTTTTCAAATCAGTACGATAATCATTTTGGTTTCTTAAACTATCTTTTGCAGCCTGTCTATTTTGACTCATCATGATAATAGGAGCTTGTAATGCAGCAAGACAAGATAGTAATAAGTTAAGTAAGATAAAAGGATATGGATCTGCTTGATTGTGTTCTGATAATATAAATGCATTCAATATAATCCAAAATAATAAGAATGCACAAAAACCAAGAATAAATCCCCATGATCCTGCTATTTCACTTACTTTATCAGCAACTCTATCTCCTCTAGTCATCTTAGCTTCTTCTTGTTTATCAACATCAATACTAATTGGTTGATCAATTAATAAATCTAAAAGTTCTTCTTCGTCTTTTTCTTCTAGTTCATTATTCTTTAATAACATCTTAACTATTTCTTTTTTTGTTTTCTTCTTTTCCATTTTAATCACCATTATAATTATATCAAATTCAAATAAAAAAACTAGTCACCAAACTAGTTTCTTTAATCCTTATTGCCCTAAGAATACACGTATTATTCCAATAACACACGCATGAAGTGGATAGAATGAAATATATAGTTTTTTAAACCAACCTTCATGATATCCATTTTTACCATTATATAAACTTAATATTAAAGCAGCCCCTACGTGTCCAATAATCCATGGTATATAGTCATACATTTTTTGAACCCAACTATTAAAGCTACCAAAGTCAGTTCTAACCCAGAAATAAATTGGTAAATAAATTGCGAAAATTAATAGTAAAACAGCAAACTTTTTCCACCATTTCCATAAATTTTCATTAGTCTTAGGATCTCTTGATAATCTAATAAACCAATAGTATGCAATAACTAACCATGGTCCAACAAGATTAAAGTTACCTTTAATCATGTAATTAGCAAATCCAAGTAATAGATATGCACTTACTAGAACAATTATTGATCTAAAATCTTTTTTCCCTTTTTTATCTCTTGGATATAATTCTTCAGTAATAAACATACCTAAGAATCCTAAAAATAAAGTAAGAATATTATTTTGTGAATTAAAATAACTTCCAAAATCTGTACCACATTCCATCAAATCATAGAAGAATTCTGAAACCATTATTAATACAATCAATGATGATATATGTTTCAATACTCTATCTTTATTTTTACAATAAAATATAAATCCTTCTGCTAATAAAAAGGCATATATAGGAAAAGCAAATCTTCCAATGCTTCTCATTACTATTTGGTTATCAAGTAAATTACAAGCAATGTGATCAGTTAACATAGTAACCATTGCTATTATTCTTAGTACAAAACCAGTCATTCTTATTCCTCATTTCTTTTTATTACAACTTCAAAGACACCCTTTGATAACATGATTTTATCATATAACTAAAACAAAAAAAACTAGTCATTTGACTAGTTTCATTATTTATTAAAAACTATATCTAAATATACATGAGTATCATCTTCATTATATTTCTTAAATCCTAATCTTTCATATAATTTCTTAGCAGGATTCAATTTATAAGTTTTTATAATTATACGTTTTTTATCATCTTTAGCAATTTTAATATATTCACTTATTATTTTTGATCCTATTCCTAAGTTTTGACAATCAGGATGTACCATAATTAGTCCTACTACATACTCACCATTTTCTTCATAAAATGTAGTAACACCAACATCCTTATTGTTATACTTAATTATTTTCATGTCATCTTTGTGTTGTTCTAATTCCTTTTTAGTTAGTTTTCTTTGTACATCAAAATCCCATCCATAGATTATTTCAATGTACCATCTTAAACACAAATCTTTTAAATATAAAATATATTCACAATCATCTAATGTAGTATCTCTAAATGATAAAAAATCATATTTTTCTTTTATTGTATTAATTGCAGTTTCTATATAATTCATAATTATCACCTTATAATTAATGATTGTTGATTAACACCCACTAATCACTGACTTCTTTATACTTTTTCTCTTTTATTTTATTTTGATTAAATTTTTTGTTTGTCATTTCACATTCACTAGATAATTTATATTTATCTGAATTATCTTTTCCAGAATAATAATCACTAGTATTACTATATGAAGCCCATATTGACAATCCAATAAATAATGTTATAGCTGGTAAAGTAAAAATTAAATAAACCTTCATTCTTTGAAAGAACTGTGATTCTTCAGGATTAAATGGATCACATAATACAAGGAAAACTAAAGTAGCCATTAAATATGCTAATAGATAAGCAGAAGTATAATCTAAGATGGCACTAAGTAGTGCTTTTTTCTTAACAAAAGGAACGCTTCCACATACTTCTCCAGTTCTTCCATTAATAGCAATATAATGAATTACTTCTTTTCCCTTTTCTTTCTCACGATGACTATATAACCACACAGGTAAATAAGCACTTGCCCACTGAGTTCCAACAATATTAACATCATTAGTTTTATATTTAATTCCACGATTATAATATTTTAGTTCCCTATTTAAAACCATATCATTAACAATATCAAATTGTCTTTTAGCATTCATAATACTTTTATCTACATTAATATTTAAATCTCTTTGATCAACTGAATACCCTACTAAATAATTTGGATTATACTCCACGCAATTTTGAGTATCAAAAGGTTTTATTAATGATATTATTCTATTTGTTCTATCATTAATATCAACATCTAAATTATTACTTGCTTCTACAATTAATTCTGGAATTGTTAAATCATATTCTAAATCAATATTAAATGTTTGTTTTAAATAAGTATCATCATCTATTTTTTCTTCGTGTACTGCTTTTCCATTTACTTTTGTATGACTATTAACATCAACTAAAAAATATGGTAAATATACTCCATTAATATCATTAATATCTAACTTTTCTAAAAAAGGGTTAGAAGCATATGCTTGCTTATTTGATACAAATTCTTCCATTATCTTTTTTGCTTTTTCTTTTGATATTGAAAAAGGCAAAATTTGATCTGGTACCAATGGTTTATCTAATACTTCTTCAGTTGTTAAAACAGTATTACACCAGTGGCATTTTTTAAATTCATCATTTTTATTAAATAAAGCTTTCGCTCCACAATTTGGACATACACATCTAATTAAAGGTATTTCTTCTAAATCTAATTTATTAGCACCTTTACTTATATGATTTCCTTTGAGTTTAGTTAAATCAGTTATTTCACTATTATATATAGTTCCTTCTAATACTTTTCCACAATACTTACATTGTAACTTCCCTATTTCTGGATTTAATATCAAACCATTTGATGCACAAGATGGACAGTTTAAATTAATTATTTCTCTCATATATTGCCTTTCTATAATACTTTATATCTATTTTAATTATACCATAGAAGAATATTTAACCTTAAAAAAAAACTAGTCATTTGACTAGTTTATTATATTTATCTACTAATGTCTTCTATCTAATTTATATTTTTTATACATTACACCTTTATCTTCTTGCATTCTTTCATCTGCTCTCATAAATGTTTGCTTAAAAGAATCACCAGGAGTATGCTGTACAACTCCATAATTAATTCCAATTGGTGTTTCTTTACCAAGATCTAAGTCAATCATTTCGGCTTCCTCACTGGCTAAAGCTGCTTTTATAGTTGTCAATGTATATGTTTCTTTAGTAGTTAATAAAACAAATTCATCTCCTCCAACTCTATATACACAGTGTCCTGTATCTTTTGCAGTTTCAATTCCGTTTTCATTAATTACAATTTTTTGTTTTGGCCAATATTTACTCAAAATATCTCCTGCTTCAGTAATATATGCATCTCCCTTAGCATGGGTATAATTATCATTGATATACTTAAGTCTAAATAAATCAAAGATTGCAAGTACTAAATTTTCATCAGCTTCATTAAATGCTCGAATTCTCATTTCATATGAATTTCTATTATCTAACCCAGTTAATAAATCTGTAGTTATTGCACTTACATTTCTTTCATAACTTACTGCTCTTTTTAATATTATTTGCATTGTGTCTTTTACTCTATCCCAAAATTGTGGCTCAACTTCTTTTTCTTTATCTACATTAAGAATTGCCATAATACATTCATCTGCAGCTTTTCTATTGTCACTATTGCTATTACTAGAAACACCTATATGAAACAACATCATATTTTTAAGTCTTTCTGATAAATTAAGATCTAAATGGAAAATCCCCTTCTGTTCTGCTAAAGGTTTAGTTTTATTAATAATACAACCAACTGATTGAACTAAATCATCCATTTGTGAATCGGATAATTTAAATACATATGATCCTTCTTTATTCTTTCGAAATATTGAAATATTACCAGATTTAAGGTAAGTATGTAACATAAATAAAGATTTATTTATACCTCCCTTAACATCATCTGTTTTTAATGATTGCATCATCATCTCATAGAATAGATAAAATTCATCCGTTTTAATAAGATTAATTTCTGGAGCCATTATTGAATCTGTCATTATTATTCCCCCTTTTTAGTAAGTGTTATTATAACATAAAAATGTTTTATCTGTAAATAATAACAACTCAATTTACCTTATTTTTTTATCACTAATAAAAAAAAGCGCCATATTACGACGCCAAATTTTAATTATTTATCAAATACAAAACTATCTCCTGCAGTTAACCAATTTCCAGATGCTTCTAAGACAGTAAGTATCTTTGTATTATAATCAAATGAAAATTTATAGTCTATTCCATCAATATATAAAACATTATCTTTTATTTCATAAACATTACAATCATTAAATGCAGCAAGTCTAAAAATAGTAATATTAACTTTATAATTATCATTTTCTTTAGTAATTTCTAATTCTGATGAATCATCACTTTTATATACTCCAGAATAATCTTTTACATTTGTTTCAACACTGTTGTTATTTTTACCACTTTCATTAGTATTTTCTTTACCTCCACATGCTGTTAATGTAAAAACACTAATCAATAATAATATAGCAAATATTTTTTCGTAATTTTACCTCCTTATAATTTATTATATTTTATTTGCAAATATATTAATCACTTACATCAATATCTAAGTTAATATCAATCTTATAACCTTTATATTTATTTTGAACTTCATCATAGATTTCTTTATAAACTTCTTCTCTATTCTTTATTTTAAAATCAATAATTATGTCAAAACTAATACTCTTGTCTTCCTCATCTAGATAAAAACCATGCATTTGTAATATTCCTTCGTGAGAAAATACTATTTTTGCAACTTCTTTTTTTGTCTCTATTACTTTTTTATCTTTAGTATTTACTGAATAAACTCCAATTGTATGTAATATAACACCATACTTTTTTAAAATTGTTTTAGTTATTTTTCTAGATAGTTTATCTATATCAGCAACTGATAAAGTATCAGCAACTTCAATATGAATTGATCCTAAATATTTATCTGGTCCATAATCATTTAAAACTAAATCATAAGCACCTTGTATATCTTTTTCTTTTGTAATTTCTTTTTTAATTGATTTAGCTAAATCACTTTCAACTCTTACACCTAACATGTTATCTACTGATTCTTTAATTAACTCAATACCTGCTTTAATAATAAAGATAGATAATATTACACCAACATAGGCTTCTAAGCTTAAATCAAATAACATATAAATTATTGCTGATGCTAAAACTGAAATTGATAGTATTGCATCATTAAATGCATCTGATCCACTAGCAACTAACGAATCTGAATTTACATCTTTTCCTTTTTTCTTAACATAAAGTCCTAAAGCAAATTTAACTACTATACCTGCTATTAAAATTATTAAAGTTATTGTACTGTAATCTGCTACTTCTGGATTAATAATCTTTTTTATAGATTCCACCAAAGCAGTAATACCAGCATATAAAACGATTGCCGAAACAACTAAAGATGTCATATATTCAATTCTTCCATATCCATATGGATGTTTTCTATCAGGCGCCTTTCCTGCTAATTTAGTTCCTACTATTGTGATAATACTTGATAAAGCATCACTTAAATTATTTACAGCATCAGAAATAATTGCAATAGAATTAGCTAGGAATCCTACAAATGCTTTAAACCCTGCAAGTATTATATTAGCAATAATACTAATTATACTTGTTTTAATAACCACTTTTTCACGATTATTTTTCATGATTACACCTCATATAATAAATATATCACAAAAAAACTAGTTCTCACTAGTTTCTTTTCATAAATGGTGTCCCGGAAGGGATTCGAACTCTTGACCGACGCCTTAGAAGTTTTTCGAGATTATTATTCCCACATTCATTTTAGTCTTATTTTACAGGTGTTTTAGGAGATGCTATTTTAAGTCAAAAGAAAAATCGCCATAAAACGTCGCCATAAAAATAATCTTTTTGTTCGTAATATCTAAATCTTCCGAGCATTTTAAAAGCTCCAAAACTGGAGCTTATTTGTTATTCAGTTGGTTCTTTTGTTAAATTAATATTAATGAAATATGCCAATTTACCTTTGTAAGTAAATAGTATATCATATTTCCCTTCTGGATAATCCATATTAACATATCCATTTCCAACATACT
>CAMKPE010000015.1 GCA_946414595.1 uncultured Clostridium sp.
ATTAATTCCTGCAGGTCCTAAAACAGTTCCAACTGGTGGAGCTGGTGTAGCTCTTCCTGCTTGGATTTGCAACTTAACTTTTTTTACAACTTCCTTTGCCACGAAAAACACCTCCTATAATTTTTACGTTTTCGCGAGTGGTCCAAATAGCGTCTCACTCATTTGTTTGTACTTAAAGTACACTTTTTCGCTTCCCACTAATTAATCTATATAATTAAATATAGCGATTTGATATTATCACTTTTTTTCTTGTTTTGCAAGACTTTTTGTTATTTTACAACTTCAATTTGTGATAATTCTACCTCTACGGCAGTTTCTTGACCAAATAGATCTACATTTAATTCCAACTTTTGATTTGGTAAATCAATTGTATCGATTGTACCAAACATTCCAGCAAATGCTCCAGCAATAATCTTAACTTTAGCACCTACTTCTAATTCTTTATCAACATCAAGTCTACTAATACCCATATTTCTTAAGATATTGTCTACTTCATATGGTTGAAGTGGAGTTGGTTTAGCACCTTTACCACTTGATCCGATAAATCCTGTAACACCAGGTGTATTACGAACAACGAACCATGCTTCATCACTCATAACCATTTCAACAAGAACATATCCAGGAAACATCTTCTTAACTTTTTCTTTTGTTACTCCATCTTTAACTTCTACTTCTTTTTGTTCAGGAATAACTACTCTAAAGATGTAGTCTTTCATGTCCATTGATTCAGCACGCATCTCTAATTTTTCTTTAACTTTATTCTCGTGCCCAGAATAAGTGTTTACTACATACCACTGTTTTTCCATAACTTCACCCCATATGCAATTAATTCTATAATATAGAAGAATAATGCAAAGAATATTACAAACGAAATTGTTGCTACTGAATATTTAATCATTTCTTTTCTGCTTGGCCATCTAACTTTCTTGAATTCAGATTTAACACCATGCCAGAAAGATTCTTTCTTAACTTCAGTTTTCTTTTCTTTCTTCTTGTTATCTTTCTTTACTTCTTTTTTAGATTCATTTTTTGTTTCTTCTTTTGTTTCTTTCTTAGTTGCTTTTTTGTCTTTTTTCTTATCAACCTTTGAGTTAACAACTTCATCGATTTCTTTTTGAAGCTTTTCGCTTTCTTTATCGACTTTTTTCTTTTCTTTTTGAGCCATTTTTCTACCCACCTTTTTTACCAAAATAAAAACACCTTTTACGTGTCACATATAAAATAACACAAAAGGCATTTTAAGTCAATTATTTATTTAAATTAATCAGTAATAAATTTATTACCACTAGGTGCTGGTGCATCAGTTTGTGCAGGTTCTACATTAACTTCCTGAACTGGTGCAACTGGTGCAGGTTCTGTAACCGGATCAGGTGGCACTGTTGGTAATTCTATTGGTGCATTCGTTACTGGTTCTGTTACAACTTCTTGTGTAATAATTGCTGCAGCATTTTTCTTCATTAATTCTTGAATATCTTGATTAACAGGAACCTCTGTTACAGGTTCAACTGGAGTTTCAGATTGCACAGGTATCTCTTTTGGCACTGTTGGTAATTCTATTGGTGCGTTTGTTACCGGTTCTGTTACAACCTCAGTTTGTGTAACTGGTTCTGCAGTTGGTTCACTTGCAACTGGAAGAGGTCCTAACATTGGTCCTTGTGGTGCAACTGTTGCAGGTTCAGTAGCAACCTCAGTTACTGGTTCTACACTTTGTGCAGCATTTACTACTGGTGCAGTTGCAACAAATAACTCACTACTTCCAACTTCTACTGGTTGTGTTGTTCTATTAGTATTTGTATTATCACTATAACCAGTATATGGTGTTCTATCATCAACATTTTCTACTTTTCTAAGAACTGTTTCAGCATTATACAAATAATCAAATCTAGAAGTTCTAAATCTTCGTATAATGAAGAATAGTCCTACCACAATCATCCCAATAGATACTATTTGTGCAACTTTAACAGGTCCTATTGTTAAATTGTATTTAGAAACTCTCATTCCTTCAAGTATTAATCGTACTGTACCATACCAAACACAATAGATTCCAAACACTTGACCAGTCTTAATATATTTTCTTCTTCTCATTATTAATAAAATAATAAATCCTAATAAACATAAAATTGATTCATATAAGAATAATGGTTGATGGTATTCTCCACCTATTTTCATACCTTCTTGTATAAAATTTGGCAAAATCTTAAATATACTTGCGAAGAATCCACTTTCTGGAACTACACCACCATATACTTCTTGATTGAAGAAATTTCCCCATCTTCCTATTGCTTGTCCTATTATTAATCCAACAGAACATATATCTAATAATTTTAATGTATCAATTCTTTTTCTTTTTGAGTGAAGTATTAAGAATAATCCACCCAATATTATTGCTCCATGTATTGCAAGTCCCCCATGCCATATTTCTAAAGCACTTAAAGGATTATCTTTATATTTGTTCCATTCAAGTGCAACATAATAAAGTCTTGCACCAATGATAGCTATTATTATTGTATAGAATACTATATCAGTTATAGCACTCTCACTAATACCTTTCTTAGCTGCTTCTTTATATACTAAAGCCATTCCTACAGCCATTCCAAGTATTATACATATTGAATACCAGTATATCTGCACTACGCCTAAATCTAACAAAACCCCATTCATTTTTTGCTCGCCTTCCTAACAATTGGCTCTATAATCAATTTCTCTATTATTAAATTGAATAGTGCCAATACAATCGAAATAAAGAACAAAATCCATAAATCTTTAAAATCCAATTTATCAAACATTATTTTATCTGTTAACCATAAAATAAATGAATTAATAACAAAATAGAATAATCCAAACGTTAATCCAGTAATAGGAGTCGCTATTGTAACGAGGATTGGTTTAACTAATTTATCAAGTACATATATTATTACTATTGCTAAGAATGCATAAATGATTTTATGTTCATCATTTATTACAAATGTCTTAAACATTTTCTCAACCAGTAAGAATATAGCTGTATAACATACTGAATATAAAATAAATTCAAGTATTAAATTAAATCTTAAAGTATTTTTTTTCTTAGAGTTTACAACTACTTTCATAAGTCCTCCTCTTATAGAACTTTCTTTAAAAATTGTCCTGTATAAGACTTTTTATTCTTAGATACTTCAAGTGGAGTTCCCTCCGCGATTATTTCTCCTCCGAAGTCTCCTCCTTCAGGTCCAATATCGATAATATGGTCTGCACATTTAATCATATCTAAGTTATGTTCTATAACTATTACTGTATCCTTATTATCCACTATTTTTTGAATAATTGCAAGTAGTCTCTTGATATCAGCTGAGTGAAGTCCAGTTGTTGGCTCATCCATAATAAATAATGTTTTACCAGTTGCTTTTTTCTGTAGTTCTTTAGCAAGTTTAACTCTTCCTGCTTCACCACCAGATAGTGTTGTAGCACTTTGTCCTAATTTAACATATCCAATACCTACATCTTCTAATACTTGTAGCTTGTTTTTTATCTTTGGTACGTTTTCGAAAAACTTAACTGCTTCACTAACTCTCATATCTAGAACATCTGCAATATTCTTACCCTTATATCTTATGTTTAAAGTTTCACTATTATAACGAGTTCCGTGACATACTTCGCAAGGAACGTACACATCAGGTAAGAAATGCATCTCTATTTTTTTAACTCCATCACCGCGACAGGCTTCACATCTTCCACCTTTAACATTAAATGAGAATCTATTCTTTTCAAATCCATACATCTTTGCTTCTTTAGTATTTGTAAATAAATCTCTTATATCATCAAATACTCCAGTGTATGTAGCAGGATTACTTCTTGGAGTTCTTCCTATTGGATTTTGAGTTATTTCAACAATCTTATCAATATTTTCAAGTCCATTAATCTTTTTATGCTTACCTATAACTACTTTAGATCCATAAACATATTTCATAGCAGCTTGAGATAAAATTCTCATAACTAAACTTGATTTACCACTTCCTGATACACCAGTTACACAAGTATATGTTCCAAGTGGGAACTTAACATCAACATTCTTTAAGTTATTTTCAGAAGCACCAATAATTTCTATAAATTTACCAGTTCCTTTTCTTGTTTTCTTAGGTACCTCAATTTTTTCTTTACCACTTAAATATCTTCCAGTAATACTGTTTTCTACTTTCATTACTTCTTCTGGAGTTCCAGCAGCAATAACTTCTCCACCTTCATCTCCTGCTTTTGGTCCAATATCAACAAGATAATCAGCAGCAAGCATTGTATCAGTATCATGCTCAACTACTATTAATGTATTGCCTAAATCTCTCATTTCTTTTAAAGAGTTTATTAATCTTTCATTATCTCTTTGATGAAGTCCAATACTTGGTTCATCTAATACATAAAGTACTCCAGTTAAACGAGATCCTATTTGAGTTGCCAGTCTTATTCTTTGACTTTCTCCACCAGATAAAGTTCCAGCCATTCTACTTAAAGTTAAATATTCAAGACCAACATTTACTAAAAACTCCAATCTACTTTTAATTTCTCTTATTAATAAATCTGCAATACTTTTTTGCTCTTCAGTTAGTTCAAGTTCATTAAAGAACTTTAAAATTTTATAAATACTCATTGAAGTTAATTCAAATATATTTTTTCCACCAACATAAACAGATAGTGCATCATCATTAAGTCTAGCGCCATGACAAGTTTCACATTCTGTTTCTATCATGTAATTTTCTAACCATTCTCTAATCCATGTACTAGAAGTTTCCATATATCTTCTTTGTAAATTATTAATACATCCTTCATAATAATCAGTTTGATTAGTAATATTTCCACTTCTTGATGCAAAGTTAAACTTTATTGGTTCATCGCTTCCATAGAAAATAATATCTACTTCTTTCTTAGTTAATTTCTTAAATGGTTTAGTAGTACTTATCTTGTAATGCTTACAAACACATTCGAGTCTTTTGTAGTAAATACTATCAACATCATCTCCTAAAGTAACAATTGCACCTTCTTCCAAAGATTTATCTTTATCTGGTACAACTAATTCTGGATCAATTGATAATTTTATTCCTAAACCTTTACAATCTGGACATGCACAATATGGTGCATTAAAACTAAACATACGAGGTTCAAGTTCAGGTAAAGAGAATTCACAATATGGGCAAGCATATAACTCACTCATAACTATTTCTTTATCACCAACTATTTCAATTATTACTTTTCCATTTGATAACTTACAACAAGTTTCAAGTGATTCAAATAATCTTGCTCTTATACCTTCTTTAATAACTAATCTATCTACTACTACATCAATATTATCTTTAACATTTTTATCGAAGTTAAATTCTTCAGTTAATTCATGCATTTCTCCATTAACACGAACTCTTGCATATCCTTCACTTCTTAATTTATCTAATAATTCTTTATGTGTTCCTTTTTCTCCATGTACTACTGGTGCCATTAAAACTAGTTTAGTACCTTCCTGGTATTCAAGTAGTTTATTAGCCATTTCCTCAATACTTTGTCCTTTTATAGGTATATGATGGTTTGGACACATTGGTGTACCTATACGGGCATATAAAAGCCTAAAATAGTCATATATTTCTGTAACTGTTCCAACAGTACTTCTTGGATTATTACTTGTTGTTTTTTGATCGATACTAATTGATGGCGATAAACCTTCAATGGAATCAACATCAGGTTTTTCTGTACCACCTAAAAACTGTCTAGCATAAGCAGACAAACTTTCAACATATCTTCTTTGACCTTCAGCATAAATAGTATCAAAAGCCAAACTACTCTTACCACTACCTGATACTCCAGTCATTACTATTAATTTATTTTTTGGAAGAGTTAAATCTATATTCTTAAGATTATTTTCTCTTGCTCCTTTAATAATTATTTTATCCATAGTATCACCTCAAATAAACGATTATATAATAACATAACATATAAAATAATTCAAAAGAAAAAGGCTACTAGCCTTATTCTTTAATTAATAATAGTTATTGTTGTTATTATTATAATAGTTATTATTCCCATTATTATAATATCCATTATATTGATCTGGTCCATAATATCCATTTCCCATGTCATCAATAAACTTTTTCTTATTTCCACCATTTCTATTATTGTTGTTATTATTTTTCTTTTTCATCATCATTATTGTAATAATTACAACTGCTGCTAAAGCACCACCAATTACTACAAAGATAATAATAGTTTTAACTCCATCAGAATCACTACTTGGTTTATCTTCTATAGTATCATCTAATTTAAATGTTATAGAATCTACTATTTCTTTAACTCTTACTTTATTATCTGTATCAAATTCACCATCTTTTTGAGTTGATATTGTATAACTATAACCATTTATAATTATATAATATTCCATTAGATAATTATCTTGATCAATATATTCTGAATAAACATATTTATATCCATTCTTTTCATATAATTCTAATACAGCTGGATCTTTATCTCTTAATATTTCTCCAACAATTTCTAATAATTCATCATCTGAATATGAACTTGAAAAATTATACTTTCCCCCACTCTTTACTTTTCTAACAGTTAACTCGATCATTTCTCCAGTACCTTTATATAATAGAAAAGCATCTAAGTATGCGTTATGATTCTTGAAAAAGTTATTCATATATTCATATGAAATTTTCAAAGTATCTAATTCTTTATTATTCTTAATATTCTCTCTTGTGAATACATACCAAATAGAATCATCTATTTCAATATACATGTATTCATCTACTTCAAATTGAGATGCATATACAAATGTTGGTAATAAAAGAATACCGATAATAAATAAACATAACATTTTCTTTATTCTTTTCATATAATCACCCAATAATAATATATCACAAAATTATTTATTTTTATTTAATAAATCTATTCCTAAAATTACAATTTTTGCAAAGTTGACATATTGATTTACCATTTTTAAAGCCATTTATCATATTTATAACTATTTCTTTATTTAAAATAACATCTAAATTATCTTTAAAAATGTTACCAAGATTTATTTCACCATTACCATCCAAACAACAAGGTATTACTGTACCATCTACTAATATTCCAATATGTGTATTAAGTCCATAACACTTTCCATCTAAATTAAAATTATTTGAATAATCTGGCCAAGTAAATAAATTATCTTTATTAACATAAATATTTTCTTTTATCTTAGTTTCTTTATCTTTTTTTATTTTATCAACAATATCTATTGATAAGTTATAGTGTTCAATTATTTTATCCACAATTGATGTGGATTTTTTATCTAAATTTAATTCATTTAAATTCCATATTCTATAGCTAATATAAGTATTATTAGATAACTTATCACAAGAATTAAATACATCTTCAAAATAATTCTTATAGTTATTTTCTGAATGTAAAGATACATTTATTTGTCTAATAGAATTATGTTTAGATAATATTAGAACTCTATTCTTTAGTAAAGTCCCATTAGTAGTTATATTAACGTGAATATTTTCTTTATCACAAATAGATAATATATCATCAAGTTTAGAATGTAATAAAGGCTCTCCTTTAACATGTAGATAAATATAATCAGTAAAAGGTTTAATCTTAGATATTACTATTTTAAAATCATCTATAGACATTTCTTTAATTTCTCTTTTTAAAGGACTACAAAAAGTGCAACTTAGATTGCACTTATTTGTTATTTCTATATATATTTTTTTAAATCTTTTCTTCTTCATTTAAAACCTTTATTAATGCTTTACTTGCATTTTTCTTATAATGTAATCCTTCTTCTTGTTTATCGTAATGTATATATGTATAAGTACTTTCTGGAACATTTATTTCTCCATCTGAATAAATCATAGTTACAAAAGGAAGATCTTCACCTAAATAACTTAATACTTCTTTCCATACATCTTGATTATTGAAGTATCTTGCTATTATGTGAATTCTAGGGCTTCCTAACTTTTTAATAGCTTCAATAACATCAGCTCTATCTAATAAAGCATCCTCAACTTTTTCATAAATATCGAAATCTTCTCTAGTAATTATCTTTTTTTCTTCATCTATATCATGGCAAGTATCTAAACCATCTCTATTTCTTAATTCAGCCATGAATAGAATTGCAACAACATGATTCCAAAATCTTGTTTCTTCTGTACTACCATCTACAAAGTGACCTTTATGTTTATAAAAAGGCATTATATTATTAATACTTAATTGAAATAATACTTCGTTATTATCTTTTATTCTTTTTTCAAGAACATCAAGTGTTCCTGTTCTTTGATGTTCAAATACTTCATGAGAAGTTTTATTATTGTTAAATTCTCTTTCTAGTTTTTCATTATCTATCTTTTCCATAAAAACCTCCCAATAATAATCTTTAAGATTTTAATTCAAATAAGATATCACGTAATTCCATAGCTCTTTCAAAGTCTAAGTTCTTAGCAGCTTCTCTCATTTCTCTTTCAATTTCTTCAAGATTCAATTCTTTTTCTAATTTAGTTTCTTTCTTAGTCTTAGTCTTCTTAGTTTCATCAACATTACTAATTAATTCTCTTATTTCTTTATTTATTGTTTTAGGAATAATTCCATTATCTTCATTATATTTATTTTGTATTTCACGTCTTCTTCTTGTTTCAGTAATTGCTTTGTCCATTGATTCAGTAATCTTATCAGCGTACATAATACATTTACCATGTTCATTTCTTGCGCATCTTCCGATTGTTTGGATAAGACTTCTTTCACTTCTTAAGAATCCTTCTTTATCAGCATCCAATATTGCAATTAAACTTACTTCAGGAATATCTATTCCTTCACGTAATAAGTTAATTCCTACAATACAATCATATTTACCAAGACGTAAATCTCTTATTATTCTTAATCTTTCTAGAGTTTTAACTTCTGTATGAAGATATGCTACTTTAATATCTAATTCTTTTAAATAGTTTGTTAACTCTTCAGCCATTCTAATAGTTAAAGTAGTTATTAAAACTCTTTCATTCTTACTTATTCTATCTTTTATTTCACCTACTAAATCATCTATTTGGCCAGTTGAAGGTCTTACTTCAATTAATGGATCTAATAATCCAGTTGGTCTAATAATTTGTTCAGTAAATTTATGATTAGTTTTTTCAAGTTCATAATCTCCAGGTGTTGCAGATACATATATTGCTTGATGTATTTTTTCTTCAAACTCTTCAAACTTTAACGGTCTATTATCAAGTGCACTTGGAAGTCTAAATCCATAGTCAACAAGATTCATTTTTCTTGCTCTATCTCCATTATACATACCTCTTACTTGTGGAAGAGTTACGTGTGATTCATCTACTATAAGTAAATAATCATCTCCAAAGAAATCCATTAGGGTTGTAGGAGTTTCTCCTTCTTCTCTTAGTGCCATATGTCTTGAATAGTTTTCAACTCCAGAACAGAATCCAGTCTCAGATAGCATCTCTAAATCATAATTAGTTCTTTCTTCTATTCTTTGTGCCTCAAGAAGTTTATTATTATCTTTAAAAAATTTAACTCTTTCATCACATTCTTTTCTAATTCTCTTCATAGCTTCTTCTAGTTTTTCATCACTAGTAACGAATAAACTAGCAGGGAATATTGAAACAGTCTTTTTATTTACTTTTACTTTTCCAGTTAAAGCATCTATTTCACTAATTCTATCTATTTCATCACCAAAGAATTCTATTCTTATACCATTTGTTCTTTCGCTTGCTGGTATTACTTCTAAAACATCTCCTCTTGCTCTAAAAGTACCACGCTTAAAATCTATATCGTTTCGCTCATATAACATATCAACAAGTTTGTTTAAAACTTTATCTCTATCAATTGTATCTCCAACATTTAAAGTTAACATTTTATCTTTATATTCTTCAGGTTCACCAATACCATAAATACATGAAACTGATGCGACTACTATTGTATCTTTTCTTGTTAATAAAGAACTAGCAGCAGCATGTCTTAATTCATCTATTTCATCATTAATAGATGAATCTTTTTCTATGTAAGTATCAGTTGATGGTACATATGCTTCAGGTTGGTAATAATCATAATATGATACAAAATACTCAACACGATTTTCAGGAAACAATTCTTTAAATTCACTATATAATTGCCCTGCTAAAGTTTTATTGTGAGCAAGAACTAATGTTGGTTTATTAACATTAGCAATTACATTAGCCATTGTAAATGTTTTACCACTACCAGTAACACCAAGTAAAACTTGATGCTTTTTACCATTATTAATACCATTTGTTAATTCTTCTATTGCTTTAGGCTGATCACCAGTAGGTTTAAAATTAGATACTAATTTAAACATCGAATCATCTCCTTTTCGTTTTTATTTTATCATTTAGATTTAAAAAAACAAGAGACAATAACCTTTCCCTTGTTATATTATTTAATGTTTTTTCTTTAAGCTATACTAGTGGCCTATATTCGCTAGGTTCAACAGCTAAATCAGGATTACTTAACACTTTTTCCCAACATTCTTTTGGAGATGTACCATATCCTAATGATCCAAAGAATTTTCTTAACATTCCACAATAATTGTTATAATCTTCTTCCTCGTCTTCTTTCATTTCTGATACATCTACTAATAAGATTAAAGAACCTGTTCCACGATAATCAAATTGCTCACCACTTTCAATTTTAGCAATTAATGATTTAAAACACTCTAACCATTCTTTATAAGAAATAACTGGAACATCAAATTTATCAGTATTATCAACCAATTCTTTTATTTGTTCAATCGAAGTAGTCATTTAAAAGCCTCCTATCATTTTCATAATACATTTATTAATTGAAAAAAGCAAGTTATTACTTTGCAGGTTGTCTTTTCTTACCTTTAAACTCATCTACAAATTTATCTTGTTCTTCAGGTGTTAAATTATCAAAGAAATATTCATTATCCATGTATGCTAAGTGATCAAGTGCTTCTTCAGGATTTTGAAGAAAATCCATATAATTAGTATTATCACAGAAAAAGAAGCTACCTTTTACAAACTCTCTTGGTAAATGACATTTCTCTATTCCAGGAAGAGTGATTCCTCCAAAACTAGTTATACCAGTTTCCTTTTTATCTGATACTGCGTATAAAAGCATTTCAGCATCACTACCTTTAACAATTCTTTGTTTAACCCATTCGTTATACTGCTTTTCATCAAAGCCATTCAACTTCATAATAAATGATTTAGGGATTGCTAATATAACATTAGAAGCTTCTCCTCTTTTGGATTCTTTCCATCCATAAGCACATAGTTTAACAGGATCTTTAGATGCTTGCCCAATCATACTTGTTTTATCATAATCAAAACCTGTTTCCATTATACTTACTGCACTTGAAAGACTTGTTCCATGTTTGGCAACAATATCACAATTATCAAACACTTGATTAGCAATTTCAACTACTTGTTTTCTTAATAATTTCTCCAATAAAATCACCTTAAATATATTATAACATAAAAAAAATATGCTTAATGCATATTCTTTCTAACCTTATTTTCTACTTTATCAAGTCTTTTACTCATAGATTTAAAATCTTTTGGTTTATATACAGGTAAATCAATAAGATTAAATCTTTTATTTACAATAAATAATAATTCATCATACCACTTAAGAACTATTTTCAAATTCTCTTTACTTGCTTCACGCATATATAATGGCTCAAAATCTATTAAATGTACTTGATTATCTTTGAATATAAAGTTTCCCATATTACTATCAGTATAATAAAATCCATAATCTTTTAACTCTTCAATTATTCCTAATATATCACGCATCATCAAGAATAAATTATGTACATTATCATCATCTCTTTTATAATGTTCTGATAGTTTTTCTAAAGAATGAGTCTCTGCTATTTCATATAAAGAAATGCCATTTTCAAAAAAAGGAACTACTGTACCCTTAACAAGTCCATTTTCTTCATACAAGGCGTTTGGAAGTTTTGTTTTTGTAACTTGATCTTTAACTAAACTAAAGCGCTCAATTAAACTAACTGTTTTAGGGACATCAAGTTCAGTAACTGAATATTTAATTATTTGATTTGGATCATCAAGAAGTCTAAAAAATCTACTTTTTGAAGCATTAGCAGATTTATTTCCATTTTGTCGAAAAAACAGTTCTTGACCTTTATTACTTTCATTATATCTAATGACACTAGCCCTTTCCATATATAGTCCCCCCTTAATTACGTAACATTATATCACAAAACCCTTGAAAAGTAAAGAAATAAAGATTTTTAAAGCATAATAAAACCCAGTATTAACTGGGTATTTACGTCTATTAATTTGCTGATAACTCTGATTGTGCAGTTTCTTTTCCAAGAGTAATACTTAACTCTTCTTCTTCGAATGCAGTAGTCATTTTAGATTTTAAATAACCTAAGTTAACAGAAAGATTAGACTTTAATAATTCTATTCTTGATTGGTATGCTGATAACAATGTTCCTGCAGGATCTAATAATCCAAAGTCTAATGGTAAGTCTTCTAAATCACCAAGAGTTTTTGTTACTGCTGCTTCAAAAGTCTCTAATGATGCTTTTGCAAAAGTAATATTCATACCTGTAATACCATTTAATGATTCTTCTAATTTAATTAAATCAGCCATTCCTACATGAACATATGGATAGTATGATAAATTAGCACCATTCTTTTCAGCCATTGTTCTAGCTGCTTCTAAAGCATCTTGTAATAATTTATCTGAATCCATTAAAAATACTACTGACCATGAACATAAATTTTGTAATGCACTATTACATTTAACAGCATTTGGTGAAGCCCAAGAATTATGTAATTCATTATTAAATGTTTCAAATGCTTCAATATATTCTCTTCCAATCTTTTCAACTGCGTCTCTAAAATTTCCCAATTGAGCTCTTACTTCTTGAAGTTTTACTCCAGTAAATCCATCACTCATAATATTTCCTCCTCATTATGAAAATCTTTATATCCATTTATATTATCTAACAAATAAAGATATTTGTAAACAAATATAAAGACAACTCTTGTAAAGTAGTTGTCTTATAACAATAAGAAAAACACATAACTTTCGTCATGTGTCTTACTTATTAATATTAATTTTTTACTAAGCGCTAAGAACAGCTTGAGAAGCAGCTTTACCACTGATAACACTTTGTTGTTCAGAAGTAATGTTCTCATTAATCTTGTCTTTGATTAGATTTACTGCATCTTCAATCTTAGTTTTTAGTTCTGTAATTCTTTGTCTATACAAACTTTGAATTGATCCAGCTTGGTCATATACAGCGATTGATGCTGGAATACCTAACATTCTTGCAATTAAACCTTTAACAGTGTTTACAAATCCTTCAACTAATGCTTTTACTTTTTCAACTTGCATACCAATGATTCCTGCTGGGCTAATTTCTTTAAGTGGTGTAAGTGTACCTACAACAGCTCCAACTCTGTCTCCATATGCGAATGAAGAACCATTACTCTTAGCAAATGAGTTAACTGCATATACAGCACTATTAATTAAACTATTAACAGAAGTAACTCCTTGTGCAACTACATCCATAAATGATTGAATAACACCATTGAATGTTACAGCAATTGGTGAAGCCCACATATTTGATAAACCTTCAGAAAATGCAACTGCAGTTTGTCCTAAAGCTCTAGTAACTTCTTCAAATGCCCCTCTAAATGCATCAAGATTAGATTTTGCTAATCCACCATTATAACCAGTAATTCCGTTTCCGTCTGACATATAAAAATCCTCCTATTTCCCGTATACTTTCGTATACCTTATATTTTAAGTATACCATTTTAAGTAATAATGTCAATTATTAAATAAACTTTTTAACATATCATACTGTCTATACATGTATTGTACAGTATTTTCAAGGTAATAATAGTGAAAAATATAAGGCACTAATAAGCAAAAAAACAATAAATTTAATATAACTAGTCCAATACTAAAGTTATTTAATGAATATAAAAAGGTTATTAAGAACATTAATGCAAATAACATAGTAACTAAAAAATGAACTAATCTCTCATGCATAAAGAAATTTATCTTTATTAAATGTTCTTCGATAACACTATCTAAATTCTTTTTATTCTTTTCTTCTATAATTTTATCAATCTTTTCAACATATTCTTTCATATAACTCTTCATCTTATCTCCTATTACAAAAATATTTTAACATATATAATATAATTAATGATATAATAAAAAATATGATATGGAGTATAGGATGAAAGATTTAGTAATAGTAATTTTAGGAAAAGAACAAGATTTTAAATTAAATGACAATATTAGTATTATTTATTCAGATGGATCAAATATGAGACATTTAATTGAAAATGCTAATTCTAAATATATAGCATTTATTAAAGAAGAAGATAGAATAGATGGAAAATACCTAGAAAAAGTGTCTGAAAAGATTAAAGAGGATTTTGACTGCTGTTTTATCAACTATATAATTGATTATGATTATAAGAAAAATATGAAAGTCTTAACTAATCCAGATGAATTAAAAGAAATATACCCATATGTTGATGAATATATCTTTAGTTTTATTTTCAAAAGAACAAAATTATTAAAAGTATTAGATTATTTAAATAATAGAAAAATCAATGATTTTATAAAAAAAGAATTTGAAAAGAGAACCGCAATTGGAGATATTATCTACTTCCATAATCCTAAAGGAAAGAAGATGCTTCACAATTTTAGATATGCTGATATAAAAAGGAATGAATATTACAAAAACTTATTATATTTCAGCGTTAACTGTGATGGTACATTCAATGGTTATATAAGTTGGGTTAGAAACATTGGAAGATGTTTTGGAAAGAAATATGATATTACACTTCTTTATGATAAGTTAAATGATAAGATGATTAAATCATTTAATAAATATAATATTAAATGTATTCAAAGATCATATGCAGTTAATTATATGTGCGATAGATTATTAGTGTCATACTCTGATTATCATTATCCTAAAAATATAATTGCACTTGATGAAAACTATATGTTCATTCATGGTAATATGAGTGATTATCCAAACTCAGCACATTATAAAGATGATATATATACAAGATACATTGGTGTATCTAAAGTAACTGCTAAAAAAGCAGAAGGATATTTCCCAACTAGTAAAATTGATAATATCTTAAATCCATTTAAACTTGAAGAAGACCTAGTTAAACCACATTTAAAATTAGTTTCTGCACAAAGAAGTTCTAAAATTAAATGTCCTGAAAGAATCGAAAAGATGGCAAGTATCCTAGATGAACTTGAAATTCCTTATACATGGAATGTATTCACTGATGTAGGAGAAGGAACAAATAAAGGCGGATTAATATATAGACACAGAATAAGTAATCCACTACCTTACGTTAATGATGCAGATTATTTCGTATTATTAAGTGATAGTGAAGCAATGCCTTATTGTATACTAGAAGCATTATCAGTAAATACAAAAGTAATAGTAACACCACTTGAAACATATAAAGAATTAAAGATAAAAGACAAAGTACATGGTGCAATTATTCCATTTGAATACTTTGAAGACGAAAATAAAGAACAACTTGTAGAAATGGTAAAAAGAATATATAGAGATAAAGATAAGAAAATAGATTACCAATTAGACGAATCATTATTTGATGAATATAACAACATATTTATCAAGTAAATTGACAAAAAACACTCTTTGTAGTATAATATACACTCGTCTGAAAGGGGTATATTATATGCTAACAAAAAAAGAATTAGATAGCGATGGAGCTAAACGTATTTATAAGTCTCTTGGTAAAAGATATAGTAAGGATTTTAGATTACTATCTCACTTTGTAAGAAACAAAGAATACACAAAATATGATCTTGAAAATTCGTCTTTTGAAAAGAATCCTGATGCAATGATTATTACTGAACGTCGTACATTAAAAAATAGTAATAAACAAGTTGAAGCAATTGCAAGAAGATATGATAATTCTAATTGCTTAGATATAACATTAAATATCAGTAAAAAAGAAAAAGCATTCCCTACAGGAGAAGAACATGATGTTCCTGTAGCTAAAGTAGATTTCTATTACCTTAATGGAATGATTATTGTTTCTGATATTAAGGATGCTGAAGAAATTCAAAAAGCTGAAGAAGAAAGATTAAAAGGAGTACAAAGAAAAGTAAAAGAAAGTAGAGTTCAATAAACTCTATTTTTTATTAGTAAAGCAACTCATTTACACGAGTTGTTTTTTCTATTTCTTTACAAATCATTATTTTTGTATGATAATAAAATAGTAAATAACATTTAAAATAAAGGAGGTATATGTTATGAGTGATGGTTTTATGACTGGAATTAATATTGGAGCAACAAAAGGACAAATAGACACATTAGTTGGAGTTTTAAAAGATGCACATAAGCAATTCGTAGAGGCATTTGAAAATTTTAACAAAACATTATATGATAATTGGTACGCTGAAAAAGCCGCAGAATTCAACATTAATTTAAAACAATTAGCAGAAATCAAACACACAATTGCAGAATTTGTTAATAAATTAATTGAAGATGTTATAGCTGCAGCACAAACACTAGCATCACATAATGGAGCAAGTTTTTCTTATTCATTTACACATTTAAATGGTGATAACTCTTTCAATAATCTTGAAACATATAAAGGAAATGGAACAAGAGGAATGAATATGAAGGTTATAACTGAGGCAATGGAATATTTAAAAAATGTTGCAAATGCAGTAAAAGGAATGATTAATAATGCTCCAACATCAATATCATTATATGACAAGAATGGAGACTTGAAAGCGAGATTCCAAACTAGAATTAAGGAATTAGGAGACATAATTTCTGGTGCAATAGATGCAGCAAGCGATAAAGTTAATCAAGGTGTTGTAGAAGCTATGAACAACTTAGCAACTGGAAAATCAAATGCACAGTCTTCTTTAGAAAAATAATAAATATTGTAAAGCAACTAATATAGTTGCTTTTATAATTCTTTACAAAAAACAAATAATATAAGACAATAGAAATGTAAATGTAGAGGAGGTATAATATGGGTGATGGATTTACAGGAATTAGCATTGATGAAGTAAAGGAACAATTAGACAAATTACAATTAGATTTAAAAGATGCACATAGATTATTTAAAGACAGATTTAACGAATTTAATGAATGCCTATATAATAATTGGTATTCAGAAATTGCTTATGATTTTAACAAATGTTTAAGTGAAATGGCCGGTATAAAAGCTAAATTAGCATATGATGCAAATCATTTAATGGAAGATGCTGTTAACGCAGCAAAAACAATGGCGAGAAATAATGGAGCAATTTTTTCCTACGACATTCAGTCAATCAAAGGTGATGATGCATATCGTAAATTAGAAAAATACAAAGATCGTAGGACTTGTGGTATGAACATTAAAGTTGTTTCAGAAGAATATGAATACTTTAAAGGAGCTATAAGTTATGTTCTAAACATTTTATCAAATACACAAATAAATATATCTCTTTATGATGATTCTGGTTTATTAAAAGGACTTTTTGAAACTAGAATAAATAAAATGAACGATTACATTTCTAAAGTAATAGAATATGCAGATGCAGAAATGAATGAAGGTATAGAAGAAGCAAAAGGGCATTTATACATTGGAAAATCAGATGCACAATCTTCTTTAGAAAAACAACAAATATTGTAAAGCAACTAATATAGTTGCTTTTATAATTCTTTACAAAAATCAAATAATGTAAGATAATAAATGTGTAAATATAGAGGAGGTAATAATATGAGTGATGGATTTACAGGAATTAGCATTGATGAAGTAAAGGAACAATTAGACAAATTACAATTAGATTTAAAAGATGCACATAAATTATTTACAGACAGATTTAACGAATTTAATGAATGCCTATATAATAATTGGTATTCAGAATCTGCTTTTGAATTTAATGCTAACTTAAAAGAAATGGCCGATATAAAACCTAAATTCGCATATGATGCAAATAGTTTAATGGAAGCAGCTGTTAAAGCAGCAGAAACAATGGCGAGAAATAATGGAGCAATTTTTTCCTACGACTTTCAGTCAATCAAAGGTGATGATGCATATCATCAATTAGAAATATACAAAGGTCGTGGAACTCGTGGTATGGACATTAAAGTTGTTTCATCAGAATATGATAACTTTAAAGGAGCCATAGAAAAAGTTCTAAATATTTTAACAAATACGCAAAAAAATATATCTCTTTATGATGATTCTGGTTTATTAAAAGGAACTTTTGAAACTAGAGTAAATAAAATGAACGATTACATTTCTAAAGTAATAGAATATGCAGATACAAAAATGAATGAAGGTATAGAAGAAGCAAAAGAGCATTTAAACATTGGAAAATCAGATGCACAAACTTCTCTATCAAATCCATAAAATTAAAAAAAGCAACCTATATGGTTGTTTTTTTTATGAAAAAAGATAGATATAAATCTATCTTGAACTCCATGCATTACTTCCCTTAGGGAAATTAATTAATTTTCTAATGTTATATCCATTCTTAATTTGGTTAACTGCAAAGGCTGTATATTTATTCCAAGTATAACAGTTAGAATCATTATATAATCTACAAGGTATAACTTCTATGTGTAAGTGAACTCCATATGCTTTACCAGTATCACCCATATAACCAATATATTGGTTACTTGTAATAGTTTGTCCAACTTTTAGTCCTGGAGCATATGAACTCATATGAACATATAAAGAAGTATAATATTTTCCATCTAAAATATTCTTGTGTTCGATTGCTAAACATAAAGCACCATAGTAGTCTTTATAAATAGAAGTAATTCTTCCATCTGCAATAGGATAAATCTTTTCTCCTCTTCCTTTTTTACTACCAATATCTACTGCTCTATGTGTATATGATGGTGTGTAATACATTTCTTGAGTAATATAACCTGTTTGAGTAGGTCTTCTAAATACCCCAGTACCACCAGTAACAGCACAATCTACTCCAATAACATCATTAGATTTACATCCTAGTTTCTTATATGAATTAACTAGTTCTTCATAAATCTTAATTTGCGCTTTGATATCAACTCCACCTGTTTGTAGAGATTCTTTCTTTTCACCAAGAGATACGATACTACTTTCTAGTTGTGCTTGTGTCGCATTTATTTTTTCTTTTCTAATTTTAATTTCTTCTTCTCTTGCTTTATTATCTTCGATTATTTGTTCCAAATCTTTTATTGTTTTATCATTATATGCCATTAATTCTTGAACAACATAATTTCTATTTATCAAATCTGTTATTGAATCGGCTTTAAACACATAATCTAGATATACATTTCTATCATTTGATAGTTGCATATATTCTAGTACTTGTTTTGATTCTGCAAGTTTATCTTTAATTTGTTGTTCACATTTTTCTATTTCTTCAGTTAGTTCTTTAACTTCATTAGTTAAAGTAGTAGTTTCATTTCTTAATCTAGCTATTTCTTGATTAGCATTATTTATTTGCGATTGTGTTAAATTTATAGCATTAGCATTTTCTTCTGCTTCTTTTTTGTATTGTGCTAATTTTTGTTCATAATATCCTAATGTTTGGTTATTTGCAGCTTCAACTGATGCACCACTAAAAATTGATACAAATAACAAACCAATTATTAGAAAACATGTTGTAATCTTAGCAATCTTCTTCATCATACTTTTAGGTACTTCCTTACTGCTCTGCTACTACCAATCATACCAACAGTAACCCCAATAATAACTATAATTAATGAAACGAAATATATAAATGGAGTTGGACTTAAGAATTCTAACCAGAATGTCATAAAGTGACCATCATCTAGTTTTTCATAGAATGCTCTATATCCAAATATTGTTGCAAGTACTGGCACTATTGATCCCATTAAACCAATTAAGAATCCTTCGATAATAAACGGATTTTTAATTGTCATATTACTTGCACCAACAACTCTCATTATTGATATTTCTCTTTTTCTTGAGAATATTGTTAATTTTATTGTATTAACAATTAAGAATACTGTAACAATTATTAGTACAACTGCTACAACAGTAGCTGTCTTACCAGCGATGTCGAACATATCTATCATACGTGTTACTGTAACATCACCATATTCAGCTGTATCTACTATATCTAGAGCTTTAAGCTCATTTTTTGTATCTTCAATTTTTGATACATCATTTACTTTCAAATCGTATCTGTAATGGAATACTTCATTTGGATTATCTATTATTGATCCAATATTACTTAATAACTCTTCCTGACTTACAAGTTCATCTCTTCTTTGTTCAGGAGTTTGTTTTTCCCAATCTTTTACGATATTATCCATCTCATTTAATTTTGCTTCAAAGGATGTTATATCATCTTCTGTAGCACCTAATTGTAAGTAAGTAACAATTGTTACATTATCGCCTGCTTTTTGTGAGAAGTTTTCAACGTTGAATGCTACTAATAATGCAAGTGCTACAACTATTAATGTAATACTTATACAAGATATTGAAGCAAGAGATAAAGAAAGATTTCTTCGTACGCTTTTAAAGGCATCTCGTACGCCATACCTAATCATTCTAAATAGACTCATTATCGTACTTCCCTTCTTCATAATCTTTTACTATTCTACCTTGTTTAATAGCAACTACACGCTTTTTGAATTTATTAACTATTTCTTTATCATGTGTAGCCATTACAATAGTAGCACCAGTTGTTTTATTAATATCTTCAAGTACTTTAACAATTTCTAAACTCATCTTTGGATCCAAGTTTCCAGTAGGCTCATCACAAAGAATTAATTTAGGATTATTAACTATTGCTCTTGCAATAGCAACTCTTTGTTGCTCTCCTCCAGATAACTCATCAGGATAGTTTCTTATCTTTCCTTTTAATCCAACTAACTCTAATGCTCTTAGTGTTTTAATTCTAATCTCACTTGATTTAGTACCAATAACCTCAAGAGCAAAAGCAACGTTTTCATAAACTGTTAATTTAGGAAGAAGTCTATAATCCTGGAATACTATTCCTAATCTTCTTCTTAATTTATATACCTTACTATTTCTTAATTTTGCAACGTTTATACCACCAATAGATATTTCACCTTTATTAGGTTTTTCTTCTCTATATAGCATCTTAATAAGGGTAGACTTACCACTTCCAGACCCACCAATTATAAAAACGAATTCACCCTTTTTAATTGATAAATCTAAATCATAAATAGCAGTAACTCCATTTTTGTATTTTTTATTAACACCTGTTAATGTTATTAACTCAGCCAATAAAATCACCTCTATTCTACGTTAAATTATAACATAGAAACAAGCCGAAATCTATGAAATATAAGCAAAATCAAGAAATAATGACACTTAAGTGTAAAGAAGAATTTAAAAAAAGCAACTTTTTATTGCTCTTTTATTCTTCATTATTTTTTAATTTGGATTCTATGAAAATATCTATATCACCATCTAAAACTCCTAGAACATTACTTGTTTCACACTTAGTTCTATGGTCTTTTACCATTGAATATGGATGCATTACATAACTTCTTATTTGAGAACCAAATTCTATATTCATTTGTTCTCCTTTGATTTCTTCCATTTCCATATTCTTCTTTTCAACTTCTAGTAGTTTTAATTTATTTCTTAATATTTTCATTGCTTGTTCTTTATTTTGTAACTGACTTCTTTCGTTTTGACAAGTTACTACTATCTTTGTTGGTAAGTGAGTAATTCTAACTGCAGAATCAGTTGTATTTACTCCTTGACCTCCATTACCACTAGACCTATATACATCTATCTTTAAATCTTTATCATTTATTACAATATCACTTGAATCATCAATAAGTGGTGTTACTAAAACAGATGCGAATGATGTATGTCTTTTATGATTAGCATCAAATGGTGATAACCTTACAAGTCTATGAATTCCTTTTTCACACTTTAGATATCCATAAGCATACATTCCTTTAACTTCAATTGATACGCTTTTGATACCAACTTCATCACCTTCTTGGTAATCAAGTAATGTGTACTTATATCCTTTTTTATCACACCATCTTGTATACATCCTATAAATCATATTAGCCCAGTCACAAGCTTCTGTTCCACCTGCACCAGAATGTATTTCAAAGATACAATCATTCTTATCATATTGATCACTTAATAAAAGTAATAATTCTAGTTTTTCTAACTTTTCATTTGTAGAATTATACTCTTCTTCGATAAGAGATAAAGTATCATTATCAACATCATCTTTTAATATCGAATCTAAGTCTTTAACTTCTTCATCGAGAGACGTAATATCTTTAACAATAGATTTTAATTCATTAAGTTCATTTATTACACTTGAACTTTTTTCTTGATCATCCCAAAAATTTGGAAGAGACATTTCTTTTTCTAAATCATTTATTCTTATTGACTTATTATCAATGTCAAAGTAACCTCCATAGATCTGCTAATTTGTTGTTAGCCATTGTTACATTTTTACGAAGTTCATATAGTTCCATAAGAAGTCCTCCTAGAAAGATTATATCATACGTCTTCAAAATATAAGATGTTATTGTTACTTTCTTTTCTATTTGTGTTTATAAATCCTAAAGATGTATTCTTTATCTTTTCAATAAAGATAAATACTGAATGATTAATATATATCTTATTATCATTTAAATCAAGAATATATCCATCTTTAATTATTTTATTAATATAATCTTTTATTTCAAGAATACAATTATTCATATTATGAATTATTAATAATGTTCTTGGGTATTCTTTTATCTTTTGAATACTTTCATCATTATTACTTAATAACTTATTAATCGATTGAATAGATTCAAGATCTACTTCCATTACATGATTGTCAAATAACTTTCCATACTCTTTTGCAAAACATGTCATCATCTCTTTATTAATTCCTTTAAAATCTATTACAAACGGTCTATCATATTTATCTATTTTAAGAATGGATTTAGAGTAATCAATTAGGGTATCAATAACTGTCTTTTGTTCGACAAATTCGCTTTTAAGTTCTTTTTTTAGTTTTGTTAATACACTTTTTATACTCAAATCGTCATATATTGTAATATTACTTCTTGAAGTGACAACTTCATTAACTGCTTGTTTAGTTAATTCTTTTTTGCTTTTACAACTCATCTGTTTTAGATCAAGTTTATTAATCTTAGACAATAGATCTCTTTCTTTATTCCTAATATCAATTAAAAATTTATAGTTATTAGACATCAATAATTCATTCTTCATATTATTTATCTCTAAAATCTTTTTCATATAGTTAGATTTTTTAATTGCATCTTTATCTTTAATTGTAGATATTTTAGAACAAGATTCATCTAATATATCTATCGATTTATCTGGTTCTTTCCTATATGGTAAATATATCTTAGATAACTTAATTATATATTTAATTAAATCATCACTAATTGATACATTATGATATTCTTCATATGTATTTTTTACTTTATTTAATATTTTAATAAGACTCTGTTCATTTGGTTCTTCTACCATTATAGTTTGAAATCTTCTACTTAGAGCTTTATCTTCTTCAATATATTTATTATATTCTCTGGTTGTTGTTGCTCCGATTACTATTATTTTGCCTCTTGCAAGAGCTGGCTTTAAAATGTTACTAGCATCAATTGCTCCATCAGCCCCACCTGCTCCTACTAAAGTATGCACTTCATCTATAAAAACAATTACATCATCACATTTTTCTAATTCATCAAAAATTCTTAATACTTTTTCTTCAAATTCCCCACGATATTTTGTACCCGCAACTAAACTTGCTATAGATATACTTACAACTCTTTTATTTTGTAATTTAATAGGTACTTCATTAAAAGCTAAACGTCTTGCGAATTCTTCTACAATAGAAGTCTTACCTACTCCTGCTTCTCCAATTAATAATGGATTTCTTTTATTCTTTCTACATATAATTTCAATTAATCTATCTACTTCTTTTTCTCTTCCAACTACTGGATCAATTTCATTATTAATAGCCTTCTTACATAAATCTATTCCTATCTCATCTATATATCTATTTTTAGGTAATACTTTAGTATTTATGTTATCAATATCATCATATAAAGAATCAACATCTATATCATAATCACAGAATATTCGAAATGCCACTCCTTCAGCTTCATCTAAAATAGATAAAAATACACTTTCTAAAGTAACATCAATATTATTATTTTTAGCAATATCAATTGATTCTTCTAATACTTTTTTAAACAACGGAGTATATACAAATAAATCTTCACAAAAAGTACCAATCCCTATTAAATCTATTACTGATTGTTTAAATCTATCATAAGTTATTTGATAACTATTTAATATTTTAGATAAACGATTATTATGTTTTAAAATTGATAATACAAAGTGTTCTGATCCTATATAAGAATGTTTTAATTCATTCATTTCTTTTTTAGCATCATATATACTTTTCTTTAACTCGTTTGTAAATGTAGAAAACATAAAATCTCCCTTCATACAATCTTATGAATATAATGAAGGAAGATTTCAATAAATATACAAAAAAAAGAAACTATTTAAAGTTTCTTTATCTTGCAAATATATATAAGATAATTGCTGATGCTGCAAACAATTCAAGTATTAGTGGCCAAATAGATTTAATCCATTTTCCATATGGCACATGTAAGTATGATAATGATGCCATTAATACGATACTTGTTGGAGCAATCAACATTGTAAATCCATACATTGATTGCCAAATTAATCCAATTATTGCTGAGTTATTAGCAGTTGTTGACAATATATAAGTCTGAGCTGATTTAAGTCCATAATATGCTTCAACACCTAATACTGAGAATATAACTGCAACAATCATCATAATAATTACATTCAAGTCACTATTTAGTGAAATGAACCAATTAGTTAATGTGTATTGAATTGGAACATTTGTAGTAAATACTAATACAGTATATATTAATATAACTAATAATGCAGGCTTAATTGCTCTTCTAGCACCATCTGCCATATTGCTTAGCCAGTCATTAAATTTTTGTTTGTATATTAATCCAACAATTCCTGCTGAAGTTAATAATATTACTGTAGCTTCAATAACTGTCCAGTTACCAAATTCTGTATCGCTACTTGCACCAATAAGTGCATTAAATGCTGTTAAAAATCCTTTTGTAAGTGTACCACCATCAGCATTGATTAAACTATTGTTTATATTTGTGAAGAAATCAATGTTGAATAGTTGCCATGAAAAGAATGCTAATCCTAATACTACTAGTGTAGCATCGAATACAACTATAAGTGGCCATACTGACTTTTTAGTTTTTGTTTCTTCAGGAATTAAATATCCTTCAACAACAATCTCCTTTTTACGATGCTTTCTTGAATACAAGAATACATTTAAGAATACTATAGCATAAGCTACAATTAATAGAACAATTCTACTCATTACATGTGCATTAGCTGGCATATCTAATAAATATGATAATCCCATAGTTGCTTCAGATGAAAAGACTGTTCCAATCATTCCTGCAGCTACAGAACCTACAGTTACCATAGCAGCTGTTATTTTATCATATCCCATCAATAATATTACTGATATTACAAGTGGGAAGAAAGCCATTATTATAACTGATAATCCAACCATTGAAGATAATACTGCAAATATTGCCATTATTAATCCCATGAACAAAATTTCAAAACCATCAAATGCTGAAACTATTTTATCAAGTAATCTTCTATATGCTGGTACTTTAAATAAAACACCATAGAATGCTCCAATTGCCAAGATATACAAAGCAATATGACTAAAGTATTGCAAAGCAATGGCTACAAAAGATACTAAAGTAAATAGTCCAATACGATAATTATCTCCAGCTACAAAGCTATCTCCTGCACTTGATACACTATATATTGGTAAAAACCAAGATAATAATACCAAAGCGAGTAAAACTATCATAACTACTTTAAATAAATTATGTTTTTTCATATCCATCCTCCTCTAAAAAAATTATACAACATTAAATCCTTATATTTCAATATTTTAAAGAAATTTCATCAATCTTACACAAAACTATTATTCTTTAATTACCGATGTTTTGAATAATAAATCGTGTATTCCTTTTCCATCTTGTCTTACAGCAACACAAATTAATGATATAAATAGAATTATGAAATTAATTATCGATAATAATGCATAAAATGTAGCATAGGAAGTTTTATCCAATAGTAACACCCCTATTACTGTTAATAAAGAAACATATACTCCATGTATCAAGGCAGCTCTTAATATAAATGTTAGATTTGTATTATTCTTTGCTTCTATTTTTATATGAGCTAATTTCTTACCTAATGTTTGACCATTTTTATAGAAAGCAAAGGTTCCAAAATATCCTAGATATACTAATGCAGAAACTAGAGTAATATGAATAGATTCTCTATCAAGTGTATATCTAGTTTCATAAAGATCATCATATATCTCATCTAATTCTTTTTCACCTTTAACTACGCTTTCAATAATTTCATTTTGTTTATCATATGCTTCATCATATTTTTTACTTGTTGGTAAGAATCCTGTTAATAAAGTAATAATTACTGCTACTATAAAACAGTCAACAACAAAAGCACCTATTCTTGAGGCAGTTCTTGCTTTCATTTATATTCCTCCTCTATTTCTTTTTTATATTCGTTTAATATTCTATATATCTCATCTAAATCCTTAGTTTTATATATTTGATTTTTTATTTCGTTTGAACCTTTAATTCCTTTTAAGTACCACGCAACATGATTCCTAATTTCTAGTACTGCTACTTTAGTAACTTTTAAATCTTTAAGATATGTTAAATGTTTTAAACACATATTAACTTTATCTATAGATCTAGGTTTATCTATGATATTTCCATTTTCTATATATTCATTTACTTCTTTAAAAATCCATGGATTACCAAGTGCTGCTCTTCCTATCATAACTGCATCGCAACCTGTTTCTTCAAGCATCTTCTTGGCACTATAAATATCTACAACGTCACCATTTCCAATAACTGGAATTGATACGTTTTCTTTTACTTCTTTTATGATATTCCAATCAGCTTTACCAGAATACCCTTGGCTTCTTGTTCTTGCATGAACGCATATCGCACTTGCTCCAGCTTCTTCACAAATTTTTGCAACTTCAACTGCGTTTATGCTATTGAAATCCCATCCGCTTCTTATTTTAACTGTAACAGGTATTGGTATAGAATTAACAACACTTGTTACTATCTTTTTTATTTTTTGTGGATCTTTTAAAAGAGCACTTCCTGCTTGTGCTCTAACAGCAACTTTAGGAACAGGACATCCCATATTTATATCTATTATATCCGGGTGCATATTTTCATAAATAAATTTAGCAGCATTAACAAATGATTCTTCATCACTTCCAAATATTTGTTGTGCTATAGGACGTTCTTCATCAGTCATATAAAGCATATCTATTGTTTTTTGATTATTAAAAAATATTGCTTTATCACTAACCATTTCAGCATATATCAATCCGCATCCCATCTCTTTAACTATGCGACGAAATGCTGAATTACATACTCCTGCCATTGGCGCTAAAACAACTCTATTTTTTATTTCTACATTTCCTATTTTCCACATAAAAAACACCCATTAAAATTATAACAAAAAAAAGGAATAATATAAACATTATTCCTCTTCGTCTTCCTCTTCATCGATATCTTGTTCTTCTTCATCGTCATCTTTTTCAGCCTTAGGTTTTCTTGAAGATTTTCTCTTTTCAGTTTTTTCTTCTTTATCATCATTTTCTTCTAAAACTGTTTCTTCTTCGTTTGCTTCCTCTTCAGGCATCTTTCCATTTTGTACAAGATAATCAATTTGTTCTTTAGTAAGTGTTTCATACTCAAGAAGTGTTTCTGCAATTAGCTTAACTAAATCAGCATTATCACTTAATATCTTCTTAGCTTTAGCATAACATTCATCAATAATCTTACGCATTTCAAGGTCTATTTCATGAGCAACTTCATTAGAGAAATTACGAGTCTTACCATAATCTCTTCCTAAGAATACTCCACCTTCTTGTTGTTCTAATTGAACTGGTCCTAAATCACTCATACCATATTCAGTAACCATTGCTCTTGCAATCTTAGTTGCTTTTTCAAAATCGTTATGAGCTCCAGTAGAGATTTCTCCAAATGTTAATTCTTCAGAAACTCTTCCTCCAAGAAGTCCAGTAATTTCTTCTAATAATTCAGTCTTAGTAGCTGTATACTTTTCTTCTCTTGGAATCATCATATTATATCCACCAGCGTTTCCTCTAGGTATGATAGTAACCTTTTGAACTTCACTAGCATTTGTTAATTTAAGTCCGATAACAGCATGACCTGCCTCATGGAACGCAACCATTCTTCTTTCAGCTTCAGTATATTTCTTACTCTTCTTAGCTGGTCCCATTAATACACGGTCAGTTGCTTCATCAACTTCCTTCATAGTAATTTGTTCTTTATTACCACGAACTGCTAAAAGTGCAGCTTCATTTAATAAGTTCTCTAGATCTGCACCGGAGAATCCTGGAGTTCTCTTTGCTAAATTTTTAAGTGATACACTAGGTGCTAAAATCTTATTTCTAGCATGAACTTCAAGGATTTCTTCTCTTCCTTTAACATCAGGTAAGTTAACAATTACTTGTCTATCAAATCTTCCTGGTCTTAATAATGCTGGGTCAAGAACATCAGCACGGTTTGTTGCAGCGATAATGATAATTCCCTCATTAGCCCCAAATCCATCCATCTCTGTTAGTAATTGGTTAAGTGTTTGTTCTCTTTCATCATGTCCTCCACCTAAACCAGTACCTCTTTGACGTCCTACAGCATCAATTTCATCGATAAATATCAAACATGGTGCATTATGTTTAGCTTCTTTAAACATGTCTCTAACACGGCTTGCACCGATACCTACAAATAACTCAACAAAGTCAGATCCACTAATATAGTAGAAAGGAACATTTGCTTCTCCTGCTACTGCTTTAGCAAGCAATGTTTTACCTGTTCCTGGAGGTCCTACTAATAGAACTCCCTTAGGTATTCTTGCTCCAAGCTTTTGGAATCTCTTTGGATTCTTTAAGAAATCTATTAATTCTTTAACTTCTTCTTTTTCTTCTTTTAATCCAGCTACATCTTTAAATGTAGTTTTATTCTTGTCTGTACTTAGTTTAGCCTTACTCTTACCAAATTCCATTGATTTTCCAGCTGCACCCATTTGTCTAGATAAGAACCAATAACCGATTCCTACAATTAGAATTAATGGTAGTACATTAACGATTATATAAAGAATTGGACTACTTCCTGGATCATCATCAGTATCTAATTCATAATTTAAAGTACCATCTATAGATATCATTTGAGAAATAATTGAATCAGTAAGTGGTGCTTTAACACTGAATGTTTCTTTATCTTTATAACCTTTTAATTTACCAGTTATTTTATAAACACCTTCACTTGAATGTGGTGTGATAACTACTTCAGTAACATTTCCTTCTCTTATTTCTGCTAATAACTTGTCATATGTTAAATCATTAACTTTAGTACCACCTAAAGCAACAAAATACCACACACCAAGAATAACTAATATTAATAATACATAAGGTAATAAACCTCTTTTAACATTTTTCTTACTCATAATACGCCTCCTCTTTAACTATATTTAATTATTATATCATACTTTTCATTTTTTAACTTCGTAAATTTAGATTTTTTAATACCTGGAATCCAAATAATTTTATCTTCTGAATCTACTACTATTGGCCACTTATCTCTATCATTTATTGGAGTCTTACAATCTATAAAAATATCTTTAACTTTTCTCGCACCATTAATCTTTTTAAGGTACATTTTATCTCCAAATTTTCTTGTTCTAACATAAAGTGGTAATTTAACTTCACTGCTATCTAATCTACATACATCATTGTTATTAGAATCAATCTCATCAACTATTTCTAATTTATGTCCATTAGGAAGTGTAGTAAAGTTAGTTATTTCTATCTTATAATCTATTACTTCTTTTATTTCTTTAGTAAACTTAGCTTTATCATAAGCTTTTACTACTTCAATATTATGCGGTAAACATACTTTAGAATTAGATTTCTTAGATAATAATAAATCATTAATTAATTTAACATGTTTATCATTAATAATCATTAAATCTTCTTTATAGATTTCTTCAAGTATCTTAGAAATCATTTTCTTTTGAATCAACTTATCCAACTCTTTATATTTATTTATGTCTATAATATCATTTTTATAAACTTTATCAATCGATTTTTGTATTTCATTATTTATAAATCTATCATAGTCTTCAAGAGTCTCACTAAACTTTAAGAACTTTTCATTAACTTTTGAATCTTCTTCTTTTAAGAAAGGAAGGACATTCATTCTATATCTATTTCTTGTATATTTTCCTTTGAAGTTAGATTGATCTGTTACATATGGAATGTTGTGTTCATCATCATATTTTTGTATATAGTCTTTAGTTAAGAACACAAGTGGTCTTACTGTTTTATATGTTCCATTATCTATTATTTTTTCAAAACCACTATAACCTTTAAGAGTGGATCCTCTTACTATCCTCATAAGAATTGTTTCGGTTAAATCATCACCATGATGTGCAGTCATTAAGTAATTAGCATCATACTTCTTAACAATATCTTCAAAGAAGTTATATCTAATTGTTCTTGCTTGATTATGGAAGTTATCATCCCCATATTTTTCAATCTTCATAACTTCAAACAAAACATCATGATCTTTACAATAATTCATTAAGAATTCTTGTTCTTTTTCACTTTCTATTCTTACATTGTGGTTAACATGAGCACATACTATTTTAAGGTTATATTTCTTTCTTAAATCTAGAAGCACGTTTAAAAGATACATGGAATCAGGTCCCCCTGAATTTCCAAGTACTATTGTGTCATTATCTTTAATTTTAACTTCTTTAATTAGAAAGTCTTTTACTCTTTTCATAATATCACCACAACAAAATATATTTTAGAATAAATAATAGATATAATCAAGAAAAACACCATAAAAAAAGATTTAATTTTGGCACTAAATCTTTTTTAATTTTTATGTTCTTTATCAGGCAATTTTATTATGTATTCATTATCTTTCGAATAATAATATTTTTCCCTTAAATATCTTGCTACATATTCTGGATCTTGTAATTTTAATACATCTGTCGATAACTCTTGTTCTTTTTCTTTTAAATCATCTAAATCCTTTTCTAATTCTTCTTTTTCATTATACTTGGATGCTATCTCTAAGGACATATCAAAAGCATACGTAAAGAAGTATACGGTGACTAATATGCTAGGCACAACGAAAATAAGGAAACGTAGGGCTTTCTTTTTTAATTGAGATTGCCTGTTCCCGCGAGTGTTACGATTTTGTTTTTCGCTCTTCATCTAGCATCACCCACTTTATCAAATACATTATAACTCCAAATGACTAGTTTTTGTTAAGTAAATGTAAATAAAAGTGTAATGTTTACAGTGTAGTTTACAAAACAAAAGACATATGACTTAACATATGCCCTGTATTAGCTATTTGCAATTTTTCTCTTGCCAAGCGTCTTTAAATGTTTTAATTGTTCCTTCAACTGGTTTTACAGTGAACAAAGACTTTTTAGAATATACTAATTCATAGTCACCACTAAAAGCAGTATTTTCAAATATTCCATAATTATTCAATTCTTCTATATTACATATAGGAATTAATTTTGTATGATTATCTGTTGTTGATGTTTTAACATAAATTCGACCATCACCTTCAATATTTTGGTGTCCAGAAAATTTTAGTTTATTATCTGATATATTAAACTGATATTTTGTTCCATCATCATTCATTAAAGATGTAACAGTTGGCGTTACGTTGTTACCATCTATAACATAAAATTCAACAACATACTCTCCAAGCATATTGTATACCTTTATTGAAGCCCCAGATGTGAAACTATTAGATACACCAATCGTTAAAATGAAATAATCAATATGTAATAATCCTACTATTGTTTCAGATTTATCAGTGTATACTTTAATACCATTGATATATAGATCTTTTCCAGGTCCAGATGAAGCATTTACAAGTTTTACCTCTTGTTTTTCACCATTGTAATAAATGTTATCTAAATTGTTTGTAACATCTTCATATTCAAACGCAATATCTTCGGGATTTTCTTCTGGTTCATCAACATCTATTTCATTAGTATTTGTGTTTGTATTTGTATTAGTGTTTTCATTAGTATTAGTATTTGTATTATTTCCTTCTTTGCTGCCACCACTTAGTAATAGAAAGCAAATAACTCCCAATAAAATTACAATTATAACTATGCATATTATTAAAGGTGTGTTGTTCTTCTTAGGAGCATTGTTTAATTCAGTATTTGATTCATTTTTTAATTCATTATTTGTTTCTTCGTTCATTTTAATTCCCCTTATCATAATAATTATAGCATACCGTTATATAAATATAACAAAAAAAGAGTATTTCTACTCTTTATTTAGCATATGGTAATAATGCAATCTGTCTTGCAATCTTTACTTGGCTAGCTACATGTCTTTGATGTTTAGCACAGTTTCCTGTAACTCTTCTAGGTAAAATCTTACCTCTTTCATTAACGAATTTCTTTAATGTTTCAACATCTTTATAATCAACATCGTGTCCAGCACACATATAACATACTTTTTTCTTTTTTCTATAAAATTCTGCCATTTAAATTATCTCCCTTCTTAATAAAAAGGTAACTCATCTGGATCAATTTCAATATTTGAACCTGCATCCCAAACACTTGCACCTTGACTTGATGCATCACTTGAGAAATCACTAGGAGAAACATCTGTATCTTCAAAATTTGCATTTGATGGTACATCTCCTTTTTTATCTAAGAATTGGATAGTATCTGCAACTACATAAGTTGACCATACTTGATTTCCATCTTTTCCAGTATAGCTATCTACTTGAAGTCTTCCTTCAACAGCTACTTGATTTCCCTTCTTTTGGAACTTAGTTATATTTTCTGCTTGTTTTCTCCAAGCTACAACACTTATAAAATCAGCTGTTTTACCATCTTGATTTCCAGATGCAAATCCTCTATCTACTGCGATAGTGAATCTTGCACGAGCTACGCTCCCATTATTTGTATTAACATATTCACATGTTGGGTCTTTAGTTAGACGCCCTACTAAACAAACTTTATTCATATATTCCTCTTTTCTTACTCTTCTACTTTAACAACTAAGTGACGAATAATATTTTCATTAATTAAAGCTACACGATCGAATTCTTTTACAGCTTCAGCATCTTTTTCTTCAATTAAGTAATAGAAATAATAACCTGTTTTATATTTGTTAATTTCATAAGCTAGTTCTCTTTGACCCCATTCTTTTTCTTCTAGAACAGTTGCCTTCATCTCATCTAACTTAGCTTTAACTGAATCGTTAACACTCTTTATTTGAGATTCTTCAAGATCAGGTTTAACTATAAATGTTAATTCATATTTGTTCATTATTACACCTCCTTTTGGACTTTGGCCATATTACTGGCAAGGAGTATTAAAATACTCGTAAGTAATATAACAAAAAAGAAAGGATTTGTAAAGATTTTTTATCCTTTCTTTTATATTTTTAACAATTATCTAAGATATCTTTTACTAAAACGTCAGATCCTTCAATCTTTTTAACATCAAGATCATCTTTTACTAATAAAGATACTTTATATTTTGATCCAACAATTGTGTCTTCACTAGCATCATGTGCTTTTAAATCTTCTTTGTTACAATACTTAACTTGAACATCATCATCAAGGTAAAGTATATTATCAATATATCTTCTTGTAGTTATTTCCATAACGTTTTCACCAAGAACAAATGATCTTATTGTCATATTCTCATAACCTACACTTGATAGTTCTGTTGTAAATCCATCTTCAAATCTATAGAAAGCAATTGAATATGAATCAGTTTTCTTAACAAGTATTAAATAGTCACTTGTTTGATATGCTTCACTTATTTCATCATCACCATTTAAGTACATTACTTCAGCATTATTAACTCTTACAACTTTAAGTCCATCCTCTACTTCTGATATTTGAACATCAACTTTTTTATCTTTATAAAATACATTATTTAATTCTTGGGCTATATTTTTATAATTTGCTGGGCTAACTGGAGTATCATCTGTAGTATCACCTGATGGTGTATCTTTTTTATCTTCTTCTTTTTTGCTGTTAGGTATTATTAATAATCCAACGAATATTAATGCTACTGCAGCTCCTATAATTATAAATGCTTTATTGTTCTTTAATATATTCATAATCCACCTCTGAAATTAACAACTTCCCTTTAAATCTTTAACAGATTTAAAAGTTTCTTCAGGGGTGTCTATAATAAATGCTTTATCTTCGTCAGTATAAGAGATTCTAAATACTTCTTCTACTACCATACTTTCAGATAATTCTGACGAATTACATACATTTACTTCTTTTCCATTATTATTAACTACTTTTCCATTATGCATTGTGAAATAGAAATCTAACATATTTCCATTAACTACTAATTTTTCATATTTCATATTTGGAACTTCTATAGTTTGTTGCATTAAGAAATCTCCATTTAATTTATAAAAGAATGCATCCATTACTTTAGTAGCTTTATTTTGTTTTAGGAATACAATACCATCTGCTATTTGATATGCTCCTATTAATTCTTCTTCAGATGTAACTATTACTGATGTTTTCTCATTAATAATTATTTCGTTTAATACATCTTCTGCATACTTAAATTCAATCTTGGCCTTTTCATTATCTCCATATATAATTCCTGTAGTATGCTTACCAATGTCTTCAAATGAAGATTTTGTAGATTGATCATTATATGGCACTCCATCAATTACATTATTTTCATTAGTATTATTTGAATTATTATTTGTACCGTTACTATTATTTCCTTTTTTATCATCACTCTTATTAAAAACAGTAAAATATAATACTGCAATTAAAAGTATTAATACTACTACTGCAACTGCAATTATAACTAAATTATTGTTCTTTTTAGAATTGTTTGTTTGTTGAACATTTCCATCCATATCACTTTAGCCTCACTCTCTATTATAATTATAACAAAAAAAAGCTAGATTAACTAACTTTTTTTACTATTAATTTTTCTTATTTAGTAGTTCTATTATTTTTTCGTTACTATGAACTATCTTTCTAAGTGATTTTCCTTTATGAATGTAATCAATTATTTCAGCAATTCTCTTTGAACAATCTATTCTATGTAACCATCTATATTTGCTATATTCTTCGGGTACATAAGTTAAGTTAGTAGTAAATAATTTATCGAATACTTTATTTTTATAAGCTTCTTCGAATACTTCTATTCCTTCAGAGAATAATGAGAATGTAGTTATAAAGAATATTTTCTTTGCACCTTTTTCTCTTAGTTTTTCTCCTACTTCTATCATAGAAGCTCCACTGGCTATCATATCATCTACTACAATAACATTTCTATCTTTAACATCAGCACCCATATAAGCATGTTCTACTATTGGATTCTTTCCATTAACTACTTTAGTTAAATCTCTTCTTTTATAGAACATTCCAACATCACAAGATAACATATCTGCATAATATCTAGCTCTTTCCATAGCTCCCATATCTGGGCTTATTACTAATAAGTTATCAAATATTTTTTCATTTTTAATTAATTCTTCCAATATTATATTTGTAGGATAAAAATTTTCAAATGGTATATTAGGTATTGCGTTTGCAACTTTTCTTTCATGACAATCAAATGTAATAATGTGATGAACTCCTAGACGTTCTAATTCTTGAAGAGCAATTGCACAGTCAAGTGACTCTCTTCCTTTTCTTTTATCTTGTCTTGATTGATATAACAAAGGCATTATAACTGTTATTCTTTTAGCATATCCTCCAACAGCACTTATCGCTCTTTTAATATCTTGGAAATGCTCATCAGGTCCCATTGGAACTTTCATTCCGTGCATGTCATAAGTAATACTGTAATTACCTATGTCACTTAAGATAAATACATCTTTATCTCTTGCTGTTTCATCAATTCCAATCTTTCCTTCACCATTATTAAATCTTGTCCTTATATGTTCCATCATATAAGACTTGTCTTGTTTGTTCATCTCTTGAAGAAATGCATCAACTTCTTTTCCAATTGTTTCAATGTTGTCCATTACTATTAATTTCAAATCATTCATAAAACCACCTACTAATTATTTTCTATTATATATTTTTTTGCTTCCTCTAACACTTCATCTCTATTAAACGAAGTATCAAAGTATTTTATATTAAGTCTCTTACACTCTTCTTCTAAGTGTTTAGAGTACTCAATATTATCTATGGTCCATTCTTTCAGCTGCTCATCACTTATGTGATTAGTCCAGTAATATTCTTTGTCGTATTTCCTAATGAGTTCTACTTCACTATCTACATCTATATGAGCATATCCTAAAAATATTATTATTGTGTCACTTGTATCTATTGTTTCTAAATCCTTAGGATATATGAATGGCGTATCAAATAAATATTTTTCTTTTTGAAAATTTGTATCTGTTTTGTTATCCTGAATAATCTTATTAATAATGTTACATATAATTGGGGACACGTCTTCCCAATTATCATATTTTAAATTAAACGATTCACATATACCTCGTTTTATCGAGTCCATTTTGTAATGTGTATATCCATATTCATTGAGCAAAAGCGAGAGTGTCGTCTTACCACTTCTAGCAGTACCTGCGATTATTACATGCATAGTAATTCTCCTTTATATTAACTAATTCTTATTCTTCTTAGCTTCTCTAATAAAACTTTCAAACAGTTTATCGGATATTTCATCATCCAAATCTTCTGGATGCCATTGCACTCCTATTTGATATGTTTTATTCTTTATTTCTATTGCTTCAACAATATTATCGTCACTTACTCCAACAACTTGGCAATACTCTGTTGGAACTGCATGAAATCTATGCCTACTATTAACCATAAATCTATCTATACCAATAATGTTATATAACTTACTACTTTTATCTAGTGTTACATAGTGAACATATTTTTCTTCGCTTAAATGATTAGATCCTTCTGGATTTGGATCATTCCATATTTCTTCTTTTTTATAATTAGACATTAACTGCATTCCTAAACATATTCCAAGAAGTGGTATATCTTTTTCTACAATATAATCTAAGATAAATCTTTCACATCTAAGAAATTTGAATCCTCCTGGCATTAATATACCATCGCAAAGATCTACTTGATTAAGTACCATTTCTTTTTCTTCGTCAGTTAATTCAACTTGATCTTCATATTTTGTATTTGTATATTCAATATCCTGTGGACATAAAATGCATAACGGATTACCACCATGTTTAACGATACTTCTTCTTACTGTTTCATTAACAGCAATCTTTCCAGTACCACCAGGATACTCTACTCTTCCTAATATTCCTATTATTGGTTTCACTACTATCACCTAATTCAATTATACAATAAAAGAGGTTTAAAAATAAACCTCTAAACATTAAATCTAAAATAACAAATATCTCCATCTTGCATAAGATAATCTTTACCTTCAAGACGAGTTTTACCTGCTTCTTTAACTTTTAATTCACTACCATATTTATCTAGATCTTCATAAGACATGATTTCTGCTTTAATAAATCCTTTTTCAAAGTCAGTATGAATTATTCCAGCACATTCTTTAGCATTCATTCCTTTTTTGAATGTCCATGCTCTTACTTCATCTGGTCCTCCAGTAAAATATGTAGCTAGTCCTAATAAATCATAAGTTGCCTTAATTAATTGATCAAGACCACTTTCTTCTATACCTACAGACTCTAACATTTCTTTTTTGTCTTCATCTGATAAGTCACTTAAATCTGCTTCCATTTTAGCACATGCTTTAACTACTTTAGCACCTTCAGCCTCAGCATATTCTCTAACCTTTTTAACATAATCATTATCTATAGTTAATTCATCTTCTTTAACATTAGCCATATAAATGATTGGTTTCATAGTTAAAAGGTTGAAGCTTTTGAAATAAATCTTTTCATCTTTAGTAAACTCTACTCTTCTTAAAGCAGTTCCTTTTTCTAAAGCTTCTTTAGCTTTCTTTAATATTTCATATTCTTCTAAAGCTTCTTTATCTCTGTTAGTTTCTGCTTTCTTTTTAATCTTATCTATTCTAGAGTTAACTATTTCTAAGTCAGATAAAGTTAATTCAAGATTAATTACTTCTATATCGTTAACAGGATCAATCTTGCTATCAACATGGATGATGTTATTATCATCAAAGCATCTTACAACTTCTACAATTGCATCTACTTCTCTTATATGTGATAAGAATTTGTTTCCAAGTCCTTCACCTTCACTGGCACCTTTAACAAGTCCAGCAATATCAGTAAATTCGTATGCAGTTGGAGTTGTTTTAGCTGGTTTATAAATCTCTGTTAATCTATCTAATCTATAATCATTTACTATAACTACACCTACATTAGGTTCAATAGTAGCAAAAGGATAATTAGCTGCTAAAATATTTTGTTTTGTAATTGCATTAAACAAAGTAGATTTACCAACATTTGGAAGTCCTACTATTCCTGCCTTTAAACTCATTTTAATTCCCCCTTACAATACTGGTGAAACACCAGGTCCTATTGGAATACCAACTAAATAGAATACTACTGCTATAAATATCCAAGCTACACTTATAATTAAGCAATATGGATAAACAAACGACAATGCTTTTCTAATTGTAATTGGTTCTTTCTCTGTATTATATATGTTTAGGTATCCTAAGTAAATAACAAAATATGCAAGAAGTGGTGTAACACCCTTTGCCATTGAATCTCCTGCTCTAAATAAGAACTGAGTAAATTGTGGAGATATATTATTTTGCATTAATAAAGGTACTACTGCTGGAGAAAGTATTGTCCACTTAGTTACTTGTGTTGTAACAAATAGTCCTGATAATGCTATTAACACCATTACTGTTATTATTAAAGGAATACCAGAGAATGGTAAATGTTTTATTATTATTGATACAAATGCCACAATTACATTACCAATATTTGTTTTCTTAAATATTGCAATAAACTGTGATGCAAAGAAGATAAGTGCAAATAAATGCCCAACATCCTTTAAATAAGCAGATGCTTTTTCAACTAATTCTTTATCACTATTAATTGTTTTTGCTCCAATTGCATAAGCAATTCCCATAAGCATAAACATCATTGATATTAAGAAAGTAAATCCATCTTGGAAGTATGAATTCTCACCAAACAACTGGTTAATATATGCTTTCTCTTTCATATCAAGTAGTAGTCCACTTCCAGGTAGTCCTGGTATTAACATATATATGAAAAATAACAAGAATACTATAAAAGTAATTTGAGCATATTTTAATCCTTTTTTCTCTCTTACTTCTGCTTCTAATCTCTTTTGTTGTTCTTCTTCAACTTTTTCAATTTTTATTTCTCTTGTTTCACTATTAGTATCTTCATTTACTATTAAGTGATATCTTCCAACTCTTTTAGCCACAACAGTTTCTACAACGCGTGTACCTACAAAAGACAATACTATTGAAGATGCTATTATTGCAAAAAGGTTAGATAATAAACTAACGTGGAATTCAGTATCTACTAATGTAGCAGCGCTTTGAGTAAGTGGCACTAAATTTATTTCAGCACTTCCAGCAAATATTGTAATTCCATAACCAAAAGCAACTCCGCAGAATGTTGCTGTTATACCTAACAATGGGTTTCTTCCATTTGCTAAGAATACGAGTGCTGATAAAGGAATCAAAATAACGTATCCTACTTCATTAATAATACTTGAAATTGTTGCTACAAATATAAATATGAATGTTAATGTCTTGTTGTTAATCTTTAATGTTCCTCTTTTGATAAATGTATCAATTAACCCACTTGCATGTGCAACCGATACACCAATTAGTCCAATAAGTAACGTACTTAATGGGGTAAACGATACAAAGTTCTTTGCCGCATTACTAATCAAATACTTAATGCCCTCATAGTTTAACAGATTTTGAACTGTTACAGTAACTTTATCTACTACTCCAGGTCCAATAACCTTATAGTAAGTTGCTTGTATTTGAAATAGTGATAGAAAGAAACTTAATACCATTACAAAAATAGTCATAATTATAAATGCAGTAATAGGATGAAATGAATATTTTTTTAAATGTATTTTTTTTCTATTTTTCATATATGCTCCTAACTAACTATTTTTTTAACTTTTTTATTAAACTCTATTCTAGGCATCATTACAATTCTAGAGCATTTTGTACATTTTAGTTTAACATCTGCTCCAACTCTTACAACTTCCCATAGATTCTCACCACAAGGATGTCCTTTTTTCATTGTAACAATTGTTCCTATCTCTACTTTCTTTTCGTCCATATTTTATTCACCAATATTTAATATTTCTAATATTCTATTTAAATCATTATCATTAGTAAATGAAATACTGATCTTGTTAGAGCTAATTTTAACTTTAGTTCCTAATTTTTCACACATAGTGTTTTGAACATATTCATATTTATTGTTTTGTTTTACTTTAATTTTATGTGTCTTTTTAATAGATTCATCTTTAGATACATCTTCTATATCTCTAACGTTTAAGTTCTCGTTAATAATTCTATTAGCAAGTCTTATAACTTCTTCTTTATCTTCCATCTTACTTAATACTCTTGCATGAGACATAGATATTTTGTCTTCTATAATCATATCTTTAACTTCTTCTGGAAGATTTAAAAGTCCTAACATGTTTGTTATATGGCTTCTACTCTTACCTAATCTTTTAGCAAGTTCTTCTTGAGTAACTTTCATAGTATCAAGTAAATTTTTATAAGCCATAGCTTCTTCTATAGAGTTTAAGTTTTCTCTTTGTAAGTTTTCAAGTAAGGCAATTTCCATCATTTCTTGATCAGTGAAATCTCTTACTATAGCAGGTATTTTTTCAATACCGGCAATCTTACAAGCTTTAACTCTTCTTTCTCCTGCGATTATTTCATAACCTTTAATTGAACTTTTCTTAACAATAATTGGTTGGAAAATACCATGTTCTTTTATTGAATTAGCAAGTTCCATTAATTTTTCTTCATCAAATACTTTTCTTGGCTGATAAGGATTTGGTCTTAATTCATCTACAGGTAATTCAACAATTTCATCTTTTGAACTTGAATCTAGTATCTTTTCTTCAATTTGATCAAAATTAATTTGCTCATTATTAAATAATTCTTCCAATCCCTTTCCTAAAGCTCTTCTTTTATAAGTGTTATTGTCCATTTCTCTCAATCACTTCCTTCGCTAAATTTATATAAGCATCAGTTGCTCTACATTTTGGATCGTATGCAATTATTGGTTTTCCATGAGATGGAGACTCTGCAAGTCTAACAAGTCTTGGAATAATTGTATTATAAACTCTTTCTTTAAAGTACTTTCTTATTTCTTCAACCACTTCAAATCCTAAATTGGCTCTTGAATCTAACATAGTAAGTAATACACCTTCAATTTCAAGAGTTGGATTTAATTGTTTTTGTGCCATCATTATTGTATTTAACAATTGCATAATACCTTCAAGTGCCAAGAACTCACATTGAACTGGTATTATAACTGAATTTGATGCAGTTAGAGCATTAATTGTAATAATACTTAGTGATGGTGGGCAGTCTACGATAATATAATCATAATTATCCCTAATTGATTGAATTTTATTTTTTAATTGTGCTCCTTTAACAAAGTTAGGTTCTTCTTTAGATTTTTCGAAAAATTCAGTGTCTAATCCACTCAAATTAACTGTAGCTGGAATTAAATCCAATCTTTTATATTGAGTATGAATAATAGCATCCTCAATATTACATTTTCCAGTTAATACATCGTAAATAGTTCTATCAATATCCCCTTTATTCATTCCTATACCTGTAGTGGTATTTCCTTGAGGATCTAAATCTAATAATAATACATTTTTACCTAAATAAGCTAAAGACGCAGATAAGTTAATGCTAGTAGTAGTTTTACCTACTCCACCTTTTTGATTAACTAAAGAAATCATTTTTCCCATCTACATCACCTTCTTAACAACTTCTATATTATTTTATCAAATTATAGTGGATTAATAAATCCTTTTTTAGAAAAAAAAGAAAGCATATACTTTTTTAAAACATATGCATCTTTCATAACAATTTTTATAAGCTTTTATTTTTTATCTTTCTTGAAAATAATAGATACTAAATAATTGCTCTTATTATCTATTTCGTCATAAATAACGTTAAATCCTTGAGCTTTCAAGTTATCAACAATTGTCTTTATTGATCCAACTGCTCCTGAAATTTCCTTTTCACCAGATTTAATTTCTGTTAAAGGTGTTTTTGCTTTAACTACTGGTGCTGGAGCTGCTGCTGCAACTGGTGCTCCTGGTGTTGCAGGTGTTGGAGGTGCAACTGGTGCTGCTGCAGGTGTTGCCACAGGAGTTGGTGTTGCAGGCGCTGTTGTTCCAGGTGCTGGAGGTGGTGTCATTGGTCCTTGCCATGTTACCATTC
>CAMKPE010000016.1 GCA_946414595.1 uncultured Clostridium sp.
TTTTACCAACTAGTATTTCACCAGCCATAGCAGCACTATGAGTCATACCACTACAACCAATTGTTTCTACTAATGCTTCTTCGATTATTCCTTCCTTAATATTTAAAGTAAGCTTACAAGCTCCTTGTTGTGGAGCACACCAACCAATACCATGAGTTAAACCAGAAATGTCTTTAATTTCTTTAGCTTGAACCCATTTTCCTTCTTCTGGAATAGGTGCTGCACCATGACTAATACCCTTAACTGGGCACATATTCTCTACTTCTTTTGAGTAAATCACATAATCACCTCATCTATGATTATACCACAAAAAAAAGAAAGTATAATAAATACTTTCTTTAATATTGAATTCCCCAAATAACATGGTGTTTTGCTTCTTTTCCACAGCATACGCATTTACCATCAACTAAAGGCTCTTCTGTAATACAACGAGACTTACAACCTTTAAGTTCTTTTATTTTAACTTCGCAATTTTCATCTCCACACCAATCAGCATGTATAAATCCTGGTTGTGTATTCAAGATGTTTTCCATCTCTTCTAAATTATGTGCAGTAAATGTTAATTTATCACGACGCTCTACAGCTCTTTTATACATATCATTTTGAATTGTTTCTAATAATTCGCTTACATATTTTGAAACATCTAAGTCTTTATTTTCTACAATCTTTTCTCTTGTATCACGTCTTACAAAAGTAACTTTATCTTCTTTTAAATCTCTTTCACCAATTTCAATTCTTACTGGAATTCCATTAACTTCAGCTTCAGCGAATTTAAATCCTGGAGACTTCTCAGTTAAATCTTTTTTAACACTGATTCCATTAGCAGTTAATTCTTTTTCATACTTACTAACTAAATCAATTACTTCTTCACTATTTCCAATTGGAATAATGATTACTTGAACTGGTGCTATTCTTGGTGGAAGAACAAGTCCATAATCATCACCATGTACCATTATTAGTCCACCAATCATACGATTAGATGTTCCCCATGATGTTTGATATGCATATTCTTCTTGATTATTTTTATTAGCAAACTTAATTCCATAAGCTTCACTAAACTTTTGCCCAAAATAGTGACTAGTTCCTGCTTGAAGAGCAACTCCATTATACATTAATGCTTCATTAGTTAATGTATATTCTGCTCCTGCAAACTTTTCTTTTTCAGTCTTTCTTCCTGTAATTGAAGGAATTGCTAATATTTCATGATGGAACCATTGATATACATCCATCATTCTCTTAGTTTCTTCTTCAGCTTCTTTAGAAGTCTCATGTATTGTATGACCTTCTTGCCAGAATATTTCACGGCTTCTTAAGAATGGTCTTGTTTCTTTTTCCCAACGAAGTACACTACACCATTGGTTAAATAAACATGGTAAGTCTTTATAACTTCTTACATGATTTGCATAATAATCAGAAAACATTGTTTCAGATGTTGGACGTATTGCTAATCTCTCTTCCAACTCTTTAGATCCACCATGAGTTACCCATGCAACTTCTGGTGCAAATCCATTAACAAGTTCTCCTTCTTTTTTCAACATATTCTCTGGGATTAGTAACGGCATTGCAACATTAACATGTCCAAGCTCCTTGAACTTCTTATCCAATATTTCTTGCATTTTTTCCCAAATAGCAAAACCATTTGGTTCCATAACAGTGCACCCTTTTACAGATGAATAATCACATAATTTAGCTGCTCTTACAACATCAGTATACCATTGTGCAAAATCTACATCTCTTGATGTAATACTCTTATTACTCATAATCCCATTTCTCCTTGTTTGCTTTATTTTATATTCTTTTTATATTTTTTTCAATACTAATCATTTGCTAAATTATCAAAGTACCCTTGAACAAATACAACTGGAGTTCCTTTATCTCCACTTCCACTAGTTAAATCGCAAAGTGATCCAATTAAATCTGTAAGTCTTCTAGGTGTAGTTCCTTGAGATAACATATTTCCTTTAAGATCAGCTTCTTTTTGTCTAATCTCATTCTTAATAGCTTCTTTTAATTCATCACCTTTTAAATCAGCAAATTTATTATCAGATACATATTTAAGTTTAATTTCGTTTGGAGTCCCTACTAGACCACTTGTAAATGCTGGTGATACAACAGGATCTGCTAACTCCCAAATTTTTCCAACTGGATCTTTAAATGCTCCATCTCCATAAACCATTACTTCAATAGTCTTTCCAGTTAATTCTTTTAATTTATTTTGAATTGTTTCAACTAATTTATCTCCTGTCTTAGGGAATAATTTTAATCTTTCTTCAGTAGATTTGTTTGATCCAAGAAGTCCATATTCAGGATTAAATCCACTATTACCAATTGGTGCATTCATTATTTCAAATAAGCCATATATAGTTTCTGCACCAGCTTCTTGTAACATTTTCTTAGTACGAAATCTTGTATGTATATCACATGTTAAAACATCTTTTGTATAATTAAGTATTGCTTTAGGATCGTTTGCAAATACAAACTCTACTTCACAATTTTGAGATTTAATTAAATCTCTATAGAAATCAACCATATTAATTCCAGTAAACGGATGTAACCATGAACCAAAAGTCTTTTTATAATCTTCTTCACTAATTACACTTGATAGATTGAATTCACTATTATCTAAAACATCTTCATCAAGAATACCATTTCCTACTTCATCACTTGGGAAAGATAAAAGCATAGTAATCTTATTCATTCCTCTTGCTATTCCTTTTAAGATCATAGAAAATCTATTTCTACTTAATATTGGGAAAACAACTCCTACATTTCCACTTGGAAATTTATTCTTCATATCTGTTGCAATATCATCAACACTAACATAGTTACCTTCACTAATTCCTACAACAGCTTCAGTAATTGCAACTACATCCTTATCTCTAAAGTTAAATCCTTCAGATTCTTGTGCTTTCATTAATGAATCAACAACTATAGATGCTAAATCATCATGTTCTTTAATTATTGGTGTACGAATTCCACGTACTACTGTTCCAACGTTTCTCATAAATCCTCCACTAACATAAAAATTATATCATATATTTAATTAAGAAATAAATAAAAAGAGAATATTAAATTCTCTTATTTTATTTATAATAATACATTTGTAATTATTACTTCAAAAATAACTAAGAACATAGTTATTCCTATAGAACATGTAGAAAAGATTATCATGTTATTTGGATTTTCAAAAGTCTTTTTATATGAGTCCTTATTAAACTTAGATACTATTAGATACATAGTTGTAAGAGCAATACCAACACTATTGAAGAAAAGAATTATTATACTTGCAACAGATATTGATCTATGACTTTTTATTGAAGGTCCAAAGTTTTGATATCCTCTATTATCTCTTCCATACTGTCTCATGCTATTGTTTTCACTACTACTTTGAAAATCATTTATACTTATATCATCGTTTTGTGGTGTTGGTTGTATATTATTAAAATTAAAGTTATTCGGTATATCTTTAGGAGAAAGGTCCAAATGTGATTGATTCATTTCAAAAGAATCATTTTTTGATAAATTTATTTCATTATATATAGTTAAAAAAGAACAAAGTAATAATATAAATATAACTATAATCATTAAAGTATTTTTTAAAGATCTACTCATTAATAAATCCTCCTTTCTATAAAAAACATTTTAGAAAGGAAATATGACATTACTGTGAAAAGTTTGTTAAAAATTAAAAAAATATTAACCCTTAAGTTAATACTTTTATATTAAATGATTCCTTTTTGCTATTTCTAATTCTACTTGAAGATCTTGACTATAAACTATTGTAACACCCTTCTTATCAAGAAACTCTTTCATTCTTTTAAATCTTGTTTTATCTAAATCACTTGTTGTTGTAAACACTTCTTTAGGTAATGATTCTTCCCCACTTATCTCTTTATAATCTTGCCCTATTAATGCTGCATATTCTGGATCAAATATTTCACATGAACAATAACCATCACTGTAAGCATGTATATGACCAGCTGAATAGCTATGGTCTCCTAAGAACTCAGTTATTTTAGGTGGGTTTATAAAATCATAATCTATTCCAATATATCCTGTTCCTTCTTCTGCAAGATGTGAAAATAAATCTCTATTCTCATTAGTAACAACACAAGCATATGCACATAATCTAATATCACTCATAATTAACCCTCCAACAGTGAGATATTATACAATTAAATGCCTTTAAATGCAATAATTACTTATGATTTAGATATTTTAATTAGTATACCAACACTGACCATACTAATTAATAAACTACTACCACCATAAGATAAGAACGGAAGTGTTACCCCTGTAACAGGTATCAGACCTATAACAACAGATAAGTTAAGAATTGCTTGCACAATTATTTGAAAGACTAAACCAAACGCTAAATACTTATTAAAAGCATTTGATGAATTAATGGCAATCTTAAAACCTAAGTATAGAAAGAGCAAAAACAAACTAACAACAATTATTACACCTAAAACGCCAAACTCTTCACTAATAATTGAAAATATAAAATCAGTTTGAGGTTCAGGCAAATAAAACTGCTTTTGTCTAGAGTTTAGAAACCCCATACCAATCAATCCACCAGAAACATATTAAAAGCGACAAAAATTGAAATAAATATCTATCATCTTATTTCTATGAACAATTATTTTATCAATAAGTTTAATTACTAAACTTCTTTTATTATTCAAAACATATTCTTTTATATTAATATCTTTTTTTTCAACGAATTCTTTTTCTAAATTACTTTTAATCTTTTTATATAAATCTATATCTATATTATTATTTAATCTATCTAAGTATAAAATCTCTATTTTTCTTTTAAGTTCTTCATTCTTTCTATTATCTTTATTACTAATATTAACATTATCAAATTTTATTTTATTAATAACCGAATCAATAATCTTTAATACTTCTTCTTCAAGTTTATTATTACTTATCGAATGATTTGTACATAATCCCAATCTAGAATATTTTCTATAAGTATTACAAACAAAGTATTCGTACTTACCCTTTTGTAACACTAATTTTTTATTACAAGAAGAACAATACACTAAACCTTCAAGAAGTCTTCTATCACACTTCTTAGATAATTTATTATTTATTTTTAATAGTCTATTAACTTCTAAAAAATCTTTTCTTTTAACAATTGCTTCATGAGTATTATTAACAATTATCCAAGACTCTTTTTCGTTCTTAATAATCTTTTTAATTTTATAATTAACTTTCCTTCTTCTATTCTGAACCATATCACCTGTATATAATTCATTTGTTAATATATTTTTTATTGATACTGGACTCCATAAACCTAAATAAGAATATTTAGATTTTTTAGATCTAACAATAGATGGAGTTGGAATGTTTAAGTTAGTTAGGTAATTTGCAATATAGTTAATTGAATATCCTTCTAAAGCAAGAGAAAAGATAATTCTTACTATTTTAGCTTCTTCTTCATTAATTATTAAATGATTCTTATCAAGAGGATCTTTAGTATAACCAAAGGGAGTACATCCTCCTACCCACTTTCCCTCTTCTTGTTTTGTCTTTAAAGCTGCTCTAATCTTTTTTGAATTATCTTTAGAATACATATCATTAATAATTGATTTAAAAGGAGCCATTTCATTATTAGATAAATCATAATAAGTATCTATTCCATCAAGTATAGATATAAACCTAATATTATGTGATGGAAACCACTTCTCAATATACTCACCTGTTTTAATATAATCTCTACCTAGTCTAGATAAATCTTTTACTATTACTGTATCTATTAAATTATTTTCAATATCCTTAACCATTCTTTTAAAAGAAGGTCTATCAAAATTTGTACCACTATAACCATCATCTATATACTTATTAACTAATATATAGTTATTATCGTTAACATATTTAGTTAATAACTTTTCTTGATTTATTACACTTTCACTACTTGATAAATTACTATTTAAATCTTCTTTAGATAATCTAATATATATTCCTACTTTGTTCATAAAAGTCACCTAGTAAAAGATATTTAATAAGAAATAAAATATAACAAAAAAAGCGTATATAAATACGCTTTTATTTTCTACCATGTACCATACCAAGAAGCATCAGCTACTTGAATATTATCATAAGATGAAGAAATAGATGATCCAAGTACTATTCCTGATGATTGAATAACTTGATAATTTGTTGCATCAAGTATACTTACAGTAGTAGTTGCATGTGCATAATCACCATATGCTTTTTGAATTGTTATTGTATTATTAGTATTCTTTTCAACATCAAACCAGAATGTTGCTTTTAAAGAAGCTAAATCACCTGATGGAAGCGAAAAAGATGTTCCTGATCCATAAGTGAAGATTTGTACTGTATCCTGAGTAATTGTTGAACAATTACCATTTGGTCTACAATAATTTTCTACAAATGATGGAATACCATGTGGTTTTACATCACCTAAGAAACCGATTGCAATAATATCATATGATCTTACTGAAGGAATATATTTCCAGTTTAAGATATTCTTATATCTATAATAACTTCCATTAGAAGCAATAGAAGTAGTCATACGTTTATAAGTAGTTTCAATTGTAGTTGGATTACTACGTATAATATGATCTTCTTCTCTAGCGTTATTATATTCTTCTTCAGTTACTTCAATAGTTACTGAGCTAACACTATTACGCATTGCATTAAATACATTTTCTTCAGATTCAAAATCTTCTGAATTAAAAGTTGTTATAGTTTTATAATATTTAGTTGTTTCTGCAACAACAGTAAACCCTTCGTCAATATCAGTTTCTTCTGGATCATTTTGTGCAAAAGCAACAGTTGGAATCAACAATACAAATGCAAATAGAAATATAAGTAATTTATTTTTCATAAGTCCTCCTTTCACTTCTAAAATAAAAAAGAAAAAGAAAAAATTAAATCCAAAAAAAAGAGAATTACATCAATTCTCATTTTTTTAGAAATATATTAATATATTCTTTATTAACACCATCAGTGCTATATTCGATGTTTAAAAACAAATCATCCATATTTAAATCACCTATATTGTTCTCATAAAAAAGCATTACTTTATCAAGTGCATCAACTAAAAACATATCAGAATAAGTTGATTCTTTCTTAACAAGTATCTCATCATTAGAAACTAGTGATACTTTAATAGTCTTAACTTTTATATTATTAAAATCTGGATCTAAATCTATACTATCAATTAATAATTTAAGATTATCATTATTTTTAAAAACATAACCATGAGCATAGTTATCATCTTCACCAGTTAATATATCTACACTCCAAGTATAGTATCTTTCGATTGCTGCAACCAATATTACTATTAATAATACTATAGTTGTTAGAATTGAAATTTCTTTTAAAAATCTTTTCTTAGTAAACTTCTTATAATAACTCACAACATAATTAGAGTTATCAACATTATCTCCTAACAATAATTCATCTACACTTACTTCTAAAACATCTGCTAATGGTTTTAATAAAGTTATATCAGGAGCTATATCTCCTTTTTCCCATTTAGAAACCGTTTTATTAGATACATCTAATATTTCAGCTAACTTCATTTGAGTCATCTTTTTATTTTTTCTAAGCGTAGCCAAATGTTGTCCCATTTTAACCAAATCTGTTCTTTGAACACTCATAATATCACCCTCTCAAAAAGGTACCTATTTAATAATACTATGAATAAGAACGATTATTATAAAAGTCAACTTTATGCAAACTAAAAATAAAAATTAACTTTTGTAGTTTATCCAAGATGCTTTTTTAATACATTTAATTGGAATATGACTAATGATTAATTTTTTTCTATGAGCATCATATTCAGATACTATTTTTTTTATTCTTTCATAAGTTAACGATGTAATTAAATAATCATGTTCATTCATGTAACTCTCCTTTCTTCCAAAATAAAACACGCATGAGGCGCGCTATCATAAGAATAACAAATATCACATAAAAAAATAAATCTCTAATATTGAGAATTAATCTCAAATTAAGAGAATTATCGCCAACGCTTAATTTCACCAGGCCCTATTGCATACAAACTTTGAATAATCTGAAAACCAGTTCCTAGTGGATCACTCCAAGGATTTAAGAATGAAGTTATTCTATTCATTCTATATGGTGCAGCAATAATAAGTCCAACTATTCCAAATATACCAACAAAGAATAATGATAAGAAAAATTTGTAACTAACACCTGCAATAAAAAGAAGAGCTAATATGCTAATAACTATAATCATACCTGTTCCAAAATCAGGTTGTAACATAATAAGTCCAAATACCAATAAAGTAATAAAAAGAATTGGTAATACTCCCTTTTTAATATCTTTAATAAACTTATTAGATTTAGATAAATATTTACTTGTTAATATTATTAAACTTATCTTAATCGCTTCACTTGGTTGAACTCCAAATGAACCTATTCCAAACCAACTTCTACTACCATTTCTTACACTACCTATTCCAGGAATTAATACAAGAATCAAAAGTATTAAACAAACAATAAATATCTTAAAAGCATTTCTATAATAAAAACCAATATCTATTTTATTAATTAAATATATTAAGAACAATCCAATAACAAAAAATAGTGTTTGATTAATAACATATTTAAATGAATTACCAAACTTATACAATGCCCATACACTAGATGATGAATAAATCATTATTATTCCAAAGACAATTAAAAGAATTGATACAAAGAATAGATATAGACCATATTTCTTGTTCATTAAACCACCTAATATATTTTATATTTTAAAACAAAAAAAAGAACATAAAGTTCTTTTATAACCAAACACCGAAGTATACTCCTGCCATAGTAAGGATTAATCCTACTACCCAGAATAGTTTTACTATATCAGTCTCACACCATCCAAGTTTTTCAAAATGATGATGAAGTGGTGTCATTAAGAATAATTTCTTATGGAATAATCTCATCCATATTACTTGAATTATTACACTTAGTGTTTCAACAACAAATACACTTGCAACAATTAATAATGTTATTTCTCTGTGTGTTAGTATTGCTACAGCAGCCATAACTGCTCCCAAAGCAAGCGAACCGGTATCTCCCATAAATATCTTCGCTGGATGCGTATTGAATATCAAGAATCCCATTAAAGCTCCAACTAAAATAAATATAAATATACCAATTTCTACATAACCAACAACAATTGAAATAAGTCCAAATGCTATAAACGCTATTGCCGATAATCCACCAGCAAGACCATCAAGTCCATCAGTTAAGTTAACTGCATTCGAAGCTCCTATTAATATGAACAACAAGAAAACTCCGTAGAACCATCCCATCTCAACATCTATTCCTAATGTTGATGATACAAGTGCTGTCTTTCCACCACTTTGCATATACAAATAGAAGAATACAAGTGCAATTATTAATTGCAAGAATAACTTCTGATATGTGGTAAGGCCTTCATTATTTTTCTTCTTTATACTTAAAAAATCATCAAGGAATCCAATAAACGAGTAACCGAGGAACACAAATAAAATAATTATAAGTTCCGGAGTTAAATCAAGTTTATCCGTAAATATTAAACCAAACGTTACTAAAAGCGTTGGAATAACAAATATTAATCCTCCCATTGTAGGAGTCCCCTCTTTTTTCTTATGAGCTTCTCCAACAAAAGAACTAATTCTTTGACCTATCTTTTTTCTTCTAAGAAATGGAATTAATAATAAACCTAATACTATTGCAAGTAAGAAACCAATCATAATTGCAAATACTGATTTTGTTAATAATAGTATTCCCATTTTTTCACCTCAAGCCAATTAATTTTATCATATAAAATATTAAATGTCATCCTCTTTTAAATATTTATTCAAATACCAATATAAATATACAACTTAATGAAAAATAAAGTCAATAAATAATAATTATAGATTCAAACAATTGACAACAATTAGTGATTACTGCTACTCTATAATAAAGAGGTGAAATAAAAATTGGACGACTTAATTGTATTACAAAATATTACTAAAAAGTATGGAAGAAAAGTTGCTCTAAGAAACGTAAGTGTTTCAATTAAAAGAGGAAAAATAATTGGTCTTTTAGGACCTAATGGTAGTGGTAAAACAACTCTTATCAAAACTATTATGAGAATTATTAGACAACAAGAAGGAGAAATTTATATTTGTGGGGAAAAAGCAAGTTACTTAACTAGAAAATATATTTCTTTTATGCCAGATAGAGAGTACTTATATGACAGTATGACTATTAAAAATGCTATGGACTATTATAGAGATATGTTTAAAGACTTTGATTATGGATATGCTCTTGAATTATGTCAAAAACTAAAGCTTTATCCAGAAGATAAGATCAAGGAATTATCTAAAGGTAATAAAGAAAAAGCAGTACTTATGCTTACTCTTGCTAGAAGAGTTCCTATCTATCTACTTGATGAACCATTAGGAAGCTTAGACCCAGTTATCAAACATGAAATGTTAACTGTTATTAAACAAACATTAAATGATAATAACACAATACTAATTTCTACACACTTAATTAAAGATACTGAACCTATATTAGATGATGCTATATTCCTAGATCGTGGTGTAATAGCAGCACAATTTAATATAAAAGAATCAGGAAAAGACTTAGAAGATTATTATTTGGAGGTGTTCAGTAATGTTTAGTTATATTAAATGGGAATTAAAAGATTTCTTTAAAAAAGGATATAAGTTATTTATATTTATAATTGCAATATATTTATTATATTTGATACTACCAATGAATAGTAAAGAAGCTGGTAGCAATCCACTAATTGGACTAGTTGCATTATTATTTGCTTTAATATTAATGGGATCTCTTCTTGGTTCATATTTCGCTGGTACTTTTAAAGTGAATAAAACATTTACTAAGAAGACATTCTTGTTAGAAAGTATGATTCCAATACCACCAAAGAAAATACTTTTAGCCAAATATTTATTTGGAATAATAATAAATTTATTCTATTTACTAACAGGACTTCTTGGAATTATATTTATATCTATTAAAGGAGTTGGAATTGAAAATACTTTCGAAGGATTAAAAGTTATTTTGGAAAATTTAGATTTCGTAATTTTCTTAAAACTAGCAGTTACTCTATTCTTAACTTCATTAACATTTATGTCTGCAGTTGTATTATTCTTTGTATTAATAAAAAGTATTTTTCCAAAAAGTAATAATCTTGTTGTAGGAGTAATCCTAACAATTGTTACATTCTATTTAATAGTATTCTATGCTAATATGCTTGTAGATTTTAGAGAAATAAATATATATGTATATTGGGCAGTATTTGCTGGAATATCAGCAGTTGATTATTTCTTAACATCACTATTAATAGAAAGAAAACTAGAAATATATAGTTAAAAATCAGTTTAAAAAACTGATTTTTTTTATCCCAAAAATATTCTTACTTTACTATTGATATCTATTTTTTCCCCTTCTTTTGGAGATTGCTCTATTACTTTTTCACCACTACCTGATACTTCTATTTCAACAGGATACAATACTCTACTCGCTTCTTTAATAGATAAACCAATTACATTAGGTACAGTGATATATGTTATATCATCCCACTGTTTTACTTTTTCTATTCCACCATCTTGTCTTGGTATTTCTAATATGTCGATAATATCAAGCAAGATTTTTTTTGCTATCGGTGCTGTTGTATAACTAGATAAAAGGGCTGTGTTCTTAGGGTTATCAATTGCAAGATATAAAACTGCATGTGGATTATTCGCAGGAACTATAGCCATAAAGCTCATTATGTAGTTATTAACTAAATACTTGCCATTTTCTACTTTTTGGGCAGTACCTGTTTTACCACCTATTCTATAACCATCAATATAGGCGTATTTCCCACCACCACGGGCTACAACATTTTCTAATGCATATCGCATTGTATCGCTTGTTTCCTTACTAACTGTCTTTCTAACAAACTTTTTACCAAAAGAAGATATAACACTATTTGTCTCAGGTTCTAATATACTTTTAACAATATAAGGTCTATAAAGATTACCACCATTAACAACTGCACTAACTGCTGTCACTTGTTGGATTGGTGTAACACTAACACCTTGACCAAAGGCCGTTGTAGCAAGTTCCAAATCTCCTACTTTATCAAGTGAAAAAATAATACCTTCACTTTCACCATTTAAATCAATTCCTGTTTTATGCCCAAAACCAAATAAGTCTATATAAGAAAATAGTTTATCTTTTCCAAGTAGATTTCCAAGTCTAACAAATCCTGGATTACAAGAATTTTCTAATACTTGTAAAAAAGTTTGAAGCCCATGCCCACTTGGTTTCCAACATCCAATTCTTGTGCCATTAATTGTAACACTTCCAGAATCATAAAAAGTATCTTTAAATATATCAACAACTTTTTCTTCTATAGCAGATGACATAGTAATTATTTTAAATGTACTTCCTGGCTCATAAGAAGCCCATATAGGAAGATTTCTATTAATCGTTTCAATATCATATTCTTGATAATTATTTGGGTCAAAATTAGGTCTAGAACTCATTGCAAGTACTTCTCCACTATTAGGATCCATTACAACAGCAAGAGCCATATCTGGTGAAAACATAGATACTATATTATCAAGTTCTCTTTCAATTGATTTTTGTATTCTAATATCGATTGTTAAAGATAGATTCATACCTTGTTGAGGAGATACATAAATATCTGATAATTTTAAACTATTACCTTTAGCATCACTAAAATATTTAATTGCACCATCAACACCAGTTAAATAATCATTATATTGTGCTTCTATTCCAGATAAACCTTGATTATCTATTCCAACATACCCTAAAACATGAGAAAGCATATTCCCATATGGATAATATCTTTTAGATTCCTTAACTAAATAAACTCCTTTATAATTAAGTTTTTCTATTTTATCAGCAATATCATAAGACAGTTGTCTTCCAAAAGGATGTACCCTATCTATTGAAACATCCTTATAAACATGTTTATCCATTTCTTCTTTTGAAACATTTAATATATTTGCTAAATTAAGAGATACTTCTTCTTTATTTTCTATTTGCGATGGTATAAGAACTAAACTAGTTGTAGTTATATTATCAGCAAGTACTTCTCCATTTCTATCAAGAATAAGCCCTCTATCTGCAGCAAGAGGAAGATTTCTACTCCATAAATCATTGGCCATACTGTTTAATTTGTCATATTCTACTATTTGAATATATATAACTCTTAAAATTATTACTATAAGTAAGAAAACAAGTATTAAGAAAAAGAGTCTTACTCTTTCATCAATCTTTTTAATAAACATATTATCACCGCTAAAATATATGTTTAGAAAAAAGAAAAAGAACTATTATCTAGTTCTTAATATCTTTATATATATCATCATAACTTGTTAATGCCTTAATGAATACTAAAGATGTTGCATTCTCATGTTCAATAGGCATATTGTTTTCTGGACAAGTTCTTGGATCATATGTTGGATCATAGAAAGTCCAATTCTTACCATAAATATCAAATATAGATTCTTCAATCATTTTAGGTCCTTTAAATGATGTAGTCTTATATTCATAATCAGTTGATTTATCAAAGTAATGAAGTTTTCTCTCATAACTTACTATATCTTTACCAGTTATTATTTGAGTATTACCTTTAACTTCTTTCTTATATTTCTTAGCATTAGGACGTTCCATAGTAAATCTATGAGTATGTCCTTTCTTTTCTTTATCTACTAAGAATACATCTACTTCACAACCCTTATAATCAAATCTATATTCATCAATTCTTTTTTGTTCATCAATAAACAATTGATGTATCTTAAATCCTTCTTCAAAGAATTTATTCTTAATCTTTTCGAAGTCATCTCTTAGTAAAAAGAAATCTAAGTCTTGTCCATCCATTGTATTATCTCTATGATATCTTAGTAATGCTCCACTTAATAATTGCCAGTGACAACCATCACAAATCTTACCAAACTTTTCAATTATCTCTACTCTATATTTATCAGTTTTCTTCTCTTCTTTAGGATTAATAAACTTAAAATATATTTTATCTTTAACCTTTTTTATAACTCCAGAATTTACTATTTTTGAACTTTTAATTTTTGTAACTATCTTTCCCATAAATCCTCCTTAACTTTGATTAATACAAACATATCATTCTCATACATTATATCAAATAATTCATTTGAATACCTAGCTCTTTTTTCTTTTATATTGTAAGTAATTATATAATCGTAATGATTATCTTTTATTTCTTTAATAAAATATCCATACAAACTTTCAGTAAGTTCATCTGTTCCATAAAGAACTCTTACAATTGCATTCCATCTCCATTCATGTTTTTCAGGATATCTTGCAACAGTTGTTACAAGTTCATCTTTATACATTCTAGGAGCAAAATATATTGAGAATATATTAGAATTATCTGGAAGTTTACTAACTTCTTTTCCTAGCTCTTTAGAATAATAATCTTCTCTTAATAAATAATCATACTTAATATTATAATCATCTAATAGTACTGTACTAGATAAGAAATTCTTCCCATAGTTTGCAAGTAACAAACACATTCCACAAATAAATAATGGTTTTAAATATTTCTTAAATTTATGCTTTATACAAGTTTCATAAATACTTAAGAATACTACTGTTACTATAAATGGATTTCTTGTTATATAAAATAATCTATAATAAACATGAGTTGATGTCATAAAATGAGACACAAATGGCTCAGTTAATGGATTAAAGAATATAAATACAACAATCATAAATGCAAATATAGAAGGATTAATCTTCTCTTTTTTTACTATTAGATAAATACTATATAAGGAAATTACAACATTATATAAAAGTGTAACTTTACTTACTCTATATGTTTCAATACTAAATCCTTGATATAGTATATAAGATAATACTGTAAATATTAATGGAAGCACTACTACAACATATTTAACATATTTATTTATGAATTTATCTAATTGCTCATAATTCTTATACATCAATATAATTACTAATAATATAAGTGGTACTAATATAAACTTATCAAATACAAATACTGCATATACAAAAGATGGTAAAAGCATTAATAAGTAATCCATACATTTAGCTTTCTTTGTAATAAATATTTCATATGCGAAATATCCAAATGCTATTATCGCAAATAAGAATAACATTGATGAAGCTAATGATAAAGTACCTAAGTTAACTATTAATAATATATATTTATATTTTTCTTTATCTTTAAGATAAAGAGTAAATAATATCATTTCTAAAGGAACAAATATTTGGAATATCATAAATGATCCCCAATAGATATGAGTCCACTCTAATACTGCTACTAAGAAGAATGCTAATAGTTCAACAAAGTAAAATATTTTACTATTCTTTTTAGTCTTCAAATTATCTTTAACATATACAAATATGATTGATGAGAATATTACTGCAAACAAAGACATAGTAGTTCTAAAAGATATAAAGATATTACTTATATCCCCTTTAAATAACAAGTCTTGTACAAAGTATAAGAAACTCATCAATACATAGAATCCTTGATACAAGTATACTGGGTCAATAATACCTACACTACCTACTCTTGGATCTATTTTATTAATACTTCCTATATTAGCATTATCTTTAAATAAACTCATGTAGAACGAGTCATCACCAGCATCCACTCCTGGTATTATCTTTGTAATTAAAAATACTGCTATTAGAATTATCCAAAACTCATAAGACTTCAAAAATTTAAAGTCTTCTTTTTTCATTTTAAATAGCCCATATACAAACGCAAAAGAAAGCATCAAAAACGTTACAATATTCATAACCGTTGATGATACTTTAAAGTACTGTAATGGATAGTATACTAGTTGTGTAATTCCTAAATAAGCACAAAATCCTATAATACTACGTAAAGGAAATAACTTACTATCTTTCTTAATAAAGCTTCCACAACCAATACTAGCTATAAATAAAATGAAAACATAAACAATAAACATAAACATAATATTACCTACTAAATACTTTATTAATTATCCACCAATAATTTCTTCTTAAGCAATGTAAGTACATTCTCTTAGTAAACTTACATTTTTTAATATATGAATTTTTATACCACTTAGGATATTTTTCTACTACTTTATTCTTTAAGTTATAGAACTTCTCTTTCTTCTTAGGATCTTTTGATTTAACTATTTTAATTAATAAATCAACAAGAACACTATTGATATACATAAACTCTAATTCTTCTAAATATCCTGCTTTTCTAAAATCTTCATCTATCATAGTAATAGCAGTATATAAATCATAATTAGTATAGTTTATTACATTAGTAGTTCCTTTAATATTATTTCTATAATAATAAAGTGGTTCATCTATTTTAACTATTTTATTAGCTTTCAATAATAGTTTAGGTATTAATACAACGTCTTCATAGAACATTCCCTTTGGATATAAATCATCTTTAAAATATTCTTTTTTAAATATTTTATTCATTGAATGAAAATCCATCATTAAAACATCATTTATATGACCTTTTAAATAAGTACCTGCTGGTCCTTTATTTTGATGGAATGTTTTATCAGGATCTATTCTCATAAAGTCACAAATAACAACATCTGCTTTTTCTTTTTCTAAAGTACTTACCATTACTTCAACAAAGTCACTTCTTGCATAATCATCGCTATCTGCAAACATTAAGTATTTTCCTTTAGCTTTCTTAATACCAACATTTCTAGTATCCCCAGGCCCAGAATTTTTCTTATCAATTACTACTATCTTATTACCATAACTTTTAAGAACTTCTAAACTTTTATCTTTAGATCCATCGTTTATAGCAATAATCTCATATTTATATTTTGTTTCTTGATTAATTAAACTATCAATACATTCTTTAACATAATGTTCATTGTTATATACTGGAATAATTATTGAAACGTCCATAAGCCCTCCACTATTTATTTAATTTCTTATATTCTTTTTTACCAGTTTTATATAGTTTATTAAACTTAGCAAAAGAATAATCTTTTTTATAATATTTATGCTTTGTAATAAGCATATAAGATTTATAAAGAACACCTAGTTTATAGATTCTTTTACTTACTGCACCCTTTGTCTTTATCTCTTTTTCTGTCCACTTTTCTCCAGTTGTTGCTTCATCAGGATGTGAACAAATAATAACAGGTACATGTATTATCTTTAATCCTTTTTTCAAACAATCGGATAAGAATATGTTTTCTTCTCCTGATCCAAAAGTTGCACCTATTCCGAAGTTTTCATCGAAACGAACACCTTTTTCTCTTACTTTATTAACTCTAAATGTTATTTGGAATGAAACTACTTTTAAGATAGTAATCTTATTATAAGTAAACTTCTTACTACCACCTATTATTTCATCCCCTCTTTTAACACTAAATATAATAATGTCTGCTTTAGGATTTTCTAAATAAGCTTTCTCTATTAATTTATCATAATCTTTTACAAATGTAATATCATCATCAGTAATAATACCTATATCACCAGTAGCATGTTCAAGAAGTCTATTTCTAGACTTTGATAGACCTTTTTCATCATAAGAATACATAATCATATCTTTATATTTTTCTTCTTTATATTTAGGCATCATTTGATTAACAATTACTGCATTCTTAATATTCTTATTTTTAACTAAATCTTCTATTTTATTAACTTTACATGCTGACATTAACACTTGTACTTTCATAAAACACCTACTTATCTAATTTCTTTAATATCTTATTGAAAAACTTATTAGTAAATAATAATTTAACACACCATCTCATAAAATGAGAGTTATACCAAAACTTACTATATACTAATCCTCTAACTCTTTTATAAACAAAAGACTTTTTATAATATTTATTTTTCTTAACTTCAATTGTATCTAAAAATTCAATTGTAGTTTTTCTTAATTCGTCTCTTTCACTCTTATCTTTTAAAAGCATTCCTCTAAATGCTCTATAAAGCATATGAGTTATTATAATGTAATCAACTTCTTCTTTATATAAATCATATTTATTATTTTTCTTAAATGTATCAATTAAGTTTGCTGCAGTATCTTTCATTTGTAATAAATGATTTATTTTTACAAGTGAAGATAATCCATCATCAGCAAGTATATAGTTATAAACATAAAAATCTACATATCTTATATCATTTGCAGCAGCCATGATATTAAATGTTAATACCATATCTTCTCCAATTGATGTATAAGTAAAGAAATTATCTTTAATTAAACTTCTTCTAAAAAGCTTATTCCATAGAGCTGGTTTATAAAAGAAGAATTCATTATTTTCTTTTAAATTTTCTTTTGTATTCTTAGCACCAATCATTGCTCTATTTAAGAACAATTGACTATTCAACTCATTATAATTACCTACTACTACATCACAGTTAGTAGAAGATATTACTTTAACCATTTGATATAGTGTATCATCATCTAAGAAATCATCTATATCTGCAAAGTATATAAATTCACCCTTAGCATGTTTATATCCAGCAAATCTAGCATGATTAGGTCCTTGCTTCTTTTCATTAATAATCTTAAATCTTTTATCATCACCAATAAGATTCTTAACTAATTCTACACTATTATCCTTTGAATTATTATTAACAAGTATTACTTCAAAGTTTTTATATGTTTGATCTTTCAAAGATTTAATAAGCATCTTTGCTTTCTTACCACAATTATAGAATGGTATTACAAAGCTTATAAATATATTTTTAATCTCTGGAAGAGTTGTTACAACTGTACCTCTATCATCATCATAAATAGAAGTTACTTTATTAAGTTTTTCTTTTTCCATAAATACATGGAAATAGTTTCTTTTTCTATATTGATTGTAATTCTTCTTTTGAATTGGACAATGTCTTACAGATAATTTGTTTGTAAACGCAATTTTTAAATTATGCTTTTTAGCATTATAGAAAAATGCTGTATGTTCATGTAATTTTAAATCATTATCCCATGGATATTTTCTTACTACATCAGTTTTAGCAATAAAAAAATTTAATACTAAATCAGATTCTTGATAAGTTGGAAATTCATGAACAGTATAATTTGCAGTTAATTCATCTTTATCTCTTTCAATTGTTCCAATATAGTTTGTTGGAAGCTCATAATGAAATATAGCTTGTCCAATCTTAATTATTTTATCTTTAAAACTTTTTTCGATTTTATAGTTTCTAATATATCCACCAATAATATCTAAGTTCTTATCTTTAAGAATTTGAAGTGGAACTTCTAAGTCAGTCTTTTTGTCAAATACAAAGTCATCATCACATAAACAAAAATACTTTGTTTTAACTTTACTAACTAAGATATTTCTACCATATGCAAGACCACAATCATAAGGAAGATCATATACTATGATATTATCTTTTCCCTTAAAATCCTTTTTAATCTTTTCTTTACAACTAACTAAGCTGTCATCACCTATTAATATCTTTACATCACTATACTTTTTAAGTATTGATTTAATAAGTGGTTTAAGGCATATATATCTATCAAGTGTCTTAATTATAATTGTAAGATCTTTCATTACTATCTACTCCTTTTAAGTACTAAAACATCATTCTTGTTATAGACAATTTCATAATCGTCTTTTATCTTATCATAAGCATCTTTATACTTACTACCTAGTACTATGTAATCAACTTTATAGTTTGTTAATAAATTATTAATACCACAGTTTTTAATACTGTATTTACCATCTACTATATTAGGTCTTATCTCATCAAAATCATATTCTCCATTAGATGCAAAATATAAATGTACTAATGATTTATTAGTTAAAATATTTGGATAGAAATAATAATCTTTAAATATTTTACTATCTACAAGTTTATAGTTATCATTTGGATTCTTATCAAGTACTGATAATCCTAATGTATCTATTGAATAGAATACAATTGGTTTGCTCTCACTACGTTTTGTACTAACAATACTATTTACTTCATCACTTGCTTCTACTAAGTTATTTGGTATTTTATAAAGCATACTTGTATTCTTATAATCTATTGTCTTCAATAAAGCTACATAAGAGTAAACTGATAAGCATAATAAGAATGCATAAGGAATATAGAAATATTTAACGCATTTATTAATAAACTTAATATCTAACTCTTCAAGCCATTCAAAGAACCAAACAATACCAAATATTGCATAGAATGTATTAAAGAATAAATATATTCTATTATTAAGATCCATAGTTATAAGTGCTAAACCTTTTGATACGAAAGGATTAAAGAATAATACTAAATATATTATAAACATCTTATAAACATGCTTCTTTCTTCTATAGAAGAATCCATATATTGCAAAGAATAGTAATCCCCCATACATAAATATAGAGTGTGTTCCTGCAATTAATGCACTATTAAGAAGCGAAGTATTACCTTCATAAATATACTTCATTGATGTACCAAACATATTGTAATCAGTATCAACTGTTACATCTTTAACTTCAATTTCATTACTAACACAAACGTCTTCGGTTGTAGTAATCAGTTTATCTGCTACTACACCACGACCTACAAAGGCACTTGAGAATTGTTTTAATTTACTATCTCTTGGTGCAACTACAAATGTAATTGGAATAACAATTAATAAGAATATTGCAACATCTCTTGCAAAACGTTTAACAAGTTTAAATCTTATTATAAAACCAATTATTAAAAGTGGTATTAAAGCTATAATAACCGCTTTAATTGTTCTACTACTTTCAAGCATATACAAATATGCAAGTAAGTATGTAGGTATTGCAAGTTTAAATAATATATCTAATTTATCATAGTTTTTCTTAATATAACTTGAAATATATAAAGCTAATATGAATGCAGCAGATGTGTATAATATAGCTGATGAACAAGCTGATGCTGCCACAAATATAATGTAATACACGCTAACAAACTTTTTATCTCTAAACGATCTAAAAGCAAAATAGAATAAATAAATTGGTAATAATATATTAACTATATATAAATAATTAAATGGTGCTCTAAAGAATGTTGTATACGTAGTTAATATAAATACACTAACAATATTATTTATATAATTCTTCTTAGAAATACGTGCTACACCTAAAGCCGTAATTGCTAAGAAATAATATGCCATAAAAGTAAATGGCCAAATAAGTACGACATAAGCTGGTGTTATTTCAAATATATTAGCAAAATAACTTGGCTCTAAATAAAATGAAATATATTTATAATATGTTTGCAAATCAGATATTCCATTATATGGATTTATCATTGATAATTTATTTGCCTTAGTTCCACTATTAGATAAGATATTATAGAAATATGAATCATACATATCTGCATAACCAAAATCTACAAATAGCGCAAATAAAGCAGTAAATACTAAAGCAATAAAAATAGCAAGTACTTCTTTTTTTGAAAATTTAAAGAGCTCTCTATTTTTAATTGCATACCAAATACTTGCAAAACAAATAATTGAATATATAGTCCCAGAAATCATTAAATAATCTGTGGACAGTCTAAAATACATTGGAATAAAGCTACATACGAAAAAGATGGCTATATTAAACATATAACCTATTCCTAGTGATATTTCAGCAGAAAGAGAGGTTTTCTTACTAACGAAAATACCAAGACTTTTAGAACTAACTAATAGAAATATTGTAATGACCAAAAGTTTTAATACTATCATAATAATGCTCCTTTCTTAATGTTATTTTTTATCTTCCTCGTTTTTTCTATCAACACTTAATCTTTGAATTAACTTTTTATTCTTTTCTTTTAATTCTGATATTCTAATATTCTGGAAGAATACCATGATATATAAAAGGAATACAAACCCAGTTAATATAAAGTTACTTGTAGATTCAAATCCTAAAAAGTTAGAAATTGCATGTGATAATCCAGGGAATATACTTAATACAAGTAATACAATTGACCAAAGGATCCAGATAATTGAATCATCAATATTAAGTTGGTGTTTTTTTATTCTACCAATAACATATATAAATGTTACTAAACTAGCAACTATTAATACTATTTGTAAATTCATATTATCGCCTACTTTCTCTTTCTAAATGGTTGTATAAAGAATATTGAAATTAACATTCTTGTCATATATTTAATAGTATGAGTAATATTGAATGATGATTCACCAAACTCTCTATCATTCATCTCAACTTGAACTTCTTTTACTTTCTTTTGTTTTAATCTCATATATACTAAAGTATCAGGTTCTGGTGGATTATTAATATCATCTGCATACTCTCTCATTGTTTCTTTATCATAAGCTCTCATACCACTTGTTGGATCTTTAATCTTTGTCCAACATGCAATTAATATAGCAAAGCTTATAAGTCTTGATCCTAACATACGAAGTGAAAATGGTTTTCTTTTATTAACAAATCTAGAACCAATAACAATACTATTATCATCTATTTCTTTAACTAAATCTTTAATGTATTTAGCTTGATGTTGTCCATCACCATCGAATTGTATTGCAACATCATAATCATGTTCAACAGCATACTTAAGTCCTGTTTGAACAGCACCAAATAATCCAAGATTTTGAATTAAATCTATATAGTTATATTTATTCTTCTTTAATATCTCTAATGTTTTATCGCGAGATCCATCGTTAACAACAACATAGTCAACATCTTTAGCATTCTTCTTAATGTCTTCTACTGTCTTAACAATATTATCTTCTTCATTGTAAGCTGGTATTATTACCAATACTTTCTTGTCCTTCTTCATACTTTCACCTCTAACTATGTTTAACTATTCTTTTAAAAGTATTTAATGTATCTTTGAAAGTAGATCTATCAAAAATGATACCTACTACTAACATTATAACAAAAGTTACTATAGTAATGCAAAGTGCCCATAAAGCCCATGCTAAATATCCAGTTGCATTTATATTAATAAATGTTGATAAATAACATAATCCTACTGCTGGTATTGTAAATACAATAAGCCTCTTAATAACACGTTTATGACCTATATTTAATAAGTATTTATTAGCATACCAGATAAAGTTTATCGCTCTATAAATAACAGATAACAAGCATCCGACTAATGCTCCATAAATTCCAAATATTGGAATAAATATTATTTGACCAAATATATTTAATAACATTTCAATTAAAGAATATTTCTTAGTTTCTTTAAAATGTCCATGTGCCATAACAAGCATTCTTGCAGGAATTTTTATATTATTTAAAACACCAACAAGAACAAATAACATTCCAAGAAGTGGTAATGAATAATTAACATCAGTTATATTTCTTGTATATATTGCAATAAATGGCATTATCATAACGAATGCTACAACATACATTACAAATATAGCTAGTAAAAATCCCCATTCAAATATGTTATAAGACTTTTGTAATACTGCCGTTTCTTTCTTTGCTATAACATCTCCAAATGATGCATATATTCCATTTGATACAATCGCAGCTATCATATTAAGTCCAGAGAACACTAACAAATAAACTGAAAATATTGATGCACTAGTAAGACCTAAAATAAGTGATACTAATAATACAGAACTATTATTAACTACAAGTGCAGTAATCTCATGAACAACTGCATCTTTTCTTTGTGAAATAGAATTCATCAAAGGTTTTTCATTCTTATCTATATAAGAATAATGTTTCTTAAAGTGAACCCATAAGAATGATACACGTGTTATATAAACAGCCATTGCACCAAACTCAACAAGAACAATATCGCATTTTAGTTTAATCAAAACTATTGAAATAACTATATTGAATATATTTCCTAAAGCTTGAGCAATTGATACTAAATAATTCTTTTGATCAGCACTAAACAATGCCTGATATTTTCCAATAAAGTAAAACTCTGATACTCCACATAAACCAAGCATAATAACTAAAGTAAATGCAGTGAATATATTAACATCATCTCTTACAAATATCGGATAAATGAAGGCAACCATAAGCATTATAAACGAAGCATAGTTACCTGCTTTTATAAACATCTTTTTAGTTGCATTAAATATTCCACTTAATTTTTTATATTGTTTTTTTGCAATAGGTTCATACATAACATACGTACTAGCACTTGCAATTCCTGCCCCAGTTGTTTGAGCATAAGTAACAATTTGTTTTACTGTTTGAATAAGACCATTAGTACTAGAACCATAATTTGCAATAATAAGAGGTGGAAGCAAAAAACCAGTTAATATACCTATTAACTGTTGAAAGACATTAAAAACTAAATTTTTTAAACTCTTCTTTGCTCTCATATTTCTCCTATTGTATTTATAATAATTATTTCATTTTCACTAGAAAAAGTCAAATAACTAGATATCTATAATTGTTATTTCTGGTGAAAACAAAAAGTCTAATTTTCTAAAACTATTTGTATGTGATAATTTCTTAATTCCACTAGATATTATAAAAGTAGTATCCCCTATTTGATATTTACCATAACTTTTCTTTGAAATTATTTTATGATTAGGTGTTGGTTCAAATAGCCCAGTTCCTTTCATAAACTTTTTCATAAAATTTGGAGTAACTCCTCCATGAGTATGTCCTGAAATTACTAGATCAACATACTTTGAACATTTAAGATTCTTAAATACTTCTTCTTTAATAATCTCTATTGGTGAATGAACTAGTAATACAGTGTACCCTTTACATGAAAAATTAATATTATCGTTTATATACTTAATTAAATATTCTTTATTATCTTCTCTATATTCTTCATAATATTCAAAAGTATAAGTTAATCCAATAAAGTTAATACCATCCATACTCTTAAGTTCATTATCTAAAACAAAGACATTATCAACTTTTTTAACTTTATCATAAACATCTTTATTAAAGCTATTATCTTTTTCATAAACAGTATCATACATTTCATGATTACCTAAAGAAATAATAACTGGACATATTTTACCAAGTCTTTCTAACCAATCATAAAACATCTTTTCATCATATATGTACTTCTCATCAAATAAATCTCCAGGCATACATATATAGTTTGGATTTAGTTTTTCTACTTTCTTCAAAACAATATTTAACTTCTTAATATTCTTTTTATCATAATAATGAACATCTGAAAGAACTACTATTCTTTTGTTTTTAGGTTTTTTATTTCTAATGTCATAAAAAAAATTTGATATCTTCATAACTAATCAAAACCTTTCAAAATCAATATCAGATTTCTATTTTATTATATTATAAATCAATAGTAATTACAACTTTTGGACATTATTTTACATAACTGTAAAAATACTGTCTTTCTTTACTTTTAAACCATAATTAATTATAATTTAGGTGGAAACATTTATTGATGGAGGTTAACATGTATATAAATGAAAAAATCTTAGTTGGTAAGAGCGATACTAAAGAAGCTTATATCTTACCAAAAATGGCAAATCGTCATGGTATTATTAGTGGTGCAAGTGGTAGTGGTAAAACAATAACACTTAAAGTATTAGCAGAAAGTTTTAGTGATGCAAGAGTACCAGTATTCCTTGTTGATGTTAAAGGAGATCTTGCAGGTACTGCTTTTAAAGGTGTTTCTAACTCTAATGTTGAATCACGTGTAGAAAATTTAAAACTAGAAAACTTTGAATTTAGAAAATATCCAGTAACATTCTGGGATGTATATGGAGAATATGGACATCCTATTAGAACAACTGTTGCAAAAACAGGACCTAGACTACTTTCTAAAATGTTAGATTTATCTGATGCACAAGAAGGAATTCTATCAATCGCCTTTAAAATAGCAGAAGATGAAAACTTAGAATTAGTAGACCTAAAAGATTTAAGAAGCTTATTAAATTATATAGGAGATAAAAGAAAAGAATACTCTTTATCATACGGTAACATTACAACACAAAGTGTTGGATCAATTCAAAGAAATATACTTACTCTTCAAGAAGAAGGTGGAGATTTCTTCTTTGGTACACCAGACCTAGAAATAAAAGATTTTATTCATTATGATGGTGACACAGGAAATGGACAAATAAACATATTACATGCATCTACCCTATTCCAAAGACCAAATCTATATTCAACATTCTTACTATGGCTATTAACATATTTATATAATTCAATGCCTGAAGTTGGAGACCTACCAAAGCCTAAACTAGTATTCTTTATTGATGAAGCTCATTTACTATTTGATAATATTCCAAGTACTTTATTAAAATCTATTACACAAATAGTTAAGTTAATTAGATCTAAAGGAATTGGATTATATTTCATTTCTCAAAGTCCAAGCGATATACCAGATGAAATATTATCTCAACTTGGTAATAGAATTCAACATGTATTAAGATACTATACTAAAAACGATGAGAAAGCTATTAAAGCAGCAGCAAATTCATTTAGAATGAATCCTAAACTTGATACTGTAGAAGAAATTAAAAACTTAGGAACTGGAGTTGCTCTAGTATCATTCCAAGATGAAAAAGGAATGCCAGAAATGGTTGAAAAAGTTACTATTCTTCCACCACAAAGTGCTATGGGAGCAATTGATGATGATATAAGAGAAGAATTAATTAGAAGCAATTACTTATATGGTAAATATGAAACTGCAATTGATAACCTATCAGCACACGAAAAAATTAAAGAAGTTAAAGATGAAGAAGAAAAAGCTAAGGAAGAAGAAAGATTAGCAAAAGAAAAAGAAAAAGAAGAAGCTGAAGCACAAAAGCAAAAAGAAAAAGAAGAAAAAGAAGCTGAGAAAAAACGTAAAGAAGAAGAACGTGAAGCCGAAAGACAAAGAAAAGAAGAAGAAAGAAAGAAAAAGGAAGAAGAAAGAATTAGAAAAGAAGCTGAAAGAGCTGCTGAGAAAAAGAAAAAAGAAGAAGAAAAAGCAAGAAAGAATTCAGTTGGTTATAAGCTTGGTAAAAAGGTTGTTAATAAAACAACAAACAAAGTATTAGATAAAGGAATTAATTCTATTCTAAAAAATATATTTAAGTAATAAAGAAGATTTGCAAAATCTTCTTTTAATTATAATAAAAATTATAGTATAATAGTCTTATAGGAGGTGAATTTTTTTGAAAAAATATATAGCAGAAGGTATAGGGACTATGATGTTAACTCTAATCGCTTGTGGAATCGCAACTAGTTTTGGTGGAGATTTATTATCTGTAGCATTTGGATTTGGTTTAGTTCTAATGATCATGATTTATCTAATTGGTGATATTTCTGGATGTCATATTAATCCAGCTGTATCTCTAGCAATGTTCTTTGTTGGAAAATTAAAATTAAATGAATTATGGAAATATGTAGTAGCACAAGTTGCTGGTGCATTTGCTGGATCATTACTATTAGCATTATTCAAAAAAGGATTTGATGGATCTCTTTTAGGAGCTAATACATTTGCTTGGGAAGATTGGTACATTGCAATACTTGTAGAAGTAATTCTAACATTTATTTTTGTACTTGTTATCCTAAAAGTAACTGAAAACAGCGAAAACAAGCATTTGAATGCTGTAATAATTGGACTTACTCTTGCTCTAGTTCATTTATTCGGAATTCAATTCACAGGAACATCAGTAAACCCTGCAAGAAGCTTAGCACCTGGTATGTTAGCTGGTTGGGATTACATTCAAAAAGTATGGGTATTCTTAATATTCCCATCTGTTGGAGCATTCTTAGCAGCATTAACTTACAAACATGTGCTAAAAAAATAAAAATTCACAAAATCTAAAAAGACTTCATAACGAAGTCTTTTTTCTTTTCTTAATATCCTAATTTATAACTACAATCAGCTTGTGGAACTATTACCACTTGCTTAATATTTGAATTAGCTTTGAATAAAGAATTCATATTACCCTCTTCTTCAGATAATATATGGTATGCATTACCTTTTTCTTGATAGTATTTTGCTAATACATCTATTGCTTCAATCTTACCAGGAGTTGCTGATTTCAAATCACTAGCAGGAAGCATATTAAATCCTTTACCACTATTATCAACTGCTAATATATAATACTGATATCCATCTCCAGAATAAGTAATTCCTATATAAGCATATTTTACTTTAGATCCATCAACACCAGATTCTTCTAAACATCCATAACCAGATTGCCCAGCTGGAATTAATAATAATGTATCCGTACTATAAAGTCTATAAGCATCTCCCATATTAATATATGTTCTAGCTTCTTGGTATGCATTATTTAGCATATAAACACTTAAATAATCTTTAGCTTGTTCAACAGCACTTCCTCCACTATTATTAGTGTTACTATTATTTGAATTACTATCACCGCTTCCGCCAAATACAAATATCCAAAGAAGTAATCCGATTATAATTATTAATAATATTGGTACTATTATAATGTTTTTTTTGTTTAATCCATTTGGAGTTTCTGGTCCAAAGTTATTTATTGGTGGTGTGTTTCCTTCAACATTTCCTCCTCCATTAGTAAACTTAGCTCCACAACTTACACAAAATTCTGAACCCTCAACAAGTTCTGCGCCACAATATGGACATTTCATTTTATCTACCCTACTTTCTTAATTTAATTATAACACTAAATAACCTGGAATATATAAAATTTTAAATATCTTGTTTCTTCTACTCCTAAAAGAACCGGATGGTCATATGCTGCACCTGTATATGATACCTGTTTCAACTTTACTTTAGCATCAATACTTGCTTTATAAATAGCATCTAAAAACAATTCTGGGCTTGCAAAATGAGAACAAGATGCTGTTGCAAAATATCCACCTCTTTTAATTGATTTAAGTGCTAAATAATTTATCTCTTGATATCCTTTTAAGGCTTTATCAATTGTCTTTCTAGATTTAGTAAAAGCTGGTGGATCAAGTATTATAAAATCATATTTTTTATTTTTACTTTCTGATAAATCTTTTAATACATCAAATACATCTCCACATAAAGTATCTATCTTCATATTATTTAATTTAAAGTTTTCTTTAGCATCTTCTAATGCTTTATCAGATATATCCATAGCAGTAACACTTTTAGCACCACCCAAATAAGCATTCATTGCAAAAGAACCAGTATGTGTACAACAATCAAGTACATCTCTATTCTTTGCAATTTTTCTAATTGCTAATCTATTATATTTTTGATCTAAGAAGAAACCAGTTTTCTGTCCATTTTCAAAATCAACTATATACCTAATACCATTTTCAACAATCTCTGTCTTAGTAGTTTTAGGAATATCTATTTCTAAATCAAACCATCCTTTATATTCTTCTAAACCTTCCTTTATTCTAATATCAACATCATTTCTAATATAAATACCTTTAATATTAAAACCTCTATTGTTCATCTCTTCAAATAATACTTTAAGAATCATTTCTTTTCTAGTTTCTATTCCTAAACTTAATATTTGAACAACTAATATATCATTAAATTTATCTACAGTTAATCCAGGGAGTTCATCTGCTTCTCCAAATATAACTCTAAAAGCATTCAATTCATCTTCCATAACAGTTAATCTATAATCTATAGCATAACTAATTCTTCTTCTAAAGAAATCTTCATCAAATAAATCATTAGCATTCCTACTTAATAATCTAACTACTATTTTAGAATTACTATTATAAAATCCACTTCCTAAATATTTATCTTTATCATTAGTAATATCAACAATATCACCATTCTTAATAGAAGAATCAGTCTTTACTATTTCTCCTTCATATACCCATGGATGTCCATTGTTAATTGAGTTTTCACCTTTAGAAGTAATATAAACTTTTTTAAATTCACGATTTTTCATTTAAATCACCCATTGTCATTATATCAAAAAAAAAGATGATTAATCATCTTTTTTTCTTCTAAAAATCCCTCCAAATAAATCAGCATGTTGCTTTGCAGTCATTGCTTGTCCAAGTCCTGGGATATCTCTTGCAACATCATATGCTTCTTGTCTTGCTTTTCTTCTTGCAAGTCTTGTCATATCATCAGCCATTTCATTGGCTACTGTATATTCTTCTTCTGGTTCTTCAGGTGTTGGTGCATTACCATTACTATCTGTTTCAGTATTCATAACTAAAACAAATAAATCTGTATATTCTTGTGCAAGTGAAGATGAAGCAAACTTTGTTTCAAATTCCATTACATCATTAAAATCTTTTCCAAAATCTTCAAGTTTTTTAAAATATTCATCTATTTTACTAATTGTATCTGGATTTTTAATATTATAAGCAGAAAACAATGCTGTTCTTCTACTATCTATACTACTTTTAACTATATCGTTCATAAATACTCCTACTACTCTGCTGTTGCCACAAACTCTGCTGCATCTTCAAAATATTCATCTTTAAAATTAGTAAAATCAAGTGGTGTTATTGTAGCAAAGAATCCTTTACCATTCTTCATATTAGAGAACATATAACCATAAACAGTACTATTTAGTTTTCCAATAATAGTATAATATTTTACTCCATTATATATCTTTGTTCCATAACTAGAAATTTCAAGTCCACTTTCTTGGAATGTTTTCAAAAATACTTCTTCATTTTGAACAAGCATATCATAAGTCATTTGATATTCCTTAAGCATAATTGCACATTTATTAGATTGAATATATTGGCTTCCAGCATAAGATTCTATAGTAAATCCTTCTGGTACAGTTAAAGTATATCCCATAAACTCTAATGTATCTTGATCTTTCGGTGGATCTACAATTGTATTTGTATTTGTATTTGTATTCGTATTAGTATTAGTATTAGTGTTTGTATTAATTGCTGTATTATTTCCAGTGTTACTATTTTTATTATCACTACTTGAATTATTAAAAGCAAAAACAAGTATTCCAATTACTACACCTAAAACAATAACTATTGCAGATATTGCTATATATAATGTTGTATTACTACTTTTCTTAGGTGGCATTTGCATAGGATATCCATAATTATTATAGCCATTCATTGGTGCTCCCATAGGGGGTTGTTGATAGTTTAAATTATTACCGCATCCATCACAAAAAGTACTCCCTGGCATTAAATCTTTACCACAAATTGGGCATTTCATATTTCTACCTTCTTTCTAATATAATTCTAACACAAAAACCAAAAAAAAGAAGAACTTTTTTGTTCTTCTTAGTTACAAGTAAATTCGTTTTCTTTCATGTATTCCATAAATTCATCTTTAGATAAATCTTTAAAGTTAACGTCATCTTCATCTTCAGTAATCATATTTTCAAAATTTTCAATGATTATTGTATTTCCATTTAATCTAGCGTTAATCTTTTCACCATCACTAGTTGCATAAGCATCATATAATTCAATGAAGCTATAGTATTGACTTGCTGTATCAGCATCATCAAATATCATTTCTGCTTTAATTGTTGATACTTTTCCATTAACAAAGCTTGCTGTAACTTTTTCTTCAACATTAATATCAGCACTTGATTCTTTCATTGAACATACAACTGTGTTTCCACCAACTGGAGGATTTACACTATTGTTTGTATTTGTATTTGTATTTGTATTAGTGTTTGTGTTTGTGTTTGTATTTGTGTTTGTATTAGTGTTTGTATTTGTGTTTGTATTTGTATTAGTATTTGTATTAGTGTTTGTATTTGTGTTTGTATTTGTGTTTGTATTTGTATTAGCATTTGCTGTGTTTGCATTATTATTTGTGTTATTTCCTGATCCACTGTCTCTTAAAACAAAGAACCATACTCCAAAACCAATCCCTGCTAAAATAAGAATTGCCATGATAATAATAACTATCTTTAGACCATTTCCACTCTTTGGCGGTTCTGGTTGATAAGCGTAACCATTGTCTTGTTGCATAGCTGGTGCTACCGTAGCAGCAACATTTTCCATACCTGCAGCTTGAACAGTTGCTTCTGCAACTTCACTTGGTTTTACGTTAGCTCCACAACCATCGCAAAACTTAACTCCTTCTGGTAAATCTTTACCACATTGTGAACATTTCATATACTTCCCTACCTTACTCTTATATATTATCATTTTTTATTTATTTTTTAAAGTTTTTTTTTAAAAGATATATTGAACTACTACTTCCTAGTGTATCTATTAATACATCTATAAAGCTGCAATCTCTACCTACCACAAACAATTGATGTATTTCATCACTTATAGCATACATAAAACAAAATAAAATCATTAAATATATATTCTTAACATTATATTCTCTAAAACAAAGAAATATTAACACTCCTAGTATAAAATACTCAGTAAAATGCGCTATTTTTCTAACTGGATATTGATACTTCTCTACTACTTCATCTAATTCTTCATCAGTTGCATCTTGATGAAATATTTTATATATGTTAACAATTGTACTACTAATTATTGATTTACTACTATTAGTTGAAGCACTAGCCTTTTGATTTGAAAACATAAATATTATTGCCATCCATAATATAACTAATATTACTAATATTGTTTTTTTCATTATTCCACCATCTTAGTAAAAGCTTTATCATATTTAGATTCAAACTTCATACTCTTCTTGCTTATTGGATCAATTATTTCTAGAGATGAAGCATGAAGCATCATTCTTTTAACAGTTTTATCTTTAAATCCATATTTAGAGTCTCCTGCTATTGGATGATGAATATCTTTTAGTTGTACTCTTATTTGATTTCTTCTTCCTGTTTTTATATCAATCTTTAATAAAGAATATTTATCATTACATTTTACTCTTTCATAAGAAGTAATTGCAAGTTTTCCATCTTTACTAGAATAAGTCATCAATTTATCATTTTCTTTTAAATAAGATTTAAGTGTCTCTTTATCTTTAGTAATTCCTACTACTACAGCATAATAAGTTCTTTTAGCAATATCATTCCATTTATCTTGTAATTTATCTTTTAAGGATTCATTTTTACAAAATAGTAATACACCAGATGTGTCTTTATCAAGTCTATGAACTACATATACTTTTGCACTACTATTTTTCTTTTTAACATAACTAGATAAAATTGTGTATAAGTTATTTGGATTACTACTATCTTCTTCAGTTGAAATAGTAAGCATTCCACTTGGTTTATCTACTACTAAATAGTTATCATCTTCATATAAAATATTAACTTTCCCAATATTACTTAATACCTTTTTAGCCCCAATTGTTACAACATCATTTTCTTTTAACATATAGTTATATTTAGTAACAATCTTATCATTAACAGATACTAATTCTTTAGATAATAATGACTTAATATTATTCTTACTACCCTTATAATTATTTCTTAGAAAACTAAATAATTCTTCTTCTTTTAATACATTAAATTTATCCATAATAACTCCTAAAACTTAAAGTATTATATCAAACAATCTCGTAAAGAGTAAATGATAAATCAGCATAAACCAATTTAAATCTATCATCAGTTTCTAAATACTTATTTATTTTATGTCCTCTACTTATTAATACATGTGTAATATCATAGGCTTCAAATACTTTATAATAGTTTTCATCTATGTATATAAAGTCTTCAAATACATGAGTATCTTTATTGAATTCTTCTAGATATAAATCTGCTCTTGAATCTACAAATACTGGAATACCTCTTAATATTAAATAACTTCCATAGTTATATTCATTAAATATTCTTGCTGTCTTTAAATCAACATTATTCAATATATAGTCACATGCAGCCTTAGGATAATATTCTTCATCAATAAAGTTATAAGTAGTTCTATTCTTAAATATAACAATAAATGATATTACTACTATAAGCATAAATACTGAATAGAAAACAATATTTTTAAATACTGGTTCTAGATAAATAAATTTAAATCCACTTAATAATCTAGACATTGGAATAACACCAAGAATAGCAAGCAATGCATAATTTCTTCTTGATAAGAATGCTAATAAAAATAAGCCAGATAATAAGAAGAAATCACTTAAATTCTTTTTAGACTTACTAAACAAGAACAATGATATAACTACAAATAATAAGATAAATACTAAGATATTATCATTTATTGTAATCGGTAAATGTTCTGATATATTTTGTAAAGAAATTCCTTGTTTAGTCTTTATATAATATGTAAAAGGTACTAAGAAGTTAGGAGTCATAAATCCTGGTATAAAACATACTAAGATTCCTAAGAATGTCTTCTTTAGTTTACTTTTTTCAACATTTAAAACAAAAGTTTTATTAAATTCAAAATGAAGTTTATTAGCAATTAAATATATTAAATCAGATACTACATATGGCAAGAATAATACGAATATAAATGGCCATACAGCAACGTGCAAATTTGCAACTAACAAAGATGATAAAAATAAAACTATCAAACATTTTTTAATATCTTTTTCTTCCCTTAACTTGTTAATAAAATACAAAATGATTAATAAAAGAATATAAGTTGTTAACTGTGCTCTTGCAGCAATAAAATCCCTTAATGTAAGCCCTGAGAAAAATACAATTAAAAATGATATATATTTATTCTTAGACAATTTATAACTAAAACGATACATTAAACATAAAAGAATAAAATATAAAATTATAACAAATATGTATATTCCAAAATTACCAAAGACACTATAAATTAAATATATTACTAAATCAAATAACCAATGGGGATAAGTATAAGATAAATTTGCTATAAATGAAAAATGATCAATCATATCAATTCCATGTTTAGTAATAGACTCCCCTATCTTTATTGAGTAAAAAGTATCATTTTGAAAAAATAACTTAGGTATTATATACGCAAGTGTAATAAAAGATACTAATACCAAAATATTAAATAAAGTATTTTTCTTTTTCATGTAATCACATCCTATAAAAATTATAACATAAAATAAAAAAAGATACTTAAAGTATCTTATAAAACATATAAAACTATTGATAAAAAGTGAAGTATTGAAGCAGCTAAAACAAACATATGGAATATTGAATGAAAGTATTTAATCTTCTTACCTGCTCCATAGAATATTGCTCCAATTGTATATATAACTCCACCAGCTATTAATAGAAGTATTCCGCTAAAAGGAACAGATTCTTTTAATGGCTGATAACAGAATATTATTATCCATCCTAATACTAGATAACTAATTATAGATATCAATTTATATTTTTTTAAATTAACAGCATTTAATACAATTCCTAATATAGCAATAGCCCATATTATTAAGAATAATGTTATCCCTAATGGATACTCTAAAGCAATTAAAGTATATGGTGTATATGTTCCCGCAATTAACAAAAATATACTACAATGATCTATTATTCTAAATACTCTTTTAGCATTATTAACTGCCAAAGAATGATACAAAGTAGACATTGTGTATAAAATTATTAATGTTACTCCATAAACAACACTTGAAAATACACCAACTGCACTTCCATGACTTGCACTTACAACAACACATGCTATAAGAGCAACTAATGATAATAATGCTCCAATACCATGTACTATCGCACTCATTATCTCTTCACCTAAAGAATATTTAGGTACATCTATCTTATCTTTTAATGCCATATCAATCACCTCTTACAATTATAACATAAAAAAGAGTCTAGAACTCAAAATAAGACTCTTTTAAATTTATAAAGTTATCATAAGTAATACCACTTTCAGCAAAAATATCATTATTTAACAATATTTCATTTTCATACAATCTCTTTGGATTACTTTCAAATACATTATTAGTATATTCATTAATAGTAACTTCTACTCCGTTTTTAATTTTAATAAATCTATTATCATTAAACTCTATTAAAATATCGCTTCCATCAATGTTATATCCTAAATCATAAACATTTTCTTCTTTTATACTCTTAACTATACTTTGAACATTCTTACTATTTATATCCATATCTACTTTAATATATAATCCAACATGGAAACTAAAACCATATTCTATAGCTTTATTAATGAATTCATCATTAGTCATATTCTTATTAAATACATTTTGAATATCTCTTCCTAAATCCTGATATATATTTAAATTCTTATTATTAGCAAGTGTAGTATCATCTTCTATTCCTAATCCATAGAATATTTTAGCAATAGATATATTATCTAAGAAAGAAAATTTAACTATTAAATTATCAGTTAACTTATCAGTTAAATAATATATTAGATAACTATCATAGAATCCATTTGATTGAGAATTCTTTAAACTATCCAAAACATTTATATTCTCACTAGTACTAACCTTTTTTACGTAGAAAGTAATTCCATCTTTATCTTTTACTTTAAATATATCATCTATTATTTCTTTTTGATCACAATCACCATCTAGTTCATAATTTGGATGTTCATTTTCCTTTTGTACTATACAAAATCTAGAAACACGTGATTCTACAGTAAATTCATAATTATACTTACTATTTAAGTATGTTAATATATCATTTTTTTCTTTTTCAGTAACAGCAAAATCAAATTCATCTTTTACTACTTCATCAGAACCAGCAAATATCAAATAAATACCACTGCTTAACATTAAAAGACCAGCAATTATTATAATAAATGATACTCTTTTCATATAGAACCCTTCCTATTCTCTTTAATAATAACATATATTTATAAAAATAGATAAAGAAATAAAAAAAGAAAGTGTAAACTTTCTTTATTTTACTAAATTGCTGCTGTTTCAGTATTTTGAGTAATTTGATCATCTGTACGTTTAGCCATTTTTTGATACTTAGCAACTGCCTTTTCTAAAGTAGTAATTTGTTTTTGTAATTTACTACTAATGTAATCAAATTCATTCGTATATTCATTTAATTCATCAGAAACAGCATCACCTGTATCTCCAGACCAATAATCTTTAATACTTAAAGCGTCTCCTTTAACTTTTTCTAAAACTGCATCTATCTTTTCTTTCTCAATCTTTAATAGTTCAATCTTAGCAAGCATTGCATTTTCATCTAAATAAAAGTTACCCATTATCCGATTCTCCCATCTTTCAATTCTTCTTCTTGATCTTCTTGAAGAATTTGATTTAATCTTTTAAATTTTTCTTCATGCTCACTTACGACACCATCATACATTTTAGATCCTTTTTTGAAGAAGTTACCCATATCTTCTAGATACTGCGTATCATTTTTTAGGTATTCAAGGAAGTTGTTTGCATTTGTTACAAATGTTTCAGCGTCTTTTCCTCCCCAACAAGTTGGTATAGAGTTTATTATCTCTTGATATCTTTCTCTTGCTTTTTCAAAATCTGATGAATTATTTAAAGTTCTTTTACTTAAATCTGATACTTCAAGCCAGTTTACTTTTAAATTTGCCATTTATACTCACCACCTATTTAAATAATGCAGTTAATACTGAAGTAATTTGAGTTGATGAGCAAGTTGAAAGTGTTTCTGCATAAGTAACTGCCTTTGTTAATCTTTCAGCACTCTTCAACATTTCTCCAGCATAAGCATTTTCTAGCAATAACTCGTTGTATGTAATATCTGTTAAATCAGAAATAACATCGATTTGTTCTCTTATTACATCCATACTTAAGTCATCTATTTCAGTATCGGCACCATCATATATATCTAACATCTTAGCTTGAACATTTGTCTCTGTAAATTTAGTTGTTGTATCTTTTACTACTTTTAACGCAGCTAAGCTATCTTTAACAACAGATTTATATGCTTCTTTAGAAATCAAATCACTTAAAGTTGTTTCGTTCTTAGAAGCTATATCTGTTAAGTAAGTCTTTAATACTTCTGTAGTATCTTGATCAATTCCCCATACTTCAGGAATTTCACCATTTATCAATTTCTTAAGCGCAATAATTAAGGCATCACTTGATCCTGCTTCAATTAATGTTCTAATTTCTTGTGAAATATTAACATTCTTCAATAATGCTTCTTTAATTTGATCTTTGAATGCATCAGCTCCAATTAATTCATCCAATGTCTTTCCGTTTGCTTTAGCTAAAGTATTTAATGTTGCTAATACTTCAGTTAAATCACTCATAGACATAGTTCTAAACTTAGCAATTTGCTCTGCTGAATTATCTGGAAGTGGTTCAGTAGCTGGTTCAGTTTCTGGAACAGTTGGTTTTTCAGTAGCTGGTTCCGTATCTCTATCACGATCTCTACGTCTTCCAGTTCCTTCAGGATTAGAATTCTTCTTTTTCTTCTTTTTAGGAATTAATCCTTCTATATCTTCATCCGTCTTCTTAAGTTCATCAAAGTAATCATTAGCTTTCTTAATTGCATCTTTGGCATTATTAATCAATTCTTCTATAGCTTGGTCAAACTTTGTAGGAAATCCATTACTAAATCCTAGTGGATTTTCTAATACTTTAAAAGTTGGATCATCTGCAGCCTTTGTAACAGCTCCTTCGAATTCACCAACAGTTTTTGTCCATTCATCAGTTAATTCATAAGCCGTTTCAAAATTGACTGTAGTATAAGTTTTTTCATCCATTTTCTTTAGATTTACATCAGCCATAATAGTCACCTCTTACGCTCTACTATACAATTATAGTTTATAATAAAATCAGTTTCAATTCAAGTAAAAGTTATCTATTAGACAAAATAAATAAGTTAGTTTTGTCGAGTTAGCTTTTATAGTAAAAAAAAAGAAGTAATTACTACTTCTTTACTATTAAAAATTCAGGTAAAACAGAAACATCTTGAGTACCTTCAATTATATCATGAATTAGATTAATTATAGGTATATTAACCTTTCTGTTTTTTAATAATTTATATATAGATTGAATTGTATATAAACCCTCTATTGTTGTATTAGAAACATATTCATCAATCTCTTTTTTTGATTTTTTGGCTCCTAGCATATAACCATAAGAAAAGTTTCTTGATTTCTTACTAGTTGCAGTTAATAATAAATCTCCAAAACCTGCAAAAGATAGTATTGTTTTTCTATCTCCACCAAGCTTACTAATTAACTCTTTAATATCATGTAATGATTCAGTAATAAACATAGCTTGTGTAGATTCAGGATATCCCATACCATCAAGCATTCCTGCAGCAATAGCAATTACATTCTTAATTGATCCACAAATTTCTACACCAATAACATCACGTGTCTCACGTAATTTAATTGAATCACTTTCAAGTGCTTTCTTAACAACAGTTCTTGTTGTCTTGTGCTCACTAGCAAGTGATAGCCCAATAGGACAATTTGTAACTATATCAACTGCAAAAGAAGGTCCTGAAATAACCGCATATTTTTTAGTTTTAACATGACGTCTAAATATATCAGCAACAAACAAACAACTATCTCTTTCAATTCCTTTTGATGCAATAACTACATATTGGCTATCATTATAATACTTACTTAATTCAAAACTAACATCATCTACAAAAGCAGCAGGAACTGCAATTACAATAATATCAGCAGATGTTACAACTTCTTTAAAATCACAAGATATTTCTATATCTTTTGGAATCTTAATCTTAGGAAGAACTCTTTCATTCATTCTAGTCTTTAAAATAGTATTCTTTTCTTCCTCAAATTTAGTCCACATTTTTACTTTATTACCATTTTTGTGAAACATAAGGGAAAGAGCTATTCCATATGCTCCTGTACCCAAAATTGAAATATTCATATAGTCTCCTTAAATACTTAAATTATGATATACATTTTGAACATCATCAATATCTTCTAACATATCAACAAGTTCAAGAACTTTATCTTGTGTCTCTTCATCAAGTTCAATATTATTATTTGCAACATATGTTATTTCACTAGTAATAAATTCTTTAACACCTAATTCTTCTAAAGCATCTTTAACTTTTAAGAAATCATTAGGAGCAGTATATATTTCATAACTATCATCATTTGCTATAACATCAAGTGCACCATTATCTAGAGCAGTCATCATAACTGTATCTTCATCTAATGATTTATCAATTACAATAACTCCTTTTCTTTCAAATAAGTATGATACACTTCCATCAGTTCCTAAGTTTCCACCTTTTTTAGTAAGCGTACTACGAACTAACATAGCAGTTCTATTACGATTATCAGTTAAACAATCTATCATTAATGCAACTCCACCAGATGCATATCCTTCATATCTAATAGATTCATAATCTTCTCCACCTGCTCCACCAACAGCTTTATCAATAGCTTTTTGGATGTTGTCCTTTGGCATATTATTACTTCTTGCTTTTTCAATAACAGCACGTAGACCTGGATTTGAATCTGGATCTCCATTTGTACCTTTAGCAGCAATATATAATTCTTTTGCTATCTTTTGGAATATTTTCCCTCTTTGAGCATCAAGCTCACCTTTTTTTCTATGAATTGTAGCCCATTTTGAATGTCCACTCATAATTAGCACCTTCCTTTTTTCTACGTTAATAGTATAACAAAAAAAATGTACAAAGTACATTTTTTATATCTTTTTTTAATCTATTTATCAATTAACACTAACAAAGTGTATTTTACTTTTATATTTTTAAATAGTTGATTTAAACAATACTAGTTAGATCCATCTCTATTTAGTAAACCACCTGTTGATCCACCTGTTGTTGTAGGTAAATTTACTGTAGGAAGTGTTGTTGTTCCACCAGCAGATCCTTCAGTTGAAGTTGGTAACTGTATTGTTGGAAGTCCTTCCAATGATATTTCAGTTGTTGTTCCTGATTCAGAAAGGGATGTTGTTCCGCCTGTAGTTACAGTAGTATCTGTTGATGTTACATATGTTGATGAATCCTTAGCAATCAAACCTCCTGTTGATCCAGTTGGTGTTGGAGTTGGAGTTGAACTAACTGGAGCTATTGTTGACCCTCCTGATGGTGCGCTTGTAGTTGTTACTACGCTAGCACTTATATCAGGAATTGGAGTTGTTCCTCCATCCCTAGCCATTAAGCCACCTGGTGTTGTTGGAAGTGTTGTTGCACTTGCTGTGCTTCCAGCAGCTGCTGCTGAAAAACTTGTTACTGGGATTACTCCGTTTGCTTCTCCTCCTGTTGAACTTGGAAGTGCTGTTGCTCCTGGTGTTGAACTAACTACTGTGCTTATTGTTGGTAAAGGAGTTGTTACACTTGTAGCTCCACCTGTTGATGTTGGAAGAGTTGTTGCTACTATTGTAGCACTAGCAGTTGTACTTGATCCAGGAAGCGGAGTTGTTCCGCCTATTGAAGTAGTTACTGCTGTTGTCTCTGGTACCGGAGTTACCGGAGTTATAGTTAATCCACTTGTTGTGGCTGTTGATCCATCTTTAGCTATTAATCCACCTGGTGTTGTTCCTGTTGTTCCACTAGTTGTAGTTGGAATTACTGTTGTTCCTACTGTACTAGCTGGTGAACTTGTTCCAGGTAAAGAAGTTGTCCCACCTGTAGTACTACCTGTAGTTGGAAGTGCTGTTGCTCCTGGTGTTGTACTTACTGTAGTACCACCTGTTGTTGGAACTGCTGTTGTTCCGATTGTACTAGCTGGTGAACTTGTTCCAGGTAGTGATGTAGTTCCTCCTGTTGGAGCTGTTGATCCATCTCTAGGAACTATTCCACTTATTGGTGTTGTTCCTGTTGTTCCACTAGTTGTAGTTGGAATTACTGTTGTTCCTACTGTACTAGCTGGTGAACTTGTTCCAGGTAAAGAAGTTGTCCCACCTGTAGTACTACCTGTAGTTGGAAGTGCTGTTGCTCCTGGTGTTGTACTTACTGTAGTACCACCTGTTGTTGGAACTGCTGTTGTTCCGATTGTACTAGCTGGTGAACTTGTTCCAGGTAGTGATGTAGTTCCTCCTGTTGGAGCTGTTGATCCATCTCTAGGAACTATTCCACTTATTGGTGCTGTGCTTACTGTAGTACCACCTGTTGTTGGAACTGCTGTTGTTCCAACTGTACTAGCAGGTGAACTTGTTCCAGGTAGTGCTGTTGCTCCTGGTGTGCCACTTGTTGTTGTGCTTGATCCAGGAAGCGCTGTTGCTCCTGGTGCTCCACTTGTTGTTGTGCTTGATCCAGGAAGCGCTGTTGCTCCTGGTGCTCCACTTG
>CAMKPE010000017.1 GCA_946414595.1 uncultured Clostridium sp.
TTATTTAGAAAAGATTTAACATAAAAAAAGAATGTTTATAACATTCTTTTTTATTTACTTATATTTTTCAAATACTTCATTTATTTGCTCATCATTCCATATTGTAATTCCAAGTTTTAATGCTTTGTCATACTTACTTCCTGGTGCATCACCTACAATTACAACACTTGTTTTCTTACTTACTGAATCAGAAACTTTTCCACCATATGTTTCAATCATTCTTTTTACTTCATCTCTTGTATAATTAGTAAGTGTTCCTGTAATAACAAATGTCTTATCTGCAAACTCTTCTTTCTCTTCTATCTTTTCTCCAGTATAAACCATGTTTATTCCTAAAGTTTTTAAATCTTCAATTAACTTTTGATTATCAGGTTTTTCAAAATAATCTTTAATACTTTTAGCAATTATTTCTCCAATATCTTGAATATTTGTAAGAACTTCGACGGAAGCATTCATAAAGCAGTCCATTGTTTCAAACTTTCTTGCAAGTACTCTTGCTGTCTTTTCCCCTACTTGTTCAATACCTAGTGCAAAGATTAGTTTCTCTAAAGAATTCTTTTTAGATTCTTCAATAGCTTCTAATAAGTTATTAACACTCTTATTACCAAATCCTTCAAGTTCAATTAAATCTTCAGCATGTTTCTTTAAATGATAAATATCAGTAATACTTCTTATAAATCCCATATTATAGAAGTCTTCTATTATTCTTTCACCAAGACCTGTTATATTCATTGCATGTCTATCGACAAAGTGAATTAAACCTTCAATATGTCTTGCATCACACATTGGATTAACACAGAAGTAATCTACTTGTCCTTCTTTTCTAACTAGTGTACTTCCACATATAGGGCAATTCTTTATCATTACAAAATCTTTTTCAGTTCCATCTCTTCTTTCTAGAATACGTTCAACAACTTCAGGTATAACATCTCCAGCTTTTCTAATAGAAACGATATCACCAATCTTTAAATCTTTTTCATTTACATAATCTTCATTGTGAAGAGTTGCTCTTCTTATTGTTGAACCTGCAACAAGTACTGGTGATAAAACAGCATTTGGTGTTATCTGACCAGTTCTTCCAACAGTAAACACAATATCTTCTAGTTTTGTTAACACTTCTTTTGCAGGGAATTTATATGCAGTAGCCCATCTAGGATACTTAGCAGTAAATCCCATTACTTTTTGTTCAGCAAGATTATTAAGTTTTATAACAATACCATCTATATCATATGGAAGAGAATCACGTTTTTCTGACATTTCTTCAATATAGTTTAATAATTCATCTATATTATCAATCATCTTATTATTTGGATTAACTTTAAACCCTAAATCCTTCATAAACTCTAAAGCCTCAAAATGAGTCTTAATACCAAAGTCTTCTGGATTAGGTAAATGATATATCCAACAATCTAGTTTTCTTTTAGCTGCTATACTTGAATCTAATTGACGAATAGATCCTGCTGCTAAGTTTCTACAGTTTTGAAATAAATCTAAACCTTGTTTTTCCCTTTCAGCATTTATCTCTTCAAACCTTTTCTTACTAATATATATTTCTCCACGAACTTCTATATCTAGAGGTTTATTTATTGTTAAAGGTACAGTCTTAATAGTTTTAACATTATTAGTAATGTCTTCTCCTACTACTCCGTCCCCTCTTGTGGCAGCACTTACTAGTTTTCCATTCTTATAATTTAAAGAAACAGATAAACCATCTATTTTTAACTCTGCTACATACTTTGGATTAATTCCTTCTTTTTTAATTCTTTCATCAAATAATCTAATTTCATCTTCATTAAATACATTACTTAATGAAAGCATAGGAATAGCATGTGTAATCTTCTTAAATTCATCAAGAACTTTACCTCCTGCTCTTTGGCTTGGAGAATCACTTCTAACAAGTTCTGGATGAGCTTCTTCTATATTATATAACTCTCTTAAATAGCTATCATATTCTTGGTCAGTTATAGTTGGTTTATCCAAAGTATGATAATTATAATCAGCTTCATTAATTATTTTTATAAGTTCTAGATATCTTTCTTCCATGTATATCACCTAATAATATTATACCAAAAAAAAGAAAGAATTAATTAAATTCTTTCCCTAATCTTGCTTTTAAAACTTTATCTGCTTTTGCTTTAAATTCTTTCTTTAATTTTCTTGCTGGTTCATGTAAACATACCTTTTCAGCATATAAAGAGACAAATCTAAAGTTATCATCATATGCATATTTGTCTCTTCCAAATTGCATCCACATTCCACTCCATGATTTTCCAGTATTAAGAAGTGCTTGTACTTTAGCATTTTCCATTGTCTTATTACCTTCTTGATCATTTAAGTCAACGCATCCTTCTTCGTCATACCATTTACTATGAAGATCACATTCTAACTTATCACACATGTATGCAAATATTGCTTCAGGTGTTTTTCTTTCATCAAATTCACGAACTATTTCTCTAATATGTTTACCTTTTCTTAATAATCCAGTAGCCATATCATCTGCCATTTGTCCAAGTTCACTTTTAACTTCTCTAGGCATTTGAAATTGTGTTATATCTCCCATTAAAGTTTCTTCTAGTTCATGGGATGCAAGCATTAATACAACTCTATCTATATCTAAATCTTCATATTCATCAAATTCACTCCACATAGCATATGCTAGTTGTATCGCACCATAAACATGTTCAGGAACACTTTCTATACGATGTCTTTTAACATGCCAATCATTCCACCCTGTTCTTTCAAGATCTTTAAATTCATCATTTAAAGAATAATGATTAATAACACTTTGAGCCTTAGCTTCCATTCTTTTTATATCTTCCATAAAATACCTCACGTGATTACGTATTATATATCATAACAAAGAAAAAGGCAACTATTCATAGTTATAGTCGCTCTTTACATTTTCCCATAAATCTGGTTCGTATACATCTCCAACAAACCATATTTCTTTTGTATTCTTATCTCTTATTATGAACACAAATGGTTTATCAAATACTAAATTAACTCTTTCAATTTCATCTGGTTCTAATAATGCACTATCTTTTAAAGAAATAACTGTTGCTGCAGCAGCTTTAATACCTTTTTCTGATACTTTAACATCAGCTTTATGTAATACTTCATCTACATACAATCCAGTATCACCAATCTTATAAAAATCAGCATCTGCAGAAAATGATATCTTCATTCCAAGTTGTTGTAAATCTTTTGTTAGACTTAGTTTTTTATTAAATGCAAATCTTGGAAGAGATATATTTACTTCAGCGTTTTGATTTGTATTTAATTTACTTAGAACATTATTAATTTTTGTTTCAAAATCATTACTTGTTACAAATGCATGTAAATCACTATTTGGCATTACTGCAATGAATTCTAATTGTACATCACCATATGATCTAATTGGTAATGCTGCACTTGTATAATCATCATCTAAATAATACTCAACATATCTACCCATTATTGTTTGATGCATCATAGCTACTTCTTTATGCTCATCACCATTAGTGAATATTGCACTATGAGTATTTTCATTTTCAAATTGATTTTCCCATGTCATATCAATTGCTAAAGCATTAACAAGTAATATTTTTGAATTAGGATCTTGTACAAGATCATCATTTACCATATTTTTAATAATTCCAAATGTCTTATCTTCAATCCATTTATTAACATTACTTGCATCTTTAAACGCATCATATATTACTTCAGCATTATATTTTGCCTTTATAGTATTAATATAATCATTTTTAATATTATCTTTATAATTATCTCTTATAAATATAGAATTTGCTAAAGATAATACTTTATCGATATTTTCATATTTAGTAGGTTCACTTGCTCCAAGAATCTTTTCTATTTCTTCAAGTGTCTTACCACTTGCGCCTTCTTTTAACATGCTTAATGCATATTTAACAGAAAGTGGTGAATAAACCATATTCTTTCCATTATCTTCTAATTTTAAGAAAGCATATGTTAATTCACTTGTTTCTACTTCATTAGGATTATAAGGTTCATCATTTTCTTTTTTATCAGACTTTAATCCAAATATTAAGAAAGATGCTATTCCAATAATTATTATTGCAACTGCACTAATAAGAATTCTTTTCTTTTCGTTTTTCTGTAATTCATCTAATTCCATAATTTTACTGGGTACTCTCCTTTATCTATTAATGCTTGAATATCATTAACAAGTCTTTCTTTATCTTCTTTATAAGTAATTCCTTGCCATTTTGCAGTTGTAGGAATAAGTCTTACTTTAACTCTTCCTTCTTTAACTGAATTATAAACTGAATCTGGTATTAAATATTCACATTTAGATAAGTCATTCTTATTCTTTTCAAAGAATTCTACTAGATGATCTTCTAAGTATTTAAATAAATCATCTCTAAAGCAGAACATATTCATTGATACTGGATCATCTGCATTGATTTCAAATGGTTCACTACCGTCAAGTGGACTTGCAATTATATGTCCATCTTTATCTTCTACTGAACTTTCAATTAATTTAGTTAAAAATCCATTTTCTCCAGCACAAACTCCACGTTTTACTGCACCATTTTCTGTTAAAGTATTTTTAATTTTATATCCAATTAATGCATATTCATTTGGATGATCTTCACTAAAGAATTTAGCTGCTTGCTTAAAAGCATCACTTCCATAGAAGTCATCTGCATTAAGTACTAAAAAATCTCCTTTAACATTATTTTTAGCAGATAATATCGCATGGCTTGTTCCCCAAGGTTTTGTTCTGTCTCCTGGATCATATCCTTTAGGAATATCTGTTTGTCTTTGGAAAGCATATTCTACCTTAATTTGCTTTTCAACACGAGATCCAATAGTCTCTTTAAATAATTCATAGTTTTCTTCTTTAATAATGAAAACTACTTTATTGAATCCAGCTCTTACTGCATCATATATTGAATAATCAATTATAAATTCTCCATTAGGTCCAACTGGTTCAATTTGTTTTAACCCCCCAAATCTTGACCCCATTCCTGCGGCCATAATTACTAAAGTTAAATCTTTCTTCATTTTTCCTCCTATTAACTTTAAACTATTTTTGTAATACTCTTATGATTTTTCATAAGTTTTTTTATACCAAAAGGATGTTTAAATGCAATTGAAATTAAACTTCCCTGTATATCAACAACTTTTCCTTGTCCAAAGACTTCATGATAAACAAAGTCTCCAACTTGATAATCTACTTCTTCATCTTTATAGAATTTTTCTTCTATATTAACTTTCTCTTCAACTTCTTTTTCTTCAAATTTCTTATCTATTAACTCTTTACTAATCTCATTAATAAACCTACTAGGAACATTAGAAGTCTCTTGACCATATAGAATTCTATTTCGAGCATTTACTAAATATAATTTTTCTTTAGCTCTTGTTATTGCAACATAGCAAAGTCTTCTTTCTTCTTCTAATTCACTACTATTTAAAAGTGAGTTAACGTGTGGGAACAACCCTTCTTCTAATCCAATTATAAATACGTAATCAAATTCAAGTCCTTTAACTGAATGAACAGTCATTAGACTTACTCTATTATTATTTGAATCATATTCATTTACATCGCTAACTAAACTAATCTCAAGTAAAAAATCTTCTAAAGAAACAATACCTTCTCTTTCTTCGAAAGTTTTAGTAACTGTCTTTAATTCTTCCAAGTTTTCAAGTCTTATATCAGCATCAAGAGTTTTCTCATCTTCATATTCTTTCTTAATACCTGTTACATCTAATATTCTATCTAATAGTTCAGTAAGTGTCAAAGTCTCACTTTGTTTTCTTAATGATTCAATCATTTCTTTGAATCCTAATTCTTTTCCACTATCTATTACTTCATAAATAGACTTATTTTCTCTATTAGCTTTCTCTATTAAATTACTAACTGTCTTATCCCCAATACCTCTTTTAGGAACATTTATAATTCTTAATAAACTTACATTATCTTTATAGTTATATAAAAGTCTTAGGTATGCTAAAACATCTTTAATCTCACGTCTTGAATAGAATCCTACTCCTCCAACTATTCTATATGGTATAGAGTCTTTTAATAGTTCTTCTTCTATTGTATGCGATTGAGCATTAGTTCTATAAAGAATGGCAATGTTTTCATATTCAACACCATTATTAACTAAGTTCTTAATTTCTCGAGATACATATTGGGCTTCATCTATTCCATTAAATCCACGATAATAAGAAATCTTTTCACCTTCTCCTTTATCTGACCATAATACTTTATCTTTTCTTTCTTTATTATTTTTAATAACATCATTTGCAGCATTAAGAATATTAGTTGTAGATCTATAATTTTGTTCAAGTTTTATTATTCTTGCATCAGGATAATCTTTTTCAAAGTTTAATATATTTTTGTAGTTAGCACCTCTAAAACTATAGATAGATTGATCAACATCACCTACACAACAAATATTTTTATATTTAGCACATACCATTTTAGATAATATATATTGTGTTTCATTAGTATCTTGATACTCATCTATTAATACATATTGAAATCTTTCTTGATACTCAGCAAGAATTTCTTTATGTTCTCTAAATAGTTTTATTGGAAGAAGTAATAAATCATCAAAATCAATTGAATTATTCTCTTTTAAAGTATTTTCATATTCCTTAAATACTTCGTATACTACTTTCTCATAATCTCCAATAGCAAACTTCTCATAATCTGAATAACTCATCATTTCATTCTTACAACTACTTATTTGATTTCTTATTCCATTAGGGTTATAACTCTTTGGATCTAACCCTTTATTCTTTAATATTTTTTTAATAACAGTAAGACTATCTTCACTATCCATTATAAGGAAGTTTTTATCGTATCCTAGCTCCTTATAATGATCTCTTAATATTCTTACCCCAAAAGAGTGAAATGTAGAAATCTGGGCATTTTTAGCCTTAATACCGATCATATTAAAAATTCTATCTTTCATCTCTTGTGCTGCTTTGTTAGTAAAAGTAATTGCCAAGATATTATATGGACTAATACCACATTCTTCTATTAGGTATGCAATCTTTGTAGTAAGTACTCTAGTCTTCCCACTTCCTGCTCCTGCTAATATTAAAAGTGGACCTTCAGTATTTAATACAGCTTCTTTTTGTTCTTTGTTTAAAATATCTAAGTTCATATAATACCTCATGCTCTAATAAAATTATAACACAATAGAGTTTTAATTCATTAAAAAAAGTAACCTAAGTTACTTTTTTATCTTGCTAAACTTTTTACTTTTTTATTCTTCTTTTCTAGATTAATAATATTGAAATTATTATCTACAAAAAGACCTAAATCTCTATCTCTAGCTTCTTGTTCTTTCTTTTCTTTATCTACTATAGCATCTACTATAACAGGTGCATTAGAATAAGTTATTTGAACATTATCTAAGAAGTTCCATACTTCATCAGAGTAAACAATTTCTTTTGGTTCATAATCTTCTAAGAATGATTCTTTATCTCCTAATTCTAAGTTATCAATTCTATCATATACATCTAAATCACCATAAGTTTTACCTAACTCTCTTAATAGGAATAAAGCTTCTCCAGGAGATTTTGCACGCCTTAATTTATCTAATAATTGATATGCTTCTACCATAGATATTATGTAATCATTTACATATCCAAGAAGTGTCTTTCCAAGAAGATCTTCATATGTTGTTTGTCTTCTAATTCTCTTTTCAACATCTTCTGGATTAACTATATAACTAGGTTTTCTTTCATTAATTTCTCTTTTTAGAGCTTCTTCATCTGTCCAAGAGTGAAGCATATATTCTCTTACTCTTTCATCAGCATGCATCTTATTAGGATTATCTACTACTATATCTTCTCTTCTGTATGGAATAGTATGATCTTCAATTAAGTCATATGCTAAAGATGCGATAGAATCTTTAATAATTCTATTTCCTGCACCCTTCTTAACTCTTTTCATGTCCTTTGTATCTAAATTTGTAATTCTATAAAGTGATAAGTCAATAGGTTCTCCATACCTTACATGAATCATATCATCTTTTTCACTATAGATTGCGCTTACTGGTACAATCTTTTTACCACAGTTTGTAGCAAGAGAAAAAGCTTCATCATATGGTTCACAACATAATGCATTTATTGAATTATTCCATCCACCTTCAGGACATAAAATAACTGATCCGCCATTATTTAACACTTTTGTTAATTTAACTTTGGCATCATTCATGCTTACTTCATCGCTTCTATCTCCATAAACAACTCCATTTAGCCATGCTCCGTACATTTTTGGATCATGTTCTAATCTATCCTTGCTATGAGTAAGAAGATAAGCATTTCTATCCAAGGAACCAATTATTGATTCAAGTCCTTCAGCAAAGTCTGTTGAAGCTGCAAAGATACATTCTTCGTTTTCTTCAATATTTGGTTCATTATCTACTACTATTTTCTTTCCACTAGAAAGTTTTACATCACATCTAGCAAAAAACTTTGTAATTGGATATAAGACTTTTCTAAGTCTAATACCACATTTACCACCCATTTTATCCACATTGATTTTCTCTAACTTTTTAAGTCCAATCGTGTTCATTAATTTTGCTCTCCTATGGAGTAGTATTATAGCACAACTAATTTTTCTTTGCAACTTGACTAATTGCCTTTTGAGTACTCCACAAGGTCACTCCAAAACGTTGGACCAACTACACCACTTTCTTCAATTCCAAACCTTTTTTGCAGTGATATTACTGACTTTTCAGTCAAATCATCAAAGACTCCAGATACCCTTACACCAGGAATATTTTTGTATTTTTCACAAATGATATATAAATAATTTTGAAGTCTTAAAACATCTTCTCCAGAAAACCCAATCGACATAACTCTTCCTGGATAAAATTCATCTCGATACTGAACGTATTCAACTGGTATATTATTTAAAGTATTAAAATATACTTCTTTTATTTTAGTCCATGTTGGTGCATCCACTATACCAGTTGTAGGAAGTCCATATTTGTTTTGAAAGTTAATAACCATATTAACTGTATTATCGTTATACACCCCATTAACTTCTAATAGTGGTAAATCATTATCAAAGAATGCAATTACTCCAAGATAATAATGAAGGCCTTTTACTAATAATCCTGTATCCCCGTATTCAAGTTTACTTGAGAAAGTAACAATTGATTCACTTTCACTTATTCCTTCAGAATATAAATCATTTAGTCTTTTAACAGCATTATAAATATACTTGATTTTATACCATGTTGAATAATCAACATTACCAGTGATATTTAAGTTAAATACTTCTTGAAACTTTTTAACTGCACTTTCAGTATCTACTCCATAATAACCATTAACTTTATTTATTTTAGGTATTGCTGGATAGTTATTAGATATTCTATTTAATTCACTTTGAATAATCTTAACTTGATCTCCTGCTTCTCCAAGAGTTAGTACATACCCTGGATAAGTACTTGATACTTCCCCTATTGGAGCATTCTTAAATATTCTAATATCACTTCCATAATAATTCTTTAATATATCTATTGCACTTTTCCCATTTCTTGCTAAAGTAACGCTTCCCCATTGTGAAAGTCCATTACATGTTGTTACTCTTCCATCACAGTATACTGCATATAGTGGTTGTACTTGCCCTTCTCTATAAATATAATTATTAAATATTTGATCTACTTTCTTAGATATAACATCAAAGTATTCTTTATCTTCAATAAATGATTGATCATATTTAGGAGATGATGTTATATCAAAAGAGTAACCTCTTGATGGGTACCATTCGTTGTAAATTCTATTTAATGTAAAAGAGATAATTGCAAGTATATTAGCCTCAATTGAAGCATCTGGCCATGTTGGATATATTTCATTGGATGCAACATTTTTAATATATGTTGTAAAAGGAACACTAATGTTTCTTGCTGCTTCATCAGGTGCTCCTAAATGAACAACTACATCAGTAGGAATTGTTGGATAATTAACTCTATTAGCCGTTATTATCACCATCCATTAAGTCATTTACAGGAAACGTAATTGGTTGAATTACTTTAATATCATCAAATATAGAAACATCATATGTTTTATCTAAATCATATTTACTATAAGTAGCAACTAAATCATATGTAGTAAAATCGATATCACTAACTTCATTTATTTCTTTTTCTAATTCTTTTGTTGGAAGAATAATATTATCTATTATTCCAGAATCATTAGTCTCACCATCAAAGAAAATCACTCTATCACTACCAAAATCTTTATATATCTTAATATTTACTCCAGATAAAGGATATGCTCCACTTGCTACTGAAGCTTCAACCTTTAGTATTCCTTGCCCTTGATTCATGTTGATAAAGTTCTTGTAAATTCCAGTATTTTTAAATTCTTCACTATCGTATATATATTCCATAGTCTCTCCTTATATTATTAACTCTTGCCCAATACTTATCAAATTACTACTTAAGTTATTCTTCCTTTTAATGTCATCTACTGTAGTATTAAACTTCTTAGCAATACTATAAAGACTCTCGCCCTTTTGAACAACATACTTATTATTTACAACTTCATCATTTCCATAACATTCTTTAACACTAGATACTCCTTTATTATCATCAACAATTAATACCATACCAACTTGTAATACATTACTTTTTAAATTATTATCACTTATTATCTTTTCTATATTTGTTCCAAATCTATTAGCAATCGAATAAAGAGTATCACCCTTTTGTACAGTATAAGAAACATACCCTCCTGGATTATAATCATTCTCTACATTACAAGGAATAATAATTCTATCTCCAATTTGTAATAGATTACTAGATAAATTATTATAAGATTTTATTTCATTAACAGTAGTATTATACTTTTTAGCAATGCTATATAAGTTATCCCCTTTCTTAACTGTATATACAATACATTCAAGTGGAGCACTATCACTTGTCTTAATCTTTAATTGTTGTCCTATATATAATCTATCATTTGTTAAATTATTATCTTTTTTAATAGCATTAACAGAAGTATTATATTTCTTTGCTATTCCATAAAGAGTATCTCCTTTTTGAACTATATAAGTATTCACAATATAACTCCTTTCAATTAAGTATATTTGAATACTTTTTAAGTATGAAAAAAACATTGATTAAATCAATGTTTATTTATTATCTCTTACTGTTGTTCCACAGTATTCACAAATAGAACTACTACCATGTAAGACATCTACTAGAGAACCACATTTAGGACAATTAACTGTTGAATAGTTCTCAGCTTTCCTTTTCTTCTCTATTGTGTAATATACTATTTCTTTAATAGATTCATCTAGTTTAATTCCATTTAATATACATTTGTCATATAGATATTTAATATCTTTATAAACATCTTCTTCTATTATTGGAAGAGGTTTATTGTAATAGTTAGGTACTTTTGCAGCCATATCATCTATACTTAGATGTTCTTTATAAATCATATCTTTGTAACTATTTAATATTTTATTATCATCTTCACTACATTTTCTAACTAATCTATTAACTCTATCAATATATAAGTCATCAAGTGCTCTTTTATTCTTTAAGTATCTAATCTTCATTATTACTTCTTCAACACCACAAGAAGCATGTTCTGCAATCTCATCAAGTCTTTCCATTCTATCTTCTTTAATACATTTAATAATTGTATTTATTTTGTCCATAAATTTAGGATCTGGAAAAACTCTTTGTCCATAGAAATCACAAAATCTTTGATATGACCAATCACTTATTGTTCCAACATGGGCTTCTTCAACAACTGATTCTTCTTTCTTTTTCTTTCTTTTAAAAAAGTTAAACATATTATTTCTCCTTTGTCTTATTGTCTGTCGTATCGTCAACTATAGAACCACAGTAACTACATCTTCCACTACTTCCTCTTGGAACATCAACAAGTGCTCCACATTTAGGACAGTTAAGTGTAGCATACCACTTAGCAAGTCTTTTCTTTTCTACAGAATAATAAATTATTTCTTTATTTTCTTCATCAAGTTTAATTCCATTTATTAATTCTTTATTATATAGATACTTTATATCATCGTATACTTTTTCTTTTAATTTATTATAATCAATATCTGGAAACATGTTTTTTAATACCATAGCCATCTCATCAATTTGAGAATGTTTACAATATATTTCATCACTATATTTATCTATCAATTTAGCATCTTCTTCAGAACACATCTTAACAATATTTTTTTCTCTATCAATATAGTAGTTTCCAATTAATCTTTTATTCTTTAAATATTTTATTTTAAGAATACATTCTTTTACTGTCACTTCTGCATACTCTGCAATCTCTTTAATATCTTCCATTTTTTTAACAAGTATAGCTTCTTTAACTCTACTCATTTTTCTTCCAAATAAATCATCATTTAATACAGAGTCATCATAAAAACGACTGAATCTTTGATATGACCATTGATTACCAATTTGACTATTGTAATAATCATCATGTTCATGTTCAGCTTTATTAGTTTCACTAACTCCCCATATAGTTAATGGAATTAGGAATAATCCTACTATTATTAAACTTATGTAAAACATATAATCACCTATATTAATATTTTAACACTTGAATTGTAAAATAAGAATATATCTCACTTATATAAATAAAAATAGACGTAAAGCCTATTTTGTTTTTTCTTCTAATAATAAATTTAAAAGTATTCCTGAAATAGCTGCTAAACTCATACCTGTTAATGATACTGAAATATCTCCTCCACCGATAGTGATAATCGCACCACCTAAACCAAGTATTAACATTACTGAAGTTATAACAACATTTTTAATATCATTAAAATCAACTTTATTTTCTACTAATACTTTAAGTCCATTTACTGAAATAAATCCATATAGAAGAAGTGATACTCCTCCTAATACTGGAGCTGGTATTGTTGCAAATATTGCTGTTATTACACCTAAGAAAGACATACATATTGAAATAATTGCAGCCCAGAATATAACATAAACAGAAGCTACTTTACTCATACCTACAACGCTTGTATTTTCACCATATGTTGTGTTAGCAGGTCCTCCAACAAGTCCTGCAAATAAAGTTGCACATCCATCACCTAATAAAGTTCTATCTAGTCCTGGATCTTTAATTAAATCTTTACCAATAATGCTAGATAAAGCCATGTGATCTCCAATATGTTCTGCAATAGATACAAGAGCAATTGGAGCTAGCGTAATCATTCCAGAAACGCTAAACGTATAGTCTTTTATTGGTATTAATAATTGTGGTATTGAGAAGAAACTAGCATCTTTAACCGAACTAAAATCGACTAAACCAAAGCATATTGCTAAAACATATCCAGTAATTATTCCAACAAGGAATGGAATAACTTTAAAGAAACCTTTTCCATTAATTGCTAGATATGCTGTTACTAAAAATGAAATGAAAGCAACAATTACACCTTCCCATACTACTTCTCCACCATTTATTCCAATTTGTTTAACTGCATTTGGAGCAAGTGATAAACCAATAATCATTATCATTGGTCCAACAACAACTGGTGGTAATAATTTATGAATCCATTCTTTACCAAAATATCTAACAAGTAGTGAAAATAAAATATAAATTAGTCCTACTGTTATTATTCCTGTAGCAAGTCCACCACTTCCGTCTTTATTAAATGCTGCGACAACTGGTGTTACAAAAGCAAACGAGCTACCAAGATAAACTGGTGACCTTCCTTTTGTACAAATAATATACAGAATTGTTCCTATACCACTACACATTAAAGCAGTAGAAATAGAAATAACTTCAGTACCACATGCTTGATTAATCATTATTGGAACTAATATAGTAGCACCAAACATTGCAAATACATGTTGAAAAGCTAAGAATATCAATTTATTAACTGGTGGCTTTTCATGTGTGTCATATAAAAGTTTCTTCATTTTAACATCTCCTACTCTTAATATTATCATAACTATTTTTTCCATTCAATGATATATGCCCACAAAAAAAGTATTAAATGCATATAATAGATTGATACAAAATAGGAGGATTTATGAGAAAAAAAATAATTACATCAATTGGGGTTTTTATTATTTTTGTATTATGTTTAATGACACTTTATAAAACAAATAAAACCAATAATAAACTAAGAACAATTAAAGTTGCAGAAGTTGCTCATAGTGTATTCTATGCTCCACAATATGCTGCAATAAATAATGGTTACTTTGAAAGTGTCGGGCTTGATATTGATTTATCTTTAGCATCAGGTGCTGATAAAGTAATCGCTGCTGTTTTATCTAATGACGTAGATATTGGATTTTCAGGAATTGAAGCAACTATATATGTTTACAATGGTGGTGAAAGTGACTACCTACAAACTTTTGCTCAACTAACACAAAAAGATGGAAGCTTTATTGTTTCAAGATATAAAGAAGATGATTTTAAACTTGAAAACTTAAAAGGGAAATTAATAATTGGAGGAAGATTAGGTGGAATGCCTGAGATGACTCTTGAATGGGCATTAAAAGAAAATGGAATCAATATTGATGATTTAACAATTGATACAAGTATTGCTTTTTCTGCAATGCAGGGAGCATTCATTGGTGGTCTAGGTGATTATGTAACATTATTTGAGCAAAGGTAAATGATAATCATTCACTAAGACATGATAATTAACAAAATATCTTCTAGTACTAACTGTATTAAACCCTCGCTTAAACTCATAAAATCTATCCAACTGTACTGAATATTTTAAATAAATATTTAACTCTATACATTCTTTATTTTTAGAAGAAACAACTATTTTATCAAGTAATAACTCTATTAATTTATCTTTTATTTTTCTACTATTTATTATTTCTTTAATCAAACAATTAAAATCAGTTTTATATAATTCAAGTAATATATTAGATACTTTAGATAAATCAATAAATTCTTTAATAATATCATCAAATATATAATAAATTTCACTTTCCCTAACAATTGGTGAATTACATTCCTTCTTTCCATTTTTTAAATAATTAGAACAAGCCCAAGATATGTCATCACTAGATTTTAATTGTTTTCTTCTATGAAATAATTCGTTATCATTTTTACAATATATTTTAGAAGATAACGGATATCTATTTTGATACATAATCTTGTCTTTATAAGAATCACCAAATGTTTTATTTCTTTTTGATAATCTATTATTTGCTAAATTCCATAACTCTTCACTAATTATTGGAGGTATTCTTTTTTTATCTTCATAAGTAATCCATTCTTCATTTGAAAAATTTTTTACTTTTTTAGTCATATAATCAATTACTTCACTTTTTCTTCCACAATAGTAGCCTTTATATTTAGGATTCTTAATCATTCTTGTCAATGTTGATGGACACCACTTGCTTCCCTTTCTTGTTTTAATATCTTCATTATTTAGTAATTTAACTATCTTATTTATTGAATAATTATCTACTACATATAAATTAAATATTCTTCTTACTACACTTGCTTCTTTATCAATCATTATTAATCTTTCTTTTTCTTTTTTATACCCATATAGTGAATCATTACCTAAAATATTTCCATTGATTATCGATCTATTCATCCCAAACTTAACTCGCTCTGATAACCTTCTTATTTCATCTTGTGCAATAGTAGCCATTATGGTAAGTCTTAGTTCTGAATCAGATAATGCAGTATTAATATTGTCATTAACAAATACTACTGCAACGCCATAAGACAAAAGAATTCTCGTGTATTTAATACTATCTAAAGTATTTCTTGAAAATCTTGATATTTCTTTAGTAATAATCAAGTCAAACATTCCATTTTTAGCATCATCAATCATCTTCATAAAGTTATCTCTTTTATAATCAGTTGTACCACTTATTCCATTATCGATATATCCTTCTATATAAGTCCAATTAGGATTATTCTTTATCATTTCATCAAAGTGAGTCATTTGATTTTTTAATGAATTTTGTTGTTCTAAATGATCTGTTGATACACGTGAATAATAAGTTACTCTTAAGTTCATTGATGAAATAGGAATACCCATATTAAGTTTATTTCTTATCTTATAAATATCTATTGCTCATCACCCTTTTAAGAAGTTTATTTTGAACCATATTATAAGTACGATATGTTATTACATTTTCATCATATAATTTTTTATTTATTTGAATTGCTATTTCTAAATATATATCATCTAACAAATAATCACTCCCCTAAAAGTATATGTTGCTTTTTCAAAATATTATTATTATAATTAGTATAGGAGGCAAGTTATGAAAGTAAATTATAATGTTGCAATATCTGCACTAACGTCAAGAAAATTATGTAAAAATGAAGAATGGGATGACCTAATGAAGGCCCGTTTTATATTATTTCAAAAATATATTGAGGCATTTGAAAAGGAAAAACATAAAACATATGATGAGGATGTAAAGGATTTACCTGCAGTAGTATCATATACTCTAGAAAAACATCCTGAATTAGAGGTTCCATACCACGCAATTATGGGAGTTCCTGAAGGACAACCATCTTCAGATATGGCTGAAAAATGTAGACCATTGGTACCAGATGAATATGAATTTGAACCAGTACCAATTCAACAAAAAAATCCAGAAAATTAATATTATTAGTTCGTTTAAAAAACTATCTTACATAGATAGTTTTTTTCATTGCATTAATTGAACCTAATGCAACAGATGTAGAAAAACAAGGACTTGGATATGTTGTTGCATCAGTTGGTGAACTAGGAGGAATTGTTCCATACACTTCTTATAGTGCAAGAAAAAGTTTTATAAACAATAACAAAGATGTTATCGAAAAATTTACTAAGGCAATTCAAATGGGTCTAGATTTTGTTAACAATAATGATGACTTAACTGTTGCTAAAGCTATAAAACCATTCTTTCCTGATACTTCAATAGAAGACTTACAAAATGTTGTAAAAAGGTACAAAGAAATAGAAGTATGGCCAAAGACCACTGAATTTAAAGAAGAATCATTTAACCATCTTCAAGATATAATGATATCTGCTTATGCTTTAGAAGAAAAAGTGCCATACAAAGAATTAATATATAAACATGAATAAACTATTAGAGATTAGAAATCTTAAGAAAAGATATCATGATAAAAATAGTGAAACTCTTGCAATAGATAATATAAATCTTGATGTCTATGAAAATGAATTTATTTCAGTAGTAGGTTCATCAGGTTGTGGAAAATCTACTCTTTTATCAATACTTGCAAATCTAGAAGATAAAAGTGAAGGATCTATTAAATATAAAAAAGAGAATCTTAGAATTGGTTACATGCTTCAAAAAGATTCTCTTCTTCCTTGGAGAAATATATTAGATAATTGTTTAATTGGATTAGAAATTAAAAAAGAATTAACACAACAAAAAAAAGAGAAAGTAATTTCTCTTTTAGATAAATACGGTTTGAAAGATTTTATTTATAAATATCCTAATTCTCTTTCAGGAGGTATGCGTCAAAGAGTTGCTTTAATAAGAACTCTGGCAATAGATCCTGATATTCTTCTTTTAGATGAGCCTTTATCAGCTTTAGACTATCAAACAAGAATAACTCTTTCAGATGATTTATATAAGATAATCAAAGAAGAGGGAAAAACAGCAATTATGGTAACTCACGACTTAGGTGAAGTTGAGTTCTATGTGGAAAAAATTTTATGGAACTACAACCCAAGCGTTTGGTAACCATCTAAATGTTGGATAATATCCATTCCATGGTGAATTAACGTATTTTCCGTTTTCAACCATAGATGTACTTGTTCCTCCATCCATACTGGCTGCATTTACTGCGCCATATCTTTCTAATATGTCTGCAAGATCTTTATAACTAGCACCTTGTGAATGTGATTGTAAGCCATCGACAACAAGTAATAGAACAACTCCATCAGCTCTTTGTCCTATGGCAGTTCTTCCACATTCCCAATATGTCTGGTTATTTTTGTATTGGTTAACACCGTTGACTATTAAAAAAGGGCCCCAGTCAACAGCATCACGAATACCTGCATTAATTGCTTCTTCAGTACTCATGTATTTTAATATTAATTTATTTTCTTTATTGAATCCTACGATACCTCCACCGAAGTCTCCTCTTCTAAATGTAGTATCAAGTTTTCCGTCAATAAATACGTCACCATGAGGTATTCCTCCATTACTGTTCCAGAATGGATCATAGAACCCTCCTGCGTTAATTGCAACAAGAGCATTATTTTTTCTAGCTATTGTAGCAAGTGTTTCACCATAAGCGTTATCATCAACTCCTGCCCCACTACTCTTTGCAAGTTTGACATGACTTGGATCATATACAACAGCTAAATATCCAACATAGTTAGAACCAGTACCACTAGTCTTCCCAGTTAGTTTTATAATCTTGTATATTTGACCTTCCTCATGTTCCATGATTTCTTGTTCGTATTTATTGGCATATAAATTCAAATTATAATCAACATCAAAATCAATGATGTCAGTTTCCATTTCTTCTTCATCATTTGAATAATCATCAAGTGTATATTTGCTATATATTTGTCCAGCTAGATCTTGATATCTAATTGAACTACTACTAGAGCTAATTAACCACTCTTTGAAGTTTTCATCATAATAAATGAAATGGACTGCCGAAACGTTTTCAAAAACAAATACACTAAAGAATACAAATACTGCAACTTTTGCAAACATATTCTTTTTTGTGAATATCATATTATCTTTTACTAATTGAATAAACGTAATAACCAAAACAATTAAACAAATACATATTGATAAAACTATTGATGTCTTAAATAATGAACTATACTTTTCATAATTATTAAGTATTACTACGAAAAAAGAGCATAATAATGGAGTAATAAAAAGTGATAACAAAAATAAAATTTTACAGATGTCAAACTTTTTATTCTTCATCTTATCCTCCTACTTAATCATATCTAGAATACTTTTTGATTCTTCAATTTCTTTAGATAATAATTCTAAATTCTTCTTTCCTTTATTAACCGCATATTTGTTATACGAATCAATAACTGTATTGTATTGTTCAATCATTAATCCATATGAATCATACATATTCATATAATTATTTTTGAAACTTTGACACTTATTATTCATGCTCTTATTGTTTAGGTTGTATCTACAATCATTTATTAATTCATTAGCAGTGATATTCAATCTATAGATTTTTTCTTTAACTAAATCGATTTTTTCTTCAATCTTTGTGCTTTCTTTATCAAAATCATCTAAGTAAATATTCATTAATTTTGATATGTCAACAATACTGTTTTTTACGTCAATCGCACCGGTTTTAAATTCTTCGTAATAGTAATCTACTTTTTTTACTATACGTTTGCTTTCTTCGATATCATCATAATAATTTTTGATTGATGCCGAAGCATGATCCACAAACATTAAAGAAACACCGAATATTATAAAGACAAAACCTAAATGGATAAAAATATTCCTCATAAGTATCACCACTATTATAGTTTATAATCACATATTGTTTTTGTAAACTAGTATACAAAAAATATTTTAAAATTTTACACAATTTTTACTGTAAATTTTTATTACATTTTTTACAATAAAAATATTTATAAAAAATAAATTTATTTTTTTTAATAGAAAAATATTTACATTCTTTTTTTGTTAATATACTTCCACAATATGTACAATTATTTTTTTTGTTTTTTTCTTCAATTATTTTTTTAGTTGTATTAAATAATAATTCATCTATTATTGATTCATGTTTCCCTTTTATTTCAAAATAATTATTCTTATTTATTCCATATCTTACATATCCAATATAATTTTTATTTAATAAAATATTTTTTATTTTTTTATAATCAAAATTTTCTAAATTATATTTTTTATTTATTAGTCTTGCAACTTCTGAATAATTTTTATTTTTTAAAAAATATTTAAAAATATCTTTAACTATTTTTGATTTTTTTAAATCTATTTTTTGTATTTTTTCTCCCTTATTTTTTTTATAACCAAAACTTATATTTTTATTTGCAATTGTATACCCTTCTCTTACTTTCCTTTCAAGACCAAATTTTACTCTTTCTGCAATTGTCTCTCTTTCAAATTCTGCAAAGATTCCAATTATTTTTATAAACATTCTTCCAGTTGAAGATTTAGTATCAATTGACTCAGTTAAAGAGTTAAAAGAACAATTATATTCATTGAATAATTCTATTAAATCAATTAAGTCTTTTGTTGATCTTGTTAGTCTATCTATTTTGTATACTAAAACATTATCTATGTTATTGTATTTAATATCATCAATCATTTTTAAAAGAGCTGGTCTTTCATTTATGTTTTTACCACTTATTCCTTCATCAGAATATACATCATATATATCCCACTCTTTTATGTTACAAAAACTTTTTAATTTATCTATTTGAGCTCTTATGGAAAAACCATGCTGTGCTTGTTCTTCTGTAGATACTCTTACATATATTCCTGTTTTATTCATCACTATAATATATTTATTTTTTTCTTTTTTAGAACTCAAGTGAAGCTGTTAGTATATCTGACAAAGTAGTTGTTCTATCTAAAAGGCCTGCTACTGTAAAAAATATTTATGAGATTAAATATGTGGATAAAAATTATCCAACCGAAAATAGAAACACAAAAGAGTTTTTAGATTACTATAATATGATATGGAAAGAGTTAGATATTAATGTTTAGTAATGAACACAAATTATTTATAAAAAAAGAAAAGAAGAAAAAGAAAATAATAATATTTTCACAAATAATAATTGTTATTTTATTAATAGTTATTTGGCAGTTTCTATCTGATAAAAAAATAATAAATACTTTCTTATTTTCTTCACCTCTAAGTATAGTTAATACGATTTATAATTTTGATAAAGTAGAACTATTTAATCATATTATGATAACTACTTATGAAACATTAATAAGTTTTTTAATAGCATCATTTTTTGGTTTATTAATTGCCAGTATTTTATGGTCAAATGATATGATAGCGAAAGTAATTGATCCATTCTTGAATATTTTTAATTCTCTTCCAAAAGTTGCTCTTGGTCCATTAATAATTATTTGGTTTGGAACAGGAATTGACTCAATAATTGTAATGGCACTTTTAATATCACTTTTATTAAGTATTATTAACATTTATAATTCATTTATATTAACAGAAAAGAATTATATTATTTTATTAAAAAGTTTAGGTGCAAATAAATACCAAATATTTTTTAAAATAATATTACCATTTAATAAGAAAAATATTTTTAATGCTTTTAAAATAAATATTAGTATGTCTTTAATTGGTGTCATTATGGGAGAATTATTAGTATCTAAAAGAGGTCTTGGCTATTTAATAATGTATGGATCACAAGTATTTAATATTAATTTAATTATTACTAGTGTATTTATATTAGGTGTTTTATCTTACATAATATTTTTTATAATTAATAAAATAGAAAAATATTTTTTTAAATAAAAAGAACTATAATAGTTCTTTTAAATTGGTTCACAAACAACTACTAAAAAATTCTTTTTATCATTTGGATTGCAAGTATATAAAATTAATTTTCTTGAATTGTTTGAATTATTAAAACTTATGCTTCCATCTTTTTCATCTAAATATTTTTTTACTACTTTATATTTATAAATTTTATTATTATATTTTATTTCTACTACATCATTAATATTAATCTTATTTAAATTTTTAAAATAAGCATACTTCCCAGTTCCTGAATGTGCCCCAATTAGTAATACTCCATTTTTATCTGGCATACTAGAACCTTTAAGTATTATTACATTTTTATCAATATTATTTAAACTACTTTCAAAATTAAATATCTTATTATCAATATATAATTTTGGTATTTTTATAGACATTATTTCTTCTTTGTTTTCTTGTTTTTCTTTTTCGATTATAGCAATACAATCCTGTTCTACATCTTTGGCTAAAAGTGCTGCTTGATATGTATAATAGGATGATGCTAAAGTGACAAAAATAAACAACGTAGCTTTAAGCATACAACGCTCCTAATCATGTTCTTTAATGAAATAAAATTAATGTGTGTAATTCCTGCATTTGGTACTTCCACTTTGAAATCATTAAATACAATTGTTTCACTTACATTATTATCTTCACCAACTACTAATTTATAATCATCAGCCTTTTTATAACCATTTGTAGTATTAACTTGTTTTATTGTATATTCTCCATATGGTAATTCAAAAGTTAACTCACCATTTGAATCTGTAATACCTGTGAATACCAATTCATTATTCTTATCATATACATTAAATACAATATCTTTTTCTCTTTTCATTTTATTGTTATTAAAGTCTTCTAAACTTCCATAATTTTTAATAATAGTTATCTTACTTTTTATAACATAATTTCCTAGTCTTACATTTTGTACCAATGAATCATTATCAATATTTATTTCATAATATTCATTATCAACATAATAACCTACTCCTGCGCTTTCTTCTTTAACATAATATTTTCCAAAACTTAGAGAACTAAACTCTGCTTCATTATTTTCTACAGTAGATTTAGTTATATAGTTCATATCTTCATCGTATACTGCATATACTGCACCATCTAAACTAGCTTCTCCTTGAGGATCAATTAAATCAGTATCTTTATCTACTTTTGTAACTGTAATTGAACCGGATTTAACTGATACTTTTATTTTGTATTCAATTGGTGTAATATTGCCTTTTTCAATTAAACTTTGACTTCCATCATTTGTAAAAAACATAAAACTATTTTTATAAATATTACCAGCTCGTTCAAGAACAATTTCACCATCTTTTTCCTCACTAGCATTAATAATTAATTTATTGTTTTCTATCTTAGCATCAAAATCACTTTTTGAAATTGTATAGTACTTAAGTACATTATTGCTATCAGATAATTCTACTTTAGTATTAATACTTGTAACAACTTCTTTATCAATTGAAGGTATTGTATTATAGCTATTAACTAGTTCATTTAATTCATTAATTTCATTATCATATGGATGTATTACCGCTCTTGTATTTGGATTAACCCATTCAAATTTATTATTTGGATACAATGTCCTCCATATTACCATTTGAGTAATAGATACCCATTTCTTTTCAGTGTGATTCTTATAACCATATCCATAATAAGATATTAGTTTTATTTTATTCCACATATCATTTGATAATCCAAATTGTGAATTACTACTTGAATAAGTTGAATAATCTACTAAATCAATAAAAGGTTCAAGACAGTACGCAGTAGAACCTGTTTCTAAATCTCTTATTTCTTTAGCATTCTTAAAATAATAAACATTATCTTTCATCTTATAATACATAATATCTTTTAGCTCGGTAACATTATAAGCTGCAAAACTTCTTTCTAAAGCATGAACACTAACACAACAGAAAAACAATATAAATATAAGCAAAAACTTTTTCATAAAACCCTCCTTTTCTATTTGCTATACTTATATCTTTATACATCGAAGAAAAATTTCCTCATATAAATTTAAATATTTAATATTTTTTTATTTCTTTTGTTATTATTTTTTATTATAATAGATAACTAAGGTGGGTTTTGTATGGGCAAAATTAAAGATGTAGCAATTAAATATAAAGTAGTTAAAGTTGCAGACGATAAGTTTCTATTATTTCCATTACAATTGCTTAAAGGTGAATGTGATGCTTTCTTTTTTGATGACGGAAATGAAACTATCCCTATGGCTAACTATTTAAAAGATTTAACTGAAAATGAAATTGTTGCAGATAGATTATATTCTATTGATGAACTAGAAGAAAGATATGATATAAAGTATGATGGAACTGATTTTCTTCTTGATTACTTTTTTGATGATTATAGTCAAACACTTATTTTTATAGATGTTGATGCTAAAAATGATATTTTAAAGAAAAACGAAGTTAATATCAAAGACTTTGAAGAAAGACAATTTGATATGACATATTTCTTAGATAAAAAAAGACCTATGGTTGCACTAGGATTTGATCATTTAAACGAATTATTAAGCGAAACTGATTTAAAAAGAGTACAAACATTATTAAGTAGATTCAAAAAAGAAATGGAAATATTTGATTCGTCTTTTAGAAAAAAAGGAGTAACAAGAATTCAATTAAAAAATGGTGAAATAAAAGAATTTGATTTAAATAAAAAAATAAATGAATTAACTCAAAACAAACAACCTGCTAAAACAGAAGATAAATCAGTACCAGGTGACTTTTCATATAATGGTTTATGTAATTATATAAAAGAAAGAGTATTTGGTCATGATGATGAAATAGAAACTATAGCAAAAGTTATATATAAAAATGCTACTGCACAAAAAGGAGATACAATTTACTCTGTACTTATAGCAGGACCAACCGGTGTTGGTAAAACTGAAACAATGTTAGCAGCAAGCGAATATCTAGATTTACCTTTTGTAGAAGGAAATGCAGCAAACCTTGTTCCTCAAGGAATTAAAGGAACAAGTATTGAAGATATTTTAGCATCTCTTTATATTCAAACTAATTATGATCTTGCTAAGGCACAAAGAGGTATTGTATTCTTAGATGAATATGATAAATTAAATGATTCAGAATTAGAAATAAAAAGCAGTTTAAAAAGCATTCTTTTAACATTTAATCAAGGTGGAAAATTCCCAATTGATAGAGATGAATTTAGCGTTATTTTTGATACAAAAATGTTAACTAGAGGATTTGCAGGTGTATTTGAACTAATATGGGGAAATCCAAAAACTCTTGGTTTTGGTGCTCAAAAAACTGAAACAGAAATTAAAAATGAATTAGAATTAAGAAAAAGAATTATTGAGAAAGAATATTTCACAAGAGAAGAATTAGATAGAATACGTGAAATGGTAGCATATTCTGATTTATCTAAAGAAACTAGAAAAAGAATATTATTAAGTTCAAAATTAAGTGAGCTTAAAAATACAATTAATAGATATAAAAGAGATTATGATATTGATATTATTCCTGAAGAAGGTTATATAGATGCTATTCTAGAACAGATTGAAAAAGATGCACAAGGAATGAGAGTTGCAAATAACTTAGTTACTTATTCACTAGATAATGCTGAAAAAGAAATACTAAGAAGTGGTGCTAAAAATAAAAAACTAATTTTAACAAGAGAAACAGCTATTGATAGAACTAAATTTGATTTAACTAATAAATAAAAACAGAACTAATAATTAGTTCTTTTTTATTGTAATAATATCTTTAGTAATTCCTCAACTTAATTAAAAAAAATAGGATTTTTCCTATTTTATATTTAAAAAGTCAATTTAAAATTTTTATAAAATATATAAATAACTATCATAAATGCAATGCCAATAGCCACTAATATTTTCATGACATTATTATTATTTTCTTTTTTACTATCTTTTTTGTCAGTTATTTCAATTAAATACAATACTGGAAACGAAATCAACCAAAAAAAGATAGATTCATAAAAAGCTCTAGAAAAGATGTAAGATACAGAACTGTAATATGTTTTATAATTATTTTCTGAATAAAAATTTATAACAATCATAATTAGAATTATTATAAAAAAAGATACAATCGAATTTTTTAAAAAATTATGTCCCTTTTTTTTCATACATTCACCTCATATAAAGAAGAAAATATCATCTTCAAAAATAATTATATCATATTACTTTAACTATAATAATATTTCACGTGTCAATAAAATCATTTATAATGCAAAAAAGCCCACATATGTGAGCTTTTTGAAACATTTGAATATATATACTATCTCTTTGAGAATTGTGGTGCACGTCTTGCTTTCTTTAATCCTGGTTTCTTACGTTCTTTAATTCTTGAATCTCTTGTAATAAATCCATTAGCTTTAAGAACTCTTCTAAAACTATTCTCGCTTTCAGCTGGAGTAGTTGAATCATACTCTAATAAAGCCTTAGTGATTCCTAAACGGATAGCTCCAGTTTGACCAGAGAATCCTCCACCAGTAACTTCTACATCGATATCAAACATACCTTTTGTATTAGTAACTTCAAGTGGTTGTGATAAATTCATAATTAAAGTTTCATATGGTAAATATTCGTGTACATCTCTACCATTTACTGTAATCTTACCAGATCCAGTAGTTAATCTAACTTTAGCAATACTTGCTTTTCTTTTTCCAGTTCCATAATATATGTTTTGAGTTTGTTTTGCTTTAACCATAACTTACCTCCCTATTTCATTTCCACTTTTTCTGGTTTTTGTGCAGTGTGTGGATGTTCGCTACCTGTGTATACAAATAACTTCTTAGCCATTTGTCTTCCAAGTCTTGTATGAGGAAGCATTCCAACAACAGCTCTTTCAACCATTTCTACTGGATATTGTTCTTTCATAACTTTAGCAGTTCTTACTCTTAATCCTCCAGTATACATTGAGTGGTTATAATATTTTTTGTCTTCTAACTTATTACCAGTTAATCTAGCTTTATCAGCATTGATAATGATAATATAGTCTCCACAATCGATATGTGGTGTGTAAGTAGGTTTGTGCTTTCCACGAAGCATATGAGCAGCTTTAGCAGCAATTCTACCTAAAGTCGCATCTTCAGCATCGATAACATACCATTTACGTTCAACTGTTTCTTTCTTTTGCATATAACTTGTCATAAATTTCTCCTTTTACTTAAGCTTGACCTTCCCACAGTCAAACTTATGTGGGGATTTAAATGTACCGATATAAATTATAATAGAGAAGTATTAAAAAGTCAATAAAAATAAGCATAAATAACAATTATTTATGCCTATTTAACGTTCTTGTTTTTTCTCTTCTTCTTTATCAATTTTTATACCTATAATTCTTTCTTCGCAAGGTAATAAATTTGATATATCAAGATCTGGATCTACAAGTGATTCAAGTATTATTTTAGCTTGATCAAGACTCATTGTTTTACCCATTAAAGATACATCAAAGTTTTCTCTTTTCAATAGTTCAGCATATTCATCATAGAACATCATGAATCCTTGAAACTCTCTTGGTGTTAACTTTCTTCCTGGCCTATCAAAGTCAAATGCAACTATTTTAGTTGGTGATTCTGTTGCTTTATACTTTTCAACATATATTCTTGCGTTAAGGAAATTATTTTCTAATGCTTTTCGATATTTAACCGCATCATAATAACTTAATTTAGCTTGATCAGTCATATCTGCATATACTCTTGCTAAAGCAGCATTATGTGAACCTTGTCCCATGTTTTCATTAAATGTTAGAATTACCTGTTTATCTGTAATAACAAGCGTTACCCCATATTCAATACTTTCTGCAAGACTAGAAACATGGTGAATAAGACTCATCAAGTTCCTAGCACCATCCAATAATTCTAATTTAAAGTTATAAGCATCTTCACCATCACCATAATGTGATTTTCTTGCTAAAGAAAGAATATCTCCATTTATATAATCATCTTCTTTATATCCCATATTAACCTCCAAAAAAAGAGAACTAATATTCTATATTATCTAAATAAAGTCCTTCTCTTCTCATTGTCGTTATATACTTTGCATTCTTTGGATCATCAAATATTTTATTAACTATTCCAAGATTCAATTTGCCTTTGCCAACTTTAAATAAAACACCAACCATATTTCTTACTTGATATTTCATAAATCCATTGCCAGTAAAGTATACTATTATTTTATCACCATTTTGCTCAATATGAGCATCATATATTTCTCTTGTATAATCTTCTTTTATTGCTTCTTCAGAAACGAATGGTTTAAAATCATGTACTCCTAAAAAAGATTTAATCTCTTTCTTCATTTTTTCTATGTCTAATTCTTTACCATATTGATAAACATAATTTCTTTCAATCGGATTATATTCTCCACAATTAATTATATATTTATATGTCTTTTTCTTAGCCATAAATCTTGCATGAAAATCTTTATCAACAATTTCTGTTGAAAAAACATGTATATCTTCTGGGAGCAAACTATTTAATGCACATTTTAGTTTATAAAGGGTAATATCTACATCAATATCAAAGCATGCACACTGACAGTTTGCATGAACTCCTCTATCGGTCCTTCCAGCCCCTATAACCTTCGTTTTAGTGTGATTATTAATATCATACAAAGCTTTCTCTAATTCGCTTTCTACGCACCTTTTTTGGGGTTGTTTTTGATATCCACAAAAATTAGTACCATCATAAGAAAATTTAATTAAATATCTCATAAACACCTACCTAAATATAATACATAAAACAAATAATATTATAGAAAGCATAAGTATCATTGTATCTATTTCAGTCCATTTAAAACTTACTGTCTTTTCACTAACATCACAATAACCATTGAACCTAATCTTAGATTGCAAATAACCTCTTTCTAAATCATCATTTAGTTTATTATCACTTACTAAGTCTATCTTATAAACATCATTAGATAACTTTCTATTTGTCTCAAGAATATTATTATAATGACTATCATAAAATAGAGTCTTTTTATTCTTTCTTTTAACATCTTTAAATAATATTTTAAAGAACTTCTTTTCTTTGCTCGTCAAAGAACAAACCAAAGAAATTAAAATGTATAATATGAATGCTATTTTAAATATATAAAAGAATGGTCTCAATATACAACTTAATAGCAGTATTAATATAAGTATAAATGATATTAATAATAATTTCTTATTATTATAATAATTTACTATTGTAATAAATCCTAACATAGCCCAAAGAATATAAAAGTTATAAGTCATTGCAGTTGTTATTAAAAGTAACAATACAATAAATAATTTTAAGTATAAATTAATCTTATACATGTTTGTATATATCCTTAATGATGTCTCTTACATCTTTGCTATAGAATAATTTTACTTTTTTATCTTCTTTGGCTTTATAAGTTATATAAGAAAGTGTTGGAACACTTAATTTATGTTTTATTAAATATGATACATCAGTATAAATCTTATCAGTTTCATCATACTTAATTATTGTTTTAGTACCTATTATTGAATAATCAGAATACTTATATAATACATCAACATCATCACTACATATTATTACTATATAGTTAAGTTCTTTTAAATAATTAATAACTTTAATAATGCTTTTTTGATTATTTAAATCAAGTCCTAAGAATATATTTTTAAATACTACTATTTCTTCTAATTTAGCAATATTCCTTAATATGTTTAATACTATCTTTTCTGTAACAGATAGCTTATTTATTTCTCTTCCAAGAAAATCATTTGTGTATCCAAATAATTTTATTACATCACCAATTATATTTAATTCTGGATAATTATTCATAAGAGTTATTTCATCAAGTACAGTCTCTGATACGAAATAAGTATTTCTATTATCAATAATCACTGGATTATAATCTTCTATAAAATGTTTATATATTAATCCATCTGTCTCTTGTAATGAAATGATTAAATTATTAACTATTATTTTTTTGCTTTTAGAATTTCTTAATTTTATTTCCATAATTTATCGACCACCTTATCTGGATCGTAATAAATCTTATCAATTAATTTATAAAATTCTAATTTACGAGATAAATCAATCATTATAGGAATCTCTATTCCTATCTTAGATAATTCATTATCATTAAATATTATTTTATCAAAAGAATCATTCATCATTACGCTACCATTATTAATAACAATTATATTATCTAAGTTAATTATTTCTTCAACAGAACTTGTTATAAATAATATAGTTATAGATAATTTATTATTAATACTCTTTAGTATCTTTAATAATTCTTTTTTCTCTTTTGAATTTAGAAATCTGAATACATCATCTAAAAGCAATAATTTTGGGGAATGCACAATTGATGCTGCTATTAAAACTTTTATCTTTTCGAGATAAGATAATCTCAATATATCTTTGCCTAAGATCAAAGATAATTTCATAATAGAATTAACAATATCTATTCTCTCTTCTATTTCTTTTTCTTTGCATCCTAAATTGATTAAAGGATATCTTAATTCTTCTTTAACTTTGTTACATATAAATTGATTGTCAATATCTTCTAAAACCGTACCTACTTCTAAAACGTATTTAGAAAAGTTATCTTTAGTTAGTTTGATACCATTTAGTACAATTTCACCGCTATCAGCATTAATAATACCACTTAAAGTTTTGATAAGTGTTGTCTTGCCACAGTTATTCGGACATAAAACAGCATTTATGCTATTTTTTCTTATCTCAAAGGTCAAATTATCTAGCAAGACTTTTGAATCTAATGTTAAAGAGATATTATTTACTTTTAATAAAACTTCTTCCATAATACTCCCCCATATACTGCATATTATATACTATTTTTCATATTTTTAAAGTCTAAATTAAAAAAGTAGATGTTATCTACTTTTTCTTTCTTTTTTCTTTTGAAATTTATATACAATCTTAGCAGCTCTTTTTGTCGATACAAATCTATTAAAGAACACTGCTAACTTCATCTTTTTACCTGGGATTATTAATAGTTTATTCTTAAACATTTTCTTTATTGCATACTCTGCAACATAGTCACTATCTAATCCTTTCATTGCAAATTCAACATTAGCAACATCATTAAAGTTTGTTTTAACAGGTCCTGGGCATAAACATGATACATGAACCTTAGATTTCTTTCTTCTTAACTCTTCATAAAGCGCTACTGTTAATCTTGTTACATACGCTTTAGTAGCATAATAAGTAGCCATCAAAGGTCCTGCTTGGAAACTAGCACTAGATGATACATTTAATATATAACCGCTATCTCTTTTGATCATATCTTTACCAAATAATTTAGTTAACATATGAACAGCTTTTATATTAACATCTATCATGTTTAATTCACCTTGCAATTCAGTTGAATCAAACTCACCAAACATACCAAAACCAGCATTATTAATTAATACATCAATATTATCATTTTTACATAAAACATATAATTCTTTTATTTTAGATTCATCAGCTAAATCTGCAACTACAATCTTAACATCTGTCTTTAATTCTTTTTGTAATTCTTGCAATTTTTCTTTATTTCTTGCAACAAGTATCAAATCATATCCAAGACTACTTAAATATCTTGCAAATGACCTACCAATACCACTTGATGCACCAGTAATTAATGCCTTCATAATACGCCCTCCCTACTTAATTATACCACATTTTAATATAAAGAAAAAGGTTTAGACTTCTCCTTCGTCTAAACCATCTAAATCATCTTCATACACTTTTTGTGTTGGAAATAATTTCTCAAGAACTTCTTTATCTTTTTCAGTTACTTCACTAATATGTAATGCACTACTTACATCTACTTTAGGGAATTCTTTAACTTCTTCTCCTCTAATATTGAATGATGCTGTAATACCATCAAATACTACAGAAAGTAAACCAGCATTATCTCCAGATTTCTCTAATACTAATGAGAAGTCTTTTTCTAATAATGGACCACCTTGTAATGTAATCTTAGTATCACTAATTGTTCCAGTTACTATTGCTTGTCCATTGCTTGATAAATTAATCTTTCCATTTTCTCTATCAATTACCAATTCATATAATTTCATTCCCATTGCAGAAGCATATGCTTGATAATATTTTTCAACATTATTTATAACTATTATTATTGGAATAGTTTGAGTACTTGATCCCATACTTGCAGTTAAACTAATTTGTACTTCTGTTGAAATTACTTTATCATCTGCTATATAAGTAGTATATGTAAATAAGTCTCCTAAATCTTTTAATCCTTCTAAACCACTTAAAGCTTCTGAGAACATAATATCTAATGTTACACCACGTGCTTTAGAATTAGCATCAATAAGAACTTTTTCTAATTGAGCATATAAAGTCTTATCTTTCTTAACATCTTCAATTACGTTAGATAATAATTGATATACATCTTTTCCAGTAAATACATATGAGTATTTCTTAGCTTTATAATCTTTACCATTGATATTTTTAGTAGTATTTTCAACATCTAATTTACCACCATCAATAATATCATAGAAATCATCTTTTAAGATTTTAATTAATGCATCAACATCAATTTCAATGTCATTTTTCTCTTCCATATTATACATATCATTAATGTCCATATAATACATTTTTTCAAGATAATCTTTAATAGTAAAGTATAATCTATTATCTTCTAGGAATAAATCAGCATCAAGTTCTTGACCATCCTTTGTTAATAATAATTTCATGTATACTTTTCCAAGCATAGCATAAATATCATCTTTTACTACATATGTTTGTCCATTAGTAATAACAGAACCATCTATATATACATGTTGAATTCTATTACCATTATCGACAGTCTTATCTTTTACTTCAAGTAAATCGATTCCAAATGCTTTTTGAATTGAATCAGTGAATACCTTTTTCTCATTTGTCTTTGGCCATAAGAATATACAAGCTACTCCTAATACAATAAGTAAAGCTCCTATTCCTCCAATAATATAAATTAATTTCTTATTCTTTTTCATTCTAACACCTACCTACCATATATTATTATAAGACAAAACAATAAAAAAAACAATTGTATTATTATGATCATTTTTCATCTCTAGTATATTCATCCTACTATTTATTCAATAGAATTATCGTATACATAATAATTATTGTAAATAATTATATAAAAATAAAATTCTTACTTTACAAAAAAAGAATAACTTTTGTTATTCTTTATTATTTTTACTATTTACTCTTTTAAAAACATATATAGAAACTACTAATAAACTAAATGATGCAAATAGAAGAATACAATAACTCATAATATTATCTCCTGTTGGAGGATTATCAATAGTGTTTCCTACAATTGCATAAGTACTAAAGTGATCTGTTTCAAATACTGCATAACCATCTTCGATTACTGCTGGATGTTTTTCTAATGTTCCATCTGTTTTAACATACACAGCAACAATATCTTTACCATCAAATTTATTATCTTTTAATGGTATGTATACTTTAAATTTACCATTATCTAACTTAGTAATATAACCATCAAATGCTCTTGAGAATACTTTTAAATCTACTACTATTCCATCTTCTGTTTTTAGTTTATTCATCATATTTTTATATTCACCAGAATCAGTGCTAAACATTAATGCTTTTATAGTAGATTCAAGAGGAACTTCTGCACTTTCAGTTTCTATTTTAATATCAGTGTCTAAATCCACTGTTATCATCTTAACTCCAGTTTGCATTCTACTAGAGTCTTTGATTATAACAAAGAATACTCCATTAGCTAATGGTTCTCCATTAATAGATATCTTATAATACTCATCTAAAGTATCTGATAAATCAAAATGGAAATCTTGTGGAAGATAATCACAGTCTTCAGATATTTTTCCCACATAAGTTATAACCACATCATCAGTTTTTAAGTATTCTTTAATTCTATCTTCAGCTGCTTTAATAAATGCTTCTCTAGTATTTGGAGTATCATCTGGAACATAGATTTTGTTTTGAGTTGATGCTCCACTTTCAAAAGTTCCAACTATTTCACCATTATAAAGTAATGCTGTTTCTCCAATTCCATCTGTACCAAATGGGATTGATTCTCCAATTAATAACTTGATATCTGTATCAAAGTTTGAATTATTAATTAATGCATTAAATTCAGATGAATATCTTAATAAATATTTAGTTGATTCAAATTCCATACCATGATTATATAAGAAGTTTATATTTTCTAAATCTTCTATATTAAACATTTGATAGTAAGTATAATTTGGTGCCATACCCATTGGGAATTTGAATTCAGTATCATACTCTTTTACTGCGTTAACATAAGTTTCAACTTTGTCTTTTAGACTCTCATCTACTTGTCCAGTAAATTTATATTTTACTATTCCTTGAATATATTTTTTATCCTTAATGAACTTAATATAACAATCTGTTCTTCCATAATTACATTCGCTTTTAACTGTTATGCTATTATCATTAAGTATCTTACTAATTTCTTCAGCAATTAAATCATCTTTATACCTAGATTCCCCTAAATCAATTATATCAAGTGTTAATTTATCGCCACCAAATTCACTTATATTATCAACATTAAATACTTTTTTATATGCACTTTCAAGTTCATGATAAACATCTGGATTATAATTTACTACATATAAATAAGTTTTACTGCTAGAACCAAACTCAAGTGGCAACATTACTTTAACCCCATGGTCCATATATATTAAAGATATTTTTGAATTAACAGTTGCTTCAATCTCATATCCATTTAATAAATCTGAACCAGCAACACTGCAATCATGAGTATTATAAGCATTTTCATAAACTTCCTCACGTATTATATGATAAGTAGTATACTGATTAAACCAATCGCCAGCTCCTTTTATTTTTACTTTAATTGTTGTATTTGCATTCTCATTAGGTAAATAAACAACATGGCCATTATAAAACGAATCTGTTTCTTCTTTATTAACATCGCCTAATTTAACATATTCTACTATTCCATATTCATGGTTTCCTTCTCCAATTAGAGGATCTTCATTAGGCTGATTTATGCTTTCATAATACTCATCTAGTTCTGCTTGAGTTAAAAATAATACCACTTCATTTATATATTTTTTGTTCTTAATAAATTTTATATAACATGCTTTCATTCCTGAAATACATTCACTTTTAACTGTTATATTATCATCATCAAGCAAATCAATAATTTCTTTAACAACTACATTATTTTTATTTTCAAAGCTTACTGAAGAAGTTTTAAAAATATATCTATCGTTACCAAATCCATCTACTTTTTCAACATTAAATACATTTTTATAAGTACTCTCAAGTTCATCATAAACACTTGGATTATAATTTATTACATATAAATATACTTCTTGAATAGAATTGGAATCAAATGGTATAAGTACTTTGATACCATGATCATAATAAACTAAAGATATTCTTGAGTTAACATTTACTTCAATCTCATATCCCTCTAATAGTTCTGAACCAAGAATACTATAATCATGACTATCATCTACGTCTTCTTCCACACTCTCAGTTATTATATGATAAGTTACATACTGATTAATCGACTTACAAGCACCTTTTATTTTTACTTTAACAGTAGTATTTGTACCTTCATTAGGTAGATAAACAACTTTCCCATTATAAACTGAACTTGTTATTTCTAAATTTTCATCACCAATTTTGATATATTCAAATACTCCACAATTATCATATTCAGGTGCAATAACTGGATATTCAATAGGAGGATCAACTGGATCTTCCCCTGCATCCGGACTATCAGCATAAACTATTGGACTTAAAAATAACAAAAATAAACCGATAAAAATAAATAAAAATTTCTTAGCATTCATAGTCTCACCTCTAGTTTAAATATAACATAATGTCAATACCAAAATCAATAATTGACGTAAAAAAAAACTCGAATAATTCGAGTTAATTCTTTACTAGTTATACAAGCTCGATAACAGCCATTAAAGCATTATCTCCGCGTCTTTCATCTAGTTTTAAAATTCTAGTATATCCACCATTTCTAGTAGCATACTTTGGAGCTAATTCATCAAATACTTTCTTTACAGCAACTGTATCATTTTGTAAAAATGCAAGTGCACTACGTCTTGATACTAAATCACCATTTTTACCATAAGTAATCATTTTATCAACAAACTTGCGAACTTCTTTAGCTCTAGTTTCAGTAGTTATTACTCTACCATTCATGATAACGTCTTTAGTCAAATTAGCAAGCATGCTTCTTCTATGTTTAGTGTCTACTCCTAACTTTCTATATGCCATGTTTATCCTCCTTACTAATCGTCATTACGTAATACTAGTCCTAAGTCACGAACTTTATCAAGTACTTCTTTAAGTGATTTCTTACCTAAATTACGTATCTTCATCATATCGTTCTCACTCATGTTAACTAAATCTTGTAATGTATGAATGTTTGCTCTTTTTAAGCAGTTATAAGCTCTTACTGAGAAATCTAAATCTTCAATAGTAGTTTCTAATGCTTTAACCTTTGGATCTTCAGTTTTTTCAATCATCATTCCAGTCATATCAGCAATGTTACTTAAGTTAGTAAGGATGTTGAAATGTTCAATTAAGATACGAGAAGCAAGTGCAATAGCCTCTTCTGGTTTCATTGAACCATTTGTCCATACATTTAATATTAATTTATCATAAGTTTCATTTTGTCCAACACGAGCTGGTTCTACATCATATGAAATTCTTTCAATTGGTGAGAATAATGAATCGATTGCGATAACTCCAACTTTCTTAATATCAAGAAGTCTTTTGTTTTCTTCGCTTCTTACGTATCCTCTACCATTTGATACTGTCATTTCCATAATTAATTTTCCATCTTTAGCAACGTTTGCTAAAACTAAGTCTGGGTTAACTATTTCGATATCAGCATCATGTTCAATATCACCTGCAGTAACAGGTCCTTCTTTAGTAGCATTAATTCTAACAACTTTTTGTTCATTAGAATGATTTTTAATAACTACTTGTTTTAAATTAAGAATTATTGTAGTAACATCTTCTACTACACCTTCTATAGTTTGAAATTCATGTAATACACCTTCGATTTTAACGCTACTTAAAGCACTTCCTGGAAGGCTTGATAACATTACACGTCTTAATGCATTTCCTAAAGTTGTACCGAATCCTCTTTCAAGTGGTTCGATTTCAAATTTACCATAAAAATTACTTTCTACATAATCAGTAATCTTATAGTTTGGTTTTTCAAATTCAATCATGAAACTACCTCCTTTATCTTTTATTAACCACGAGGACGTTTTGGTGGACGACATCCATTGTGTGGTATTGGTGTTACATCAGTAATAGAAGTTATTTCTAATCCAGCTGTTTGTAAAGATCTAATAGCTGTTTCTCTTCCTGGTCCTAAACCTTTAACATTAACTTCTATCTTTCTCATACCTAAATCATATGCTGTTTTACCAGCAGCTTCTGCAGCCATTCCTGCAGCGAATGGAGTTGATTTTTTACTTCCTTTATAACCGATTGCTCCACTACTAGACCAAGCAACTACTTGTCCATCTTTATCAGTTATAGTAGTTATTGTATTATTAAATGTTGAATGAATGTGTGCAACACCTTCAGGAACATTTTTCTTGACTTTCTTTTTTCTAGTTTTATAAGCCATAATTTAACCTCCTTTAACTATTATTTCTTCTTATTAGCTATAGTCTTACCTTTTCCTTTACGAGTTCTAGCATTACTTCTAGTGCTTTGTCCTCTAACAGGTAATCCTTTTTTATGACGAGTTCCTTGATAAGAGTTGATTTCCATCTTAGTCTTGATGTTCATATTAACATCTCTTCTTAGATCTCCTTCAACAGTATATTTAGAAATTTCATCACGTAATCTAGTTAATTCATCATTGTCTAAATCTTTAACTCTTTTACTACCGTCAACTTTTGCGTTAGTAACAATTCTTTTTGCTAAGTTTCTTCCTATTCCGTAAATATAAGTTATTGAAGTTTCAACTTGCTTATCATTAGGAATATCTACACCTTTAATACGAGCCATAAATTTACTCTCCTTCCATTAACCTTGTTTTTGTTTGTGTTTTGGATTTTCACAAATAACCATTACTTTACCTTTGCGCTTAATAACCTTACATTTTTCGCACATTGGTTTTACAGATGCTTTAACTTTCATATTTTTATCCCTCCTATGGTTTTCTATAGGTAATACGCCCACGTGTTAAGTCATAAGGCGATAGTTCTAACATTACGGTATCTCCCGGTAAAATGCGGATGTAATTCATACGGATTTTACCAGAAACGTGAGCTTCCACAATGTACCCATTTTCAAGTTGTACTTTAAACTTTCCACCTGGTATAATTTCTAGAACTTTTCCTTCAATTTCGATTGTATCTTCTTTTGCCATATCATCACTCTCCAGTCAAAATTTGATATCCATCTTTTGTAACAAGTATTGTATGTTCAAAATGTGCAGATGGCTTACCATCATATGTAACAATTGTCCAACCATCATCTAACATGCATACTTCATGCGAACCTAAATTTAACATAGGTTCTACTGCAAATACCATACCTTCTTTTAGAAGTGGACCAAAACCTGGTCTACCAAAGTTTGGTACATTTGGTTCTTCGTGTAAGTTGCGTCCAACCCCATGTCCACATAATTCACGAACAACTCCTAAATGATATTTATTTGCAACTTCTTCTACAGCGTGTGAAATATCTCCTACTCTAGCTCCTGGTTTAATTACTGAAAGTCCAGCATATAATGCTTCTTCAGTTTCTTTCATTAAATCAGCAACTTCATCTGATACTTCTCCAACTTTGTATGTCCACGCTGAATCTCCATGATACCCTTTATAACAAGCACAAATATCAAGTGTGATAATATCACCATTTTTTAATTTGCGCTTAGAAGGTATCCCGTGTACTACTTCATCATTTATACTAGTGCATAATGTTGCAGGGAAACCATGATAACCTTTACAAGAAGGAGTAGCTCCTTTACTTCTTATGAAATCTTCTGCAAGACGATCAAGTTCTAAAGTTGTTATTCCTTCTTTTATAAAAGGCTTTAAATATTGATGTGTCTGATATACTATATTTCCAGCAATCTTTAATAATTCAATTTCACGATCACTTTTTATATTTATCATTCTATCACCTAGTTACTTATTAATTTCTCTGCTTGTTCTAATGTATAATCATGACCTTTACTAGAATCGATGACATGTAATACACCTTTTGCTTTGTAATAATCTATTAGAGGTTCAGTACTCTCTAAATAAGTTTGATAACGAACTTCAAAAGATTCTAAGTTATCATCTTTTCTTTGAGTTAATTCTCCTCCACATTTATTACATTTTCCCTCGTTTACTGGTTTTAACTCTTCACTATAGATATTATGTATTTCTCCACAATCTTTACAAGTAAATCTACCAGTTATTCTTTTTATTAAATCTTCTTTTGGAATATCAAGAACTATTACAGTTCCTAATTCTCTTCCAGATCTTTCAAGTATGTTTTCATACTCTTCTGCTTGTTCTAGGTTTCTTGGAAATCCATCTAAGATATAACCATTATCACAAGCTTTATCACTTAATTTCTTTTCTAGTGCTTCATAAACGATTTCTGATGGTACTAACTTACCAGCTACTTGATATTCATGAATCTTTTTACCAAGATCATCACCTTTAGCAACTTGTTCTCTTAGTAAGTCACCTGTAGAGATATGAACATAATCATATTTCTCTAATAAATCATTTGATAAAGTACCTTTACCTGCTCCAGGGGCAGCAATCAAAATTAAATTCTTCATTATCTTCTTCTACCTGTATATCCTCTCTTATAATTTCTTGAAACCAAACTTCCCTCTAATTGTCTATATGTTTCTAGTGCAACACCAACTACGATTAGTAAACTAGTTCCACCAAATGAAACACTTTGAGGAAGATTAGTTAAAGCAGAAAATATTATTGGTAATGCAGATATTACAACTAAGAATAATGCTCCAAATACTGTCAATCTTGATAGTACTTTAGAGATATAATCTTCAGTGTCTTTACCAGGACGAACACCTGGAATAAATCCACCATTTTCTTTTAAATTCTTTGCTAATTCTTCTGGTCTTAATTGAATAAATGTATAGAAGTAAGCAAAGAAATAAATTAATAATACAAATATTAAGAATCCAACTGGTTTAGTATATGTTAAATATTCATTAACGAAATTAGCTAAACCTTCTTTATTTGCAAATTGTGCTATAACAGCAGGTATTGTAAATAAACTTGATGCAAAGATTACTGGAACAACTCCAGCAGTATTAATCTTTATTGGCATATAAGATTGATTATTACCAAATGTAGATTTATTTGCATATTGAATTTGAATTCTTCTTTCAGCTTCTTCGATATATATAACTCCTATAATTACAAGGAAATATATAATTACGAATAATACAAATAATGCGATACCTAATGGTAATTCATAGGCACCATTCAATATTAATTCTTCAAATACTGTTACGAATGTATTTGGAAGTGTCGCTATAATACCAGCCATGATAAGTAGCGAAATTCCATTTCCTATACCCTTTTGAGTTATTTGATCACCTAACCATAGAAGGAATGCTGTACCAGCTGTAATTACAGTTGCAACATACATATAATCCATAGTAGTAGAACCACTACCTGGGAATGCTACTGCAAACACAAATCCTTCAATGAAGGCAAATATAATTCCCATATATCTTGTTATCTTGTTGATTTTTTGTCTTCCTGTAGGTCCTTCATCTTTTAGTTCACTAAAGTATGGAATGATATCCAACTGTAACAATTGAACTATGATTGAAGCTGTGATATATGGTGTAACTCCTAGAGCGAATATAGAATATTTCTGCATTGCTCCACCAGTAAATGAATTAAGTGTTCCAAATGCACCAGATATCTGATCCAATGGAGTAGTATATGGTATTTGGATATATGTCCCTACTATAAATAGGGCAAGTACACCTAACGTAAAATATATTCTTTGTCTTAAGTCTTTATTTGTAGGTGCAGATAATTGTTTCAATGCTTGAAACATATTACATCACCTCAATTTTACTTCCTGACTTTTCAATTTTTTCTTGAGCAGCCTTAGAAAATTTATGAGCTTGAACAGTTAATTTCTTTTCTAGCTTACCATTTCCTAAAACTTTAATTCCATCTAATTGATTTTTAACAAGTCCAACTTCTTTTAATAAAGCTGGTGATACAACTGTACCATTGTCAAATCTATTTAAATCGCTAACATTAATTACTGCATAAGTAGTTTTGAATTCATAGTTAGAGAATCCTCTCTTTGGAAGACGTCTGTATAAAGGTGTTTGTCCACCTTCGAATACTTGTCTTACTCCTCCACCACTTCTTGCATTTTGTCCTTTGTGACCTTTACCACTTGTTTTACCTAAACCTGAACCTCTACCACGACCAACGATTTTACGTTTTTGAGTAGCACCGACATTTTTTTCTAATTCATTTAATTTCATTATCCTAAAATCTCCTCTACTGTTTTTCCTCTTA
>CAMKPE010000018.1 GCA_946414595.1 uncultured Clostridium sp.
AAAGCCATAATACTATATGTACCAAATATAGTAATAATATGCTCAAAAAGGGAGCATGTGGCAGTGGTAAAAAATATAAACAATGTTGCGGTAAATAGTGTTAAAACCCTCGTAAATAAAGGCTTTGCGAGGGTTTTTACTTTGCCATAATTTTCAAAAAATTACAACTGTCTACACATTATCTATACTTTTTTAGGCAAAAAAAGGCTTCAAACTATGATATAATAGTATTCTGAGGAGTAGATAAAATGAATGAATACATTAATTTAGATGAAAAGAATATTGATGAAGAACATATTTGTTGTGCAATAGGCGATCCTAAACATCAAGATGGTGTAGATAAAAAGAAAGAATGGATTAAAAATAAATTGAAAGATGGTCATGTATTTAGAAAACTAAATGCTAGAGGTAAAATCTTTATTGAATATGAACCAATAGAAACTGCTTGGGTTCCTATCAATGGTAAAAACTATATGCATATTTATTGTTTATGGGTAGCAGGTAGTTTTAAAGGAAAAGGTATTGGTAAAGAATTATTAGAATATGCTATCCAAGATGCAAAGAATAAAAAGATGAGTGGTGTTTGCACTTTAGTATCACAAAAGAAGAAACCATTCATTGGCGATAAGAAATTTTTTGAACATTATGGATTTAAGGTAGTAGATACAATTAATGATTACGAATTAATGGCATTACAATTTGATGATAAAGAAACTCCTAAGTTTAGTGATAGTGCTAGAAAGATGGAAATAGATAGTCAAGATTTCACAATTTATTATTCTAATGAATGTCCATATGTAGAATATGAAGTTAAAGAACTATCTGATTATGCTAAAGATAAAGGTATTAAATTAAACTTTGTAAAAATAGATTCATTAGAGAAAGCTAAAAATGCACCATGTGTATTTAATAACTGGGCTAATTTCTATAAAGGAAAATTTGTATCAAACACAATATTAAATGCTAATGCGTTTGAAAAACTAATTAAATAAAAAATTAGATACCCTGAAACATAATTTTAAAAGACTATTTTGAGATAATTGAATAGTCTTTTTTTATGATATAATATATTTGTAATATTATTGAGGAGGCTTAAAATATGAAAAAAATATTATTGTGTTTAGTAATACTTGTAGGCCTTTTTTCTATAACTGGTTGTGGTAATAATAAAGAAACAGAAAAGGAAAAAGATAAAAGTATAGTTATTTCAAATGTAGATAAAGATACTAGATGGGAAGCTATAACAAGTTATGATATAACATTAGAATTTGAAAATGACAAATGTGTTTCAGAAAATTACAGATTAGAGTTTGTTAAGGAAAGTAATGCTATTGTTTATGGTATAGAAATGGAAGGGCAAACTTATATTGAGGATTATAAACAAGAAGGAAATGTTGTTACTTATAAGCGTACAGGAACAAATAATGAGTTTTATGACAAAACATATGATGAAGCATATGATATTGCAAAAATGTTGTATCCAAATGCAACTATAACAAAAAAGTAATAAGTTAAACGTGGATAATATGTAAAAGACCAAATAAGGTCTTTTTTCACTTAATAATAAAATGATATAATTATATGGGAGATGATTTAATGGATGAACTAATCGATATTCTAGACGAGAAAACTGGTGAAAGAACTGGTAAAACAATTATGAAGAAAGAGGCACACAGAACTGGAACGTGGCATGGATCAATTCACATTCTATTAGTAAACAAAAAACATGATAAGACATTGCTACAAAAAAGATGTGAAACAAAAGCTTTATATCCAAATACATGGGATATAGCAGTTGGAGGACACATTGGTGCAGGAGAAGATGATATAACATCAGCAAAAAGAGAACTAGAAGAAGAATTAGGATTAGATTCTTCTAAATACAAATTAGAATACATTGAAAAGAATCCTGAAATGTTAAACAATGGTGGAGTTATAAGTAATGAATGGGTTTCAATATTCGTATTATATGCAGATATTGATATAAATGAAATAACTCTACAGGAAGAAGAAGTAAGTGAAGCTAAATGGTGTTCTAAGGAAGAGCTAAATACATTCATTAAAGAAGGAACTATTATTCCACATGTTAGAGAATATGAAATACTAAATGAAATACTAACGTAAACAATTTCGTAAAGCCTTTATATTAAGGCTTTTTTCTATGCTATAATTAATATGGAAGTGATAACATGAATATTATTGAAAGAGTAAAAGAATATGTATTAGAAAGAATAAATGAATATAAAGAAAATGCAGATGATCATTATGACTTTTGGAATGAACATATTAAATATGTTTATGAAGAGAGTATTAACCTAGCAGAAAAGTATAATGCTGATATTGAGATAGTATCTTTAGGAGCATTACTACATGATATAGCACTTATAAATAAAGTAGGAGATAGAAAAGATCATCATATCAATGGAGAAAAAATAGCAAGAGAAGTATTAACAAATTTTGAATATGATTCTATTAAAAAAGAAAGAGTATTAAAATGCGTTTATAATCATAGAAGCAGTAAGAATGCTAAAACAATAGAAGAAACTTGTGTGGCAGATGCAGACGTTTTAGCACACTTTGATAATATTCCTATGTTATTTTATTCTGCTTTTATAAGAAATAATCTTAAACTAGATGAAGCAAGAAGTTGGATGAAAGATGTATTTGAAAAAGATTATAACGATTTAAGTGATAGAACAAAAGAATCATTTAAAGAAAAATATGAAGAAATTAAGAAAATAATAATTGGTTAAAAGGGAACGATAATATGAAAATAAAGAAATTTGAAAAGGAAGAAGACTATGATAGAATTATTCAATTCTTAAGAGATAATTATAGTGAAAACAAAAACATGGTTTCATGGTTGCCACAAAGATTTGATGATTTATTGTATAGAATTGATGTATTGTATCACGATGAAAGAGGACAAGAAAGAAGTTCTGATTATATCTATATTTTTGAAGATGATAATGAAAATATAATTGGATTAATTCTTCCTGATGGTGATTCATTTAATACATGTATTAAAAATGGGTATGAAAATATTTTTAGTTCTATGGTAGATTTAGGAGAAAAAGAATTAAAACCATTATTTGAAAAAGAAGAAGATGGATCTATTAACTTTTTAGTAGTATCTCATGATAGTTTAAAATATCAACAAGAAGAATTACTAAGAAGAGGATATGTAAGAGATGAAGCAGGAGATTATGATAATGTAATCCATCCTCAAGAAACAAATTATACAATCGAATTACCAGAAGGATTTAAACAAGTATTTGGTGATAATTTAGTAGATGGAATGAAATCAGTTGCATGTCACTATGGTTTTCATCCTGAATTCGATGATGGTGATTTAACAAAAGAAAATACTGAAGGACCTCTATCATATCAGGGAAGAAAAAACTCACAGTTTTTCAAAGATAGCTTTGAAAGTTTAATTGTAACAGATGATGGAGATATATGTTCTTACAGTTTCTGTTATGTAGATATGGTTACAAAGACAGCATTCTTTGAACCAGTTAGCACAAGAGAAAAATATAGAAATAAAGGATTTGCAACACAAATGCTTCACGGTGCTATAAATAGATTAAAAGAAATGGGAATAGAAAACGCATATATCAATTCTTATGATTGGAGAGTTAAAGTGTATAACAGTGTTGGATTTGTAACAGAAGATTCGATTGGATGTTGGCATAAAAAAATAAAGACCTAACTAAATAGGTCTCTTTTTTATTCACAAATATTTCACAATAAACTCATAATTAAATCATAATTAAATAATAAAATTTATTGTGAAAAGGAGGAAGATAATTTAATAATTAACGAACATAATATATAATATAAATGATTGAAAAAATAGAAATACAAGTTCTATTGTTGGAAAGGAGATACTAAAATGAAAGATAAAATAATAATATTTATAATAGGTGTTTTAGTTGGAGCTGTATTATCAACAGGTGCTTTTTACATATATACAACTACAAAAGGGAATGACTGCAGTAATAATATGGAAATGAATGGTGGACAACCACCAGAAATGCCTAATGGACAAAATGGTCAAAATGGACAGCCACCTGAGATGCCAAGCGGGCAAAATGGACAACCACCAGAAATGCCTGGTAACAATACGCAAGATAATAGTTAATGAAAGGATGATTAAATGAAAGATAAAAAGAATCTAATATATATAATTGTAATTGCTGTTTTAACTATTATTCTTGGACTACTATGGTTTTTAATACTTAGTTCAGGTAACTCTAATAGTGGTAATAATAGATCTAATGGAAATCAAGGAGGACCAAATGGTGGTGGAACAGTAAGCTACTCTGCAGTAAAAGAAATAACTGAAGACACTACTATTAGTGATGAAGATTTTGATTCAACTAAGGCTGATGAGAATGCAATTTCAGTATCAGGAAGTATTACTGCAACTTTAGAAGATATCACTGTTACTAAAATAGGAGATTCTGATGGGGGAGATAATACAAGTTTCTATGGAACTAACTCAGCAATTATTGCAAAAGATGGTGCTACTTTAACAATTACTGGAGCAACTATCACAACTGATGCAACTGGAGCAAATGGTGTATTTAGTTATGGAGGAAGTGCAACAACAAACAATTCATCTAGTGATAACACAACTATCAACATATCTGACTCTACTATAACTACTAGTAAAGATAACTCTGGGGGAATAATGACTACTGGTGGTGGTATCATGAATGCCACTAACTTAAACATAACTACAAGCGGAACATCAAGTGCAGCAATTAGATCAGATAGAGGTGGAGGAACAGTAACAGTTGATCAAGGAACTTATAAGACAACTGGTAAAGGGTCACCTGCTATATATTCAACTGCAGACATAACAGTTAAGAATGCAACATTAATTGCAACTGCTTCCGAAGGAGTAGTAATCGAAGGTAAGAATAGTGTTACTTTAGAAAATGTAACTTTAACAGACACAAACAACGAGTTAAATGGACAATCAACAACATACAAAAACATATTCTTATATCAATCAATGAGCGGAGATGCTGCAAGTGGAACAGCAGTGTTCACATCTAAAAACTCTACAATAACAACTAATAAAGGTGACAGTTTCTATGTAACTAATACAACTGCAACAATTAATCTAGAAAACAATACAATTGTTAACAATGACTCTACTGGAAACTTCTTAAGAATTCAAAAAGATTCTTGGGGAAATTCTGGAAGCAACGGTGGTACAGTTACATTAAACTTAACTAACCAAAAAGCAAATGGAAATATTGTTGTTGATTCAATATCAAAATTAACAATGAATCTAACAAACGGATCAACATTTACTGGTGCAATAAACAATAGTAATGAAGGAGAAGTATCTCTTACATTAGATAGCACTAGTTCAATTACATTAACTGGTAATTCATATGTTAAATCATTAACAAATAGTGATTCAACAAACAGCAATATTAACCTAAATGGATATAAATTATATGTTAATGGAGTAGAATTTACAAAATAACAAAAAGAGAATATACAATTCTCTTTTTTTATAATATAATTAGTACTTGAATGGAGTGAAAATATGAAGAATTTAATAGTAGGTCAATCAGGTGGACCAACATCTGTAATTAATGGAAGTCTTGCTGGTGTCTATGAATCAGCTAAAAAACAAGGTTTTGATAAAGTTTATGGTATGTTAAACGGTATTGAAGGATTACTAGAAGATAAAATGATAGATTTAGATGAATACTTTAGTGATGAAAATAATCTAGAATTATTAAAAAGAACACCATCAAGTTTTCTAGGTAGTTGTAGATTTAAATTAGGTAAAGTAGAAGATCACGAAGAATTATACAAAAAAGTATTCGATGTATTAGACAAACATTCTATTGATTCTTTTATATATATAGGTGGTAATGATTCAATGGATACAGTTGAATCATTATCTGATTATGCAAAAGAACATGGAAAACATCAAAACTTTATTGGAGTACCAAAAACAATTGATAATGATTTACCAATAACTGATCACTGTCCAGGTTTTGGTAGTGCATGTAAGTATATAGCAACTACTTTAAAAGAAGTAATATGCGATAATGCAGTTTATGGAGATACAAAGAAAACAGTTGCTATTGTGGAAATAATGGGAAGACATGCTGGATGGTTAACAGCTTCAGCAGCCCTTGCAAAAGATGAAACATGTTGTGGAGTTGATGCAATATATTTACCAGAAGTAGCATTTAGTATAGATAACTTTGTTAAAGAAGTAGAAGAATTATTAAAGAAGAAACCTAATATAGTAATAGCAGTATCTGAAGGAATTAGAACTGAAGATAGAAAATTTGTATGCGAATTATTAGATACAAATCTACAAACAGATTCATTTGGTCATAAAGAATTAGTAGGATGTGCAGATGCCTTAGGAAGAATTCTAAGAGATAAATTAGGTATTAAAGCAAGACCTATTACATTATCAACATTACAAAGAGCAGCAGCACATTTAGCATCTAAAACAGATTTAGATGAAGCTTATAACTGCGGAGTAAAAGGAGCAGAATTAGCATTCGCTGGTGAATCTGGTAAGATGGTTTATATGGACCGTGTATCAACAAATCCTTATAAAATTGAATATAAAGTATTCGATGACATTCATAAAATTGCAAATATTGAAAAGAAAATACCTCTTGAATGGATAGATGTAGATAACAACTATGTTAAAGATGAATTAGTAAACTATTTAAGACCATTAATCCAAGGAGAAGTAAAACAAATATATAAGAATGGAGTTCCTCAACATATAAATATGAAGAAGTAAAACAAAAATGTTTTACTTTTTTTATTGTTTGATATACAATATACAACTACACGGGGTATAAAAGAGAAACATATCAAACAAAGGAGATAACAATGGAAACAATAAAGCATAACATTGAAAGAGAACAATTATTAGTAGATTTATTAGGATACACTTTAGAAGGGCCTGATGAACAAAACGCATGGATTATTTATGACGAAAGAAAAAATCCAGTTGGAAGAATCCAATACAAGAAATTTAATAATGGAAATGAAAGAAATGGTTTCAAAAAAGTATTTGGATATTGTACATCAATAGATAGCGATAAAATATTTTTTAAATCAAATAGGAAAGATACAGATAATAATAAGAAATATGATTTTGATATTAAAAGAGCTGGTAAAGAATCAATTCATGCAGTGATGGATGCTGGAAAATTTCCTTGTATTACATTATGGAACTATGATGGAAATAAATCGATAGATATGTTTACCACTGATTCAGTATTTGCAATTAATCTTGAAGATGAAACTGATAGTTTCCGTATAGAAGAAAGTGTAGTATGCAAAAACTGGGCAAACAACGAAGAAAGAGAAGAATATATTTACAGAATAAATGCTAATAAAAAAGATAAGAGAGAACGTCCTTATACAATAGATAAACAAATTGGAGCATGGACAACAAAGGGTGGAAAAATAACTGTTAGGGAAAGAACTTATAAAGATAGTCAATTAACAGATGTTAACTTAAATATATTTAGAGGAACAGTACAAGAACTTGCAGAGAAGAATGATATGGGAATAGATGCATTTAATAGATTCAGATACTTATTAGATAAAATGCTTCCATTTAAAGAAGATATAATTCCAATATTATTAAGTGATTCTGTAGTTAAGAGAAATCGTATTGAAATGTTTGTTCCAAAAGAAGATGAAGCTAAGAAGAAAATACTAAATTAATTTAGTATTTTTTTATGTTATAATGTTATTAACAAAAGGAGATTATACATGAAGAAGAAAGCGATTTTATTAGGAATAGTAATCATTATATTAATTATATGTATCATATTACTTTTATGTTCACCAAAAACAAAAGAATATATTTGTAATAAACTCCCTACAGAAGATGCACCATATGCATCTCAAGGAATTATTACAATGAAGGGTGATAAATTAGAAAAGTATGAAATCATTCTTGATTATGATTATGATGATGCAGAAACGTATAAAGAAAAATGTGATAAATTAAAAACAGAATCTAAAAAAGCAAAGAACTATTCATATACAGTAGAATGTGATCCTGAATTTGAAACAATACATGTTGAAAGATTATATGAAATAGAAAAGATAGATACTAAAGATTTAAAAAATCTAACTGGAGCATTAAGTTTCTTAAAAGGTGATGGAACATATGACCTAGAAGGATGGCAATCTGCATGTATCAACGCTGGATACGTTTGTGAATAAAAAATAAGCATATACAAAAGTATATGCTTTTATTATAATAATTATGGATGTGATTTTATGAAATATGAAGATGAACTATTTATTATTTCTTATAATGAATGTGATAAAAATTATATTAATAAAATGATAAATATTATTAAAGAAAGAATGCCTAAAATTTTAGATTTTTTTAATATTAAATATGATTCTAAAATAGTTATTAAATTATATGATGATATATCTAAATATAGAGAAAATTTAGAACCATCTTTAAAAAGAGATGGAAGAGTTTTTCAAGAATGGATGATTGCAAATACTGAAGATGGTAATATTAATATGCAGTCACTTGAATTAGTAAAACGCCTTGATGACTTTAAAGATTTATCTTTAGAAGAGTTTTTACTTAACTCTTGTCATGAATTCACTCATTTATGCCAACAAAGAATTAATTCATCTTCACCTGGATGGTTTTGGGAAGTAATTGCAACTACCTTAGGAAATCCAGAATGTCAACATGAAACAAAAGAAGAAATAACACTTGTTGATTTAGAAAATAATTTTGATACAATAGATGGATATGGAGCAGCTTATAAAATAGGAAAATATTTATTTAACAATTATGATAAAGAATACATCTTATCACTTGTTAAAGATAATAATAAATTATATGAAGATATTCCTAAATTATTAAAAGAAATTAATTAAGAGGTACTTATGAAATTTTTAAAAACGAAAAATACAATCTTAAATTTATTTATAAGTTTTATATGGTTATTAATTACCTTTAAATTATTTAATTTAAGTAATGATTCCATTGGTATTATTTTAGGTACTTGTTTATTAACATATTTAATAAATAAATATAAAAATAATACGATTAATAAAAAAGAAAAAAGAGTATCAATTATATATTCATTATTGATATCTTTAGTATTTACTATTCAAAGTAAAATAACATATTCAGGAAATGTATTTGGAGGCATCAATGAAAATACTTTTGATGATTTTTGTATAACAGATTTATTTAAACTATTCTTTATATTCTTAATAATTTATTTAATTGTATCTAACATAATTATTTTATTTAAAGAAAAGAATTTAAAGATAATAGATAATAAAGAGAAAAAGAAAATTAGTAATTTAGAATTTTGGCTACTTGCATCTTTATTTATTGCAATACCTTACTTAATATTTTTATTTACTTATTATCCAGGATTTGTTACAAGTGATTCATTAGCATCAATATATCAAAGCGTTGGATGGGTACCATTATCAAATCATCATCCTGCTTTATATACTTTGTTTGTAGCATTTTTTATAAGACTAGGAAACAAATTAATATCATATAACTTTGGAGTTTTCTTATATTCTTTAGTTCAATTATTAATTGTATCAGGAGTATTAGGATACTTCCTATTATGGCTTAGAAAACATAATGTAAGAAAAGAATATATTATATTAACATATTTATTCTTTGCATTTAATACAATATTTATGTGTTATGCGATAACAATGTGGAAAGATCCAATGTTCTCTCTAGCACTTTTATTAATATCATTACATTTATTTGATATTGTTAATTCTAATGGAAAATTGTTAAAGAATAATAAATCTATATTAATATTTATAATTTTTGTATTTGCAATAGCGTTCTTAAGAAATAATGGTATTTATATTATCATTGGGTTATTTTTAATTCTATTATTAAAATATAAAAAAGAATTACTTAAGTTTCATCTTTCATTTTTAATAGCCATTGTAGCAATATTAGTTATACAAGGGCCAGTATATAATGCTTTAAACATTAAAAGTGGTACAGAGGAATCATTTGGTATTCCACTTCAACAAGTTGCAAGAACAATAAGTGAAAATGGAAATATAAACGAAAAACAAAAAGAGTTCTTAAATGAATTATTTCCATATGAGAAATGGAAAGAAAATTATACTCCAATGTCTGTTGATTCAATCAAATGGAATAGTGAATTTAATAAGAATTATTTAAAAGAAAATAAAGTAGAATTTTTGAAAGTATGGTTTGAATTACTACCAGGAAACTTTAATAAATATATTAAATCTTATTTATTAAGTACTTATGGATTCTGGAGCATTGGTACTAATAACGAATATGGAATGTATAGCCAAGGAATAACTAAGACTGAAAATGTATTTGAAATTGAAAGAGAAGACATTATAAAGAAATATACTGGAGTATCTTTAGAAGATATATTTATGAAACCTAATTTTATAGGAGCAGGAACTCTATTGTGGTTAATGATTTTATCTGGAGTATTAATAATAAGTATTAATAAATCTAAATACTTAATTGTCTTAGCACCTTCATTACTACTAGTATTAACAATTTTTATAGCAACACCAGTAGCATTCAGTCTAAGATATGTATTCATACTTCCTTATGCTTTACCATTATATGTAGCAATACCATTTATGATAAAGAATAAACAGGATTAAACATCCTGTTTTTATGTTATAATAAAGTTGGTGATATAAATGGATGGATTCTTTTTAGAGGTTGATGCTCCATCAACTGGAGGATATTTTAGTTCAGAACAAATCGATATGTTAAGAATAGTTCAATGTAAGACTATAGAAGAATTAATTGAATTTGTCGTTTTGTGTGATCAAGTAAGACAACAGTTTCCAGATGAAAAAATACAAGAATTAACAGAGATGGACTTAGAAACAGCTAAAAGAACAGTCTTCAGAGCATACCAAGATTCTTTTGTTCCACACAATGCTACTAATGAAGAAGCAGTAATAAGAAACTTAAAAGCAATGGGAATAAGAGATGAAGATATAGAAGTATTAAAAAATATAATATTAACTAATAGACTAGATTCGTTTGAAAGAATAAAAGAATATATAAAAACAAAATATCCAGAACAATGTGATGAAATATTCCAAATGTGTCATCATGTTATGTCTAGAGAATTTGATCAATTAAAAGATCCAGGAATGTATGATGAAATGGTTTTTCTAAGTGAGAAATTAGCTCATTTTGATACTATGTTAATTGGATCAGGAAAAATATATAAAGTAGTCAATAGTTTCTATGGAAATACTAATGCAGAAGAAAATAGAAAAAGATTTGATTACTATTATGCAAAAAGAGATTTAGATTTTGCAGCAAAGAATGGAAAGATGGTAAGATTTCATTCATTACTTGTAAAAGAACCTCCAAGAGAATTCCAAGGTAAGAGTAAAGAAGAAATTATATCAATTATAAGTGCTTATGTGAAAGAAACAGTGGACTTCATAGAAGCAGCAAATAACGATTCACAAAAGAAGTATGGAAGACCTGTTATAAAAGAAGTAGATTTATTTAATGAAATAGTAACCTTTGATCCAATGGTATTTGACCAAGCATCACGTAAATGGTGTAGAGTTGAAACCGATGATAAAGGAGAAAAGAAAGTTGTTCTTGATGAAAAGACTAAATCAAAAAGAGCACTTAAAGAAGGAGAAAAGGAATCATATAGAAGTACTTGGTTTGTAAAATACGGAATTACAATGAAAGAGCTAATGGGATGTTTCCAATATGCTTTAGATCATAAACCTAAAGGAGTAGATTTCGTATATAATGAGCCATTTCTTGAAAATCCAGAAAGAAGAGCTAAAGTATTGCAAGTACTTGAGTTTATAGATCAAACTATGCCAGGACTTATTGATACACTTGGAACTCAAATGCATATTACTTTATCAGAAGATGAAGAAAAAATTAGAGGATGTTTTCAAGATCTTAAAGAACTACAACAAAAAAAAGGAAAGAAAATATTAATTACTGAATTTGACATGTCTTTAGGAAGGACTGAAGTACCTCAAGTATATGGACCAACTAGCAGAATATCTGAAGAAGGAGCATATAAGTTTAAAGGTGACAAAATAAAGAAAATATCAGAAGTAATAAGAAATAGTGGAGTTAAATTAAGTGGAGTATCTTACTGGTCTTTAACAGATAAAGTAGATTGTAATTTAGAAAGACTTAGAACGAATGCTTTAAAGTCGGGTAAAATAAAAACAATACATGAAATACCTTCAGCATTAGGAGGATTATTTCCAACACATAAAAAGAAAGAAAAGAAAAATGTAATGGCGCAAAGCCAACAACATATACAAGCTCCTAAGCAGGGCAAATAAATAAAGATGGTGGGTTTTATGGAAGAATATAAAAATAAAGAATATTTAAAACAACAAATTATGGGTGAAACAAGACATCATATGTTATATGGATATAACAATGCTAAAAGAAAAGATTTAATTGAATCAATTCTTAAAGAATATCCAATACAATTTGATTGTGATGTTCCAGCAGCAATACTAGTAGGTGATTATGGTCTACCAGTTGTTGATAAAAAGCCAAAAGAAGAAGATATGCCTAAACTAAAAATATCTAGTAGTGAATATCTACAGCTTTCTATGGCATCTGCAATAACAAAAAGATTAATTGAAGCAAGAGGTTATGAATTTGCAGATGAAAGAGCAAAACCTTTAATTAACTACGCTAATAAGGCATCTCAATATAAAGGATCAATAGAAAGTCTTGATGACTTACAAGAAGCACTAGAAGAATCAAAAGGTTTCTATAAGAATACTTTTGAAGAAGTATTATTGAAAGGTAAAGAAAGTGGCTCAATTGATTTAGTGAGAATTCCATTTATAAATATTGAATCATTTATATATCATGTAAGAGAGTCTACAAAGAATAATTCTCACTTTGCTATTTTAATTAATAAAGATAGACCAATTGCACCAATGTCTACAGAGCAAATTAATTTTTATACTGGTGCAAGAATAAATGACATAATATCTATGAAAATTTTTACAGAGCCAGAAGCATGGGAAACATACTTAGATTGTAATGGCCAAATAGTATTAGCAGTTCATGACTATGGTGATATACAACTAGATAGTGCAATGAAAGATCATATTAAGAAAGTAAAAAGGAAATATAATGGTAATCGAATATAATAGAATTTATAAAAAACAAGCAGTGGAATTAATTGAAGAACTTCAACAATATATAGCAAGTATAGATAAAGAAAAGTATAATATCTATACACCTGGATATGGAGAAAAGTATTTAAGAAAGACACTAAATAGAATTAAAAAGCATAATGGAAAGATGTTCTTATACAAAGAAGATGATAAGATTCTTGGACTTATTGCGGGAATAGTTAACAATGAAGAAATAGATGTATATGACTTCAAAGCTCCTAAAAGAGGAAGAATACTTGAACTTATTGTTACTAAAAAAACAAGAGGAAAAGGTATTGGAAGAGAATTAATGACTAAGATGGAAGAATATCTAAAATCTGTTGGATGCAAAGCAGTTCTATTAGAGGTTTTTGGATACAACGAAAATGCTATTAAATTCTACATAAAGAATAATTATCATGATCGTTTAAATGACATGATTAAATTGATATAATTAAAGTCCTATTAAAGGACTTTTTCTTATGATATAATTTGGGTGGTGATGTTTATGCATTTTTATGAATTAATGAAAGAAAAATATAAAGATAAACAAGTTCTATTATTTGTAGATATGGATGGAGTAATCGCTTCCTATGATTTTGGAAGACCTCTTGATTTTAAAAATAAAAGACCATTAAAGACAAATATAGAAACTTTAAGAAAAGTATCAGAGTTAGAAAATATTAATTTAAATATCTTATCAATATGTAGAAAAGATTATCAGATACAAGAAAAGAATGAATGGTTAGATATGTATGCTCCATATTTCAAAAAAGAAAATAGAAACATTATATCTAAAGAAACAGTAACTGGTTATTCTTCAGCAGAGTTAAAACTTAACTTTTTAGAAAGTATCGATACAGATAAAACAATAATAATGTTAGATGATGATAACAAAGTATTAGATGTTATTTCAAAAAGTGATAAAGAAATAATACTATATCAAGACTCAGAATTGATTGACTAATGAGTTATAAGTACTAATTATTGTGTTTTAAACACATTATTATTAACATACGGAGGATTTTATGACAAAAAAGATAGTAGCCATTGGTGGCGGTGGTTGTGGAAATAAAAAAGCAGATGGCACAATAAGTGTTTATGATAACCAAACTATTGATCAAGAAATAATAAGATTAACTGGAAAAGAACATCCTAATTTCTTATTTCTATCACATGCTGCACCAAGTAACGGACAAGAATCTTATTACAAATTAATGAGAAATATATATAAAGATCTTTATGGATGCGAATGTAAACATCTTAAAGGATCCCAACTTAATAATGAAGAAAGAGTAAATGAGATACTTGCTTGGGCTGACATAATCTATGAAGGTGGAGGAAGCACAGTAGATATGTTAAGACTTTGGGAAAAAACAGGCTTTGGTGAAAAACTAAAGAAAGCTTGGGAAGATGGCAAAGTAATGTGTGGTTTATCTGCAGGCGGTAACTGTTGGTTTAATGAATGTACAACTGACGTACTAAAAGTACTTTATGGGGAAGACCAACCATTAATAGGAGTTAAAGCCTTAGGATTTACTCCGGGTCACTTTACTCCACATGGAGAAAAAGAAGGAAGAGAAGAGTCACTTAAAGAAATATTAAAGACAAGTAATGAGGTAGGATTCTTAGTATCTAGATGTGCTGCACTTGAAATAGTAGATGATAAATATAAAGTAGTAAAAAGCAAAGATATTGCATTTGCTAAAAGAGCATATTGGAAGAAAGATAAATTCTATATTGAAGATATCGAACCATCTAAAGAATTAAAACCATTAGAAAAAATATTAAATAGATAATTTTTCATAATTTGACCATAATTTTGTAGTATAATCATAAATAATTAAAAAGGAGATGATATTATGGATTTTATAATATTATATGGATTAATAATTTTATCAGTACTTATTACTTTAGGAGCACAAGCATTTATATCAAGTTGTTATAATAAATATTCTAAAGTAATGAATTATGCGAATATAACTGGAGCTGAGGCTGCAAGAAGAATACTAGATAAAAATGGACTATCACATGTTAAAGTTGAAAAGACTGATGGATACTTATCAGATCATTATGATCCAAAGACAAAAGTAGTTAGATTATCAACAGACATTCATGATAAACCATCAATAGCATCAGTATCAGTAGCAGCACACGAATGTGGGCATGCAATACAAGATAGTGTTGGTTATACTTTCTTAAGAATAAGAAGTAGTATCGTACCAATCGTAAACATATGCTCATATGCAGGATATATTGCAATCATCATTGGTGCAATAATGGGTTCACTTGGACTTGTTTGGATAGGTATTGGAGCAGAAGCAGCAATCTTATTCTTTCAATTAATTACATTGCCAGTTGAATTCAATGCATCAAAAGAGGACTAGAACAAATTAGTGAAATGGGCTTACTAAATTCATCAGAATATGGTAATGCTAAGACAATGCTAACATCAGCTGCCTTAACTTACGTAGCAAGCCTTGCAACAACAATAATTCAAATACTAAGATTAGTATTAATATATGGAAGAAAGAGATAGATAGAAATGAACTTGAAAGAACGAAATGATAACATGAGAGACTTTTTCAATAGAAAAAGTGATGGTTATGATGAAGTTCACGAACAATTTATGAGAACTAAGAATCAATTAATTGATAGTTTAAACATAAACGCAACTAAGATATTAGACTTAGGAGCAGGAACAGGACTAGAATTAATACATCTTTATGAAAGAATACCAAATGCTAAAACTACAGTAATTGATATTAGTGAAAATATGCTAGAAAAACTAAAACAAAGAAGTTTTGCATCAAAAGTAGAAACAATTTGTGGTGACTTCTTTGATGTTAGTTTTGGTGAAGGATATGACGCAGTTATATCTACATCAGCGCTTCATCACTTTTTAAAAGAAACAAAACTTAAACTTTACAGAAAAATATATGACTCATTAAATCCTAATGGAGAGTTTATAAATTCAGATAAAGTAGCAAGTTCAGAGGAAGAAGAACTTGCATGCATCGAAGATTATAACTTACATAAAGATGAAAGAGCCCATATAGATACGCCTTTATCAATAGATAATGAAATAGAAATATTACAAGAGGCAGGATTTAAAGATATAGAAGTTTTGGAAACTGAAAAAGACAATTATAGACTTATAAAAGCAAAGAAATAGTTTACACTATTTCTTTTTCTTTAATTGACATAGTATTAAGAGTATTATAAAATATATTTGAAGATAAAATAGGAGAGATAGGTATGTACGATAATGAAGAAGAGATAAAAAAGAAACGTAGAAATCTACTTATTATAATTGGCGTTGTTATTGCTGCAATCCTTTTACTATTGATTTTAATTGTATCAAGTAGTGGAAAAGGTGGAGACGATGGTGGTAACGGCAACAAAGAACTAGGGTGTGAACTAGAAGTTGTTGAAGGTACTTTAGGCGCTAATGGAACTTATACTTCTCAAGTTACTGTCGGATTTAAGAGAATAGATGTTATTTCAGACAAATACAATGTTGAAGTTAAGATTGGAACATCTGAAACAAACGCTAGAAAGAAAGATACTTATACAATTACTAAGTCTGGTACTTATCCACTTGTTGGTTTTGTACAAGATGAAATGGGTAATAAAGGATCATGTTCTCTTGAAGTTAAAGTATCATTATCTGAACCATCTTGTGAACTTGAAGTTAAATCAGGAACACTTGGAGAAAATGGATGGTATTCATCAGATGTTGTAGTTGGATTCAAAACAATGAGTTCAAATAGTGAAGATACTAAGATTGAAAAATATTATCTAGAAGAAGAGACTGTTACACTTGATGAAGGTGACGAAGTTGAAAGAGCAGATAATAAAAAAGAAGAAGATAATGGAACATATACTGTATCAAAAGATCAAATATCTGGAGTTAAAGGATATGTAATAGATTCAAATGGAGTTATTGGAACTTGTAGAATTACAGTTAAGAAAGATACAAAGGCTCCAACATGTAAATTAAAAGTAGTTGATGGAACACCAAACTCATCTGGAATTTATGAAAAAACACCAGTAGTAGGATTTGCTGATGCGACTGATGATATTTCAGATATCGCTGAAAAAGGTGTAGGTATTGAAAAGAACTATACAGAAAATACTTATGCAGCAGAAGGAAAAGGAACTGTAAAAGTAACTGGATATGTTAAAGATAATGCTGGAAATGAAGGAACTTGTACATTAGAAGTTAAAAGACCAGCAGGAACTACTCCAACACCAACTCCTACTCCAACACCACAACCTGGTGGTAAGACATCTTATCCAACATGTTCAATTAACTTATCAAGTGAAAATGGTGGAAAGAGCTTAGGAAATGATGTTTATGTTGGTGGAGTTAAAGCAACATTAAAATATAGCACAACAAATGGAGCATCTGTTACTCAATATGGTATAAGCGAAAGCCAAGGAATTAATGGTAAGACAACATATACTGTAAGTGGTGCTAAATCATATACAATTTATGGTCAAGTTAAAGATAGCTACGGAAACGTAGGAAATTGTAGTAAGAAATTTACAATTAAAGCTGGATACTTATTATATGATAAAGTTAACATTGGAGATCGTGTAGCATACAACGCAGGTGTATGGAGCGATGGAAATGGAACTGTATCAACAGCAAGCGAATCATTCAGTGGTTATAGAAGTGGAACATCAAGAAATAATGGTGTTAAATGTAGTGATAATGACGCTGGAGTACAACATGGATGGGTAGTTATGGCTAAATCAAATAACCTAGTCGTATTAGTACACGCTGGAACACCAGAATGTTTCTACCATTCAAATGATGTAGATGCAAATAGTTCAATTGCAAAGATGAACCAAAGAGCACAAGGATACTTAAATCCTAACTATGCACAACAAGCAATGGCATTAAGTTGTAGTACAGCTGGTGTTACTTGTACAAAGGGAACTTATATGACTGGAATTCATAACCCAGGTAACCATTATTACTTAGCAACAGCTTCAGGTAATGGAAAACTATTATGGGGAATTGATAACACAGGAAGAACAACTGAGTTCTCAAGAAGAGCTTATGGAATTAGACCAGTAATCGTACTTAAGAGTACAGTTATGACAACAGGTCAAAAAGATTCTTATGGGGCTTGGGTATTATCATAATAAAAGAAAAGAGCAACTGCTCTTTTTTTATTTTATCAATTGTGCTAAAATAGATTATACAAAAAGAAGTATGGGTGTATTATGGATATAATAATTATAATTGTATTAATCATTTCTATAGGTACTTATATATATATTAATGTTACTTATAATAAGTATAGTAAAAAAGACATTAATAAACTTATGTCTGGATTTGAGGTAGCAAGAGAAATACTAGATACTCATGATCTTAATAATATATATATAACAGAGTCAAGAGAAGAACTATATAGTAAATATGATTATAAAAGAAAGGTAGTTAAACTGATAAAAGGAGTATTTAGTGATACTTCTCTTACAAGTTGCGCTATTGCATCTATGAATGCAGCATATGCAATACAAGATAAAAAGAATAATAAACTATTTAAATTCAAAAAAAGTATTGAACAGTTTGTATCTATATTATTATATACAAGTTATTTAATCACTATAATAGGAGCATTATTTGGACATATACAAACAATATGGATTGGATTTGGCATAGCTCTATTAATAATGGTATTCCATATAGCAACATACAGTGTAGAAAAAGAAACTAAAGATTTAGCATTCAAAGAATTAGTAAATAACAAGATAATTAATAAAAAAGAGATCAAAAGGATAAAGAAATTACTTGATGTAACATCTTACATAGAAATAGCTAGTATAGTATTTCCTTTCGCTGAACTTTTAAAAAGAATATATGAATTTGGAAGAAGCGATTAGTGAATTATAAAATATTTGTTATAATAAAGGTGTGAGTATTAATTATTTACGCCTTTTGTTGTCTTAAAAGGGAGGTAAAATGATGGATGATTTAAAAATTGGAAATAAATATGCGATCCATAGTTATAAACATGATGGAACGCTATATAGAGCTTGGGAAGAAGCAATACTATTAGATATATATGATGACTACCTAGTATTTGGTAACGATAAGACAAATGTTACAGAAGTAGATGGTAGAACATGGCAAACAAAAGAAATAGCAACAATGTATTTCTTCAAAGATAGATGGTTCAATATAATAGGTAAAGATAAACATAGTGGAATCTTTTACAAATGTAATTTAGCATCTCCATTTATAATAGAGGATGGAGCAATTAAATATATAGATTATGATCTAGATTTAAAAGTATTTGCAGATGATACATATAAAGTAGTTGATAGAGGAGAATATAACTACAATAGAAAGAAAATGAAATACCCAGAAGAAATAGATACTATATTAAGAAGAGAATTAAAAGACTTAATAGAACTTGCTAAGAAAAAAGAAGGTGCATTCGATAGAGAAACTATCAAAATGTACTATAAAAAGTATGCTGAACTAAAAGAAAGTGTAAAAAATTAGAAAAGTAGTTGACATTAAATCAAGCAAATGATATTCTATAAAGCGTTGATCAAGAAAGATTAACTAAAAACCTTATAAAATAAGAAAAAAAGTTAAAATTTCTGTTGACAACGTTTTATTTTTTTGATATCCTAATAAACGTTGAGCAATAAAATTTTGAAAACTTCATTTATCCTTATTATATATAGGAAAAAAGTTAAAAAAAGTTATTGACAACAGTATATCAGTCATGATATATTAACAAACGTCGCTGTAAAAAACAGCGAATGACAAATTTATGTCAAAATAATGAAAAAAGTTGTTGACTTTACTTCAAAATTTTGATATATTACTTATGCACTGCAAAAAAGTGCGAATGATCTTTGAAAACTAAGCAAAACGTCAATTACATTTAAGTCAGGAAATTAATTATGTAAATCAAACTTAAATATATTTAATGAGAGTTTGATCCTGGCTCAGGATGAACGCTGGCGGCATGCCTAAGACATGCAAGTCGTACGAGGTGGCCCGAAGAGTTCTGTGCTTGCACAAAACAATTTGGATCCCCACCTAGTGGCGAAAGGGTGAGTAACACGTGGGTTATCTACCTCAGAGACTGGGATAACTACTGGAAACGGTAGCTAATACCGGATGATATATGGAACGATACGTTGTTGTATAGTAAAAGGTGCCTTTAAAGCATCACTTTGAGATGAGCTTGCGACGTATTAGCTAGTTGGTGAGGTAATGGCTTACC
>CAMKPE010000019.1 GCA_946414595.1 uncultured Clostridium sp.
AAGATGGTGAAGTTGATTGATCAAAGTTATATGATCCTTCTTCTGCTGTTGCATCTAGAATAGTTCCAGAATCATAGATTACTGCAACTTGCCCAGGTGCTACGATAATTCTACTGTCTTTTGTAATGATTCCATTTTTAGTTGTTTTCTTAACCATAAGGACATCATTACCCATATCCTCACAGCTTATGAGATCCTTCCATTGATCCCCTAATGTTCCGCCAATTGCTCCTATTGCGGCTTTAATTAATCCCATAGTTTTCCTCCTAATTCTCTTTACAATCTATTAATTTCCAACATTTAAGTAGATCAACTACTTGAATATTTAGACTGGTTTTACAATATGAACATTTCTTACTTCCCAAACTTTGAACTACCGCTCCACAGTTAGGACAATTTAGTCCATATATATTGATGTCTTTTTTATAGGCATCATTATCGATGATATAAACATATTTTGTAATATATCTTACTTGTTTTTTCTTTTTATTCTTTGCTTTTATTTCTCCATCAACACTTTTACCATAATAATATTCAAGAGAAGATGTTATTTCTATTGTTGCAGTACCCTTTTTCTTTGAATAATTCTTTATAGCATGTTTATGAAAAATTATATCATCGTACGTGTATAGTATATCACTATTTATTAAATCTTCCAATTGAAATTTTAACTTTTTATTTATTAAATTAAAATCTTTATCATGTAATATACTTAAATCCTTATTTTCTATAGCATTTAGAATTTCTCTTATACTCTTCTCTGTTAGCAAATATAATTCATTTAAATTAAAATCTTCAAAGTCATTTAATATTTGTGGCAAGAATATTTGAGTCATCCCACTAATTTGTTTAGGTATTGTATCAGATAAGTCTTCTATTTCATCTTTAAGATCACTAAGATTATTTGATTTAAATCCAAAACTCTTTAGTTTATGTATTAGATATATATAAATTATTACTAATAGTGCTATAAGTCCAAATAATATTCCTAAAAAGCCATATATAAATGCCATATTATTTTACTACATAAGGGTTAGATGGTGTCCCTTGTCCTCCTGGTATAAATTCACTATTTCTATCAAGAGTAATAATTGGGTATACTCTTTGAGCTGAATCAGTAGCATCTTCTACAAAATACTCATTGTTATAGAATGATGAATTAGATGCAAAATAGAATGCGCTATTTGGTGTCTTTTCAGCATCTATATTTAATGTCCATCCTTTATAGTCAGATAACCAAGAAGTACATCCTACTGTTCTTAGCATACTATCTTGACATCCAGTTGCTGTTGAAGCTGCCATGTAATCATAAATTGATAATATACCTACTTGAGCGTATGAAGTTACACTAGCCATTTGACTATCATATTGTTCTTTGTAATCATAAATTGAGAACCCACTAGATCCACCTGAAGGATATACTAGTGTTGCATCCCATTGCCCACTTACTATTTTAGAAGTGTCTTGAATTGATGCTAAATAGTTGCTATTTAAAAATACTTTAAGTGTAGATGTTGACCAGTTATCTTGACTATTAGTATCCCAGTTAGCAATATAATTGTATGTGTAATCTAATAACTTAAGACTTCCATCCGGTTCAATACTTACAACACGCCACATTTTATTAGCATATTTAACATAGTTATTTGCGGTATTACCCCTAAATATATATCTTCTAGTTGTTAAGAAATCATCATATAGTCCGTCACCTGAAGTAGTTAGTGAATCTCTTTTTAATGTTTCTGCAACTAAATCTCCTGCTATTTCTGTTGGACTATCACTTATACCTAAGCATGCATGATATGATGTAGCATCACAACCACCAGAATGTGAAGAATAACAGTTTTCTAAAGTGATTTCTTCATATACACATTCATTTAATTTTATTTGTATTTCATCACCATAGAAATATATTTCATCACTTGCTCCCTTATTTATTCCTAGAATAATATAAAGAATTAAAGTAATTAGTGCAAGTGTTCCATATAACATGGTAGAAAATGCAAACCCTTTATTATTCAGTTTCATATTATCACCTATTATTAATTATACAATTTATTTTATAATTAATCAAAGATTATTTGTTTTTATATATAATAATATATTTATTACCATATTTCTTTTCTTTTATTTTTTCATAATAGTCAATATTTAGATATAAAGTATCTATTTCACATACTATTATTCCTTTATTATTTAATAGATTATTTTCATGTATTTTATCTATTATCTCGTTTAATATTTCCATCTTGTATGGTGGATCTAAGAATATAACATCAAATTTAATATTTTCTTCAATAAAATAATTTAATGCTTTGTTATAATGCATATTTAATACTTTACATTTATCACTTATATCAAATTCTTTAACATATTTATCTATTAATGATGTACATTTCTTATTTAAATCATTAAAGTAACAATATTTAGCATTATTACTAATAGCTTCAAAACCAAGGTTACCTGATCCTGAAAACAAGTCTAAAACAGTACCATCTGGAATATATCCCTGAATAGTCCCAAATAAAGATTCTTTTACTCTATCCATTGTAGGTCTAGTACCATCAATATCAAAGCCTTTAATTGTTCTTCCTTTTAGAGAACCACTAATGATTTTCACAAGCATCACTCTTTTCTTTTAAACTATTTAGTTTATTATTAAATTCTTTAATAAACATAAAATAATCTATTTCTAATTCTTTATATTCTTTGTATTCAGTATTACTTAATACTTCTTTTTTAAGATTTACATAATTATCATCATATGATTGATAATTTTTTATTTTATCTATTTTCTCCAATAATTCTTTATTATTACTTAATTTGTTTTTTAACTCTAACATTTTAAGATAATCTTTATCATTTTTAAATATTTCAATTATCTCATCTAGTTTATTAATTATTTCTATGTTCATAAGAATCCCTTATTGTTTCAATTAAACTTTCTATTTCTTTATCATTTTCATCAAATAATTCTAATCTATAGTTTCTAATTCCATAATTCATATAATCATCAATATTGTTTGTTAAATCAATCGGTTTAGAATCAATGATATGAGTTAAGTGTTTCTCATTAATTATTGGATAAATGTTGTCATCTTTATCTTTTAAATAATATTTGTTTTTATCACATAGGTTACATGCTTTATTATCTTTATTGATAAGCATATTCATAGGACAATACTTTGTAACCATTAATTCAATTCTTCCATAAATAATTAGTTCAATGTTATTAAATTCTCCTGCTAAAAGTTTTATATTATTTAAGTTTACTTCTGGAGACAGAGTAACTTTTTTAGCTCCTAGTTCAAATAGCTCTTTAATTGTATATCTATTTGTAACATTTAAGAAGTAATCAGAAATAACATTATTATCTTTAGAGTATTTTGATACTCCACCTATTTCAGTTACAAGTAAGTTTTCATTTTTAAATTCGGATGAATGATTAGATACCCTTTTAGTTCTAAAGTAAATATTACATTTGTCTTTATATTTTTTATATAAAGTAATATCTGTTGTATAGATACAATCTACATTGTTTTTAATAGCACATTTTAATTGTTCTTCATTTCTTACAAGAATACTTATTGATAAAGATTCTTCTTTCTTCTTTGTAAGTTTTTCATCTATTTCATTTATTACAACTTCTCTTACAGCTTTTAGTTCTCTTTTTTCTATTAATTCTTTTACTGCATCTCTTCTTAATTCATTTAATTCTTTTATAGGTATAAATATATTATCACTCATATCTATTGTTGTATTTTTAGATATAAATGGTGTTTCTCCAAGTTTTTCTAGTTGTTCTTTTATACGATTGTAATCAGTTGGAGCATTGTTAGCCGATTCAACAACACTTCCATATTTAGTAATTATGTTTTCTTCATCTTTTAAAATAACTTCTAATTGTTTATTTAAAAGTGCAGTACAAATAATTTCTATTTCTACTTTTTTGTTTTTAGGTCTATTAATTTCATTAACTAATGATACATCTAATGTCTTTCTAACAATATCTGCGTTTCTTAGTCCTATTTTATTATCTACAATAGCAATATTATCTTTTAATACTTTGTTTGTTAATAGTCCTTTTTCATTGTAAAGTTTATTCACTATTAAGCCTTTATCATTATCAAACCTTATACCATCTTCTTGATATAAATCATCACTTAATTTGATCTTTATTTGTTTTCTATCTATTTTAATTACTTTACCAAGAACTGTTCCAATATGATTTGGAGTCTTTATATTCATTAAAGTATTACCATAGTTATTAAATAAATATCCTTCAGTTAATTCTCTATTATATAATTTCTTAATATTTTCTATTTCTTCACTAGAAACATTATATTTCTTCTTTAAATAATATTCATCAATCTTTTCCCTATAAAGTCTTGTGATGTATCCGACATACTCTTTAGATTTCATTCTTCCTTCAATTTTGAATGATGTAACACCACTTTCTATTAATTTATCTATATTATTTATAGTACATAAACTTTTTGTACTTAATATATATTCTCCGTTTGTATTAACCAATTTATCATTCTCATATAGTTTGTAAGGAAGTCTACAAGATCCAACGCATTCTCCCCTATTACCGCTACGAGAACCATGCATAGCACTAAATAAGCAACATCCTGAATAAGATACACATAAAGCACCATGGATAAATATTTCTTTATCTATATCTGATTTAAGATTTTTAATTTCATCTAAAGATAGTTCTCTTGCAAGAACTGCTCTTTTAACACCAAGTGATTTTAAGTAATTAAGTCCTTCATCATTATAATTATGTGCTTGTGTTGAAGCGTGCACTTCCATATTAGGAAATTTTGTTTTAATAATACTAATTAATCCGATATCTTGAACAATAATTGCATCAACTTGATTTGTATATAAAAACTCAACAAAGTTTAATACTTCATCTAATTCATCTTCGAAAGCAATTGTATTTACAGTTACATATATTTTTACCCCGTATAAATGGCAATATTTAATAGCGCTTATTAACTCATCATAATCAAAGTTATTAGCATAATGTCTTGCTCCAAACTTTTTACCACCTAAATAAACGGCATCAGCACCATTGTTTACTGCTTGAAAAAGACATTCCATATTACCAACTGGGCTTAATAATTCGACTTTATGCATAAAAATCACCAACGCTATTATAACATAAAAGAAGTATTATGATAATACTTCTAAAAATGAGGAAATAAGTTCTAATTTATTGTTTAATTCTTTTAATTTATCTACACTTGTAAGTTTATATTCTTTCTTCATCTCTTCAATCATTTCTTTTAGTAAACTTTCATCTAATATTAATCTTGTATACCAATAAGAATGATATTTCAAATAGTTATATAACATATGATCTTGTTTTATATTAAACATTAATTCATTAATCATAATCGTCTATATAATCTTCTTTCTTTTGATATACTTCTTTCTGTTCATTGTTATCAAAACTTTGAATTACAGATAGTACTTTTTGAAGACCTTCAGTTGTTTTTCTAACGTTTTCTAGATTAATATTTTTAATTATATTTACCAAATCATCAGTAAGCGAAGAGTTACTGTTAACATATTTATTCCAAATGATTTCATCTTCTCCATACAAAGCATATATCTCATATAAACTTTTCCATGATACATTATTATCTTTAACATAGTTAATTAATCTTGGATTTGCCTTAACAAATTCTTTAAACTTTTCTTTCATAAAAAAATCACCTAATTCAATTTATGCATTAGGTGACTTTTCTTTCTTTCTTTGAGAATCAATTCTTATTTTTTTAAATATTTCACTAGCAATATTTAAAGTTTGTTCTAGATTATCAGCACTCATTTTATCTTGTTCTCTATATCTTTTTATTGCATCTTTCAAGTTAGATGGCTCATTTTTTCTTCTTACATTGCATCTTACATCCCATGTTGCTGTGTAATGATCAAACTTTGCTACAGCAACTGGCTCTGTTTGATGAAGAGAACCAAATAAAGATATAGTTGGATCATCTGTATTTACAACGATTTTTGAATGAGCAGTTGGATCTGGATTTTCTTTTTCAAATGGATTAAATCCGATAATAAAGAATTCACTTGGACTCTCATTATTTGTTCTTAATAATATTTTAGGATCTTCTGAAGACATATAATAGATATAACTATCTGTTTGTATATAATTAGTAAACTTTTCTACTCTATGATTTCCTAAATATATTTCATTTAAAATATCATCATCTTCAGGGCATTTTCCTTTTTCTTTAATCATGTATTCTTTATACATTAATATCACTCCCGCCTTTTTTCCGAGTTTCTATGATAGCATAAAGGGTATTTTTAGTCAAGAAAAAGAAGACTAATCAGAGTTTAAAAAGTCTTCTATTGTTAGTAATCTATCATCTATTTCTTTTAGTGAAACTTTTTCTTTAGCTCTTTTTTCTTCTTTTTTAACTTCTTTTTTAGGTTCAGTTTTTGTTTCTGGAACATCTACTAATTTTTCTATTATTATTCTTGGCTTTTCTTCAACTTTCTCTTCTTTAATTGGTTCAACAACATGTTCTGTTGTATCTGTAGTTATATTACTACTTCCAATGTCTTCTTTTGATTGAAGATCTGCTCTTATAAATGCTTCAGTTAATTTAAGTTTAGTTATGACTGATCCTGTTGAATATCTATCTGCAATAGGAAGTTCAGTTAATTTAACATATTCTATGTCATTTCCTTTTAATCCTAACAAGTTCTTTGTAGGAGTTACAAATACATTTAATACTTTATATGGATTTGATTTAACTTCACGAAGAAGCATTAAGCCCCTCTTAGCTCTTGATGATTTATCAAATTCACTAATCTTAACACGTTTTCCTGTTCCTTTAGCAGTTACTATTGATACATATTCTTCTTCATCTGTACCAAAGTTAGAAACAGAGACTACTTTATCACCTTTAAGATTGATTGATTTAACACCTGAGGCTTTTAGACCAACACATGGTATTTCACTTTGATCAAACCATAATCCATAACCTTCCTCTGTCGCTACAAAGATTTCTGATTGTTTTAGCATAAAGGCATTAACAACTTTATCTTTATCTTTTAATTTCATACAACAAATTGGTTTAGTATATCTAAGTGTTTTAAATTCTTCTACAAGAGTTTTCTTAATCATTCCATTTTCTGTTGCAACGATAATATTATCTTTTGCATTAAAGTCTCTTACAGGAATTACACTTACTACTTGTTCATCTTGCTCTAGTTTAACTATATTACTTACATGCTTTCCTTGATCTTTCCATACAAGAGATGGAATTACATGTACAGGTATATATAAGTAATTACCTAAAGAAGTAAATACAAGTACTGTATCAAGTGTATTTAATTCAAACATTCCAATAATGTAGTCTCCATCTTTAAGAACTGGAGTCTCATTATTAGATGAAGAATAACTTCTTTGAGATGTTCTTTTAATATATCCATCTTTAGTTAAAGATACAATTACATCTTCTTTAGCAATCATTTCTGTTGAATCAATCTTGATATCAGTTATTTCATCTTTGATATCAGTCTTTCTTGGTTCAGCAAATTCTTTCTTAACTGCTCTTAATTCTTCTTTCATAACACTCTTAAGTTCATTTTCATCGCTAAGAATTAATTCATATTTTGCTATTAATGATTGTAATTCTTTCATTTCTTCTTCAAGAAGTGTTACATCTGTATTAGATAATCTATATAGTTGTAATGTGATGATTGCTTCAGCTTGATCTGGTGAGAAACCAAATTTAGCAACTAAGTTTTCTTTAGATTCTTGTCTATTTTTACTTGCTCTAATTGTTTTAATTACTTCATCAAGTATTGATAAACATCTAATTAAACCTTCAACTATATGTAGTCTTGCTTTAGCATGATCTAAATCAAATCTAGTTCTTCTTAATATTACTTCTCTTTGATGAACTATATAAGCATCTAGTATTTCTGCAAGTCCAAGAAGTTTTGGTGCGCGATTTACTATTGCAATCATATTGAAGTTAAATGATATTTGTAGTTCAGTATTTTTAAGTAAATAGTTAAGAATCATTTCTTTATTACAATCTTTCTTTAAATCAATTGCAATTCTTAATCCTTCTCTATCTGATTCATCTCTTACTTCAAGAATTCCATCTATTTTCTTATCTATTCTTATTTCATCTATTTTTCTTACAAGTAAAGCTTTGTTTACTTCATAAGGTATTTCAGTAATTATTAAAGATACTTTCCCTTTAGATTCTTCAAAGTTTGTTCTTGCTTTAACAAATATCTTGCCTTTTCCAGATTCATAAGCTTTTCTTATTCCATCTCCTGCTTCAACTATACCACCAGTTGGAAAGTCAGGCCCTTTAACGATGTCCATTAAAGTATCCAAATGACAATTTGGAGAATCTATTCTTTTTATAGTTGCATCAATTATTTCACCTAGGTTATGTGGTGGAATATTTGTTGCAAATCCAGCTGAAATACCATTTGTACCATTAACTAGTAAGTTTGGATATCTTGCTGGTAGTACAGTTGGCTCTAATACTGTATCATCGAAGTTTGGAGCAAACTCTACTGTATCTTTCTCTAAATCCTTTACAAGTTCATTACTAAATTTTGATAAACGTGCTTCAGTGTAACGGTAAGCTGCAGGTGAATCACCATCAATTGATCCATTATTACCATGCATGTCAATGTATGGAATTCTAAGTTTCCAATCTTGACTCATTCTTACCATTGCCTCATAAATTGAAGTGTCACCATGTGGATGGTAATTACCTATAACATCTCCAACTGTTTTAGCACTTTTTCTATAAGGTTTATCATATGTATTATGTTCTTTGTGCATTGAATATATAATTCTTCTTTGGACAGGTTTTAATCCATCACGAACGTCTGGAATTGCTCTATCTTGAATTATGTATTTAGAATAACTACCAAATCTTTGGCCCATTATTTCTTCAAGTGCATATTCATATATATCCTCTATGACTTCTTTAACCTCTTTCATAAAATCACCTACTTATTATGTTTATGCTTCAATTTTATAATCGTCCTCCAATGAGAATACAACGTTTTCTTCAATCCATGCTTTTCTTGGTTCAACGTTATCTCCCATTAATACGCTTACACGCTTTTCAGCTAGTAGTGCATCATCTATTTTAACTCTGATTAGTTTTCTTGTTGCAGGGTTCATTGTTGTATCTGCAAGTTGGTCTGCATTCATTTCTCCTAATCCTTTGTATCTTTGAATTTCACATTTTTTACCTTTAGATTTTTCTTGCATTTCTTCGATAGTATATGCATATTCTACTGTCTTACCACTTTGTATTTTAAATAGTGGTGGAAGTGCAATATAAAGCTTTCCAGCTTCAATTAAAGGTCTCATATAACGATAGAAGAATGTCATTAATAAACATTGAATATGACCTCCATCTTCATCAGCATCGCTCATTATGATTACTTTATCATATTCACAATCTTCTATTTCAAAGTTAGGTCCATATCCTGCACCTATTGTATATATCATTGTATTTATTTCTTCATTTTTAAAGATATCATCTAAACTTGCTTTTTCTGTATTAATAACTTTACCACGAAGAGGAAGTATTGCTTGGAATTTTCTATCTCTTCCTTGTTTAGCAGAACCACCTGCTGAATCTCCCTCTACTAGGAACAATTCATTTTTAGCTTTATTCTTAGTTTGTGCTGGTGTTAATTTTCCAGACAATGCATGTTCTTTTTTATTATTTGTTTTACCTTTTCTTGCTTCTTCACGTGCTTTTCTTGCTGCTTCTCTTGCAACTTTACTCTTTAATGATTTATCAAGAATATCAGTTGCAACTTTTTTATTTTCTTCTAAGAAGTAAGATAGTTTTTCACTTACAATTGCTTCAACTACATTTCTTGCAATTGGTGTTCCTAGTTTACCTTTAGTTTGTCCTTCAAATTGAAGTAATGCTTCAGGTACTTTTAAACTTATGATAGCAGTAAGACCTTCTCTTACATCACTACCTTCAAGTGAATTATCTTTTGTTTTAATATAGTTATTGTTTTTAGCATAATCGTTAAATACACGAGTTAAGGCAGTTTTGAATCCTACTTCGTGAGAACCACCATCAGGTGTTTTTACATTATTAACGAAAGATACAATATTTTCTTGATATGTATCTGTATATTGCATTGCTATATCTACTTCAATACCCTCTTTTGAACCTTCAAAAGAAATTACCTTATGAAGTGGTGTCTTATCATCATTTAAGTATTCAACAAATTCTTTAATACCATTTTCATAATGATATTTGTTATTACGACCACTTTCTTCATCAGTTACTTCAATTGTTAATCCTTTTAAAAGGAATGCTGATTCTTGCATTCTTTCACAAATAGTAGTGAATGAGAATGTCGTAATTGGAAATATTTTAGGATCAGGCATAAATGTTACAATTGTACCGGTTTTACTAGTTGTTCCAATTTCTTTTAGAGGTGATGCAACATGTCCACCGTTTTCAAAACGTATTACATGTTCTTTCTTATCTCTTCTTATATCTACTTCCATCCATGTTGATAAAGCATTAACTACACTTGCACCAACACCATGAAGTCCTCCTGATACTTTATATCCACCCTCTTCAAACTTACCTCCAGCATGAAGTACAGTATAAATAACTTCAGGAGTAGATTTACCTGATTCATGAAGTCCAGTTGGAACACCACGACCATGGTCTTCTACAGATATACTTCCATCTTTATGCAAAGTAACACCGATATAATCTCCATATCCATTTATTACTTCATCTATTGAATTGTCTACAATTTCCCATACTAGATGGTGTAATCCTTTTTTATCAGTTGACCCAATATACATACCAGGTCTTTTTCTAACGGCCTCAAGTCCTTCTAGTATTTTAATTGATTTCTCGTCATATGCCATGATATCAACTCCAATATAATTATATCTAAATTCATATCTTATTTAAACAAAGTTTACATAAGTTAACGCCTAAGCGATAAAAAAACAAGCTATCTCTAACTTATTCTTTCTATATAAAATATAACACAATTTAAATATTTAAAGCAAGTAAATTAAAAAAGAAGCAGTTTTAATTCTGCTTCCATTCTAGTATTTTTATAGTTGCTTTACTTCTACCTTCAATATATTCTTTGTATCCAAGGTATAAAGTTCTACATTGTATATATGATGAAAATTGTTCAACATATTCAGTTATTAAATCAACTGAATTATCTGAATTATGAGCAATTACTAAAGCCTTACTGTCTTTATTAAGACCATTATCTTTATGTATATCATCAGTTAGTTGGAATGCAAGAGGACTTTCTTGTTTTCCGATTTCATTCATCATATCCATTAATATTCCAAATTGTCTACTTCCAGTAAAATCAACATTACCATCAGATACTTTAGATAGAGCACTTAATGCTTTATCATTAAATACTGCTTCATACAATTTAGTTTCATCTTTATTCTTTAGTTTTGACTCAATATAGAATTTATAACTTCCTTCTACTTCTCTATCTCTAATTGCAAATACTAACAAATCTTCACCTGAATCAAACATAGTAGTCAAAGCATCAATTGTAGAAATAACAACAGGTTTTGGTCTATCAGAGGAAAACCCCATTGCTTCAAAATCAAAATATTGTTTATCCCCTGTTTCATTATCCTCTTTAACTAAATAAAACGTGTTGTCTTTTCTCATATTAACCTCTAATTATTTAATGGAAAAAATGATAATTGTTGTGGTGGACGAATTGGTTCTTTTCCTAATTTAGGTCCACTTGTTTCATTCTTCTTTTCTTCTATTTGTTTTGCTTTTTCTTTGCTTGCTTTATATCTACGATAATTCAAATATAGAATTCTGAATTCTCTATAATCAGATAAGCAAGATTTTAAATCATTTTTAAATGTACGTCTATCACTTTCATATTGATAATTTAGTTTATCTGTAGATGTATCCCCTTTTGTTCCAAACATAGCAAAGTTTTTACCTACTATAGCTTTCTCATGTGCTCTTAATCCAATTAATGTATTTCTTGTTGGCATAGATATATTGATAAGTTTCTTTTCATTATTCAATATAATCTTACAGAAATCTGAATTTAAATCACATAATTCATTATATACTTCATCAAACAATTGACTATTAGCAGCATATCTAAAGTCTACAATATGTTTTCTACTATTACGATCTCTACAATTTATTGATCTATAAGTTTTTGCAAACTCCCCAAATTCTTTACAATCAAACGCTGGTGATAATCTTCTTATTTCACCTTCATGTTTATATGCTAAATATAAAGTTCTTATTGGACTTTCAATTTGATATGTTTGGACAAACTGTTCACGTGAATCAAATATTGATGTTACCATATCAAATGCTGGTAATGATGCTTTGTATGGTTTTGTTTTCTCATACATAGCAACAAAAGTTTGTTTTTCAATGTCGTAGTAATATTTGCAACCGTCTTGAGTTACTAAGATTAAGCTATATCTTGCTGCTTCTTTAACATAACAATTCATCTTGTTCATATCTACAACCCCCATCTTTTTAATTGTAGCATATTATATCATAAAATCGGGTTAAAGTCAATGTCGAGCCTTATTTTAGCGTTGTTTTTATAGTGCTCTAAAAGCTTATTTAAATATGGATATAAGTTATCTTCTTTCTTGTATTTTATAGTTATTCCAAAGCGATATGTATTCTTAACTTTAAAAATACTTCCTATAGAAGGACCTAATATTTCTGAATTAGTTAAGTTCTCTCTTAATTTATATGATATTTCATTACTTTCTTTCTTTGCAGTTTCATAATCAGTACTTATTACTTTAACTGATACGATATAACAGTATGGTGGGTAATTTAGTTTCTTTCTAATCATCATTTCTTGTTTAAAGAATGCTTTATAATCCTGTGTTTCTGATAATTTAATTGCATAATGATCTTTATTAAACGTTTGAATTATTACACAACCTTCCTTATCACTTCTTCCACTTCTTCCTGCAACTTGTGAAAGCAATTGGAATGTATACTCACTACTTCTAAAATTAGGGATCATTAATGATGTATCAGCATTTATTACCCCTACTAAAGTAACAAGTGGAAAATCAAGACCTTTAGCAATCATTTGCGTTCCTAAAAGAATGTCATATTCATGATTTTTAAATGAATTAATTATTCTTTCATGGGCTCCTTTAGTACCGGTTGTATCAAAGTCCATTCTTATTACTCGTGCGTTAAATAGTTTATTTAATTCTTCTTCTATTTTTTCTGTCCCTACTCCTAAATTCTTTATTGCTTTTTCATGACAACTTGGGCATACTTCATGACGTTTTATAGCATAACCACAATAATGACATCTTTCCATATCACTTGATTTGTGATATGTAAGAGTAACATCACAGTTAGGACATTTACTTACATAACCACATGAAGAACATGTTACAAAAGAGGCATACCCTCTCCTATTAAGAAGTAATATTATTTGTTCGTTCTTTGATAAACATTCATTTATTTTATCTATTAATATTTTAGAGAAATATGTACCTTTCTTTTTCTCTTTATTCATATCTACTATATTTACTTTAGGAAGAGGTTTATCATTTGCTCTTTTATTTAATTCTACTAAATGATAGATATTTGCAAGTGTTCTAGAGTAACTTTCTAATGATGGTGTTGCACTTCCTAAAATTACTTTTGCATTATGTGTTTTAGCTCTTTCTATTGCAACATCTATTGCATTATATTTAGGGTTAGATTCTTGCTTATATGACGTTGTATGCTCTTCATCAATAATTATTACTCCAATATTAGATAAAGGCGCAAATACAGCACTTCTAGCCCCTATAACTATCTTTACAAGACCTTTAGAAATCTTTCTATATTCATCATACTTTTCTCCTTCACTTAATCTACTGTGAAGAATGGCAATAGTATCATTAAATCTTGCTTTAAGTCTTCCTACCATTTGTGGTGTAAGCGATATTTCTGGAACTAGTACAATAGCAGTCTTATCTTTTTCTATCATCTTTTCAATAATATCCATGTATACTTCAGTTTTACCACTACCAGTTACTCCATGAAGTAGATATACTGAATCATTTGTATTTAATATTTCATCTCTTGCTTTTATTTGATCAGCATTTAATTCGTATCTTGGATAATTAATATTTGATTCATTATTTAATCTATATTTTTCTATTTCTATTTCTTTTATTATTTCTTTGCTTATTAGTGTCTTTATAGATGAACTAGATATCTTATTTAAATCTTCTTTTTTATTGTTTCCATTTATTATTTCATTAATTATTTCCTTTTGTTTATCATTTAATTTAATATTATCTAATTCATTTTCATCTATATTTAATTCTAATAATTTAGTATATGACTTCTTTATATTAGTTTTATCTTGAGCTTTTAAAGCTTTAGGCAACATTGTTTGATAAGCGCTTATTAGTGTACATAATGTTTTATCTTTAATATATTTACCAAGAGTTAGTAATTCATCATTAAGTATTACATCTTTATCTACTACTTCATATATATCTTTTAAATCTGTTTCTTTAGATGTATTTATTCCAATAATAAAACCTTCAAGTTTTTGTTTACCAAATGGTACTTTAACTCTTACACCAGTTTTTATATCGGACTCCATACTTTTTGGAACATTATATGAAAATGTTTTATCGATGTTCCTATTTGATAGTTCTACTAATACATCAACAGTCATATATATCACCTACTTCTATAATAACACGTTTATTTTTAATTTTCTTAGAATAAAAAAGATTTTTAATAAAATCTATTAAAAATCTATTTCTTATTTATTTTATCTAAATAAAAGCATACAGGTTTAAATGTTTTTCTATGTTGTTCTATTATTCCATATTCTTTTATTGCCTCGATATGTTTCTTAGTTCCATATCCCGCGTTATCTTTAAAACCGTACATTGGATATATTTTATCCAACTCATCCATCATTCTATCACGTGTAACTTTTGCAATTACACTAGCAGCTGAAATAGTTATACTTTTTTGATCGCCTTTTATTATTGAAGTAGTTGGAATATCAATATCAAGTTTCATAGCATCGATTAATACATGTTCAATCTTAATCTTTTTATTACAATTGTCGATTGCTTCTTTCATAGCAAGTTTAGTTGCTTCATATATATTAACTTCATCAATTACTTTTTCATCTTTTATTCCAATTCCAATTGCTAAAGCATCATTATTTATAATATCAAAATACCTCTCACGTTGTTTTTTTGTTAACTTTTTAGAATCAGTTAATCCATCTAAAGTATAACCAACTGGAAGAACAACACATGCTGTTACTACAGGGCCAACTAAAGGTCCACGTCCTACTTCATCAACTCCTGCAATAACTTTAATCCCTTTTTTATTTAATTCTTTTTCATATTCTCGATTATCAAATGCTATCTTCATATTAAATATGTTTTGTAGTAATCTTCTTAATTACTTTTTCGTTAGCATATATTTTGATATTTGGATATTTAAATAAATTATAATTATAAATTGTATTATTACTGAATGTTGCAGATGCAAGTTTAGCAACATCATAGAAATCTTCAAATCCAAATACTAATCTACTTGTAAATGTTAAATATAGATTACCATCTGTACTGAATGTCTTAATATAACTTACTTCAGTTGTATCATAATATTCAAATTCTACTCTTATTTCATCAACTAAATCATTATCAATATAAACTTTCATATTATCTAGTTTAGTATTAGATAATAATACGACTTCTTTTGCTTTTGAAACATCAAATTTTTCAGATTGTTTAATTGTTTCAAATCCAAGTGGAAGACCATTTTTATATTCATATCCACTTGTTTCATATCCGAAGAATGCAACACCAATAACAAGTACAAGTACTGCAAGTATATAACTTGTATTTGATATAACTGGTTTAGTTCCAAAAAACTTGTTTTGGATATGTTTGAATGTTAAATAACATATAGCAAATGCTGATAAAGTTATAACTATTGGACTTACAACATATACTCCATCAAGCATCAACTTAATAAATAAGATTGATACAAAGACCATAAGTGCTGCTACAAGACCAACAACTAATAAGTAAACAACTGATATAGCTTTTAATACTACTTTAATTGTTGAGAAAACATTATCTTTTTTCTTAAGCAAATTCTTATCATCAGCATAAAGTTTTTTATAAAAATCACTTTCTGTGAATACATTTATGTTATTGAATATTAAATATAATATAATAATACCCTTCATAAATGAAATTATGGATACCCAACCAAGTGCTAATACACTTCTTAATGATTTACCTATAGTGTAAATTAATAAAACCCCAAAATCTCTTGTTGCATCAAATAGAATACTTATTACAAAAATATAAAGTACTAAAAGTATTAGTTTTATTAACCAGAAATACGAATTGTTACGTTTTTCTCTATTCTTTTTAGAAAATCTTAATACGTCATTTAATCGTATTGATAAGGCATCTAAAACGTCATTTGATGAAACTTTTTCTTTATCCTTTTTCATATAATCACTCCTATATTATGATTATAGCAAAATTTGAAAAATAATTAAAGAAAAAACATTATAATTTTATAATGTTTTTTTGTTCTAATTAACGTAGCTTTTAAATTTTTCTAGTGAAGTAGAATCATATATTGGATATCTTGGTACTTTATATTTATTATCGTTTCTAGATGCCTTTCTTGATTCACCAATAAATGCCACTCTAAATCCTTCGTCTTTTACTGCTTTTATTGATTGTTCTGTATAGTCATAGAATGGGAAGCAGAAGGATTCATGAGAACCTAAAACAACTGCTGATTTATGAAGATCTGCTTTTAATTCATCATAAGAAACGCAATTAACTTTTGACCTATGACCACAGTTTGCTTCATAATGTAGGTTCCAAGTATGTGATTGTAAGTCTAGATAAGGTGAAATATATTCTGATTTATCCCACCATCCTGCGATTAAGAAAAGTGTTGCATGCATCTTGTATTCTTCTAGTGCAGGAATAAGATAATTACCTCTTACTTTACTTGTTCCCCATCCACCGTCATCAATTGTTATTAAAACAGATTTTTCAGGGATTTCGATTTCACCATACATCCATCCAACAAACTCTTGGATTGTTAAAGTAGTAAATCCATTATCTTTTAAATATTTAAGTTGCTCTTTAAACTTATCTATTTGTAAGCATATAGATTGGCTACCACATTTTTCTTTATTTTCTTTTTGATCTTTATAGAAGAAGTGATAGTTAAGTACTGCTACTTTTTGATTGCTTCCTCCACCTTTTTTTACTTCAATAGTTCTATCAATTACTGATTCATTTCCTGACGAATCTTTTACTTTATAATGCACTTTATAAGCTCCAATTTTTGTGTTATCTAACTCGCTTGTATCTACAACAATTTTATCTGTTATTACACCATCATAATTATCTGTTGCAGTAGCACCTTTGTCTTTATATTCTGCTCCAACAATTAGGAAAGTTGAGTCAACACCATTTAGTTTTATCTCTGGTTTTATATCATCAATTATATTAACTATTCTTACTATTTCTTTTTCTTGACTCTTATATTTAACTGTATATTTTATTTTATAAGAACCAACTTTTTCATAATCAACTTTACCTGATACTTTAATATCTTTGGTTAAATCTTCATCTTTATAAGATGCTTTAGCACCTTCGTCAGTATACTCCCCTTCTTTGTATTTAAGATTTATTTCTTTTTCACCATTTAGACTTATAATTAAATATTTAGCCTCTCCATGTATTTCCTTATAAACATGATCATAGACAAAATATCCTATAACACTAAGAAGTGCAAGAATAAAAACTATAATTAATATTTTAGATTTCTTTTTAAGTTTAAGCTTTCCCATATTATTCTCCTATAGTTATCTATCTAAAGTAATATTTCCAAATCTCCCATCTTTTAAATCTCTTATTATTGTAAGATATACTTTATCGTAATCAGCTACTCCACCTTTAGAAAGTAGTCCTCTTTTTTTAGCAATTTCATCATAAATATTATCATGATCAATACTATCTAAATTATATCTTTCTTTTAAATTTTCCGGATATAATTTTTCAAGTTTATTAATAGTAAATCTTGCTATATCTTCTATATCAAGTATTTCTTCTTTAATAGAAGAAAGTGCTGCTAAAACATGAGCATTTTCTTGATTTTCTAATTTAGGCCAAAGTATTCCAGGTGAATCCATAAGTTCTATATCATTATTGATTCTAATCCATCCAATTGTTTTAGTAACTCCTGGAGTATTACCTGTTTGAACTGCTTTTTTACCAACTAATTTATTAATTAAAGTGCTTTTACCTACGTTTGGTGCCCCTACTACTAAAACTCTAATTTTACGAGGTTTTAAGCCTTTCTTTTGACGTTCTTCATTAATTGTTTTAGAAAGTTCTTTAGTCTTATTAATTAGTTCATTAATGTTTCCTTTTAATAAATCACATTTAACTAAAGTATAATCCTTGTATGTTTCAAGAATTCTATCTGTTTCTTTTTTATCACATAAATCATATTTAGATACAATTAATATTTTAGGTTTATTTCCAATAATATCATTTATATCTATTATTTTAGAACTAATAGGCATTCTAGCATCAATTACTTCATATACAACATCAATTAATTGCATACTTTCTTTTAATTCTCTTTTAGCCTTAGCCATATGACCTGGATACCAATTTATATTAGTTTTATTTTCATTCATTTGGATCAACTCCTTTATTTTTTTATTAACTCATTCTCTTTATAGATAGTAATTGTATATAATTCTAAACTTCTATCATCTTTATCATATACTACATTATCAATTATTGAAACCATATGATAGAATTCATTTTTATCCCAGCAAAATACTAAATATTTTCCGCTTTCTAAGTTTAAATCTTTAATTCTTATATCCTTACCATATTCAATCGAACTAGTGTTTCTTCTTTTCATATAGGTTTCAAATACTTCTATATCATTAAATGAATCACAATTTAATTCTTTTGCAATAGCGCATAATTCATTATACACGTAATCATACTTTCCATTAAAGATTTTACATAAAGATCTTATAATGCAGTTACTTTTACCTTCACTATTGCTAATATAAAACTCATTAAATTTCATAATATCACCTCTTTTTATAAAAGTTTAACCGTCAATACCAACCAGTTTATACTAGTTTTTTCATTCATTTGGATCAACTACTTTTATATTTTTAAAATTGCAACTAGTGCACTATCTAATAATTCATCACATGAGTCTTTATCTATACCTAGTATATCAAAAGATTTTAATTCATCTTTAACTTCAATAAACTTATGGATTTCAATATTATTAAATCCTATTTCTCTAAAAAAAGTTCTTATATGATTTTCATCTTCAAATCTATCATTTAAATTATTTCTTGAAGTAACATTATTTATATTATCATTAAGTGTTGGATTTTGTTCATCCTGTTTTTGAACAAACTTTTTAGGAGTAACGTCGCAAGTGATCCATACTCCGCCATGTTTCTTTAGTAATTTATAAATATTCTCTCCAACAATTCTTTTTTCATCAAAAGTGAGATATCTTAACAATCCCTCATTAATTATGGCAAGTTCTTTATTACCATCAAAATATTTATCGCACTTCACATAATCATCATAGTTAAGAGCATTACCACTTACGATTTCTAAATTATCATTCATTTCAAAAAGTTCATTAACCAATCTTTTCTTATTGTTTGATACTTCTTCTAAATCCATTTCAACATATTTATATCCTTTTTGAGAATATATTAATCCTCTTGAAGAATAACCGGCAGCAAGTTCAAGAACTTGTGATATATCAAATTTCTCCATTAACTTATCAGTTAATTTATACCTAGCTTCTATTTCTGGAGCTAAAAGTTTATTCAATTTAACTTCATCATTACAATTTTTACTTAACCAATCATATATTTCTTTTTCATATTGTATATCAGTAAATATTCTTGGATATGAAGTTAGTATTGCTGTTGGGCTTATGCTTTCAAAAGATTCAATCATATTCTCACCTCTTTTTATAAATGGTCTTGACTATCCGTTCTCACCATGTCAATTACTAAGCAATTTTTGCCTAAAATCATTGTTTTTTTACTAATTTTTATCTATTTTAGCATATTTTTATGCAAAACATGCAAGATCTATTTTTCCTTATTTTATAAGGTTTTGGAGTCGGTCTTGACTAAATTGTTCTCAACCATTGAATAAGTCTACTATCACTCATTAGAATCACTTCTTAACTACAAAATTATAACATAAAAGAGTAGATTTTTCATCTACTCTAACAGTTATTTATCATTTGAAGAGTAACTTATTTCTATATAATGTTTGAATAAATATA
>CAMKPE010000020.1 GCA_946414595.1 uncultured Clostridium sp.
GACTTAGGATCTAGCGCCTTTGGCTTGCAGGTTCAACTCCTGTCACCCGCACCATAATGAAAAAGAGAACTTCAATAAGTTCTTTTTTATTTTATTATTCATATGTTATAATATTAATTGAAAGTGGTGTGATAATATGGACGATTTATTTAAAGACATAAAAGAAACAACTGATGAAGAACCAACTGAAGAACAAAAAGAAAAGGATAAAGAAGATTTAATTGCAGAATTAAATAAACAATTCTCTTTATTAAAAGATGATATTGAAACAAAAGAAAAAGATGAGTAATCATCTTTTTTATTTTACATATTCTTTAGATACTACAATAACTGGTCTTATACCGTGGCTATCGTAAGCTTTACCATCTTTGTTTTTCTCGCTACCTTCTTTGTGTCCAACATCAGTTGGATCAACAGCACCATTTGTGCTTATATAATATACTTTATCAGTAGTATCTTCTACTTTAGACATAGTCCAGTATATTTCATTTACTTTTTTATCTTCAACTTCTTTAGTATAAATTAAGAAAGAATTTTCATTAATTATAATTGAACCCATTTTATCTTCATATAGTTTAGTATTTTTAATCTCATCTATATTAATTAATCTAATATCTCTAATATTTGTCCAAGAAGAAGTCAATTCTTTTAATTTAGATTCAATTAATGATCCTTTGTAATTATTGCCATCTAAAACATCTTCATTAAATGCGCTATAACCAATATTGCTTTCTGCAAATAACACTACGTATTCATCTCTAAATGTCGAGTCTTTAAGTACATAGAATGTAGCAGTATCTTTACTATTTAACTTAACAGTAACTTTTTCTCCAATGTTATATGCTTTATATCCATCATCTTCACTAAATGAATCATTCTTAATTCTTCTATCATATAAAAGATATAAACCTAATAATCCATCTAATATAATAAGAACTATAAGAATAATAGATAACTTATTCATTTTTTTAATTTTATCAATCATATTAACCTCCAAGAGTATAAATATAATATAATTATATCATAAGATCTTCCTAAATTTACAAATAAAGATTGTAGTGATATAATATAGGAACTTTAAAAAGAGGTATATTTATGAGTAAAAAAAGTAGTAAATACATAAAATATAAGCCTTTAATTGTAGTAGCCTTAATAGCACTTTTTATAGTACTACTATTTTTCTTATTCTCTAAAATAGTACTTCCTTTAAGTACAATTCTTGTGTTTGCGGGGCTTCTTTACATATCTATTTATTACCCTAAAAAGAAAAAGAAGAAAAAGGGTGATAAAGATGATGATGACGATGATGAAGAAGAAATCACAATTATCATCGTAACAAAAGAAGATGAAGTAAAGAAAAAAGAAGAAGTAAACGAAAAAGTAAAAGATAACTCTATTGCAATAGATATTAAAACAGTAAAAGATGAACATAATAAAGATAAGGTAATTGCAATCGATGTTGTATCAATAAAAGAAGATAAACCAGATAAAGAAATAAAAACATATATAAAACAAGATGGTATTAAAGATAAAACATTATTTGAAAATAATATTTCAAAAGAAGAATATAAAGTTTCTAAAAGCGAAAAAGAAGTTATTACTAAGATATCAGATAGTTTTAAAGAACTAAAGAAGAATCCTGTAATTATTACTAAATCTAAAGAAGATGCTAAAAAGATCAATAAGCTGTTAAAGAAGAATTCTATTGATTCTAAACCTACATTTATAACAGTTAAAAAAGATATATCTAATTATAAAAACGATAATAGAAGTGTTAATGCTAAAAGAGTAGCAAGCACTGTATTTAAAACTCATAATAAAGAAATCAAAGAAAATAAAATAGAACCAGTTACAGAAAAAGAAAAGATAACTTGTGCTCATATCAAACTTATGGTTAAAGATAAAGAAGATGTCAAGTTTTCTAAAGATAAAGATGGATATATTAATGTAATTGGATCAGGTTCTAGATTTAGATTAAAACTAAATAAAAAGAATAACTATGCCGTAATGCCAAAAGAAGAAGTTAAAGACATTAAGATAGATAAAGAGGAATGTAGCGAAGAAGAAAATAAAAAAGATAATGTAAGAGTAGTTCTTCATAAAATAAAAGATATATTAATTATCAAAAACCCAATTGTTAAATTATTAAAAAGAAAAGAATTAATACAGGAGAAAAGAGAGGAGTACTCTTTTACTATTAGTGAAGAAGAAGCTAAAAGAATAATTAAACTTGAAAAAGAAAATAAAAGACTATTAAATAAACTTGAAAACATCAATAAGAACGCAAACGTATTACATGATAATAAGAATTATGTATCAGAGTTAAAATTATTAAATAAAGGTATTAATAAATTAAAAGATAAAAATATTAATATAACTAATTTAGTAATAAGAAGAAATAACTTAATTAAATTCTTAAATCAAGAAAAAGAGAAACAAAAAGAACTTAAGAAAGTTAAAAAAGATAACTAGTAAAATAGTTATTTTTTTGTGTCTATATACGAACATTTGTTCTTGTATAAAATCATAAATTATGTTATATTTTATATGAGGAGATAATTATGGAAAAAGTATACGCATGTATTGATCTTAAAAGCTTTTATGCATCAGTTGAATGCGTAGAAAGACATTTAGATCCATTAAATACAAACTTAGTAGTAGCAGACAAATCTAAAACAGAAAAGACTATATGCCTTGCGGTAACACCTCCTTTAAAAGAATATGGATTAAAGGGTAGAGCAAGGCTATTTGAAGTAGTACAAAAAGTAAAAGAAGTTAATAATGAAAGAAAAACTAATAATAAATTAATAGGCAAATCTTATCTAAAAAGCGAATTAGATAGTAATAGTAATTTAGGATTAACTTATATAATTGCTAAGCCTAGAATGGCTTTATATTTGAAATATAGTACTAAAATATTTGGTATATATCTTAAATTTCTATCAAGTGATGATATATATGTTTATTCAATTGATGAAGTGTTTTGTGATCTTACTAATTATCTTAATTATTATAAGTTAAAACCAGATGAGTTAATTACTAAAATGATTAAAGAAGTATATGATACAACAGGAATAACAGCAACAGCAGGAATAGGAACTAATCTTTATTTAGCAAAAGTAGCAATGGATATTGTAGCAAAGCACGAGAAACCTAATAAAGAAGGAGTAAGAATTGCTTATCTAGATGAAAATTTATACAAGAAGCTTCTTTGGGATCACGAACCTATAACAGACTTTTGGCGTGTTGGAAACGGAATAGCTAAAAGATTAGAAAAACATGATATATATACTATGGGAGATATAGCTAAAGTATCTTTAGAAAACGAAGATTTACTATATAAAACCTTTGGAATCAACGCTGAATTATTAATAGACCATGCGTGGGGATGGGAACCATGTACATTAAAAGATATTAAAGAATATAAACCAGAATCAAATAGTTTATCCACAGGACAAGTATTACATAAGCCATATACTTATGAAAATGCGAGATTAATAGTAAATGAAATGACTGATTTATTAGTATTAAATCTAGTAGATAAACATTATCTTACTGACTGTATAGTACTTACTATATCTTATGACGTAGATAATCTAAAAGATAAAAGAATTAAAAGACTTTATAATGGTGACATAGAAATGGATCACTATGGAAGAATAATGCCTAAAAAAGCACATGGGTCTATAAGACTTGATAAACATACATCATCTACCACTGATATTATAGAAGCTATAAATAAACTATATTTTGAGATAGTTAATCCTATATTATTTGTAAGAAAAATAAATATAGCAGCATGTAATCTTAAAAATGAAAACACTAACAAAATAAAATATAAACAATATGATATCTTTACTGATATAGAAGAAATAGAAAATAAAGAAAAAGAAAAGAATGAGAAAGATAGTAAAGAAAGAAATATTCAAAGAGTAGTTATTAATATACAAAATAAATATGGTAAGAATGCAATATTAAAAGGAATGAATTTAGAACCTGAAGCAAGAACAATAATTAGAAATAGTGAAATTGGAGGTCATAGTGCATGAATAATTATCAGGATATAATTAATTTAGAACATAAAGAACCTAATTATAAACATCCAAGAATGACTATATATAAAAGAAGTTCTCAGTTTGCTCCTTTTGCAGCATTATCAGGCTTTTCTGATCAAATAAAAGAAGAAAAAAGACTAACATCAAATAAGATAGAATTAACTGAAGAACAAAAAGAAATAATTAATAATGAACTATTAAAGATAATTGAAAACAAAGATTCTACTGCAAAAATTGTACACTTTATTAAAGATAAATATAAGTTTGGAGGAACATATATAACTACTAAAAGTAAAATTAAAAGAATAGATAACATTAATAGAGAATTAATACTTATAAATAACGATAAAATAAGACTTGATAATATAATTGAATTATCTATTGAAAATATTGATATAAGTTAACTATTGTGCTATTATAAAGAGCCATGGGGTGGTTTGTAATGGAAGCTAAAACTATTACTAAAGACAAATATGTAAACTTAGTTTTTGCAACTATGCAAAATTTTAAATCAAATTATGTAAGTACAACAGTATTTCCAGGAATACTTCAATTATTATATGATTCAGATGAATTCAAAAATGTTGCACAAAGACTTGATTTACAGGATATGGATTTAGATACAATATTAAAAAACAAACATGTTACTAGTAGTATGGACGAAAACAAATATGTTCACTTCAAAATGTCAAAAAAAGAACAAGATAAAATAATGGATGAAGATCCAGAAGCAACAGTAGCAGTTAACAATGCAGCAATTAAATATGGTTATGTATTACAAGCAGCTCAAGAAACAGATGGCAGGGTAACATTTGCAAGTGATGATCCAGATGGTCCTTACGAATTACCATATAGTTGTGAAGCAGGAGACGAAACTGAAGCTAAGTTATATACAGATGGTAAAATAAAAGATAATCATACAGAAATAGCGCCAGATTATGATATACCATATAGATATAATAGAACCCTTGATATAGAAGGATCTACATATGTAATAATAGTAGATGAAAGGCGTGGTAAAGTAACAGGAGTTACAATAAGAGCGCTTACAGTAGCAAACTATCAATTAATGCTTTATGAAGGATATAAACTAGCTAAAGGATTATCATCAGGATATAAAACAGAAATAGACGAAAAGCCAAGAGTGTATACATTAAATAGAAATTAAAACATTTGATATTCAAATGTTTTTTATTTTAATATTGTGATATAATAAAATAGGTGATTAATATGAAAGACGTAAAAATTGTATTCACAGATTTAGATAGTACCCTTACGTATGCTCCTGGGAAAATTGATATTAAAAACAAAAAGATATTTGAGAACCTTAAAAATATTGGTATTCCAGTAGTAATAAGCACTGGAAGATCAATTCCATATGCAGTATCAATTTGTAAACAATTTTCTACAAGTAATTATGTTATAGCTTCCAATGGAGCAGAAGTATATAATTATGTATCAAAAAATATGATTTATAGAAGTGTGATAAATCCTGAAAATATAGCTAAATTAGATGAAATGATAGAGAAATATAATCTAATGTTTATTGCAAATGGGGTAGAAAGAAGATACTCAAATAAACTTGAAGACTCAACTGGATTAGTTCCAGTAACAAAACTATCAAAAATCACAAACGAAGAAATATCACAAGTAGTTGTACAATCATATAATAAAGAAGATATGATGTATTTTAGAAAAGAATTACTTGAAACTACTACATTAAAAATTGGTAATAAAACTAAACATATATCAGATAATAAATTGCTTTACTACGATATAGTAAATAATGATGTTTCAAAAGGAAATGCTTTAGAAATATTATGTAAGCATTTAAATATCAAATGTGAAAGGGCAATGGCAATTGGAGATTCAGATAATGATATAGAAATGCTTGAAAAAGCAGGATATAAAGTTGCAGTTGCAAATGCAAGTGAAAAATTAAAAGAAGTGGCTAACTTATTGACATTATCAAACAAAGAAAATGGAGTAGCAACAATATTAAGTGAATTATATTCTAAATTGAATGAATAGGAGATAATATGGATTACAAAAGGGAACCAATTACAAATGAAAACTTATTAAGAATAATAGATAATATAAGAGCGCTTGGAATCGATATGATAAGTGAAGCAAACAGCGGACACCCAGGAATCGTTTTAGGTGCAGCACCAATTATTGGTACATTATATACAAATCATATAAAAGTAAGACAAGATGATCCAAATTGGATAAATAGAGATAGATTTGTAATGAGTGCAGGACATGGTTCAGCACTGCTTTACTCAACTTTATTTATGGCTGGATATGAAATACCATTTGAAGAAATAAAGAACTTTAGAAAACTTGGATCACTTACTCCAGGACATCCTGAATATGGTGTTACAAACGGTGTTGATATATCAACTGGTCCATTAGGCCAAGGAATAGCATCAGCAGTAGGTATGGCTCTAAGTGAAAGATTCTTAAGAAATTATTTTGGAGAAAAGATAATAGATCATTATACTTACGTATTATGTGGTGATGGTGACTTGATGGAAGGAATAAGCTATGAAGCAACTTCTTTAGCAGGACACCTTAATTTAAATAAATTAATCGTATTGTATGACTCTAATGATGTAACTCTTGATGGAGAACTAAAAACATCATTTGAAGAAGATATAAAGACAAGATTTGAATCAATTGGATGGAACTATATTAAAGTAGAAAATGGTGAAGATACAATACTTCTTGATTTGGCAATAAAAGAAGCTAAATCATCACTAACTAAACCAACAATAATAGAAATTAAAACTGTAATTGGTAAATATAGTGAAAATGAAGGGACTTGTAAAGTACACGGATCTCCTTTATCAGTTGAAGATATAAATAAAATAAAAGAGAAATTAAATCTAAGACCAATTCCATTTGCAATCTCTTTAGAAACTCAAAGCTTAATGAAAGAGGAAATCTATGATAGAAATTCTAAAGCTTATAGAGATTGGAAAGAAGAAGTAGAAAAATTAGATGATAAATATAAAAACGATTTAGCACTTCTTGATAATACTAAACCAGTAAGAATTCAAGAAATAGATTATACTTTCCCAGAGGATGGTAAAGATTCAACTAGAAATGTTTCGGGTAAAGTAATTAATTCAATTGCTAAAACTTATCCATTCTTAATGGGAGGAAGTGCTGATGTATCAAAATCATCTATGGCAAGAATTACTGAAACAGAAAACTTTGGATTAATAAATCCAAGAGGAAGAAATATTAATTTTGGTATAAGAGAACATGCAATGGGAGCAATAGCTAATGGTATGGCTCTATCAGGATTAACTCCATTTGTATCAACATTCTTTGCATTCTCTGACTATTTAAAACCAGCACTTAGAATGTCAGCACTTATGAATTTGCCTGTAATATACGTATTTAGTCACGACTCAATAAGTGTTGGAGAAGATGGACCAACACATCAACCAATTGAGCAGTTAGCCTCACTAAGAGCATTACCAAATTTTGATACATATAGACCAGCTGATGCAAATGAAACAATCGGAGCATATAAAGCAGCTCTTGAATTAAGACGTCCTTCAGCAATAGTTTTAGGAAGAAATAAAGTAACAATAGAAGAGTCTACATCAAGTAGTAATGTAGTTAAAGGAGCTTACATAGTAAAGAAAGAATTAAATGATTTAGAAGCAATAATAATTACTTCTGGTGAAGAACTAGATCTTACTATGAAAGTATATAATAACTTAATTGAAAAAGGATACGGAATAAGAATAGTAAGCATGCCTTCAATGGAAAGATTTGAAGCAATGGATTTAGAATATCAAAATCAAATACTTCCAAAGAACATAAAGACTTTCGTTGTTGAAGCTAGTGCATCTCTTTCTTGGTATAAATATGTTAAAGATAAATCATATATGTTTACTATAGATGAATTTGGTGCATCTGGGCCTAAGGACAAAGTATTTGAGAAATATGGCTTTACTGTAGAACATATTCAAAAAGTAATAGAAGAAAAACTAAACGAAAAATAGTTTTTCTTTTTTATTTCGACAAATTATTAATAATCATTCATATATTCTATAATTGGTGATTATATGAGGATATTTTACATATTTAGAATAAAAAAAGAAGTATACGACATATATGAGAATACTCCAAGCGTTTTATTTAATTTCTTAAAAGAGATATACACAAATAAAAATAAAGATATAGATAAAATAAAAATAATATATGATCAAGTAATAAATACAATTAATAAAAGGGATATAGATCTTAAATTATATGTAAAACTGCATAATAAAATGAAATATTCAAAGAAGAATGATACTCATATCATAAATGACATTTTTAAAGACGAAATAAGCATTATGAGAGTTAAAAATAGTTATATAGTATTAAATACTAATACAAACTATTCCTTCTTTTTTGAGTACTTAAATAGCGAAATAAAAGAATTATTAGTATGTGATTTTATTAATGACGATTATTTTTTCTTAAGTAAAATAAAATGTCTTGTATAAATTTGATATTTTTAGTATATTATGTACAGGAGATGATATTATGGAATTATTTTTAGACATATTAAAATATTTAGCAATTTTTATAGCAGGAGCAGTTGCAGGATTCTTCATTGCAAAGCATTATATGCAGAAATTCTTAAAGAAAAACCCTCCAATTAATGAGGATATGATTAGAGCATTAATGAGTCAAATGGGAAGAACACCATCACAAAAACAAATCAATCAAATGATGAAACAAATGGATAAATACATGTAACTACTTTATGTAGTTATTTTTTTGTATAATTTACAATAAAACCTTGACTATAAAGGAAATAAATGATAAAATCTTAATGTTTGTAGCCTCTATAGCTCAAACCGCATTGAAAAGGTAGAAACACTGAAGAAGTGTACCTTAAAAGCGAGCCAGACAATAAAAAAAGGAGGTAATTAAATGAAAGCAGTTATAAAAGTTGGTGGGAAACAAGTTCTTGTTTCTGAAAATGACGTTATCTATGTAGAAAAGATTGATGCTGAAGTTGGTGAAACAGTAAAATTCAATGAAGTATTAATGTTAGACAACAAAGTAGGAAATCCTTATGTAGATGGTGCCGTTGTTGAAGGTAAGGTTGAAAAACAAGGTAAGCAAAAGAAAATCTTAGTTTTCAAATATAAACAAAAAGATAGAGCAAACCGTAGAACTCATGGTCATAGACAACCTTATACAAAAGTAACTATTACTAAAATAGCAGGATAATATGATAAAAGTTAATATTATTGGTAAGAATGATAAAATTGAAATTCTAGGTCATGCAATGTATGATGACTTTGGAAAAGACATAGTTTGTGCTGGTGTATCAAGTATTGTTACAACATCAGTAAATGCTATTCTTACATTTGATAATAGTTATATTGAGTATTTAATGAAAGATGATAGTTTTACCATAATAGTTAATACTCACAATGAGATAGTTGATAATTTAATAAATAACATGATTAACATGTTAAAAGAAATAGAAGTTAATTATCCTAAGAATATTAAAATAAGAAAGGAGAACTAATTTATGAATATGTTAAGATTAAACTTACAATTATTTGCTCACCACAAAGGACAAGGTTCTACATCTAATGGACGTGATTCAGCTGGACGTAGACTTGGAGCTAAAGCATGTGATGGACAAGTTGTTACTGCTGGATCAATTTTATATCGCCAAAGAGGAACAAAAGTTCATCCTGGTGTTAATGTAAGAAGAGGAAATGATGACACTCTTTATACAACAGTTACTGGAACAGTAAAATTTGAACGTTTAGGAAGAGATTCAAAACAAGTAAGCTGTTATCCAGTTGAACAATAATTATAAAATTATGAAGCACATTGTGCTTCTTTTCTTTTTCTAATTTACGTGTTATAATAGCAAACCAAAAGGAGGTATATTATGAAATTACTTGTAAGTGATTACGATGGAACATATGCAACTGGACCTATTGCAATGATGTTTAATGCATCATCCCTAAAGAAATTTATAAAAAATGGTAATTTATTTGTATTATCAAGTGGCAGAAGTTATAATTCTTTAACAAAAGAAGTAGAAGCACATGATATACCTTATTCTTATCTTGCTACATGCGATGGAAGTTTCTTATTTGATAAACACGGAAACAATTTAATGTATAACAAGATGAAAGAAGATGTAATAAAAGATATACAAGGTTTAATAAGCTTTGGAGTACATAGAAAAATAGAATTCATCCATGAAAAAACATATGATGAAACTCATGAGCCAGGATCAGATCTTGCTGGAGTATCATTTATAGTAGATAAATGGAAAATAACAGATGAATTCAAAAAAGAATATGAGAAAGTTAAAATCGAACATCCAGAACTTAATTTTGTAGTATATAACTGGCATGATGAATACTATTTCATGATTAAACCAAATGGAGTATCTAAAAGCTCACCAATTGAAGAATTAAGAAGAAGATTAGACATTCCTAAGAAAAAAATTTATACAATTGGTGATAATTCTAATGACTATGAAATGATTAGAGATTATAATGGATATATGATAGGAAATAGTCCTGATCTTAGAAAAGTAGCATTAAAAAAGTATCATCACGTATATGAAGTAGTAAATGATATTAAGAAAAAGAAAGCTTTAAAGAGGGGATAATATGTTTGTAGATGAAGTAATATTAAAAGTAGAAGCTGGAAAAGGTGGAGACGGATGTCTTGCTTTTAGACGTGAGAAATTTATTCCAATGGGTGGACCTTTTGGAGGTAATGGTGGAAAAGGTAGTGATATAGTCTTTGTAGTAGATGAAGGGCTTCACACTTTAATTGATTTAAGATATATGAAGGTTGTCAAAGGGCCTAAAGGAGAAAATGGTTCTGGTAAAAACCAAAATGGTAAGAACGCTGAAGATGTTATTATTCGTGTACCTCAAGGAACTGTTGTAACTGATGATGATACAGGTCTAATTTTAGCTGATTTAAGAAATAAAGATGATAGAGTAGTAGTAGCAACAGGAGGACGTGGAGGTCGTGGTAACACTGCTTTCAAAACACAAAGTAATCCTGCACCTAACTTTGCAGAAAATGGTGAACCTGGAGAAAAAAGAACACTAAAAATAGAATTAAAACTTTTAGCAGATGTTGGATTAGTTGGAATGCCAAGTGTAGGTAAAAGTACAATAATATCAATGATATCAAAAGCTAAACCTAAAATAGCAGCATATCACTTTACTACATTAACTCCAAACTTAGGAGTAGTTAAAGCAAGCAACAATAGAAGCTATGTAGTTGCAGACCTTCCTGGATTAATTGAGGGAGCAAGCAAAGGTGATGGTCTTGGAGATAAATTCTTAAAGCACATCGAAAGAACAAGAGTAATCGCTCATGTTATTGATATAGCTAGTACTGAAGGAAGAGATCCTTATGAAGATTACGTAACAATTAGAAATGAATTAAAAGAATTTGATGAAAATCTTCTTAAAAGACCAGAAATAATAATTGCAAATAAAATAGATGGAGATAATGCCAAAGAAAACTTAGAGGCATTCAAAAAGAAAGTAAAAGATAAAGAAGTATATGAAGTAAGTGCTATTCTCGGTGAAGGTCTTGATAAAGTTATTAATCGTCTTGCAGACTTACTCGATGAAATACCACAAACTCCATTATATGAAGAAGAAAAGTATGAATCATTTATTCTTTATAAGTTTAAGAAAGAAGAACCATATACAATTACAAGAGATATTGATGGAGTATGGGTAATTAAAGGAGAAGCAGTTGAAAAACTACTTAAGATGACAAGATTTAATACTGAAGAAGCAATTGCAAGATTTGCAAATAAACTTCGTAAAATGGGTATTGACGACAAATTAACTGAGCTTGGTGTACAAGAAGGAGAAAGAGTTAGAATACTCGATTATGAATTTGAATTTAGATAGAATGTTAATTCTATCTTTTTTGTGCTATAATAATAATGTAGGTGATGATATGAATAATAAGAAAGTTGTAATAATTGGTTGTGGTAATGTAGGTATGAGCTATGCATACGCACTATTAAACCAAAGAACATATGTAAATGAATTAGCATTAATCGATTTAAATGAAGAAAGAGTTAATGGAGAAGTAATGGATCTAAACCATTGTCTTGCTTTCTCTCCGTCAAAAATGAAAATAAAAGCAGGAACTTATGCTGATTGTGAAGATGCTTCACTAATTGTAATAGCAGCAGGAGTAAATCAAAAACCAGGAGAAACAAGATTAGAGTTGTTAAAGAAAAATGCTTCAATATTTAAGTCAATTGTTACTGAAGTAATGGCAAATAATTTTAATGGAGTATTCTTAATAGCAACAAATCCAGTAGACATAATGACATATTTAACTCAAAAGTATTCTGGTCTTCCAAGAAAAAGAGTTATAGGAAGTGGAACTACTCTTGATACAGCAAGATTAAGATTCTTAGTTGGCGATAAATTAAAGATTTCTCCATCAAATATACATGGATATGTAATTGGTGAACATGGTGACTCTGAATTCATCCCATGGAGTGATGTTTCAGTTGCACTTCAACCAATTAGTGACTTTATAACACCAGAAGATATGAATGAAATCCAAGAGGAAGTTAAAACAGCAGCATACAAAATAATAAACGCTAAAGGTGCAACATATTATGGAATAGGAATGTGTTTAGTAAGAATTACTAATGCTATATTAGGAGATGAAAACACAGTAATGGTTGTATCAACATACGATGATACAAACGATATATACATCGGACTTCCATCAGTAATAAATAAAAATGGTGCAGATAGAAAAATACATTTTGAATTAAATGAAGAAGAAACTGCAAAACTAAATAACTCAATAAATATATTAAAGAGTTCAATCAAAGAATTAGATGAATAAATCTAATTCTTTTCTATTTAAAATATCTCTAAACTATGGTAAAATTCTCTTAGGTGATTCAAATGAAAAACAGAAGTGAACTAAGAGAAATTGCAATGAAAGTTTTATATCAAGTATATATCTTTCAAGATAGTAAACAAGAATACGATGTAAAAGAACTAATTAAAGAACAAATTGAAGTAGAAAATGAATTTGTTAATGAATTAGTATTTAATATTATAGAAAAGCAAAAAGATATATCTAAAATTGCAAATAAGTATTTAGTTGATTGGAATATAGATAGATTAAGCAAAGTAGATAAAGCTATACTTTCAATAGGTATCTATGAGCTTATATATACAGAAACTCCAAGCGTAGTAGCAATTAACGAAGCAATAGAATTATCAAAGAAATATAGTGATGAGAAAGTTACTAAGATGTTAAATGCTACACTTGATAAGATCTATCACAGTGAGGAAATAAATGAACAATGAATATATAACAGTAACACAATTAACTAAATATATTAAGTTTAAAATTGATAATGATTCTCATTTAAATAGAGTATATCTAAAAGGTGAAATATCTAATTTTAAAGCTCATACAAGAGGACACTTTTATTTCACTATTAAAGATGAGAATTCAAGAATAAATGCTGTTATGTTTAGTACATATACTAAGAATGTTAAATTTGATATTCAAGATGGTATGAAAGTCTTGGTAACAGGTAAAATAAGCGTTTATGAAGCAACTGGAGGATATCAAATATACGTAGATTCTATACAGGAAGATGGGCTAGGTAACCTTTATGTAGCATTTGAACAATTAAAGAAGAAACTACAAGAAGAAGGATTATTTAATGAAGATCATAAGAAACCTATTCCAAAGATTCCAAATAGAATAGGAATAATTACAGCACCAACTGGAGCAGCAATAAAAGATATCTTATCTACATTAAAAAGAAGATGGCCACTTGCTGAAACAATATTATTTCCATCCCTAGTACAAGGTGCTGAAGCAGCTGAAGACATAGTAAGAAATATTGAATTATCTAAACAATATGACTTAGATGTATTAATTGTAGGACGTGGTGGAGGATCAATTGAAGACTTATGGTGTTTTAATGAAGAAATAGTAGCACGTGCAATATATGATTTAGATACACCAGTAATATCTGCTGTAGGACATGAAATAGACTTTACAATATCAGATTTTGTTGCAGATTTAAGAGCACCTACACCAACAGGAGCCGCAGAAATGGCAGTACCTGATATAAGAGATATAACTAAATTAATAAGTCAGATAGAAATAAGATTATTAAACTGTACATCAAACATTATTAATATCAATAAAGAAGTATTAAATAAACTTCAAAATGCTTATGTACTTAAAAATCCTTTAGCAATCTATGAAATCAAAGGACAAAAGTTCGATAACTTATTTGATAGATTAGTAAACTCATTTAATAATAAAATAAATAATACTAAAAATAAAATTGAATTACTTGATAATAGACTCGTTAATTCAATAAATGTAGAAATGACTACAAATAAACATGATTTCAATAAATTATTAAGTAAACTTGAAGTATTAAATCCACTTCTTACAATTAAAAGAGGATACTCTATAGTAAGAAAGGAAGATAAGGTAATTTCAAGTACAAAAGATTTAAAGAAAAAAGATAATCTTGAGTTAGAACTTAAAGATGGAAAAGTAAATGTAGAAGTATTATAGGAGGATATATGGCTAAAAAAGAAGACGAATTAACATTTGAAGAATCATTAAAGAAACTTGAAGATATAGTAAAAGACTTAGAAAATGGTAATGTTCCATTAGATGATGCTATAAATAAATTTAAAGAAGCAATGGATTTATCTAAGACATGTAATGAAAAACTTAAAAATGCAGAAGAAAACATAAATAAAATCTTAAAAGAAAATGGAAAACTTGAAGATTTTAAAATAGAAGAATAGTACTTATATAAGTACTTTTTTTATGTATTAATAATACTAATTTGCAGATAATAATAATGTAGTTTTTAAAGGAGATGATTTAATGAATTTCAAGAAAAAACTACTTATATTACTTCTTCTTTTAACATTTATATTTCCAATAACTGTATATGCATATAGTGATAAAGTAATATTAGGAGGAGACAATATTGGTATTAGTGTTAATACTAAAGAAGTCTTAGTAGTAGGATTCTATAAGGTAAATGATAAATATATAGCAAAAGACGCGGGATTTGTTATTGGAGATAAAATAACTAAAGTAAATGGTAATTCTATTACTTCAATAGATGAACTAGTTAATGAGATAAATAAATTAGAAAATAAGGATAATGTAGAGTTTACTATATTAAGAAACGAAGTAGAAAAGAATATTATTATGTCTTTAATTAAAGAAAATGATAATTATAAGACTGGATTATATATTAAAGATCAAATAACAGGAGTAGGTACTCTTACATATGTTGATCCAGAAACAAAGATATTTGGTTCCTTAGGACATGAAATTCTTGATAATACAACTGGTAAACTAGTAAATATTAAAATTGGTAAAATTTTTGAGTCACTAGTTACTGGTACAATTAAGAGTACAAGTATATCAACCGGAGAAAAAAGAGCGATATTTAACCAAAGTAAAACTTATGGAACAATAAATAAAAATACAAATAAAGGTATATATGGAGAATATGAAGATAAATTAGATGAAACTAAATTAATAGAAGTAGGAAATATTGATGATATTAAGATAGGTCCTGCTAAAATATATACTGTTATAAATAATAACGAAGTAAAAGCTTATGATATTAATATTATTAAAATAAATAAAAATAACACAAACAAAAATATATTATTTGAAATAACTGATGATGCATTACTGGAAAAAACTAACGGAGTAATAAAAGGTATGAGTGGTAGTCCAATAGTCCAAGATAATAAAATAGTTGGAGCGGTCACTCATGCCATTATAAGCGACAATACAAAAGGATATGGTATATTTATCACAACGATGTTAAACGAAGGAGAAAAGGGCATTTAATGCTCTTTTATTAATTTGCCAAAAACTGATAAATGTGGTACTATGAAATAGAAAGGAAAAAGGAAAATGAACAATAAAGATTTATTATCAAAGGTTTTTGGTTGGTTGTTCGTTGGTCTTCTTGCTACATTTGCATCAGGATACTTAATATCAATAAACGATACATTATGCACTAAGATATATGATTCAAGTCTACATTTTGTATTTATTATTGCAGAAGTAATAATTGCAATTGTATTAGCAATTAGAATTACCAAGATGAACAAAATAACGGCAATAATACTTTATATTGTTTATACTCTTCTAACAGGAGTTACAATATCAGCGATATTTATTGCATACAAATTAACATCAATAATGGTTATATTCCTTGTTACAAGTGTTCTATTTGGAATATTTGCATTAATAGGAAGATATACTAAGATTGATCTATCAAAATGGGGAATATATTTAGCAATAGGAATTATTGCAATAATAGTATTATCTATTATTAATATATTTGTAGGAAGTGAAAAGTTAAATATCTTAACTTGTATCTTAGGAGTAGTAATATTTGTTGGATACATTGCATTTGATGTAAATAAGATTACAAAATCAGCTGAGTTTGAAGGTGTTGAAGAATCAAACTTACCAATATTATTTGCATTTGAATTATTTATAGATTTCATTAACTTATTCATGGATCTATTAAGATTATTTGGAGATACCAAAGACTAATTGTCTTTGGTTTTTATTTTGTGTTATAATTTCTTTAGGTGATAAATATGGCAATAGATTCTGATTTAGAAATAAAAGAAAAGGATAAACAATTAATTGGTGCTTTAAAAGCAAAACAAGATTCCATTTATAAAACAATAAATGATATGGAAATTAAAATGAAACTTCCATCTTTTGCAGAAGCTCTTTATGAAAAGATATTTGAACTATATGATGTATTATCTACTGATGGTAAGCCTCTTGGAGAACACTTAACTGTAGTAGTAACTAAACCATATCTTTTAAATAAATTCTTGAAAGGTATTCAACTAATAGATGGATATTTAAGAACTGCAATAGAAGCAGCAAGAAATTATGATGATACTGCATTACAAGCAATTTTAAACAAAAGCGAAAACGTTAGTAAAATGGCTTTAGAACTTGAAGATGAAATAAGAAACTATAATTTTAAAGACGGCTTAAAGGAAATGGTACAAGATGAAAACTTTGAATATGCCAATAGATTTGGTAGAGATAATATAATGCTTACTTGTACAGCTGAATTAAATAGAGTTAACTATAAAAGTGAAGAAGAAAGGAAACAAGAACATCCTGAAAAATAAGGAAAGATTAGTATCTTTCTTTTTTTATTTAAAAATTTTAGCACTTCTTGTTGACAAGTGCTAACAAGAAGCATATAATGATATTAGCACTATTGAAAGATGAGTGCTTACGAGGTGATTGTGTGTTAACCGAAAGACAAAAAGAAATACTAAAATTGATTGTAATGGAATATATTAAAGGAGCAAAGCCAGTTGGATCTCAAGGTATTTGCGAGATTTTAAATTGTTCTAGTGCAACTGTAAGAAGTGAGATGGCTGCACTTGAAGATTTAGGACTTCTTGAGAAGACACATACTTCTTCTGGAAGGGTGCCAAGTGAAGAAGGTTATAGATATTATGTCGATAATCTTATGAAACCAAAAGAAATAAGTGGCGAAGATATGCTTAAACTTCAGTTAATATTCTCTAATAATCAATTAGAATTATCAGATTGTATTAAAAAGAGTCTTGAGATTGTATCAGATATTACAAATTATACATCTGTAGTATTAGGTACAAAATCACATGAAAATACCTTAAAAGAAGTAAATGTAGTACCTCTTGCAGATAATACAATGGTTGTAGTAGTTATTACTGATAAAGGTTTTGTAGAACATAAAACAATAAATGTTGAAGGTATTAGTCAAGATGAGATTAAGAAAACAGTAACACTAATTAATAATATGATTATAGGAACTCCAATTGATGAAATATCAGAAAAACTTGAGTTCTCAGTAAAACCTATTATTGGTAGATATGTTAAGGAACATGAAAGATTATATAATGTTTTCTATAATGTTTTCACGAACTTTACAAACAAGAGTGTTAATGTAATGGGTAAAAGTAATATACTAAAACTTCCTGAGTTCTCTAACGTAGAAAAAGTAAGAGATGTTTTAGAAAAATTAGATGATAATATTGAAAGTATTGTTGAAGAAGATAATGATGGAGGAAATAACATCAATATCTATATAGGTAAAGAAACTAATATAGACGACGATATGACAGTAATTAAGACTAAATATAAAACAGATAGGGAAGAAGGTACAATCGCGATTGTAGGGCCTAAAAGAATGGAATATGACCGTGTTGTAAATTTACTTGAATACATAAAAGAAAATATAGAGAACAAATAGGAGATAATATGGATAATAAAAAGGAAGAAGTAAAAAAAGAAGAAAACGTTACAGAAGCTGTACAAAATAATAATTTAGAAGAAGAATTAAAAAAAGCTAATGAACGCATAATAGAATTAGAAAATAAAGTTAAATATAATCAAGCTGAACTAATCAATTATCGTAAAAGAAAAGATGAAGAAGTATCTAATATGTTAAAGTTTGCTAATCAAGACTTAATATTAGAACTAATTCAAATAACAGATAATTTTGAAAGAGCAATTAAACTTGATGATACTAACTTGAATGATGAATTATCTAAATTCTTAGCAGGATTTAAGATGATATATTCTCATTTAACTGAAACACTTAAGAAATTTGGTGTTGAAGAAATAGAAACAATTGGTAAAGAGTTTGATCCAAATGTGCATGAAGCATTAATGACTGCACACGATGAATCAAAACCAAACGATGTAATTGTTGATTGTTTATCTAAAGGTTACACATTGAAAGGAAAAGTTATTAGAGCCGCTAAGGTAATAGTAAACAAACTTGACTGATGTGGGATAAAGAACACTCACTGACAGGTAATGAATTTTTAGATTATCTAAGTTGGTGTGAAGCACAAGGAATAGACATTGATGGAAATCCAATAGATGTCGAAGAAGATGAAGAACAACAATATACAGACAATAACATTAAACAAGACTTAAGCGAAGAAGCTCAATATAGAAGATTAAAGATGAAAGGAAGAGATAAATATGAGTAAAATAATAGGAATTGACTTAGGTACAACAAACAGTTGTGTATCAGTACTAGAAGGTGGAGAAGCACATGTAATTCCAAATCCAGAAGGAGGAAGAACTACTCCATCAGTAGTAGCATTTAAAAAAGGAGAAAGAATTGTAGGAGAAGCTGCAAAGCGTCAAGCAATTACAAATCCTAATACAGTTTCATCAATCAAAAGATTAATGGGAACTAGTAAGAAAGTAGAATTAGAAGGAAAGAAATATACTCCAGAAGAGATTTCAGCAATGATTCTATCTTATATGAAAGATTATGCTGAAAGCTATTTAGGAGAAAAAGTAACTAAAGCAGTTATCACTGTTCCAGCTTACTTTAATGACTCACAAAGACAAGCAACTAAGAATGCTGGTAAGATTGCAGGACTTGAAGTAGAAAGAATTATTAACGAGCCAACTGCAGCAGCCCTAGCATATGGTCTTGATAAACAAGATAAGAGCCATACAGTACTTGTTTATGACTTAGGAGGAGGAACATTCGATGTATCTGTTCTTGAGTTAGGAGACGGAGTATTCGAAGTTAAAGGAACTGGTGGTAATAACCATTTAGGTGGAGATGACTTTGACGAAAGAATCATGGATTACTTAATCAAAGAATTCAAGAAAGAAAATGATGTAGATTTATCTAAAGATAAGATGGCAATGCAAAGATTAAAAGAAGTTGCAGAAAAAGCTAAGAAAGACTTATCTGGAATGACTACAAC
>CAMKPE010000021.1 GCA_946414595.1 uncultured Clostridium sp.
CGAGAGGACCGGATTGGACATACCTCTGGTGTATCTGTTGTAACGCCAGTTGCAGCGCAGAGTAGCTATGTATGGACGGGATAACCGCTGAAAGCATCTAAGCGGGAAGCCTCCTCCAAGATGAATTTTCCCATTTTTCGTAAAGTAAGTGCCGTTGAAGACTACGACGTTGATAGGCTGGGTGTGGAAGCGTAGTGATACGTTGAGCTGACCAGTACTAATAGCACGAGGATTTAACTTTATATTTTATTAATAGTTTGAGAGCTATATTATCTAGTTTTTAAAGGACAAAATCCTTATAGGTGACGATAGCTTAGGTGATACACCTCTTCCCATCCCGAACAGAGCAGTTAAGACCTAATACGCCGACGATAGTGATAAGCGAAAATAGGAAGTTGCCTTTTTTTTTGCTCTAAAATACCTGTTAAGGTATTTTTTTATTGATGAAAACATCTGTGTATGATATTATATTTTTGGTGGTTAAAATGAAGAAGTTTATATTTATAGCAATAGGGGTTGTAGTATTATTTGTATTATTATTAGCGTTTGGTACAAAAAAAACTGAGGAAACAGATAATGAAGATGCATTAATTCATTTAAAAATGGATGAGTATAAAGAAATGATAAGTGGTAAAGAAGATTTTGTACTTATTATTTCACAATTAGGATGTTCTCATTGTGAGAAGTTCTTACCAGTAGCGAGAAAAGTTGCAAAAAATCATAAAATCAAAGTATATGATTTAAATATGACAAACCTAGCACAAGAAGATCAAAAAACAATTATGGATACTTATGATACAACAGGAACACCAACAGTTATCTTTATAAAAGACGGTAAAGAAAAAGATAAGACTGATAGATTAATTGGTGAAGTATCAGAAGATAAATTTGAAACAAAATTAAAAGACTTAGGATATGTAAAATAAATTGACTAACGAAAATATATTTGTTAATATATTGGTGTAATCAAGTGATGATTAAATCAAAGTAATTATTAAACTATTTTAAAGAGAGTTAGTGGTTGGTGGAAACTAATAAATAATTAATAATGAAGTTACAGTTTATGAACTTGATAGGTGATGCTTTATAGTCATTAAAGAGTATGATAATTCATAAAATAGGGTGGTACCGCGGAAATGTTCGTCCCTATATTTATGGATTTTTTTGTTTAGAAAGAAGGAATAAATATGACATGTTATGAAGATTTAATGTACAGAGGTCTAATCAAAGACATGACAAATAATGAAGATTTTGAAGAAAAATTAAATGCTGGAGGAATGACTTTTTATTGGGGTACAGACCCAACTGCTGATTCATTAACTGTGGGACATTATTCATCATTAATTACCGCTAAAAGATTAATGAAATATGGACATAAACCTATTTTACTTGTTGGTGGAGCAACAGGCTTAATTGGAGATCCTAGACCAACCGCAGAAAGAGAAATAATGGATAAAAAAGTTCTTGAAAATAATATTGAAGGAATTAGAAAACAAATAACAGAATTGTTTGATAATAATGTTGAAGTAGTTAATAATTATGATTGGATTAAAGATTTTACATTTATTGATTTTTTAAGAGATGTTGGTAAATACATAAATGTTAATTATATGCTTAATAAAGATATTATTTCAAGAAGACTAGAAACAGGCATAACATATGCTGAATTTAGTTATACATTAATGCAAGGATATGATTTCGTACATTTATATAAAGAGAAAAATTGTATTATGCAAGTTGAAGGTTCAGACCAATGGGGTAATATTACAACAGGTGTTGAACTAATTAATAAAATGTTAGGTAAAGAAGCATATGCATTTACAATGCCTATTATAACTGATTCAACTGGTAAGAAAATGGGTAAATCAGAAGGTAATGCTTTATGGCTTGATAAGAATAAAACGTCATCTTATGAATTATATCAATATTTAATTAATAGTGATGATAGTGTTGTAATTGATTACTTAAAAAAACTTACATTTTTAACTAAAGAAGAAATTGAAGATATAGAAAAAAAACATAATGAGAAACCAGAGTTAAGAATTGCGCAAAAACGTCTTGCAGAAGAGGTTATTACATTTTTACATGGAAAGAATGAATTTGAAAAAGCGGTTAATATTAGTGAATGCTTATTTAGTGGAAATATTTCAAGTTTATCTGCTAAAGATATTAAAACTGGATTAAAAGAAGTTCCAACATTTAAGTTAGAAGGAACTACTACTTTATTAGATATATTAGTGGATAATAAGATATGCTCATCTAAAAGAGAAGCAAGAGAGTTAATTAGGGGGAATTCAATTAGTGTAAATGGAGAAAAGATTACTGATACTGATTATGAAATTAGTAAATCAATTGCGATAGATAGCGAGATTGTAGTAATTCGTCGTGGTAAGAAGAAATATTATATTGGAGTATACAAAAAATAGGCTTGAACCTATTTTCTTTTTATATAATGATAAGCATCTTTGCACATGTCCTCTAAAGTTAATTCTGCCTTCCAGTTTAGTTTTTCTAATGCATAAGCTGGATCAGCAAAACATGCATCAATATCTCCAGGACGTCTATCTTTTATTTTATATGGCACATCAATATTATTAATTTTTTTAAATGTATTAACTATTTCTAAGACACTATAACCATTACCTGTACCAAGATTATAAGCCTCACATCCTGTTGAATTAATAATTTTATTTACTGCAGCAATATGACCTTTAGCAAGATCTACAACATGAATATAATCTCTAACCCCAGTACCATCTTTAGTATCATAGTCATTACCAAATATTCCTAAACAATCTAATTCTTTAGTTGCAACCTTAATAATATATGGCATTAAATTATTGGGAATACCATTAGGGTTTTCACCAATAAGACCAGATTTATGTGCGCCTATTGGATTAAAATATCTTAAGATTGCAATAGACCATTCATTATCTGATTTATATAGATCTCTTAGAATATTTTCAATCATTAGTTTAGTTGAACCATAAGGATTAGTAGTAGTTAACTTAGAATCTTCTTTAATAGGTAAACTCTCTGGTTTACCATATACTGTCGCGCTAGATGAAAATGCTATTTTTTTTACACTAAATTCATTCATTACCTCAAGTAAGGTTAGTGTTGAATCAATATTATTTCTATAATACATTAATGGTTTTTCACATGACTCTCCAACTGCTTTATATCCTGCAAAGTGAATAACTGCACCAATCTTGTTTTCTTTAAATATTTTAGTTAATGCTTTTTTATCGCATACATCATCTTCATAGAATTTAACTTGTTTTTTAGTTATCTCTTCTATTTTATCTATAACATCCTTTTTTGAATTAGATAGATTATCAACAATTACAACCTCATAATTATTATTAATTAGTTCAACTACAGTATGAGAACCAATATAACCTGTACCACCCGTAACTAATATTTTCATAAACACCTCCGTATTAATTTTATCATATAAATTTAATAATGTGAAATTGTTGACAAAAATATTTTTTTGTATAAAGTAAATTGATGCCTTTTTACCAAAAATCATTGACACGTCAAATGTATGTATGATACACTACTTATGCAACTGGAGATGATTACATGATGAAAATTACAAAAGGATATGTATTTAGAATGTATCCAAACGAAAATCAAATAAATTTAATAGAGAAAAGTTTTGGATGTAGTAGATTTATATATAATCATTTCTTAAGTGTAAGTCATAATTATATTGATAAATATGATTGTATAAAACAATTACCATTATTAGAAAGAGAAAATGTTTGGTTAAAAGAAGTAGATAGTTGTCTATTTAGAACTAGTATTTTCGATTTAGAGATTGGTTTTAAAAGATATAATAATAAATTGGGTAGTAAACCTAAATTTAAATCAAAGAATAAACCAAGACAGTCATATAGAACTAATAATATAAGAGGTACTTATAAAGGTAAAGAGTATAATAGTATTGAAATAGATTTAAACAGTAGAACAATTAAATTGCCTAAACTAAAAGAAGTTAGTATTAGAGGATATAGAAATTTAATTTCTATTAATGGAAGAATAATTAATGCAACTATATATAAAGAGGCAGGTAAATATTATGTCAGTATATGTGTAGAAGAAAATAGCTTTATAAAAGACGTAGTACCTACTAAAATTGTAGGAATAGACTTAGGGTTAAAAGATTTAGTAATAACAAGTAACGGTGAATACTTTGGTAATAAAAAATATATTAAAAAGTATGAAAAGAAACTAAAAGGATTAAATAAAGCTCTTTCTAGGTCTAAACCAGGAAGTAAAAATAGAAATAAGATAAAAAGAAAACTTCAAACAGTATATAAAAAAATGAAAAATGCAAGAAAATTTCTATTACACAATATTAGTAAATACCTTACAGATGATAATGATATTATCGTATGTGAGAATTTGAAAGTAAAAAATATGGTACAAAACGGACACTTATCAAAAGCAATCTATGATGCATCATGGAGTGAACTTGTAAGACAAATAAATTATAAGTGTATATGGAAGAATAAAAGATTCTATCAAGTAGATACATATTATCCTAGCAGTCAAATATGTTCAAGGTGTGGTTATAAGGAATCAAGGGTAAAGGATTTAAGTGTGAGAGCATGGGAGTGTCCTAATTGTGTTAATATGAATAATAGAGATTTAAATGCAAGTATAAATATAATGTTTGAGGGAGTAAAAATGTATATGGAAAGGGAGTTAACAGAACTTCAATTAAACTAAATTTTGACAATAATAATAAGTAGGGTAGCGACTATCCGATATTGGTCTATGGAGAAGCATAAGTTTCGGTGAAGTAGAAAAAGCCTACCGTGAGGTAGGAAGTAGTCAAAATTTATTTTGACTTTTGTTCTGTATAAACTTATATGGGAAAGGGATGATACTATGAATCTTGTTATAGTCGAATCACCAAGTAAAACAAAACCTATTGAAAAATATTTAGGTAATGGTTATAAAGTTTTATCTTCAAAAGGCCATGTTAGAGATCTTGCAACCACTGGTAAATTTGGTTTTGGTGTAGATGTTGATAATGGCTTTAAACCTAATTATATTATGATGAAAGGTAAAAAAAGTGTAGTTGACGAATTAAAACGTGAGGCAAAAAAGTCTGATCATGTATATCTTGCAACCGATCCAGATCGTGAAGGAGAGGCAATAAGTTGGCACTTAAAAGATGTATTAAAACTTGATGATAATGCTTATGATAGAGTTGTATTTAATGAAATAACTAAAGGAGCAATAACTGATGCTTTTAATCATACCAGAAAAATAGATGATGACCTAGTTAATAGTCAAGAAACTAGAAGAATACTAGATAGAATTATTGGATTTAGATTAAGTAAACTTATTCAATCTAAAACTAGTGGTTCTAGTGCGGGTAGAGTACAGAGTGTTGCTTTGAAACTTATTGTTGAGCGTGAAAGAGAAATTGAAGCGTTCAATCCTGAAGAGTATTATACTGTAAAGGGTATTTTTGATGAATTTGATTCTGAATTATTTAAATATAATAACGAAGATATAAAAATTAGTAATAAAGGTGAATTAGAAAAAGTATTATCTTCTTTAGATAAATCATTTATTGTTGCTTCAATTGATAAAAAAGAAAAAAGTAAGCAATCAAAAATGCCTTATATTACTAGTACTTTACAGCAAGATTCTAGTAATAAACTTAATTTTAATGCGAAGAAGACTATGCAAATTGCGCAGAAGCTTTATGAAGGAATTGATTTAGAAGATGAAACTGTAGGTTTAATTACTTACATGCGTACTGATTCAACTAGATTATCTGATGAATTTATTAAATCAACTTATGCATATATTAAATCTAACTATGGCGAAGAATATATTGGTTACGTAAAAAAGAGTAAGAAGAAAGATAATGTACAAGATGCACACGAGGCAATAAGACCAACTAGTATTAATAGGACTCCAGAGTCTGTTCGTAAGTATTTAACTAATGATGAATTTAAACTATATAGAATGATATATTATAGAGCGTTAGCTAGCCTAATGGCACCTGCTAAAACACTTAATACGATAATTATTCTTGATAACAATAATTATCAGTTTAAAACTACTGGACAGATTATTACTTTTGATGGATATTTAAAAATATATAGCGATTATGAAGATGCTAAAGATACTGTATTACCAGAGATTAAAGAGGATAGTGTATTTGAGTCTAATGACATAGTATCAGAACAACACTTTACAAAACCACCTGCAAGATATACTGAAGCAAAACTTATTAAAGAGATGGAAGAGTTAGGTATTGGTAGGCCTAGTACTTATGCAACTACTATGGATATAATTAAGAAACGTGGATATGTTAATATAGAAGATAAGAAGTTTGTTCCAACCAAGATTGGTTTTGAAATAACTGATAAGTTACAAGAACATTTTTCACATTTAATAAATGTTGAATATACTGCTAATATGGAATCTGATTTAGATAAAATAGCAGAAGGAAAAGAGAACTATATTGATACACTTACTAATTTTTATAAAGAATTTGAACCGAGTGTCGAAGAAGCATTTAAACTACTTCCTAAAAAAGAAGCAGAAAAAACTGGGGAGGATTGTCCAAAGTGTGGTTCTCCACTAGTCATTAGAAATGGTAGATATGGAGAGTTTACTGCTTGTAGCAATTATCCTAAGTGCAAGTATATAAAACAAGAGGAAAAAGAAGATGTTGTTGCTTGTAAATGCCCTAATTGTGATGGAGATATAGTAGAAAAAAGGAGTAAGAGAGGTAAGGTTTTCTACGGATGTAATAATTATCCTAAGTGCAAAACAGCATATTGGGATATGCCAACAGGAGAAAAGTGCCCAGAGTGTTCAGGGATGTTAACTAAGAAAATTACAAAAAATGCGACTACGATTAAGTGTTCTAGTTGTGATTATACCAAGATGGATTAGTCCGTCTTTTTTTTGAAAAATAGTTGTTTTTTGTAAAAAAAGATGATACAATGTATTTATTAGTAGGGGATAGAGAATAAGGAGGGGCTTTTATGTTTGAAGACATAGAACAAATTTTTGACGAGATTAATGCAAAAAGTAATACAAAATATGAACCATCAAATTTCAAGACTATAGATAGTGTAGATGATAAAGATGATACAAATGATTCTAATTCTAATTTGTTTGCAAGTAATATTTCTAAAGATAAAGAGTCTATGGATGATTTGTTTGATTCTCTAACAAATGATGTTAGCGGGGCTACAAGTTTTATTAATAATATAATGGATGCTAAAGAGAATTTGAATAAAGAAAGAAAAATATTTGAGGAAGAAAAAAGTAAGTTTGAGAAAGAAAAATTGGATTTTAAAAAATTAGTTGAATTACAAACTTCTAAATTAGAACAAGAAAAAAAGTCTTTTGATGAATATATGAGAAGTGAAAAGAATAAACTTAAGACGATGGAGGAAGAATCTAATATGCAGATTCAAAATAATCGTGTTGAGTTAGATTCTATTAAACTAGAAATAGAACTAGATAGAAAAAAACTTGATAATGAGAAGGAAGATTTTGAAAATCAGAAAAAATTAGAACAAGAAATAATTGATAATAAATATTTAAAATTAGATGAAGAACAAAAGAATTTTGAGGATTATCAAAGAGTTGTTAATGAAGCCCTTGAAAAAGATAGAGCAAATATGGATTTAGAAAAATCTAATATGAAAAAAGAGCAGGCATTAGAAAAAGAAAAACTAATGAGTGAGGTTAATGCTAAAAGACAAGAAGTAGAAAAAAATACTATAAAAAATCAAATGTATGAAAAAACTCTTGGACAAGAAGCATTAGAGATTGAACGTAAAAAAGAGGAAGTTAAGAAAGAATTATCAAATGAAAAGAGAAAAATAGAAAAAGAAAAAGAGCTAATCAAAGCAGAAAAAGAACAGTTTGAAAAATATAAAGAGAATAAAGAAAGAAAAATTGAACTTGCAAATAAAGAATTAGAACAAAAATGTGATAAATTTAAAGGCGTTATTAAAGAATTTAATACTCGCTTTAGAATGATGAAAGAGGATTAACAGTGAATGATTGGGGTGCGAATATGAATAATGAAGAGATTAATTTAGATTTTATAGATAATATTAAAATAGATGATAATCTTGAAAATGATACTGTAATTGAAGAACCTAAGGAATCATATGATTTTGATATTGATAAAGAAGAGGAAGAAGAATTAGATTTTGATCTTAATGAATTAATTAATAAAATAGATTCTAAGATTGAAGAGCTTAATAAAGAAGAATCAAATGATAGAGAAAATATTGATGATGTTTCTAAAGAAATAAAGATTGAGTCTAATGATGAATTGTCATCGGAAAAAACAAGTGAAAATATTGATGATGTTATTGAAACAAAGGTTGATGAATCTGCAAATAGTTTTAATGCTAATGAATTAATTAATAAGATAGATGCAAAGTTAGAAGAGTTAAATAATGAAGAAAGTAATTCTGAAACTAGTATTCCTATATTTGAACAACCTATAGTTGATGAAGAACAAATAGAAAGTGATACTGAGCAAGAATTATCGGATGTTATTGATGAAAAAAATGAAGTAACTGATATTCCAGTAGAGTATGCTAGTGATAAAAAAGAAGATGATATTTCAACTAATATTAATAGTTTGTTTGAAAAAGTAAATTCAAATGTGAAAGAAGCTTCGGATATTTTTACTAAGAATGTAGAAATGAAGAAAAAACTAGATAAAAGATTTGAAGAGTTAAAAGATTTACAAAGAGATATTGAAAAATCTAAACAATCTGATTATGAAGAGATTAATAAATATAAAGATACAGTATTAGAAGAATTAACTTCTAAGAAAACTGAAGTAGAAGTAAGACTTAATGAATTAAAAAATATGCAAGTTAAGTTTGAAAAAGAAAAAGAAGAATTTGAAAGATATAAAAAGCAAGAAAAAGAAAGACTTGAAGATTTAGCTCGTGATAATAAAGTTAAAGATGATAGTAGAAAAGAAGAATTAGAGATGATTGAAGATAAACTTAGAAAACAAAAGGATTCTTTAGATGAAGAAAAGAGACAACTAAGTTTAGATAGAATTCAATATGAAGCTGATAAAAATGAACTTGCTAATAACATGCTTAAGTTTAATGAGATAGTTGGGACTTTTACTGATGGTGTTGGTAATTTAAATTAAAATTCAAGTATACAAGTGTATGCTTGTTTTTGCTAGGGGGATATATGAATAAACAACTAGAAGATTTTATTAATTATTTAGAGTATGAAAGAAATTATTCTAATAATACTATTATTGCTTATAAAAATAATGTATTACAGTTAGTAGATTACTTAAATACTAACAAGATAAATGATTTAAAAAAAGTAGATTATGATACTATTAGAAATTATTTAAGTTATTTACATGGCAAAAAATATGAGGCAAAATCTATATCTCGAATGATTAGTTCGTTAAGAAGTTTTTTTAAATATTTAAAGGCTAATAATATTATATCGAATAATCCAATGTTACTTATAAGTAATCCTAAAGTAGAAAAAAAATTACCTAAGTATTTAACTATTAATGAAGTAGAAAAGATTCTTAATACACCTGATATGAGTGATTCAGTAGGTATTAGAGATGCATTTATACTTGAATTGTTATATGTAAGTGGTATACGTGTATCTGAACTTGTAAACATAAAACTAAGTGATGTAGAGACTAGTGAAAAGAAAATTAAAATATTAGGTAAAGGTAGTAAAGAAAGATATGTTTTATATGGTAGTAGATGTGAAGAATTATTAAATAAGTATATGTGTGTTAGAAATAGGTTTTTAAAATATCCTAACGAATACTTAATACTTAGTAAGACTGGTAGAAAACTAAATACACGTGAGGTTCGAAATATAATTAATAGAATTAAAACTAAAGCAGGAGTTGATATATCAATTTCACCTCATACATTTAGACATACGTTCGCAACACATATGTTAAATGAAGGAGCAGACTTAAGAGCAGTTCAGGAATTATTAGGACATGAAAACCTTTCTACAACTACTATTTATACACATTTAACTAATGAAAAATTAAGAAGAACATATTTGGATACACATCCTAGGGCTTAACTTGACATTAGTCTTTTTTTTCGTATAATAGTTTTTGATTTGGAGAGCTTTTATGAATGATTTAGAAAAACTACAGAATATAAGAATAAATTACGCTTTTAATAAAATTAGTGATTATAGAATTGATCAGGAATTATGTGCTTTTGTAGGTTTAAGTTTATTTGGTAACATTCTTGATGATTGCAGTTTATTTGGAGCGATGTTTTTATGTGGATGTGCAATAGTTAAAGATTTAATATCTATAAAAAAACAAACAGATTTTTTGATAAGCAAGTTATATATTTATGATGGTAATGAGATTTCTGAAAAGTATAAATTGTTAAAAGAAAAGTATGATATATATTTAAAGAAACTCGCATTATGTTTTGAAGAATTAGATTTAAAAGATCCACTTGATATTGGATTATATTTTTCAAGAATGCTTCATAATGGAGAATTATCTATTACTTGTAATTATAAATATAAACATACAAAAATGGATAAAGATACAAAAAATCATGGTACATTAGGGGCTAGAGTTATATCTGGTTATGGAGTATGTAGAAATCTTTCTGCACTACTTAATGATTTATATAAAGAATTAGGTTATAACACTTATTTTTTGTTAGTTAAATTTAGAAAAATTGGCCTATTACCAAGACATGCTGTTGTTCTTATTAAAGATGAATCTGGTAATTTTATTATCGATCCTACTGAAAGTGCTATTGGAATTATTGATGATAGTTATTTATCAAGTAAAAAAATTATTAGATATAATGGATGTGAAATAAACAAAAAGTTTTATTTATATGGCTATATAGAAGATTACCATTTAAATAAAATAACTAAAGATTTCTTTGATGATAGTCCTAATAATAGAGAATTTGATAACATCTTTGTTGAAAACAAAAATTCAGATATAATTGAACAGGATTTTAACCTTAAATTTAGAGAAAATAATTTAGAGTTAATGCAAGAGATTAGTGATATGGAGCAAGTAATCAATTTACCTAAAGTTAAAATGAAAATAAGATAGTACAAATTTTTGTGCTATTTTTTGTAAAATTATGTAAAATGATTAAATATTGGTAAAAAAAGTATTGAACTTGAAATTTGCATTTGTTATAATATGGGATGTTGAAGGAGGAAAGAGATATGACAAAGTATGTTTACTTGTTTAAAGAAGGAAATGCTGATATGCGTAACTTACTTGGTGGTAAGGGTGCAAACCTTGCTGAGATGACTAATATTGGTCTTCCTGTACCTCAAGGTTTTACTATTACGACTGAAGCATGTACTAAGTATTATGAAGATGGTAGAGAAATTAATGATGAAATTCAAAGTCAAATTAATGAATACATTGAAAAGATGGAAGAGATTACTGGTAAGAAGTTTGGGGATAAAGAAAATCCATTACTAGTATCAGTAAGAAGTGGTGCTCGTGCATCTATGCCAGGTATGATGGATACTATTTTAAATTTAGGTTTAAATGAAGAGGTTGTAAATGTTATAGCTGAAAAATCTAATAATCCTCGTTGGGCTTGGGATTGTTATAGAAGATTTATTCAAATGTATTCAGATGTTGTTATGGAAGTTGGTAAGAAATATTTCGAACAATTAATTGATGAAATGAAAGAGAAAAAAGGTGTTACTCAAGATATTGAACTTGATGCTGATGATTTAAAAGAATTAGCTACACAGTTTAAAGCTGAGTACAAAGATAAAATTGGTGCAGATTTTCCTGATGATCCAAAAGAACAATTAATGGGAGCTATTAAGGCTGTATTTAGATCATGGGATAATCCACGTGCAAATGTATATAGAAGAGATAATGATATTCCATACTCTTGGGGAACTGCTGTAAATGTTCAATCTATGGCATTTGGTAACATGGGAGATGACTGTGGTACTGGTGTTGCATTTACAAGGGACCCTGCAACAGGAGAAAAAGGTTTATTTGGTGAATTCTTAACAAATGCTCAAGGTGAGGATGTTGTTGCTGGAGTGCGTACTCCAATGCATATAACTGAAATGGAAGAAAAATTTCCAGAAGCATTTAAAGAGTTTAAAGAAGTTTGTAAGACTCTAGAAAACCATTATCGTGATATGCAAGATATGGAATTTACTGTAGAACATGGTAAGCTATATATGTTACAAACTAGAAATGGTAAGAGAACTGCTCAAGCAGCACTTAAGATTGCATGTGACCTAGTTGATGAAGGAATGCGTACAGAAGAAGAAGCTGTAGCCATGATTGATCCAAGAAACTTGGATACATTATTACATCCACAATTTGATGCTAAAGCATTAAAGGCTGCAAAACCTATTGGAAAAGGTTTAGGTGCATCTCCTGGAGCTGCATGTGGTAAGGTTGTATTTACTGCTGATGATGCAGTTGCATGGAATGAAAAAGGAGAAAAAGTAGTTCTTGTTAGACTTGAAACTTCACCAGAAGATATTACAGGTATGAAAGCATCACAAGGAATTTTAACTGTTCGTGGAGGAATGACTTCACATGCTGCAGTTGTTGCTCGTGGAATGGGTACTTGCTGTGTATCTGGATGCGGTGACATTGTTATGGATGAAGAAAATAAGAAATTTACACTTGCTGGAAAGACTTTCCATGAAGGAGATGAAATTTCTATTGATGGTTCAACTGGTAACATTTATGATGGATTAATTCCTACAGTAGATGCTTCTATTGCTGGTGAATTTGGTCGCGTTATGGAGTGGGCTGATAAGATTCGTACACTTAAAGTCAGAACTAATGCAGATACTCCTACTGATGCTAAAAAAGCTCGTGAATTAGGAGCAGAAGGTATTGGACTTTGTCGTACTGAGCACATGTTCTTCGAAGAAGATAGAATTGCTGCATTTAGAGAAATGATTTGTTCAGATACAGTTGAAGAAAGAGAATCTGCACTTGATAAGATTTTACCTTATCAACAAGGTGATTTCGAAGAATTATATGAAGCACTTGAAGGATATAGTGTAACAATTCGTTTCTTAGATCCACCTCTACATGAATTTGTTCCAACAGAAGAAGCTGATATTAAAAAACTTGCTGATGCTAAAGGTAAGAGTGTAGAAGAAATTAAGAATTATATTAATTCATTACATGAATTTAACCCAATGATGGGACACCGTGGATGTAGACTTGCAGTGACTTATCCAGAAATTGCTAAAATGCAAACTAAAGCTGTTATTCGTGCTGCTATTAATGTTTCTAAAAAACATCCAGATTGGAATATTGTTCCAGAAATTATGATTCCACTTGTATGTGAATTAAAAGAATTAAAATATGTTAAGAATATTGTAGTTGAGACTGCTGATGCAGAGATTAAAGCTGCTGGTTCTAACTTAAAATACCAAGTTGGTACTATGATTGAGATTCCTCGTGCAGCTCTAACTGCAGATGAAATTGCTAAAGAAGCTGACTTCTTCTGCTTTGGAACTAACGATTTAACTCAAATGACATTTGGATTCTCAAGAGATGATGCAGGTAAGTTCTTAGATGCTTACTATGATGCTAAAATATTTGAAAATGATCCATTTGCTAGACTTGATCAAAATGGTGTTGGTAAACTTATGGAAACTGCTATTAAATTAGGTAAACCAGTTAATAAGAATTTACATATTGGTATTTGTGGAGAACATGGAGGAGATCCTACTTCTGTTGAGTTCTGCCATAATATTGGACTTGATTATGTATCTTGTAGTCCATTTAGAGTACCAATTGCTCGCCTTGCTGCTGCTCAAGCTGCAATTAAGTCAAAGAATAATTAATTTCTAAAGATTAAGTGAAAACTTAGTCTTTTTGTATGTTATAATATTATCTGAAAGATGAGGAGAATATAATGAATAAATATATGAAAATAGCTAAAGATTTGGCAGATGATAATCTAAAAACAAATGTCGGTGGTCCTTTTGGAGCATGTATTGTAAAAGATGGGAAGATTATAGGAAAGGGTTCAAATTATGTTTTAGAAAAAAAAGATCCTACAGCGCATGCAGAAATAATGGCAATAAGAGATGCTTGTAAGAATATTGGATCATATGATTTAAGTGGATGTGAGATTTATACTTCTTGCTATCCATGTCCTATGTGTTTATCCGCAATAATTTGGGCAAATATAAAAAAAGTATATTATGGAAATACAAAAGAAGATGCGGCAAAGATTGGTTTTAGAGATGATGATATTTATACTTTTATAAGTAATTTAACAGATAATAATGATGATAATAGTATTCTTTGCTTAGAATGTTTAGATAGAGAAGAAACAATAGAAACATTTAATGATTATATAAAGAAAAATGATAAGACAATTTATTAGAGGTAATGATATGAATAATATAGAATTAAATGATAAAATTGATAAAATGAATAATCTTGTTGAATTGCATTTGCACTTAGATGGTGCATTATCAATTAATAATTGTAAGAAAATTGCTAGGATACAAAATATTGATATTCCTGATGATAATGAGGTTTCTAAAATGATGATAGTTTCAGATGGATGTAATGATTTAAATGAATTCTTATCTAAATTTGAATTTCCACTATCTTTACTTCAAACTTTCGAAGGAATAAAAAATGCGGTTAAAAATTTAGAAGAGGAATTAGCTCTACAAGGAATAGTATATGCAGAAATTAGATTTGCTCCACAATTACATACTAGTGAATGTTTAAATCAAGATGAAGTAGTTAGAGCAGCTATAGAAGGACTTAATTCATCAAAATTAAGAAGTAATTTAATTTTATGCTGTATGCGTGGTAATAATAATCAAGATGAAAATATGGAAACTGTTAGAATAGCTAAAAAATATCTAGGAAAAGGAGTATGTGCAATAGACTTGGCTGGTGCTGAGGCTTTGTATTCAACTGCAAATTTTGAAGATATTTTTATGTATTCAAAAGAATTGGGAATTCCTTATACAATTCATGCTGGAGAAGCAGATGGCCCAAGTAGTATTTATGATGCAATTCGTTTTGGAACTAAAAGAATAGGTCATGGTGTTAGAGCTATAGAGGATTCTAATCTTGTAAAAAAGATTGTAGATGAAGGTATTACATTAGAAGTGTGTCCTACCAGTAATATATGCACATCCGTTTATAATAAAATAGCTGATATTCCAATAAAACAATTTATAGATAGTGGGGTTAAAATAACAATTAATACTGATGATCCAGCTATTTGTAATACTAACTTAAAAAAAGAATTAAAATTAATTGCAACTACATTTGAATTAACTTATGAAGATATTTTATCTTTACAGTTAAATGCAATAAAAGCCTCTTTTGCCAGTAAAGAAGTAAAAGAAGAAGTAATTAAAATTATTAATGATAATTAGGAGTGGTTTTTAACGAAAAAATGACTATTGACTTAGTTAAAAATAAATGCTAAAATAAATCCATAAATCAACGAAGGAGACTAGTAATAAAAGTAATTGATATAGAGAGTTAGTGGTTGGTGGAAACTAATGATATCTTTTATGAATCTACTCTGAAGAGAAATGAAAACATTTACGTAATTAGTGCGTTAAACTTAAGAGTCTAAGAAGGGTGGTACCGCGATTGATTTGCCCCTTTAACTAGGCTCTTTTTATTTTAGAAAGGATGATATTATGATAGATATTAAGTTGATTAGAGAAAATGCTGATTTAGTAAAGGAAAATATTAAAAAGAAGTTTCAAGATGAGAAGATAGTTTTAGTTGATGAGGTTAAAGAGTTAGATTTAAAAGCTAGATCTTTACAAACAGAAGGTGATAATCTTAAAGCTGAGAAGAATAAATTAAGTAAAAAAATTGGAATACTTATGAAAGACGGGAAGACTCAAGAAGCAAATGAGGTTAAGGATAAAGTTGCGAAGAGTGCTAAAAGAATAAGTGAAATTGATGATGAATTACCAAAAATTCAATCTGAAATTAAGAATAAGATGATGATGATTCCAAATATTATTGCTTCTGATGTTCCAATTGGTGAGGATGATTCTAAGAATGTGGAAGAAGCAAGGTTTGGAGAACCAGTTGTTCCTGATTTTGAGATACCATATCATTCAGATATCATGGCTTCATTTAATGGAATTGATAAGGATGCAGCAGGTAGAGTTAGTGGTAATGGTTTTTATTATCTAATGGGTGATATTGCTCGCCTACATTCAGCTGTACTTGCATATGCGAGAGATTTTATGATTGACAAAGGATTTACTTATTGTATTCCTCCATATATGATACATGGATCAGCAGTAGATGGTGTTATGTCTTTTGAAGAAAAAGATAATATGATGTATAAAATTGAAGGAGAAGATTTATATTTAATTGGAACATCTGAACACTCTATGATTGCTAAATTTAAAGATCAATTATTAATTGAAAAGGATTTACCTATAACTATGACATCTTATTCTCCATGTTTTAGAAAAGAAGTTGGAGCGCATGGAATAGAGGAAAGAGGTGTATATCGAATCCATCAATTTGAAAAACAAGAAATGGTAGTTATTTGTAAGCCAGAAGACAGTGAGTCTTGGTATGATAAGATGTGGAATTATTCTGTAGAATTATTTAGAACATTAGATATACCAGTTAGAAAATTAGTATGTTGTTCTGGAGATTTAGCTGATTTGAAATATCGTTCTTGCGATATTGAAGCATGGAGCCCTAGGCAGAAAAAATATTTTGAGGTATGTTCATGCTCAAATTTAACAGATGCTCAAGCAAGAAGACTTGCAATTAGATATAGAAAAGAAAACGGTGAAAAAGAGTTTGCGCATACCCTTAATAATACAGTAATTGCGCCTCCTAGAATGTTGATAGCATTTTTAGAAAATAATTTACAAGAAGATGGTAGTGTAAAAATACCATCTGCTCTACAACCCTATATGGGAGGTAAAGATAAAATTAAAAGATCTATATAGGTCTTTTTCAATTTGACATAAAATAATAATTTTGTTAATATATACCGCGTGGTGATTTTATGTATATTAATTATTATGAATTAAGAAATTTTGTAGATATGCTAGTTAATAAATATAAAGAAAATGATATAAAAGGTATGTTTATACTTTTAGATAATTGTAATTTTATTAATGCTATTGGAGATACAATTAATATCGATGTTGAAGACGATAATTATAAATTGTATTTCTATACTAGTTATATTGGTACTATGAAAAGTGATTTTAACTATGATATAAATAATTTAAAAACTAAGATTAATATTTTAAAATATTTATTACGTACTAATGATAACTGTATTTATAAGTTTTTATCTTGTTTAATTAATATGAATGCTTATAAACTTATGCTTGATAATTGTCCAGATATAACAATAGTATCTAATATGACAAAAAGAGAAAACAAAATTAGAGAAGTAGGAGAAAACTATTATTCATTTGATTGTGAAACAAGTAATGAAGTATATAATGGAACATCTTTAATTGGTGTATATAATTATAATGGACCATTTTATGCTTTAAAGAATAATATAAATAATGATTATATAAGTAGAACAATAGAAACAGATGATAAAAATACAGTATTAAAAGAGCTATTTAATTATAATAATGCTTATTATAAAAAAAATATAGTAAATAGCAATACAAGCAAAAGTATAGTCAAGTGATAAAACACTTGATTTTTTTTCTATTATCTATTAAACTTATATTAGGTAGTAAATACTACCATGAATTGGAGGTGTAATATGTCTTTAACTTTTATCTCCATTTTGTTATTCATTGTTGGAATTATTGCTGGTGCAATTGCAATGTTTGTAATTAATAATATAAAGAAATCTAATAAGGATAAACAAGCAGAAAAAATATTGAAAGATGCTTATAGAGATGCAGAAAAAATAAAAAATGATGCATTAAAATCAGGTAGAGAAGAAGCTAAACAATATAGAATTGATGTTGAAAACGATTTGAGGGAAAGAAAGACTGAAGTAAAAGAGGCTGAAAAACGTTTATCTAATCGTGAAGAAAGTATAGATAGACGTGATGAAAATTTACAAAATCGTGAAAAGATGCTTGATAAAAAAGAAAAAGAATTACAAAATAAACAAAATGAACTTCAAGATGAACAATTAAAAGTAGAAGAACTAAAAAAAGAACAATTAGATAAGTTAGAAGAAATATCTGGTTATTCTAAAGAAAAAGCTAGAGATCTAGTTTTAAAAAGGGTAGAAGAGGATATGAATTTAGAAATATCATCTTATATCAAAGAGCGTGAATCAGAAGCAAAACTAACGGCTGATAAAAAGTCAAAAGCTATGCTTGTTGAATGCATGCAGAAATATGCAAGTGATGTTGCTAATGAACAAACAGTTACTGTTGTTAATTTACCTAATGATGATATGAAAGGTAGAATTATAGGTAGAGAAGGAAGAAATATTCGTACTATTGAAGCTGTTACTGGAGTAGATTTAATTATTGATGATACTCCTGAAGTAATAGTATTATCTTCATTTGATC
>CAMKPE010000022.1 GCA_946414595.1 uncultured Clostridium sp.
TCAAATATTTTAGCTTTAACCATTCCTCTACCTTTTTGTTTATCAAGAGCTTCTTTTACTTTCTTATAAAAGTCTGCTGCTAATACTGATAGATCATCAGCTTGCATTAAATTATTTTGTATTACATATAATAAATAATTTCTAAATGCAATTGCTCCTCTTACACCTTTAATATCCTCTGTATAGAAGTCTTCTACTCTCTTGCAACTTCTTTCAGTTATATCAAGTTTTCTAATTGCTTCTTCTAATCTTTCTTTAGTAAATTTATGTAGATCAGGATTATCTTCAATAATTCCTTCTAGTTTTCTTTTTTCTACTTCTTTATCAAAAGAATATACTTCTTCTACACTTGGAGTTGGTTCTCCAGATATAGATATTAATTTATTTCCATCAAGTGTTACAAGTTTGTTTCCAACTTTTATTCCTTGTTCAGTAAATTCATATGTAGTTGGTGACCCTTCTAAACATACTTTATTTACTTCTATTTCTGAAGATACTTGAGGTTTCCCTTGTTTATCAATATATTTTAATCCAAGACCTCTCATTAAATCATGTCTTCTAACATTTTCAAATGCTTCGTATCCTGCGTCTAGAGGTATATGATTAGTTAATCTTAGTTTTCCTCCATCTTCTAAGAAATAATCTATATTTGTTTCATGTTGTGCAACTGTCATTACAACATTTCCATATGCTTGTCTTTCTTCTGTTGTAGCTTTAACACTTACTTCTACTTTCTTTCCATCTTCGCATGTTATTATTGCTTTATCTCCATCTTTTTCGTAAGTATAAATCTTTCCGTTTATTAATAAACTAGTATTATCTATTCTTGGAACATCATGTCCTACTCCTAATGTTGATATAATACTTGCCATTTCTTTTAATGATAATTTTACAAATTCTTCCATATTAACCTCCTCTAATAACTTACTATTATAATATATTTGTTTTTAAATTAATAGTATTTTTTTATCTCGTCTGCAATTGTAAGAGAAACATCTTCTAAGAATTTTATATATTCATCTTTCTTAAGATATTTTGTTTCTCCTTCTTTATCAAAGTATAAACACTTTAAGTTAAGATCTAATTTATTTGGTACTATATCTTCACTAAAATCTTTCATTGATTCAGTTATATATTCTCTATCTAATTTAAAGTATTCTACTACGTCTTTATTTAATATATCGTAATCATTATAAAGAGCTTTATCTAGAAATACATCATGATCAAATCTAGGAGTTAGAAAGTCTTCTAAGTAATGTAGATCAAGTAATAAATGTGTTAGATATCCAAGATTCTTTATATCTTTCAAATCTAATTCTTTTTCTACTCTTTTTATATCTGGTATTAAATAAAATGTTCCTTGTATTTTATAATGACTTTTTGTTTTATCTTGATATAAGTCAGGCAATAGATTACCTTTGTAGAATTCTCTATCGTTGATGTTTAATATTTCACTTACTTTTTTCGCTATAGCCATATGGCCTGACATACTAGGCATAAAATCACTTTCTTTCATTAATTTGTTATTTCTATTTTACCATTATTTTTATTTTTGCATATATTATTATGGTGATTTTATGGTGGATTATTTTATTAATTTAAATCCAGTTATTCAAGCGCTTTTAGCAACAATATTTACTTGGTTACTAACTTTGCTTGGTGCTTCGCTTGTTTATTTTTTTAAAACTGTTAATAAAAATATTATGGATGGTATGTTAGGGTTTTCTGCAGGTATTATGATTGCTGCATCTTTTTTCTCTTTGTTAAAACCTGCTGGTGAAATGGCAGAAAGTCTAAATATGGTTGTATGGCTTGTTCTTACTTTAGGTTTTATTTCTGGAGGTATATTATTATTTGTTGGAGATAAAGTGTTTGAACACTTTTATGACAAAAAGAAAAATAGTTCTAGTATGAAGCGTATACTGCTTTTAATCTTTTCTATTACTCTACATAATATTCCTGAAGGATTAGCTGTTGGGGTTGCGTTTGGTTCAATTGCATACAACCTTGATGGCGCGACATTAGGAAGTGCTTTGGTGCTTGCTTTAGGAATTGGTCTACAAAACTTCCCTGAAGGAACTGCCGTTAGTGTTCCACTAAGGCGTGAAGGTTTGTCACGTAGTAAAAGTTTCTTCTATGGCCAGTTAAGTGGCATAGTTGAACCTATCTCTGGTGTTATTGGAGCACTGCTTGTTTTGAAGGTAAGACTAATTCTTCCATTCCTACTTTCTTTTGCTGCTGGTGCGATGATCTATGTAGTAATTCAGGAATTAATTCCTGCATCACAATCAAACAAAAAGAAAGATTTGATGGCATTATTTTCTCTACTTGGATTTGCACTCATGATGATTCTAGATATCACTTTAAGTTAAAAAAAATGTCTTGATAAGACATTTTTATTTATTTACCATATTGCTTTCGTAAAATAATGGTAACAAGATGTAACCTTCTTTTTGTAAGTATTCAATTAAACTTGGAAGCATGTTAGTGGTAACTGTATTATAGTCATGCAATAATATAACTTCTATCTTTTCATCTAATCCACTCTTTAAAATACTCCATGCTTGATCAGTTGATTGGATATCTCTTCCATCGCCATTTTCACAAGTCCAATCTACCCAACCATAACCACGCTCTCTAAGTTTCTTAATAATTGGATCTTTTAACTTTCCTGCTGTAACACTTCCTCCAGGAAATCTTACAATGTTAGTTACATATCCACCTGTTTGTTCTTTAATTAAGTTTTCTTGATTTATAACTGCTGTCATAAATGAATCTGCACTGTTATATAGTCCTCTCCATATTCCATGTGTATATGTATGGTTTGCTAAAGTATGACCTTTTTCAAAATATTGTTTATATGTTGGCCAACATTTAGCGCTTCTATTATCAAAACAAGTTTCTCCATTTATATTTGTAGTAAAGAACGTTGCTTTAACATTATACTTATCAAGTATTTGAAATACTTTTTGAGTATTGTAATATGGACCATCATCAAAAGTTAGGTATGCAATCTTCTTATCAGATTTACCTGCAAGTATTGCATCCTCTAACTCTTTAATTTTAGCATAATAATCTTTTCTTAATTGTTCTGCTTTTTCTTTTAGTCCATCATAACTTGCTAATTCTGTCTTAGCAGTTTCAAGTTCTGTTTCTTTTGTTTCTAATTCTTTTTTCTTTGATTGATACTCTTCGTTATATTTGTTTCTTTCTTCTATATCGTTGTTTAATTTGTTACCAAAGTAGAAATATGAAGTAATTCCTAATGCTGATAGAAATATAAGTAATGCATAAAGTATTATAAATAACTTTGAATTTGGTCTACCTTTGCTTGCCATGATTCTACTTCTTTCACTTCATCTTTTTTTTCTTCTTTTACTTTTTCTACTTCTTCTTTTTTAGTCTTTATTTCTTCTTCTACTTCTTTAATTTTGTTTTCAACTTCTAGAATATCATCTTTATGGTTTTCTTTCTTTTTATCATCTAGGTATTTAACTATTTTCATACCTCCCAAAACAAGAGATACTGCTGCAGCTAATACCAAGATAATTAATACTATCTTACGCATACTATCACCAAGAAAATTATATTATAAATACTTATCTAAATCAATATAGCTTGTTTGACTTTTAATTATTTAAATATTATACTTTTTATAGAGGATAATAATATGAAATTTGTAGAAAACATTGAAAAAGAAAAATACGAAAAGTTTGTTAAAAATCATAAAACTAAATCACACTTTTTACAAAGTTATGCTTGGGGAGAATTCTCAAAGAAATGTAAAGGTTATACCCCATACTATGTAGGTCTTGTTGATGATAAAGACAAAATATTATGCACTGCACTTCTTCTTGAAAAAAAACTACCAATGGGTTATTCAAGATTCTATTCTCCTCGTGGATTTGTAATAGATTTTTATAATAAAGAATTATTAAGCGAGTTTGTTAATGAAATAAAGAAATTTGTTAAGAAACATAAAGGTATTTTTATAAAGATAGATCCAGATATTATATGGAGAAAAGAAAATTATTTAGGAGAAGAAGTTCCACTAGATAAAGATCCTAAAGAGATATTTGAAACATTAAAGTCTCTTGGATTTAAACATAAAGGATTTACTAAGAACTTTGAAACTGAACAACCTAGGTATACTTTTAGAATTGATATGAATCAACCATATGAAGAGATTGAAGAAAAGTTTAGTAAGACTACTAAACAAAGAATTAATAAAGGTGAATCTCTTGGCACTAAAGTTAGATTAGGTACAATTGATGATGTTAAAGAATTTAGTCACTTAATGGATTTAACTGAAAATAGAAAAGATTTTATTTCACATGATTATGAATACTATAAAACTTTATTTGAAATATATAATGAAGATAATCATATGGACTTGTTTATTGGATCAATAAATACTAAAGAAGTTATTGATAAATATAATGGTGAATTAGAAAGTGTTAATAAAGAGTTAGAACCATTACAAACTGATGAATTAAGTAAGAGTGCAAAGACTAAGAAAGCAGAACTAGAAAAAAGAAAAGAAAAACTTCTTGAATATATTAAAGAATATCAAGAAGCTCAAGATAAATACCAAGAAGAAATTATTCTTAATGGACATGTTATTATGGAGTATGGTGATAAAGCATGGGTATTATACGCAGGAAACCACAACATACTTATGGATAGTTATTCTAACTATGCAGTATATAAAGAACATATTAAATACTGTTATGAACATGGTATTAAAATGTATGACCAATTTGGTACAGTTGGTGATTTATCAAAAGATAATCCTAGATTAGGTCTTCATGAATTTAAAAAGAAATTTGGTGGAGACTATGTTGAATTCATGGGAGAGTTTGATTTAATCACTAAGAAGTTTATGTATTTTATCTTTAATAAACTTGTTCCTATTTATAGAAATAAAGTTAGAAGAAAAGCTAAAAAGAAATTAAAAGAAAGTAACGAATAATCGTTACTTTTTTATTTTACTTTTAATCTTTTTTAAGAATTTATATACGTTATAGAATCCACTTATCTTTAATGAGAATTGTCCTACTAGTTCTACTACATTACCATTGAATCCTTTTTTAAATTCATATATTCCATAATATTTATTTGATTTATCAAAGTCTCCTGTAATTCCATAGAAGTCTACATATTTAAATCCCATTTCATATGCATCTTTTATATGATAATCATACATTGCATATTTTGGAGTAAAGCTTTTATATTCTTCTAATAATCCACTAGAAAGAGTTAAATATTCATCTCCAGATTTCATTGAAAGAAGTACTCCAACATCTTTTCCATTTGGATATTCTTTCTTAAATTGTTTAGCTTTTTCTAATTCTTCAGTATATTTATTGATAAGGTTATCAGAAACCTCTTTCTGCTGCTTTAATTTAGGCCCTACACAGCAAGTTTTAATCTTTTCGTCTATTTGCTCATTATTTTTCTTTTCTTCGTCTAGAAGGCTTTCTGTGTGTTTTAAATAGATGTCTGGATCAAGGTATGCGATATAGATTGTCATCAAATCATGCATATGTTTATACATCTTTTGATAATAATCTAGGCTTCTATAAAAGAAGTCTTTTCTTTTTGAAGTACTTTCAAATATTTCTTCCATTGATGGAAGATCTTCTATTTTACCTCTTCTTACTAATAAACCTTTTTTGTAACAAGCCTCAATATTCTTTCTTGTACTTTTAGAGAAATCTTTACTTATTTCTTCGTAAGGTCTATCTAGTTTTAATCTATATTCCCATCTTACTTGTAATGCTTCTAAATATTTATTGAATCCAAAATGAGTGTATCCTAAAGATTTAAGATTATCTACTAGTGTATCATTCTTATCTTTATCATCATCTAGTATTTCTCCTTCACTAGATCTAACTCTATAGATAACATTTGGATCAAGTGTTAACATAAATCCTTTATGTTTTTTAATATATTTTTTTAATTCAAGAGTAAAATACTTTAATAATTCTAAATTATTATAATCAATTAAGAATCCACGAGGTGCATAGAAAGTTTTCTTCCCTAAATAACTCTTTTCTTCAAGTAAAAGTGTTGCGGCGATTATTTTCTTTTTCTCTACTACTCCTACATAATGAACAATGTCTCCTAACTCTTCCTTTAAGTCTCCAAGTTCTACTGTTTGTAAGAAACTTTCTTGTTCATGCTTTTCTGAAAACTTCTTAAATTCTTCTTTTGTAATTACTTTGAATTCCATAATTATCACCTTATTTTTTTCTTTTTAATCTATTCTTTATTTTGTCAAAGAATTCTTTACCAAATATTCTTTCTAGTGTTCCTGATTTATATACACAGAAGAAGTATACTGAACATCCTACTACTGCATATATTCCTGCAAATCCAAATGATAATACTCTACTTCTTACATCAAGTGGTAATACTAACTCTAGTATGAATAATGATACTAACATGAATGCTAAACCTATAAAGATATTTCCTAATTCTTTATATGTATCTTTATAGCTTATTTTGAATTTTCTATTTATGTATATTGCAGAGATTAGTGCTGATACTACAAATCCTAGGATTGTTGCAGTAATTGCACCATAGAATGGATAAATACCCATACTATCAAATAAATGCATGAATGGTATATTTAAACATAGTTTAGTTAAGAATCCTATTATTAATGATACGAATACCATTTTATATTGTTTTAGTAATTGTAGTATTGTTGTAAATGATGTGAATAATGTTGTTGCAAATGCTACATATACTAAGTATCTATATGTTATTGGACCATATGTTGATGCACCATAGAATGTCTTCCATACAAGTGGTGTTATGAAACTTAATCCAATGGTTAATGGAAGTGCAATACTTATAATTACTAGTATTGTTTGATTTATCTTTTTAGATACATCTTTCATATCATTTTTAACAAAGCTACTTGTTAAGTTTGGTATTAAACTTGTCATCATACCAGATACGATAGATATTATTATCATATTAAGTTTTAATCCCCATGTTGATATAACACTCATAACAGTTTCAGCATCTCTTGTTTTAAATCCAAAATCATTTACTAATGTTTTAACAAGTGTTACTACATCAACTGAGTTATAGAATGATCTAAATAGATCTATCATTACAAATGGTACTGCATATATTATTAACTGTTTTAATATTTCTCCAGTTGTAATCTTTGGTTCTTTCTTAGTACTCTTTTGTACTAATACATCTTTATTTGTTTTTATTTTATGATGGATGTATAGATAAGAACATAATGCTCCTATAGTAGCTGCAAAAACTGCACATCCAACAGCAAGTTTTAATGGCATATCAAATACTTTAACCATTACAAAGCTTCCTGCTACTATTATTACAACTCTTACTACTTGTTCAATTACTTGGCTAATAGGAGTTGGTGAAATAAATTTATGTCCTTGTAAGTATCCTCTTGAAACGCTAAGTATTGGTACAACTAGTATTGCTGTTGATATTATTCTTATTACAAATACGATGTCTTCTGGAGTATTACCATCACTTACTCCTCCAATTATTAAATCTGCAATTTGTGGTGCAAATATAAATAATACTAAGAAGCATATTACTCCAATTATATTTAAGAATGTTCTTCCGACTTTATAAACTCTTTCTTTGGTATCAAAGTACCCCAGTGTATTATACTCACTTATTAATTTACTCATTGCAAGAGGAAGTCCTGCTTGTGATATCCCTAAGAATATTGAATAAATGTTATAAGCATATCCATAAAGTGCTCCACCTTGATCCCCTATAACAGCATAAAAAGGAATAACGTAAATTATTCCTAATATTTTGCTTATTACAATTCCAAGAGTTGCAATGAATGCACCTTGTATAAATGTATTCTTTTTAAGTTTCATAAAGTCACATCGTTTCTAATACATATTGTATATTAATCGTCGCTTTTAGTCAACGTAACTTCAGTAGTCTTTGTCTCTTTTCCCCTTATATATGTTATTTTAATTGTCTCACCAGCATCATGTTTATATAGTAAGTATTTTAAGTGTGCAACACTTGATACTTTATCATCTCCAAGTTTAACAATTACGTCACCTTTTTGAAGACCTGCAGCTTGGGCACCAGTGTTTTCAATTGTGTTAATTATTACTATTCCTTCAGTAATACTACTATCTATTGAAATACCATATCTTCTTAAGCTATATGTATCTGTTGCATTAACATAATTAATTCCTATAAATGGTCTAACAATTTTTTCGCCTTTTTCAAGTACATCAATATGTTTTAAAGCATCTTCTATTTTAATGGCAAATCCCATTCCTTCGATACTGCTATTAATTAATTTCAATGATGTTATTCCAATTACTTCACCATTAAAGTTTAATAGTGGTCCTCCAGAGTTTCCTGGGTTAATAGAAGCATCTATTTGAATAACATCTTGTATCCAGTCACTATTTGATTCTACTGATACTGGTACTTGTCTATTAAGTCCTGAAATATATCCTCCAGTAACTGAGTTAAAGTATTCTTCTGCAACAGGTGTTCCTATTGCAAATACTGTTTCTCCAAGTTTTAATTCTTCTGTTGATCCTATTTTTGCAACCGAAATTATTTTATCAACTGGTACTCTAATTACTGCTATATCGATATATTTATCTCCACCAAGAAGTGTTCCTTCTACTTCTTCACCACTGGCAAATTTAATTTTTAGTTTATTTGTTCCATCAACAACATGTTGGTTAGTCATTATATAACCATAGTTGTCATCTTTTTTATAAACAAATCCACTTCCTGAACCTGTTGCTTGGTTATTTTTATAACCTTTTACCATAACAACTGAATCATATGCTTTTTGTACAGAACTAGATATTCCACCATTTTCAACAACAGTAGTTCCACTCATACAGTTAGAACAACTGTTATAAACTTGTGATGATTCGCTTCCGTTTTCTTTTGTTTCAGTATTTCTACTTCCACCAACAAGAATGTAGGTTAACTCTCCTCCTGCTACAAAAGCAAGTACGATTGCGATAATTGTTATTATTTTATTCTTCACTATTATATGGCCTCTTTTCTATATTTGCGATTTCCTTCCAATTGTGAGGGAATCCCATTCTATCTAAGACCTTATCTATACTAATTGAATGTAAATTCATACTTAAATTATCTACTAATCTTTCTAACTCACATATTAGGTTCTTAACATCTGCATTAGATAATACTTGTCTTAGAATTATAATTAATGCAAATAAATCGTTCTTACCCTTAGTGAATTCGCCATTTTCTTTACCTATACCTAATAGTATATGATAAACTGTATCGTTTATACTTCTTTGAGTTTTATTCTCATATAGAATATCCTCATGAGCACAAACATTTCTGTAGTTAGCAAGTATTGACAAGTAGTTTGATAAGTTTTCAACATCAATATTATAGATTTTAGCTATTGCAAGTTTATCTTCTGGTTTTAATATTGTATAGAATTCACTAATAATACCAAATGATAATACTTTAACTAATACCCATAATGGAATGTAACCATAGTTACTTATGTAGTGCATTGTTGCACTATGTTGACTTCCATTAACTCGTACTTGTCTTTTCATCTTTCTGATAAGATCGTTTACTTGTCTACTTCTTTCTGGTGAGGTATCAAAGTTAGCTGGCTTTAAGTAGTCATTTTCTTTGTATCCATATTTTTTTGATAGTTGATATGAAAAAATAGACTTCGCATTATTTTCTACGATTAACAAGTTTTTGAAGATAACATTTCTGAATTCTCTATCGAATAAGAAAAGACTATAAAGCTCTTCAAAAGTAGCTCCTTCTATATAAGTTTTATTATTATCTTTTTGCATGAATAAGTGTCTATATCCACTTATAAAGAAATAATTCTCTCTTAATAGAACTTCTTTTGCATATTCTTCGTTATCTACGGTTAGTCCTTTGTGTTTAAAAATTTCAACCTGTTCATCAAGATTTTTAAATTGTTTGTCTTTCATACTATCACCATAAATAAGTATACCATAATAATAAAGGTTATTTATGAAAAACATGTGAAAAAAATTTTGTTATTTTGTGAAAATGTAAAATAAAAAAGAAGAAAACTAATTTTCTTCTTGATTATATATTATTAGTTGATGTTGGGCTCTTGTACATGCTACATAGTATAGATATTTTTCTTCTTTTGTATATTTGTTATTTGAATCTGTATATATTATTGTTTCATCAAACTCTAATCCTTTAGCCATATATGATGGAATAACAACCATTTTTTTGTTGAATTCTTTTGTCGTTGATAATAGTAGATTGATATCTTTTATATCATCTTTTAGAAGTTTATATATCTTTTCTGCTTCTTCATCAGTCTTTGTTATAACTGCTACTGTATAGTTACACTTCTTAGCATCTTTTATGTCACTTACAAGACTATCTTTTAGGTTCCAATCATCTCTAAATATTACTGGTCTATTGTTTCCTCTTCTTATAGCAGATACATGTTTTAGACCAAGAATTTTATTTGTGTGTTCTATTATTTCAGGAGATGATCTATAAGTTTTACTTAACTCTAGATATATGCTTCCTTCAAATATTTCACTTAAGTCTTCTAGTGATCTATATTTGTAGTATGGATTTACTGTTTGATTTATATCTCCAAGTATTGTGAAGTTGCTTTTCTTAAATATTGTTCTTATTAATTTATATTGTAATCTATTATAGTCTTGTGCTTCATCAATTACTATCTCTTGTATTTGACCTCTATAAGTGAAACCTTCAAGTAATCCTTTTATGTATACGAAGATGCAGGCATCTTCATATTTTATTTCTCTTGATCCAACAGCATCTTTAATTTCTTTCTCAGTAATTGTTCCTTTATAAGTGTTTGCAAACTCTTCACTCTTAAAGAAATCTTTAAATATTTCTTTGTAATTAATTTTTATGTTAAGGCTTTTGTTAAGCATAGATAGTATTTTTAACTTGTTTCCTTTTTTACCTTTATAGTAGTCATCACACATTTTGTCTGCTATTTTATCAAGCCTTTCGATTAACAGTAATTTCTCGTATCTATCTTTTAGTAAGTAGTTTAACTCATCTGCAGTTATCTCAAAATCTCTTGTTGTTATGTCACTAACAAATTTAAGTCTATTTAACAAATTCTTGATGTATTTTTCTAATGCTTCAATTATTTCATCACTTTGTTTGTACTTAACAAGCACTGGATTTCTTTCTTGATATTTGTAATATCTTTCTACAAACTCAGTGAATGATTCAACTTTGTCAAACTCTTCAAGTACTGTTTCTAGAAAACTGTTAAACGTTGTTTGTAATGTATTTGCTTCCCCAAGTTCTGGAAGTACATTAGAAATGTACTCAGTAAATATTTGGTTTGGTGAAAAAATTAGTACATTGTTTGAATTTAAATTTTTGATTTTGTATAGTAGGAAGGCAATTCTATGAAGTGCTACTGATGTTTTACCACTTCCTGCAATTCCTTGTACTATTAGATTAGGATCTACTGTATTTCTTATTATGGCATTTTGTTCTTGTTGTATTGTATTAACTATGTTTTTCATTTTGTCATTTGATTCTTCTGTTAATACTTGTTGTAATAATTCATCATCAATGTTTATATCATTATCAAATACTCTAACTAGCTTTCCATCTTTTATTGTGAATTGTCTTTTGTTAGTTATTTCTCCTTTGATTATTCCTTCTGGTGCTAAGTACTGTGCTGCTCCTAATTCATAATCATAAAACATTGAGCATATTGGTGCTCTCCAGTCATGTATCAGATATTTATCGTTTTCTTCATCTTCTACATGGGTTATACCAATATATATTTTGTTTTCTCCAGTTGAATCTTTGAATGTTATCGAACCAAAATATGGATTATTTTGTATTCGATATAGTTTTTGTAGATAATCACTTTTGTATGACATCATAGTGATCTCTAAATCGCTAGCGTTAATCATGGTTTTCATTTCAGTTGGGTCCATATCATGCCTAGTGTCCCAAATGAATTTTTTGAATTCCATCACTTTTTCTTCTCTGTCGTATAATACCTGTCCTAATTCTGAAATTTTGTCTCTTACTATTTTCAAGCTGTAGTTTAAGTAATTCTTTTCTTGTGTAATTTCATGTTCTGTTAAATTCATATCCACCTCCATCAAACGCAAAAAGGCGAACTTCATCTTTGTCCGCATGATTCAAAAATATAAGCAAAACTAAACGTCAAAAAGAATGATACTATAAAAGACTAGATTTGTCTAGTCTTTTTTTTGTAATAATTCATCATTTACGTCTTCAGGATTTTCTTCTTTAACAATTAAATCCTTCTTAATTTTAATTACAGGTCTTATATAATTATATGTTCCTGCTTTATATAATTTAAATGTTCCATTGTAAGAAACAGCAAAAACTTTTTCATTTAATTCTGATTCAATCCACCAGTTACCTAGAGATTTATTTGCTAACCAGTTTCCTTCACTCCACTCATCTGGATAGTTCATTGCTCTTCTTACTTTTACAAATTCTTTTGTTTCAAGAAGTCCGATTTCTTCAATCTTTCCAACTTTATCTTCAAGAGCTTTTTTGTAAGTATATTCTAGATAATATGGCCCGCTTCCTTTTGATTCAACATCATATTCTGCTTTACCATCCATATTATATTTCATTTTATCTTTTTCAGTGATTTGGTTATCACCAGTTATATCTATAGCAGTTTCTTTTAATAATCTAACATCATCAGAATGAGCATCACTATCTTCAATTACATACCATACTGAATCATCCTTTAATTTTACTTTTTCACCAATGTTATATGGATTATAAACTGCTAAGGCTTTCTTAACCATGTCATTATATTTAATTAAGAAGAATCCAACACCAAATAAGATAAGTGCTACTATTAGGAATACTAATAGACTCTTTTTTCTTTTCTTTCTTTTTACTTTCTTTTGTTCTTGGTATTGTTGTTCATCTACTTCTTCAAATAATGATTTCTTAAATATATTTGTTAAAGTATTTGTATCTGAAAATTCTTTCTTTTCTTCTTTTTTCTTTTTATCGCCAACTTTAGTCCATTCTTTTGGAAGAACTAATTTTGTTTTCTCTTCTTTTTTCTTAGAACGTTTCTTAGCTTCTTTCTTAAGTTGTTTTTCTTTTTTTCTTTGTTCTCTTCTGCTAAGTTTTTCTTCTTTTTTAGTTTCTGTTTTTTTCTCTTCTTTAACTTCTGTTATTGGTTCAGTTGCTTTAATTATGTTAACATCTTTTAAAGGATCTTTTTTAACAGGCTTTTTAACTGTTGGCTTTTTTGTTTTTGCAGTTGGTTTAACTGTTTTTGATAAGGCTTTAGTTATTTCTTTTTTGTTCTTTAGACTTATTGTAGGTTTCTTAACTACTTTCTTAACTTTTGCTTCAACTTTAACTGGTTCGATAACTGCTTCAGTTGCTGCTTCAGTAACTGGTTCAGTTTTTACTTCAGTTATAGGTTCTTCGATAACTACTTTTTCTTCTTTTGGTTTAGCAACTCTTTTTGTTGTTGTCTTTTTAACTGTTTCTTTTTTTTCTGTTGTCTTTTTAGTTGCAGTTTTTGTTGTAGTTGCTTTTTTAGTCGTAGTAGTCTTCTTGGCAGTAGTTTTCTTTTCAGTAGGTTTTTTCTCAGTAGTCTTTTTTGTTGTTGTTTTCTTTGCTGTTACTTTCTTAGTTTCCTTCTTCTCTTCGTCCATAGTCCAAAGCCTCCTTTCATGTTAGATTAACACTTGATTTAGCATTTAATGTAGAGTCTGCTCTTATTCCTTTCTTATATGCAAAGTATCCTGCTGCTCCAATCATTGTAGCATTATCAGTACAATATCTTAATTCAGGATATGAGCAGTCAATATTATGTTCTTCACAAACTTTTTTTAGCCCTTCTCTTATTCCACTGTTGGCTGCTACTCCACCTGCAATTATAAGACGTTTAACACCTTTATCAAGTAACGCTTTTAATGTCTTTTTGCAGATTGTTTCTACAACTACATCTTGGAATGATTTTGCTAAATTTTCTTTGTTTAATTCTATTCCTCTTTGCTCATAATTATGAGAAAGATTAATAACTGCACTCTTTAGTCCACTAAAACTGAAGTTATAAGAATCATCATTTAGTGGAATTGGTAAATTGTATTCATGAGTTCCTGTTTTAGCCATTTTATCTATTACTGGTCCACCAGGATATCCAACACCGATTACTCTTGCTACTTTATCATAGCTTTCTCCAACAGCGTCATCTAGTGTTTCTCCTAGTTTTTCAAACTCATATTCATCTTTCATATAAACTAGTTCAGTATGTCCTCCACTTACTACTAAAGCAATTAGTGGATACTCCATAGTTTTATTTAAGTTATTTGCATATATATGACCCTTAATGTGATGAACTGGAACTAAAGGCTTGTTGTATATTAGCGATAATGTTTTAGCTGCTTCTACTCCTACAAGTAATGAACCAATAAGTCCTGGGCCATATGTTACTGCAATTGCATCAACTTCATCCATTGTCATATGCGCTTTATTAAGGCAATCTTCGATTACCATTGTTATATTTTTTAAGTGTTGTCTACTTGCTATTTCTGGAACTACTCCACCGAAGTTAGTATGTATATCTATTTGTGTTGCAATTACAGTTGCTATATCAACTGATCCGTTTTTTACAATTGCACAACTTGTTTCATCACAACTGCTTTCAATTGCAAGTATGTATACATCCTTCATCTACATCATCTTTCTTTCCATCAAATAGCCATCTACACCATCATAGTAACCTTTTCTTATTGCTACTTCTTTAAAATCATATTTTTTATATAATTTAATTGCATTTATATTATTAACATTAACTTCTAATGTTATATTTTCTATCTTTTTTTCACTACCAATTTTAATTAAATTTTCTAACATAAAAGATCCATATTTTTTATTTCTATATTCCTCTTTTACTTCGATAAATGCTAGTTCAAATCGGTCATACAAGTCATAATAATTTACGTAGCCTATTATATTACTTTTTTCTTTTAAAATAAAGTATTTTGTAAAAATATTTTTATTAAAATCATCAGCAATATTTTTGCATTTAAATGATGATTCTAATTCATTTATTAAAGAAGAATCTTCTTTATTAATTTCTATTATCATTTTCTTCCTCTTTAAGTTTGTTTTCTTCTGCTTCAGTTAGTTTTAAATAATTAGCATCAATTGCATGTGGATTAACGCTTTCTCTATTCATAACATTTTCTACAATTTTCGCAATATCTGGGTCATAACTCTTAACGTTATAATCAACTTCAATATTATCATTTGTTATGAAAGTTACTGATCCTTCTACATTTGATAATGCTACTAATAAAACTTTTAAGCTTATATGTTTTTCATGCATTACAAATTTATCATTTTGATTATCATAAATTGATGCATATACATATCCTCTTCTTGCATCAATCGCAGGTACTACATAATCATAATCTTCACCTGCTGATAATGACATTGCTTCCAAACTTGATATTGGAATTATTGGAATATTTCTTGCCCATGCTAATGTCTTGGCAATAGTAAGTCCAATTCTTATACCAGTAAATGATCCTGGCCCATTAACAACAATTATTTTTTCTATTTCATTTATATTTATATTTGTTTCTTTAAACATCTCTTCTATTCTCGGAAGAGTGTATACAGATAAATTATTTTCTAGTTTTTCTTTTATTTCTTTAATTATTTTGCTATCTTCTAATATTGCTGTATATAAAAAACTAGATGAAGTATCTAGATATAGTATTTTCATAAAACTGCCTCACAGATTTCCTCATATTGTTGTCCATGTGGTATGAAAATCAAAGTTCTAGTTTCTTCATCTACTATTTTAAACTTTATATCCAATCTTTCTTCTGGTAGATAATCTCTAATCATATCTGCCCATTCAATTATTACTACTCCACCTTTTGTGAAGTAATCTTCTAGCCCTATACCATCAACTTTACCATCAAGGCGATAAACGTCCATATGATATAATGGCATTTCTCCATTAAGGTATTCTTTAATGATGTTAAATGTTGGAGATGTGATATTTTCTTCAATTCCTAAAGCCTGAGCAAAACCTTTTGTAAAAATTGTTTTACCACTTCCTAAATCACCTTCAAGACATATAACCATGTTTTCAAATTTTTCAGACTCAAGATTTTGAGCAATATGTATTGTCTCACTTTCATCCCTAGTTGTAATTCTGTAATCCATATTATCACCAAAATAATTATATCAAATCTAAAAGAAATACCTCAATAGTTTTATATTATTCTTTACAAAAATATGTATAGTTTTTGTTAAATAAAAAATCCACAATTCTGTGGATATTTTTATTTCATCTTTTTATAAATTTTGTTAAGAATATAATTTGTTCTCTTTTGGTTTCTAACTAAGTCTCCTAATGCGAAGAATAAGAAGAACATCATAGCACCATAAAGGATGCATGTGAAGAATAATGTTGCACCATTTCTAGTTCCTGCATATGTTAGGCCTGCGATAAAGCTTAGAGAAGCCATAATAATACCAAAAATATGGTATGCATTTAATAACTCAGTTCCTCTTCTTTCTCTATATTCTCTCTCCATTTCAGAAAATTGATCCATATCGTAACCTCCTCTATCATATTCTTCTCTTGGTCTTGGAGCACTAACTCTTTCGACTCTTCTTACTGGTCTTTCGTCTATTTCCTCTTCAACATCGCCTTTTGAAAGTAAATAATCGATTTCTCCTACTGCTCTTTCATAAAGTTCAGTACTTTTTCCTTCTTCATTGTTTTTTTCGATTAGTTTTTCGTAATTCTTTTTAACACGATTTAAAATCTGGATTATTTTTTCATCATCTTTATCATCCACTAATTCATTTAAATTCTCATAAAGTGGATATAAATCATCAGATTTATCAATTGATTTAAAGTTATTACTAATGATTCTTTTAATTTCCATTCAGGTTCACCTCAATGATAATATAACATATAATTAAAAAATCCACAAGATTGTGGATTTTATTGCAAAAAAAAATATTGGCAACTTGCTATTTTCGCATTCACTATCTTCGCCGTATAAGAGCTTAACTTCTGTGTTCGGGATGGGAACAGGTGTATCCTCTTAGCTATCGTCACCAATAAAATTATTGAGAAATAATTCTCTGAAAACTTAGATAATGTGTTTTATTTAGATCTAATCAAATATAAAACAAATATGATTAAATCCTCGATCTATTAGTATTGGTCAACTCAACATATCACTATGCTTCCATTTCCAACCTATCAACCAGATAGTCTTTCTGGGATCTTACTTTATAAAAAATGGGAAAACTCATCTTGAAGTTGGCTTCCCGCTTAGATGCTTTCAGCGGTTATCCATTCCCTACATAGCTACTCTGCGCTGCAACTGGCGTTACAACAGATACACCAGAGGTAGGTCCATCCCGGTCCTCTCG
>CAMKPE010000023.1 GCA_946414595.1 uncultured Clostridium sp.
CCACCAAAACCATCAGCAGAACAAACTATTAAAAAATTAAAAGAATATGGTGTAGATATAAAAATACTAACTGGAGATAATGCTTTTGCAACTAAAAATATATGTAATGCTGTTGGAATAGAAACTAAAATTTTAACTGGAAAAGAAATAGATGAATTAAATGATTATGAACTAAGTAAAAAAGTAGAAGAAATAGATATATTTGCAAGAATGAATCCAATGCAAAAAGAAAGAGTAGTATCAATTCTAAGAAAAAATGGACATTCAGTAGGATATATGGGTGATGGAGTAAATGATGCTCCAGCACTAAGAAGTTCTGATGTCGGAATAAGTGTAGATGGAGGAACAGATATTGCCAAAGAATCAAGTGATATAATTCTTTTAGAACAAAACTTAGAAGTAATACATAATGGTGTTATAGAAGGTAGAACTGTTTATGGAAATATATTAAAATATATGAAACTAGCTTTAAGTCAAGACTTTGGGGATGTATTTAGTATCTTAATTGCATCTATATTTTTACCATTCTTACCGTTATTACCAATTCAAATGTTAATACAAGATTTTATTGTAGAATTATCACAAATTGGTATACCATATGATAATGTTGATGAAGGTTTCTTAAGGAAAGTAAAAAAGTGGGACATAAAATCAATAGGAAGATTTATGGTTATATTTGGAGTTATCTCATCAATTACAGATATAGTAGCATTCCTAGTATTCTGGTTTGTATTAAAATATAATTCAATGAATTTACAAGCTTATTTCCAAACAGCATGGTTTGTTGAGTGTATTGTTACAGAAACATTTATGATATTCTATATAAGAACAAATCATATTACAAAATCTAGACCAAGTAATACTTTATTACTATTAACATTCTTAACAATAGTTGCAACTATAACTGTACCTATAGTATTAAGCTTTACAACAGGATTTAACTTCGTAATATTACCAGCTATATATTATTTATATTTAATTGGTTTTGTAGTAATATATGGAGTAATTGCACAAATAGTAAAAAGTATATATATTAAAAAATTTGGTGAGTGGTTATAATAATTATATAAATATAGTTATATATTTTCACAAATAAGAATTAATTCATATATGTGTTGCGAGTTATACTGCAATTCAAGCTGCAATCAAAGCAAAAGCAGAAGCTAAAGCTGCTAAACAAGTTAAAAAAGCTTGTAAGAAATCTAAAAAATAAATAAAGACTAGAGAAATTTAGTCTTTTTTGTTCACAATATAGTTGTAGGATGAAGAAAAGAAACAGATGAATAAGATAATTGCTTGTTTATATGATATAATATATATTGAGATGTAATAAGGAGAAGAGTATGAGTTTATCTATTGCACAAGAACTTATTGATTTTGAAACCTCACTAAATGGGAGAGTTGATGGATTATCTAAGAATATAACTGATATTAAAGATGCCCTTACTAGTATTGGAGATGCAACAACAAACGCTAGTAATGGTTTTAGTCAAAACTATGAAAGTAAAAATAAATCAGTGATTATTAATAGTTTTACTAACTTAAATACAATATGTAATAACATTAATACAAGTGTATCTAATGATTTATCTAAAATTGTAAGTGAATCATCATCAATGCTAAGTAAAATTATTAAATTAAAGGAATATAAAAAGGCAGTAGATGACGCAAATGATGCTTTTGAAAGGGAGAACAAAAAAGAAGATCCAAGCTATATTGTATTATCTTCAAATAGAAGTATTATTAATTCATATACAAATTCTTTTAATTCACTTCATACAGAATTATTAAATCAACTTCACAAATTAAAATCTATGGATGCAGATTTATCATTTACAACTAAGTTTGCACAGACGAGTGCAGAGCAATTAAAGAGCAATTTAAAATTCGGAACATTTGAACTAAAAAAATATAAGGCATCTAATGGAATTGTTATTCAATATTATTTATATGTTCCAGATTATGATGAAAATGTTAAAGGTCTACCAGTAAATATGTATATGCATGGTTCTGGAATGGGAGAAAATAGTATAAATAAGTTAACTGGTGCAGGACTTGGTAAATATATTAAAGAAAAAAAGATTATTCCATCAGGTATTGTAGTAATACCACTTGCTCCAACTGGAAGGGATTACGAAAGTAAATCCTTTAGAAATGCTTTAGCAGAACTTCCTTTTGCAGTAGCGGAAGAATATGATGCCGATACAACTAGAATCTCATTAAGTGGACATAGTTATGGATCAATTACGGCTTATAGATTGGTAAATGAGAATCCAGGAAAATTTTCTGCTATAGTACCAATTAGTGGAAGTAACACGGTAACTAGTGCATTTAAAAATATTTCTGTATGGGCTTTCCATGGAACAGATGATACTAAGGCTAATAATACTAATTATGGTCAAGCGGTTGATAAGGTTAAAGAAATAAATCAACGAGGTGGTACTGCCGTAATGCATACATATAAGGGTGGTAATCATGCTTTTGCAGACGTAAGTAAAGAGCATAGGGCAAATATCATTGAAGAAACATTTACAAAAGAGCATGATTTTAATGGAGAAAAGATAAATCCTCTTGAATGGGCATTCCAACAAAGCACTGTATAAGCACATTTTTATGTGCTTTTTTATTTTAGGTGAATAGGTAACTGACTTTCAAAGTCGATGGTAGTACAAGCTGCAATCAAAGCAAAAGCAGAAGCTAAAACTACAAAACCAATCAAAAAGGCACGTAAATAACTAAATAATATATTAAGACTAGCATAACTAGTCTTTTTTTTATTATAAAAAAAAATACCTCTTTTGGGGGTAAATACAATTGTATTATAACATTTATTTAAAAAACATTCTATAATTCTTTACAATAAATTTTTATAATTGTATTATTGGAGGTATTTGTTATGACAAAATATGTATTTGTAACAGGTGGAGTAGTATCGGGGTTAGGAAAAGGAATTACTGCTAGTAGTGTAGCGTTGTTAATTAAATCAAGGGGATATAAAGTATTTATGCAAAAGTTTGATCCATACTTTAATGTAGATCCTGGAACCATGAATCCAATTCAACATGGTGAAGTATTTGTAACATATGATGGATGTGAAACAGATCTTGATTTGGGGCATTACGAAAGATTTATTGATGCAGAATTAAATTATTCTTCAAATATCACAAGTGGTAAGATTTTTAAATCAGTAATAGATAAAGAAAGACATGGTGACTATCTTGGTGCAACTGTACAGATGATTCCTCATATAACAAACGAAATTAAAAATAAAGTATATGAAGCAGGACATTCTAGTGGAGCGGACGTTGTTATTACTGAAATAGGTGGTACAGTAGGGGACATTGAAAGCCAACCATTTATTGAAGCATTAAGACAAATACAATATGAAAAAGGACCTAATGAGACATTCTTTATTCACTGTACTTTAATACCATATATCTTTGGATCAAACGAATTGAAAACAAAACCAACACAAAATAGTGTAAAAGATTTGCGTAACATGGGAATAAGACCAGATGCTTTGGTATGTCGCGCACCATTTAACACTAGTGATCATATTAAAGAAAAATTATCGCTTTTCTGTTCTGTTCCAAAAGAACATGTAATTGATTCAGTAGATGTTAACAATATATATGAAATACCTATTAATTATCATGAACAAAAAATAGATGAAATAATTCTTAAACAATTTGGACTTCCTGTTAAAAAAGCTGATTTAACTAGCTGGAAGAATCTAATTAAAACAGTAGATAATCTTAAAAATGAAGTTGAAATATCTTTAGTAGGTAAATATGTAGAGTTACATGATGCTTATATATCTGTTGCAGAATCATTGAAACATGCTGGATATAAATATAATACAAAAGTTAATATTAACTGGGTTGATTCAGAAACACTTGAAGGGGATAAAGTTAACTTAAAAGAAGTATTTAAAAACTCTAAAGGAATTCTTGTACCAGGAGGATTTGGTAGTAGGGGAATTAAAGGTAAAATTAAAGCTATAAATTATGCAAGAACAAACGATATACCTTTCTTAGGAATATGTTTAGGTCTTCAACTAGCTGTTATAGAATTTGCAAGAAATGTCTGTTGTATTTCTGATGCTAACTCAACTGAATTTGATGCTAATACAAAAGAACCAATAATAGACTTGATGGCAGATCAAAAATCAGTTGTTAATATGGGTGGTACATTAAGACTTGGTAACTATGAATGTACAATAGCCAAAAATACTTTGGCATACAAAGATTATAATAGTGATAAGATATTAGAAAGACATCGTCATCGTTATGAATTTAATAACAAGTATCGTAAGTTATTAGAAGAACATGGAATGGTTTTCTCTGGAATTAATGAAAAAGCAAACTTAGTAGAAATAATTGAGATACCAAAACTAAAACACTTTATTGCATCACAATTTCATCCAGAATTCAAATCACGTCCATTAAGACCAGCACCACTATTTGATTCATTTGTTAAAGCAAGTATAGATAATAAAAAAGACTAGATAAATCTAGTTTTTCCATGATATACTTTAGTAGGATGTGATAATATGGAAAAGAAAATTATTTTATCTAAAAACAGTAAAATAAAATTACCATATGTATTAATAACACCAGATAATTATAGTAGTGATGCAAGTTTGATTGTAGAGCTATCTGGTATTAATCATGTGGGTAAAACCGTTAATGAACAAATTGAAGAAAAATGTAGAGCAAGTATAGGAAACTCAATGGATTATGTTCTTCATTCATTATTAGTAAAACTAAATTATCCAATTATTATTCCAATAATACCTAGACTAAATAATTTTTATACTAATTATCTAGGAAGTAAAGTAATAAAAAATGACTTTACTGGTTGTGATATTAGCCAAAGAGATAAAGAGTTATTAAGTAGTATTGATGAACAAGTAAAATTAATGATTGAAGAAGCAACAGAAAGTTTAAAGATAAGAAAGAAAGTAATTCTAAAAGGGTATTCTGCTACAGCTAAATTCGCAACAGGTTTTTCAATACTTCATCCTGAAGTTGTCTCATTGAACATAAGTGGAGGAACAAGTGGTTTATCAACATTACCAATAAAATCACATTCTGGAATAGATTTACTATATCCAATTGGAGTATTTGATATACCAAACTTTAATATGGAAGAATTTATGAAGGTAAGACATTTCTTTTATATAGGGGATGAAGATGATAATAATCCAGCACTACCTAAATGTGTGATGTCAGATGATTTTGATCCAAATGGTAATAGATTACCCAAGAAAAATGAAAATGGTAATTTGAGTTTTATAAGAGATACTGATGGATTATTGTTACCAACATATGATGATTGTTATACAAAAGAACAAATAAATATAATACATGATTTTTATGGAGATAATAATCAAGAAAGATTTAGTAAAAATGAAGCATTATATCATTCTTTAAATATTGATTCAGTTCATAATAAGTATCCAGGAAACCATATTACAGTATTTAAAAATAGAGATAAAATAGCAGATGATATTGTTGCATTTATTAATAAAAAAAATATGACTAGAACAATTTAGTCTTTTTTTGTTATAATTAAGTTGATTTAGATAATTAAAAATTTCGGAGGTTTTATGGCAAGAGATACAAAATTAAAAGATGTTAAAATTGTTAGAAGTAGTTCAGGAGAAAATTATGAACTTGAATGTCAATTTCTTGTAAATCCATATGCTTCAGAAGGAGCTATTCCCAAAACAAGAGATGCAGTAGTGTTATATGCTGATGAACCATGTGTAGAAGCTTGTAAAAGACTATATGATTTAAATATAGAAACAATAACATCTAACGGGCATATCGAAGGAGAAGATAATGACACTGACTATGCATATATAGGCATTAATTATGAATCGTTAAGTGATGAGAATAAAGAAATAGCAAATAGTCTAATAACAAAAGGTATCATTGATCCAGTTCAATACAATAGAGGTCATAGTGGTGTAACTATAACAATTAAAGTACTAATAAGAGGTGATAGTCTTGTTGGAGATATTAGTGACAAACTACTAGAATTTGCTAACTTATTTCAAGAACAAGATGTGCTATATGGAAGATATACATTAGAAGATTTAAAAAAGAAATATTTTAAACCTAAAGAAGGGCAATATGAAGATGAAATTACCTTAGAAATAATAAGTGAAGAAGAAATAGATGAAAGATTTAAATATTATTTAGAAACAGGAGTTATTAAATTAGATTATACTGAAGATAATGAACATTTTTTTAAAACAGAAGATTTGCTAAGAAAACATAAAGAGTATATTAAAAAGAATGGTTTAAAAACATTTTAGGAGTAATGTTATGTATAGTATTAGAAATGAAGAAGATATTCCATTTATTTTGAAATATCATAGAGCTAAAGACATGGTTAATATCAAGAGATTCTTTCCTGATTTAAGTCCAGTTGATGATTTAGCAGTTATTCTAGACGAAGAAGATTATTTAAAAAACAAAAATAAATTATTTAGATTAACTAATATAAGAAATGGTAATCCAACAGATGAACCATGTATGAAATCTATTCCAGTAAGAGAAATAGATGCTGATCCAATTGAAGTAATTAAAAAGATAAAGAAAGAAGATAGTAATGGAGTATTAATACTATTTCATTTAGAGACGAAACCAACAGAAAGATATGAACGCTATGCAGGAATAAGCGTTGGAGTATCACTTGGTAATATGGTATATATTGATGCAGTTGGAAAAGGTTTTGATGGAAGAGAAGTATTAAAAGGGATATGTACACATGAAAGATATGCAATATCTTGGAATGATATTAGATCAATAAATATAGATACATTTAAATCTTTTAATACATTCATGATTGATGACTCTGAATATCAAAAAACAAGAGAAGAAAGAATCAATTACTTAAGGTCATGTGGTATTAAAAAAGATGTATTAGAAGCAAATATACCAAAAACATATGAACCAATTCCAGATTTTATCTGGTTAGATATTATCAAAAATGTAATTAAACCATTAGAAGAAGAGGAAGAATTCTTAAGAGCAAGTGGCTTCTTAGAATTCAACTTAAGTGGTCATACAGAAGGTAATTATTTTAGACCTTGGCAAATGGCTGATGACAAAAGAATGTAGAGATTAGAAAATTTAAAAAGAATAGAATAATCTAGTCTTTTTTTTTCTATTAGTTTATAATTATATAGTATGGAAGTGATTAGATGGATAAGTATAATGAATTTAGAAAAAAGTATCCAAATTTTTATTATCATGGCTTTAATATAGAAGATAATGGTGATCATATATTTGTTACTTATGACTTTGAAATAGAAGGATTAATGAGATTTAATCCTACTTTAAAAGTGCCAAAAAGAGTTAAAGAATATGATAAGAATTTATTAAACAAGATGGTATTTTCATTAGGCCTTTGTGAATTACCTAGTTATTGGAAACCAACTTGTTCTCCTAATATATTTATTGAATGTGGAGCACTCGATGATAAACAAATATCATGGGTTAAAAAGCTTATGCTTAATGGTTTAGGAGAGTTTTTCTACACAAATGGAATAACTCCAGAAGAAGACTTTGTTAATATTACTTCAAAAGGAGATAATTATCCATTTACTGATAACAATGAATATAATGGATATTTAATTGCAGTAGGTGGAGGAAAAGACTCTATCGTATCACTTGAAATATTAAAGAACGAAAAAGATAAACATGCCTTTATTATGAATAATCGTAAGGTATGTTTTGAAAGTGCTGAAATAGCAGGTATTAAAGATATTATTAACCCAGCAAGATTATTTGATAAGAATATTATTGAATTAAATAATCAGGGATTCTTAAATGGTCATACACCAATATCTTCTTGTATAGCATTTATCTCATACATATCTGCATACTTAAATGGAATTAAATATATTGTTCTATCTAATGAATCTTCAAGTAATGAAGCAAGTGTTAAAGGAACAAATATTAATCATCAATACTCAAAGAGTTTTGAATTTGAAGAAGATTTTAGATGGTATGTTAAAAACTATTTAACAGATAAGATAGAATATTTTAGTTTATTAAGACCACTTAGTGAACTTGAAATAATGAAGATATTTACAAAATATCCAAAATATTTTAAACACTTTATAAGTTGTAATAATGGTGGTAAAAGAAAGAATATTGGTATAACAGATGGATGGTGTCTATCATGCCCTAAATGTTTATTTATCTATATCATAATGAGTTATTTTGTAGATGAAAAAACAATGGTGGATGTCTTTGGAGAAAATATGTTAGATGATCAAAACATGTTGCAGTATTTTTTAGAACTTTTAGGAAAAACAGAGAATAAACCATTTGAATGTGTTGGAACAATAGAAGAAGTAAGTTATGTAGTTAATAATCTTATTCTAAGAGGATATGATAAACCATATCTACTTGATTATTACAAGAATCATTTTGATGTAGTAAAACCAGATGATAAGATACTAACTGAATTAAATGATAAACATAACGTTAATGATTACTTACTTAATCTTTTAAAGGAGGAATTCTATAATGATTAATAGTATTATTAATGAAATTAATTCCTTTGATAAAGTATTGATTCTAGGTTTTGGAAGAGAAGGAAAATCAACATATAACTTTATAAGAAAATATTTAGGTGACAAACACTTATATATTGCTGATCTAAATGAAGAATTACTAGAGAAAAACGAAGAATTAAAAAATGATAATAATATTACTTTAATATTGGGTAAAAACTATTTAGATAATTTAAATGATTATGACTTAATAATTAAGTCTCCTGGAATTAACTTTAAGTTTGTAGATTATTCATCATTTGAAGATAAAATAACTTCTCAAATAGATTTATTCTTAAAACATAGTATTTGTAAGACAATAGGTGTTACAGGAACAAAAGGAAAGAGTACAACATCTTCACTTATATATCATGTAATATCTAATATGCATGAAGATACTTTGTTTGCAGGAAATATTGGAATTCCTGTATTTGAAAAAATTGAAGAAGTTAATAAAGATACAATATTTGTTTTAGAACTTAGTTGTCATCAATTAAAGTTTGTAAAAGCATCTCCTAATATAAGTATTTTACTTAACCTATATGAAGAACATTTAGACTTATATAAATCTTATGAAGATTATATATTTGCTAAATTAAATATCTTTAAATATCAAAAAGATAATGATTATAAGATATGGGGACTTGATTCAAAAGATTCAATTAAGTATTTTAAAGATGATAAAAATACTTATACTTATAGCACTGAAGAAACAAATAAAGGTGTAACAATTAAAGAAGATGGATTGTATCTAAATAATAAATTAGTTTATTTAAAAAATAGAAAGAGAAATATTCTAGGTGAACATAATTACTACAACATTGCACCAGTTTTAATTGTTGCAGATATTCTTAATCTTGATTTAAATAAAGTATGTGATTTAGTAGATACATTTAAACCACTAGAACATAGACTAGAACTTGTAGGTAACTACAAAGGAATAGATTTCTATAATGACTCTATATCAACAATTCCTATGACAGCAATTAACTGTGTTAATGCAATTGATAATGCTTATACAATAATAATTGGAGGGTTAGATAGAGGAATTGATTATAGTGAGTTAATTGATTACTTATATAACAGCAATAAAATAAATGTAATTATATGTCTTAAAGATACTGGATATACTATTGCAGACTTACTAGAAAAAAGAAATTGCGATAAGAAAATAGTAAAAGCAACAGATATGAAAGATGCAGTAAGACTAGCATACCTTTATACACAAGAAGGAAAAGCATGTATGTTATCTCCTGCTGCAGCAAGTTATAACACATACAAAAACTTCGAAGAAAGAGGAAAAGATTACAAAAAAGAAATAGTAGAGCAATCAAAATAGGAGGAAGTATGAGATTATTTATTGGAGCATCGTCAGCTGAAAATATTAAAGGTGAATATATAGAAGATTGTACTAAACTTCTTGAAGTATTATTAAAAAATAATGATCTTGTATTTGGAGCATATGATAAAGGCTTGATGGGAGTATCTTATAATATTGCTAAGAAAAACAATAGAAAAATAACAGGTATTTGTCCGGTGTTTTACAAAGAAAGTTTAGAAGCAATTGATTGTGATGTAGAAGAGTTAACTACTACAATGTTAGATAGTACTTTAAAAATATACAAAGATAGTGATGCAATAATATTACTTCCAGGAGGATTTGGATCAATCTACGAATTCTTTACTGCTAACTATAGTAAAATATGTAAGGAAATTAATATTCCAATAATTTTATATAATTCATGTGGTTATTACGATAAACTTTTAGAATTCATTGATGAAATATGCAACAATAATTTTGTAAGAGAACAAGAAAGAGGAAATTATATTGTTGCAAATAATATAGATGAAGTAGTTAATTATTTAAAGAATTATGGAAGTGATTAAATGGATAACACAAAAGAGTTAGAAACAGAAAGATTAATACTTAGAAAATTTAGAATGGAAGATTCTGAAGGCGTATATAATAACTGGGCAACTGATTCTGAAACTTGTAAGTTTTTATCATGGGATGTTCATAAAAACGTTGAAGAAACTAAAGAAATAATTAGTAAATGGATTAGTGAGTATGAAAAGGGAGAATACAACTGGATTGTAGAAATAAAAGATACTCATGAAGTAATTGGAAGCATTGCTGAACAAGGAAAAAGCAATAGGAATAAAACTATTTGTCTTGGTTATTGCTATGGTTCTAAATACTGGAACAAAGGTTATGCTACAGAAGCCTTAAAAAGAGTTATTGATTATTTATTAAATGAACAAGACTTTTACTTAGTTGAAGCAAACTATAGAACATCAAATCCTGCAAGTGGTAAAGTAATGCAAAAAGCAGGAATGAAGTATGATGGAACATTAAGAGATAGAAAACTAAACCCAGACGGAACAAGAGCAGATATGGTATTCTACTCAATTGAAAAAGGAGAATAAATAATGAAAAAGAAATTATTTGGATATCTATTATTTTTTGTAGCTATGTTTTCTTTAGTAGCATGCAAAGGAAATGATAGAACATATGAGAAACTAATGGATAAATATGTTAAAGCTTATTTAGAATCTGATATAGAATTAGTAAAAGATATATTTCCACCATTTTATATTGAATACTCTAAAGAATTTATGACTAAAGAACATTTAGAGGCAAATCTTAAATATGATAAAGCTCTTTATGGAGATGACTTTAATATTACATATGAAGTAACTGGTAATGAAAAACTAACTGATGAAGAATTAGAAACTTTAAATAATTATTACAAAACAATATTAAATGTCAATGACAAAGCAGAAGAATGCTATACATATTCTGGAACAATAACATATAAAGGAAAAGAAAGATCAATCGAAGAATCAATAGATTCCTTTATGTATTGCAAATATAGTGGAAAGTGGTATTTAGTAATAAAAAAATAAGAGATACTTTAAGTCTCTTTTTTATTTGTTGAATTATATGGCATTTTATAGTATATTATCTTTATGAGGAGGCGTTAATATGGCTACTGATGTAATGTGTAAAACTGAAGATCGTGAAACAGTTACCAAATTTCAACAATTCATGAATAACATTCGTCAAAACTACGACGTTGATAAAGCAAGAGATTTAGAAAGAAAAATAGAAGCAGATGCAAAGAAGACTAAAAGAAGAATAAAAGTTCTTGGAACTGCAGCAACAGTAATATTATTATTCTGTCCAGCAGATGGACCATTTGGAGAAATCTGTACTGCACTTGCTACACCAGGGCTTTGTAAATTGGTAGATATTTGTGCAGATATCAAGAAGAAAGCGCTTATAACTGGAAAAAGAGGATTTGAAAACAAAATATTACATGTAGATGGATCAGATCCTAACATTAAGGGATATGATTTCACAAATGGTGAAGTGATTTCAGATGTTAAAGAAGCATTAAAAGATTATTCTGAATGTAAAGGAGTTCTTAGCTTATAATGAATAAAGTAGAAGTAAAAAGGGAAAATGGAGAAACTATTGTAATTGAATTATTACTTAGTTTTGAAGCAAGAGAAATTGGTAAAAAGTATATTGCATATACATTAAATGACGATGGGGTATCTGATTTTGAAGCTGTTTTAATATCTGAAATAGATGATGATATGAATATTAAAGATGTTAAACCAGAAGATGCACCATTTGTAGATGCAGCATACGAAGAATTAAAACAAATGATTATAGCAGTTTAAGACTAGAATTTCTAGTCTTTTTATTTTACATTGATAGACAATAGTTATTTACCTTTAATTGACACTAAATATAGGCCATGATATCATTAAAATAGGTGATAGTAAAATAATTACTGGACAACTTGAAAGATTACAAGGCATGTCTACTGAAGATTTTAGAAAAGATAAATTAAGACATATGAGTTTAAGTTTTGAAGAAGTACAATCTTTTGAGAGAAATTTTGGACAATATTCAGCACAAATGGCACAACAACAAACTATGACTGAAGGATATGGCTATAGATAAAAGGAGATTTTTATGGCAGACCAAATAATACTTCCTGAAGGATGGACTTATTTTGCTCATAGAACTAATACTGCAAGATGGCAAGAAGATCCTTTTTCAATGGATGAAATAGTAATTAAAAACTTAATGAGTGTAGTAACTGAAAGAGACGTTTATCAAGAATTAAGAGATTATGGGCCAACTCATTTTCAATCTTATTCTTCTGGTACTGGTAAACCATTTGAAATTAGAACTTTAATATGTACACCATTAGCTGTAAGATCAATGAGTGATGATAATCCGATGAAAAGTATTATGTACAATGAGTTTTATTTTGATAAAAACAATTTTGGTGGATGTCGTGGCTTGAGACATCATAGTATTCCCAAAGGAGAAGAACTTGTTGTATTAGGAATAGGAGATTATGATGAAGTATTTGATCATGATTCAAATATTATATGGACTATTCCTAAAAGATTTATAGATTTTTACAAAAAAGAACTATTAAAAGGAACTAATAGGGTAATAGATATTAAAAAAGCCCCAAGTCAAGGACAAATAGAGGGATTAATGCACAAATAAAGAGTTTGGTGAATAATATGGACATAAGAAAAAAGAAAGAAGAAATTGAATATAACGGATATAGATATAAGACCCAAAAATATAATAGTGAAGAAACAAAAGAGTTTTTTGATCCAGAACTTGTAGAAGAATTATTAAAATCAAGTAATGGAAACATTCAAAAAGAACTATTATCTTTTTTTGATTTCAGTGATATTTTTAAAGACAATGAATATGGTCCATTACAACATAATTTATTAATGTACATGATTCGTAAATCTACTATAGGAATAGATACATTAATTGAAAAATGGCCATCTGATATGAAAATAAGAATATTGTGCCAAATATATATGGAGATAAATGATGAAAGATTTTTTTCTAATTGTTTGAATGCATTGAAAGACGATGAAGAGAAATATCAGTTCTTTATTTTAATGAATAATCAAATCTCAGATTATAAATTAACATACACTATTGGTAATCTTTATGAAAAAAAAGAGTTTGGATTGCTTTCGTTAATGTTTAAAAATGAAAGAGTAGTAAAAATAGCAATTAATAATATAAGAGCACCTTTCTTATATGAGATGGTAGAGACAACGAATCTTCCAAATAGTTTCATTGAAGAAAGAAAGAAAAACCTTAGAGAAATAATATTAGATTATAATGAATATGAACCTAAAGATGTTAAAAATGCATATATAGAGTTATATTTACAAGATATATTAAGTAATGTATTTCTTGATATTAAATCAATATATGTTTTTGCAAATACTGATATGGAAGTAAAACAACTTCTTGGTAATATGTATGATGAATTTGATTCCTTGATGGCATTTATGGAAAAGCCAAAAGAATTGTCACAAGAAGATATAAATAGATTAAATAAACCAATAGAGTTCAATCAAGAATATTTACAAAGAATGTATGAGTTTTGCCAAGCACGCTTTAAAACTGTTATACAAACTGAAGTAACAAAAGATGTATATGAAGGTATACATCCAAAAGTAGTGAAATCATCCCTTGGAAAAGAAGTATTAGTATATGAAATGGAAAACCAGTCAGCAGCTCAAAGCTATCTTCCAATGCTAGTAAGTTCTGTACCTGTTTATAGTGAAAGAGCAGACGAATTTAAAAAAGCATATTATTCAGAAAAAAATGGAGAATTAATATACAAAAGAAGATGCTTTTCTATAATTGATGAAACAAGATTAAATTGTATCTATGGTAAAAATAGTTCAATAACTTTTGGATATGAAGATTTATCAGGTAGAAGACTAACTGTAGCAAATTTATCTGATGGTGGAACTGATGGTAATGACATAAGATATGGTAAAAAAAGAAAAATAAGAGAGTCATCATTTTTACCTTTGAAAGAGTTTGTCTCAAAAATATTATCACATAGTGAAATATTGCTAGAAATGGATGAGGCAAAAGATGCTTCTATTCCTTCTTATATATTAGTAAGTGGAAGAGAACCAACACAATTAGAAATTGATATAGCAGGAGAATTTGGTATTCCAATAAGATTAGTTGATGAAAAGAAATATGAACAAGCACCTTATTTAGGAACAATTCCATATAAGGAATATGAATATATGGATTTCTATAAACCACCAGTAATAAAGAAAAGAGAAAAAGAAGTAACAATTAAGTAATAAAATAAAGAAATAATAAGTAGCAACTATTATTTTTTTATTGTTTAAAATAAATAATCATAGTATCATTAAAGAAGAGGTAGTTTATGAGAATACAATTTGAAGTAAAAAATAATGACGTAGTTCAGTCATTCTACGATTATAGGAAAGAATTATATAAAAAACATGAGTTACATTATCTATTTCTTGAATTAACATCAAGATGTAATGCAAGATGTGAACATTGTGGTAGTAGTTGTGGAGACTTTGTTCCAAAGGATGAAGTTACAAAAGAAGAATTATTCAAAGTGTTTGATGATATTGCAGCACATTATGATCCAAGAAAAATAATATTATTTGCAACAGGAGGAGAACCTTTAGTTAAAAAAGATATATTTGAGATTATGGGGTATGCAGCAAAACTTGGTTTTATGTGGGGAATGACTTCTAATGGAATATTAATTGATGAAGAAGTAGTTAAAAAAATGGAAGAAACTAATATGAAGACTATTTCTGTAAGTCTTGATGGATTAAAAGAATTACACGAATCATTTAGAAGAGTTCCAGGATCATTCGATAAAATAATAAAGGGTCTTAAATTAATGCAAAAGTGTCCAACTATTTTGGACATCCAAGTAACAACTTGTGTTAATAAGAAGAACATTGATCAATTACCTGAAATGTTAAAACTTATGAAAGAAATAGGAATTAAAGATTGGAGATTAATAGAAGTTGATCCAATTGGAAGAGCAAAGGGTAATAATGATTTATTAATTGATGCAGAAGGATTCAAAAGAATGTTTAGTTTCATGTTTAAAACAAGAGTTGAAAATCCTGATATGAAGATTATGTATGGATGTGGACATTACTTTGGACCAAATTTAAATAAACAATTAATTGGTAATCTTTTTACATGCTTTACTGGTTTCTGGGGAGCAAGTATATTAAGTAATGGTGATATCTTTGGATGTCCTGATATTGAAAGACTACCTGAATTAATTGAAGGTAATATTAGAAAAGATAGTTTTGTAGATGTTTGGGAACATGGATTCAAAAGATATAGAAAGATGGATAGAACATCTAATAAAAAATGTAAGGCTTGTCCAGATTGGAAATTATGTTTAGGAGATGCTTTCCATACTTGGGATTTTAAAGAGAATAAACCAAACTTCTGTGTAAGGGAAATCTTTAAAGAAGATTTAGAAAAACAAGAAGCTTGTAAGAAACAAACAAAAAGTACAAAAACGAACACAAAAACAAAAATTACAAAAAAAACAAAAGTAGCAAAAAGTAAAACAACTAAAAAGACAAAATAAAATTGACACATTTTTTATAAAATAATATACTTATAGTGTATATAATAACTTATAGTAGGTAATGGAGGTTAATATATGTTTGCAGTAGATAGTAGTTTTGGTGGAACAGATAAAATAACTGGATATGATGGGTCTTTGGCAAGAGAAAATCTTGATAATTTTAGATCTGGATTTCAAAGTTCAATTGAACAAGCAAATGACGCGTATATAGAATTAATGGAAGGATTACAAAGTACTTGGGGTTCTCCAAATGCAGTTGAGTTTGATAAATTAAGTGCATCTTTTCAAACTGTATTATCGCAATGTGTTGTAGAAGGAAACAGTATGCTTATTAGTGCAGCTTCAGCAGTAAACTCAATGGCAAGAGCAAATGGTACATCTTTCTCATATGGAAATAAAATTGAAGCAATCGACGATGTTCATCCAGCTTTACATGATAATTGTGATGGCGTTGTTGGAATGAATGTTCAAGCAGTTGAGACTTTATTTGAGGAATTCAATAATAAAGTAGATAAAGCATTAAATTTATTATCACAAGTTCCATCATCAATTGCTGTATATGATGATACTGGTTCAATTAGAAATTTATTTAATTCAAAAATAAATGATTTAAAAAATAGAATAAATGATTCTATTAAAGCAATGAATAATAAATTATCAACAAGCTTTACTGAAGATAAAGATAATATCGTTTCTGGAGTAGCAAGATCTGAATCTATATTACAATCAGGGTTAACTGATTCAATAATATCAACACTTTATGGAGCACCAGACATAACTCCTGGGTCAGGATATATTGATATAGCTCCAGATATATCAACTCTTTATGGGGCACCAAGTATAACTCCAGGATCAGGGATAATTGATATGATAGATCCAGGA
>CAMKPE010000024.1 GCA_946414595.1 uncultured Clostridium sp.
TACTTCTTTTCTTTCGATGTTTTGTTTAACTTCTGCACGCATTAAGAATGTTGTTACTTCTTTGTCTATCTTTTCATTCATTTCATCGAATTGTTGGAAACCTTCAACTGTGTATGCAGTTAATGGATCTGTTTGTCCATAACTTCTTAAGTGAATTCCTTCTCTTAAATGTGACATTGTATTGATATGTTCAGTCCAATACTTATCAATTGTATTAAGAGTAATTACTTTTTCAAATTCATCTCTTATTTCTTGTGGTACGATTATAATCTTTTCTTCATATTCTTCTACTAATTGATTATAGATATAATCGATTACTTCATCTTCAGTTTTATCATATAAAACTTTTGGTTTAATATCTTTCTTTAATAAGTTTTCATTTACTGTTTCTACTATTTCATCAATATCTTCATTTGTTAATTTAGCTTCTACTTGTAAATGCTTAAATACTAAAGTAGATACATGATTCTTAATTATATCAAGTACTGTTTCATGAATAGATTCGTTATCAAGTATTTCATTTCTTCTTCCATACATGATTTCTCTTTGATTATTCATTACATCATCATATTGAAGTAATTGTTTTCTTATATCGAAGTTGTTTCCTTCAACACGTTCTTGAGCTTTTGTTAAAGCTTTTGAGAATGTCTTGTTCTTTATTGCTTGATCTTCTTGAAGTCCAAGTGTTTGCATCATTCTCTTAATTCTTTCACTTCCGAAACGAATCATTAATTCATCTTCCATAGAAACGAAGAATTGAGTGTATCCTGGGTCTCCTTGACGTCCTGAACGTCCTCTTAACTGATTATCTATACGACGTGATTCATGACGTTCTGTACCTAATACACATAATCCACCAAGTTCTTTAACACCTTCACCAAGTTTAATGTCAGTTCCACGTCCAGCCATGTTTGTTGCAATTGTTACTGCACCTTTTTCACCAGCCTTAGCAATGATTTCTGCTTCACGTGCGTGGTTTTTAGCATTTAATACTTCGTGTGGTATATGTCTTTTATTTAATAAGTTATCAATTAATTCGTTTGTTTCGATTGCTATTGTACCTACAAGTACTGGTTGTCCTGATTTATATCTTCTTTCGATTTCATCAGTTAATGCTTTATACTTTCCAGCTTGTGTTGTATAAATTAAGTCTGGTTCATCTACCCTTATTATTGGTTTATTTGTAGGAATACAAATAACGTACATGTTATAGATGTTTCTAAACTCTTCTTCTTCTGTTTTAGCAGTACCAGTCATACCTGATATTTTCTTATACATTCTGAATAAGTTTTGGAATGTAATAGTTGCTAAAGTCTTTGTTTCTTGATTAATCTTAACTCCTTCTTTAGCTTCTACTGCTTGATGAAGTCCATCGCTCCATTGTCTTCCTTTCATCAAACGTCCAGTAAACTGGTCAACGATTATGATTTCACCATCTTGTACAACATAATCAACGTCAAGTCTCATTGCATAGTTTGCCTTTAATGCTTGGTTAATATGGTGTACTAATGTTGTTTGTTCAATATCATATAAGTTATCTACTTTAAATGCTTTCTCGGCTTTCTTAACTCCTTCTTCAGTTAAAGTAACACTCTTTGTTTTTTCATCATATAAGTAATCTGCTTCTGGTTTTAATCTTTTTACAAAACTATCAGCATCTGTATACATTGAAGCTGCTTTTAATTCACCACCTGAAATAATTAATGGTGTTCTTGCTTCGTCGATTAATACTGAGTCAGCCTCGTCGATTATAACAAAGTTAAGTCCTCTTTGAACTCTGTTTTCTTTTTTAACAACCATGTTATCTCTTAAGTAGTCAAAACCTAATTCGTTGTTTGTTGAATACATGATATCACAGTTATATTGATCTCTTTTTTCTTGTGGAGTTAAGCTTCTTAAGTTAGTTCCTACTGTTAATCCTAAGAATCTATGAATGCTTCCCATCCAGTTGCTATCACGATCAGCTAGATATTCATTTACTGTGATGATATGAACTCCTTCTCCAGTTAAGGCATTTAAGTATGATGGCATTGTAGCCACTAATGTTTTACCTTCACCTGTTTTCATCTCAGCAATATTACCATAGTGTAATGCAATACCACCAATAATTTGTACTCTAAATGGTTTTAATCCAATAACTCTATATGCTGCTTCTCTTACTGTTGCAAATGCTTCAGGTAAGATATCATCTAGAGTTTCACCATTTGCTAATCTTTCTTTAAATTCTGGAGTCTTTGCTTGTAATTGTTCATCAGACATTTTTTGATATTCTTCATCTAATGCTTCAACTTTATCTGCAAGTTCTCCAAACTTTTTTAATTCTTTATATTCATGATCAAATAATTTCTTTAAAAAACCCATATTATCATCTCCATAATAGTTATTGTACCAAAAAACCTTAATAATTCAAAGGATTTACATAAAAAAAGTATTACTTTCGTAATACTTCTTATTATTATCCAAATATTTTATTCTCATCGTCTTTTAAACTTAAGAATGAGAATACTGCTTCAATTATACATAGAATAATTATTCCAATAATGAATGCTAAACTAAATATAAATGCACAGTGGAATGCTAAATATTCGTTATATGTATCAACTGCAAATGTTTTAACTAGCCATGATACTATAAATACTATAAAGTTTACTAAATAGATGTATCCAACTGGTTTATTAAATGTTTTAAATTTGTGTGCTCCAGTGTAACCTAAGAAGATTGTATAAAGAAGTAATTTGTTCTTCTCAACTTTTTCATCTTCTAATTCATTTACATCTAATTGATTAATCTTTAATAGTGCTAATTTTTGAAGTACTAATACAACTGCTGCAGCAATACCAAGAATAATACAAATTAATACATGATTGTTCATAAAGAATGCTAACAATCCATTAGACATGTTATCACATACTAACATATCTTTTGTATAGTTTATTGATTCTAGATTGTAGAAATCAACTCCCTTACAATCTAACATCGATACCGAATAGATAAGTGCATATAATATAAATAATGCAAATATACCTAATAAAATTTTATTATAATTAATTACTTTTCTTCTTAAACCTAAGAAATATTTTTTTTCGTTTCTCATATTTACTCCCCCGCAATAGAACTATTCAGATTCTATTATACCATAGTTTCCTTCTTTTCTTTTATATACTACAGCAACTTTATTAGTTTCTGAGTCTTTAAAAATATAGAATTGATGTTCAAGTAATTCCATTTGAAGAATAGCTTCTTCTTCACTCATTGGTTTTACTTCAACTGATTTTCTTTTTACAATCTTTTCTTTTTCTTCTTCATCATCTTCTAAAGATGCTATTGCATCATATACTAATTCTTTAGAATATTTTTCTTTTATCTTTTTAGATTGTAATTTTGTTTTGTTTTTTCTAATTTGCCTTTCTAGCTTATCTGTAACTACGTCGATAGCTGCATATAAGTCATCTTTAGTTTCCTCTGCTCTTAAAATTATAGATTTTAATGGAATTGTTACCTCAACTTTTTGGTTGTGGCCTTTAACACTTACAACAACTGTTGCTCTAACTTTTTCAGAATCCCCGATATATTTTTCGATTCTTCCAAGTTTTTCGTTTGCATATTCTTGTATTGCTTTTGTAACTTCTATTTTGTCACCACGTACAAATATTTCCATAAACTGTCCTCCTTGTCTTTATAATACCACAAATATATAAAAAAAACTACCTAATTAGTGGTAGTTATTTCATTTACTACGCTTACATCAAGTGCTTGATACCCTTTAGCAGTTTCTAATAATTTAAAATCTACAAATTGTCCTTCACTTAACGATTTATAACCATCTTGTTTAATTGCTGAATAGTGAACAAATATATCTTCATTTTCTTTATAATCAATAAATCCATATCCCTTTTCATTATTAAACCACTTAACTCTACCTTTCACTTCTAACTCTCCTCTCATTTACTCTTTTATGTGCACAAAACAAATACTATCATTTTTTATATTAATTTTTAAACTTTTCCTTAAATGGTAGTTTTCTTTCCTTTTTTGGCAATAAAAAAAGTTACTTATAATTAGTAACATATTTACATACTTCTTTTTTCTTTTCTCTTGAAATATCTAAGTAAACCATTCCATTTCTTAATAGTAATTTATTCTCATTAGGATTATATTCTACTATTTCATCACCATTGATAATACAACTTCTATTTGTTTGCACAAATCTTTTATCAAGTCTTTTACTTATCTTACATAGTGACTCTGGAACATAATAATTTCCATGAGATGATTTTATTAAACATTTCTTGCTATCTTTTTCTTTATTGATCATTATTATGCTCTTAAAATCTATTTTTTTAACAATTCTATTGTTTTCAAATATTAAACATTTTTCTCTATGATCATAATTCTTTATTATTCTTTCTATATCTTCTTTTAAGATTTTTACAAAAGAATTATTTCTATAAACAATATCAAATAAGAATAATCTTGTTCCTATTATATTTTCTATTACTTTGTTATCTGAAATTAATATTATTAATGAATTCCAATCATCCAATTCTTCTCTTATATATTTAACTAGATCAAGAGAATTATTTTTATCTATTTCTATTAAAAAGACTTTATATCCATTTATCTTTTTAATTTCTTCTTTATAGTTATTTAACAAATGATATTTAACTTCAATGTCATAATTCATCATATAACTATCTATTATTTCTTTTGTTTTTGTTTTACTGCTATAGTTATTACTGCTAATTATAAAGTTTATCATTTTTGTTTGTTGCTCCTTTTTATTTCTTTATGTGTTCTTCTTCAAATTCTTTTACTTTTTTCTCAACTTTCTCTGAAATAATTGATGTGTGCATTACTATCCACAATACAATTACTAGTAATACAAAATAGATTATCATTCCATAGAATGGATCTCTTAGGGCATAGAATATTGATGCGATAGAGAATAATATATCTATTGCATAGATAATTATTACAGTTCTTCTTTGTGAATGATTTCTCTTCATAAATTGGTGATGTAAGTGTTCTTTATCTGCTTCGAATATTGGTTTTCCCTTTAGTGATCTTCTAAGGATTGCAAATAATGTATCAAGTATTGGTACAGCTAGTATTAATATTGGTACAAATACTGATGTTAATAATGTTCCTTTGTACCCTAGAAGTGAAATAATGGCAATAGTAAATCCCATGAAGGCACTTCCTGCTTCTCCTGCAAATAGTTTTGCCGGATAAAAGTTATGTACTAAGAAACCAAGAGTAGCACCAAGCATTATAAATGTCATAATAATTTCTAGTGTTTCTACTCTTCCTTGGAAGAATGCTATTATTCCTATTGTTAAATAGAATATTGAAGAAATACCTGAGCTTAATCCGTCTACTCCATCAATTAATCTTATTACGTTTGTACATCCTAAGATAAAGAATAAAGTAATTGGGTATGCAAATATTCCAAATTCTATTTCACAACCAAACGCAGTTATGTTTGTTAATAATATTTGACCATAGAATACGATTGTTGATGCTGCTAGGACTTGTCCTAATAACTCGTATTTTGCAGGAAGCGTTTTAATATCATCAATAATTCCATATAAAATGATTATAAAACTTCCTATAAGTATAGAATTCATTTGTATACTTTGTATTCCAAATAACATGTATCCAAATAAGAATCCAATAAATATTCCTAATCCACCTAATTTTGGTATTGGTTTATTATGTACTCTTCTGTTATCTTTTGGTACATCTATTGCTCCAATATGATGCGCTATAACATTTGTTAAAGGCATTATCAAAGCAGTAAATACAAAAGTAGTAATAACCATTAAAAAGATTTGGTCTAAATAATCATCAAACATTTCAATCACCACTAATAAGTATTATAGCAAAAAATAAATAAAAGTCATATATTAATGACTTTTTAATTTCAAATATTTATTCTTTGTAGCAAGACCTCCATTTATATGTCTTATCTCTATATGATAATTAAATATATCTTTTACTTTATTAAATAAGTCTAAATCTATTTCTAACAATCGATCTTGCATATCTTTATGAACTGTACTTTTACTAACATTAAATACTTTTGCTACTTCTCTTACTGTTTCCTTTGTTTTAATAATATATCTTGCTTCTTTTAATACTCTATTAATAATCTTTTTATTCATATTATCATCCTTTGTTAAATAATATGAAAAAAAAGACATTAAAATGCCTTTTAAATGTTGTTTATATTTTGTCCAATTATTCTATTTGGATTTATTAAAGATCCCTCTTTAAATATTTCAAAATATAAGTAGTTTCCTTTATCAAATATTTTAGATGTTCCACTTTCAGCAATTATATCTCCAGCATGAACATCTTGTCCTTCACTTACTTTGATATTACTTACCATTTGATAAATACTTTTCATGTTGTTATCATGAGTTATTTCAATTACGTTTCCAAGTAACTCATTTGAATATACTTTAGTTACTTCCCCATCCATAATAGCAATTACATTAAATTTGTTTTCACTATTATAGGTTAATCCACTATTTTGTAAGTATGTACTTTCATATTGTATGATTGATCCTTCTTGAGCTTCTTTATCATCATTTTCATTATAATAATTTATTTTGATTTTAACATCTTCTCCAGAATAAGGACTTAATACATATACTTCTTCATTAACAACAGGTACAGTATTATCTATTATTTCTTCACTTACATATAAAGATGTATCTTCTTTAGGTATATCTTTGTATGTAAGTCTTACTGCAATCATGATTCCCACTATAACAAGCATTATGTATAGTGTTGGTACTACAAATGGCTTTAAAACTAATCTCTTTTTCATTTATTCACCTCTAATAATATTTTTTACTAGATAGTGAATTTATATACATATTATTAGAAATTTAAATATAAATCATAAAAGAAGTTAGTAACCATATAGATTATGGATACTGTTATAAAGAAATAAAGCAATCTTGCTTGAGTAACTCTTTTCTTTTTAAATATTCCATTTATGTTTAATGAATCCATTGACCAAATTACTACTACTGATACAAGGATATATAATACAAACTTTTCTGACATTTTTAATTACCTTCTTCATAAGAAGATATTTTATTAATTCTTCTTATGTGCCTTTCTTCATCTGATCCTTTAGTATTAACAAAGGTATCAATTATTTCTAATAATAGTTTTAAATCTTGATTATATCCCAAACATAATATGTTAGCATGATTATCTTTTCTTGTATGATATGCATCAATTGGTGTTATACATCTAGCTGCTCTTATTCCTTTTACTTTATTTGCAGCAATGCTCATTCCAATTCCTGTTCCACAAATTAATACTCCAAATGATCCTGGATCGTTTTTGACTTTGTTTGCTACATCAATTGCAAAGTCAACATAGTCATCAGTATCACTATGTGGAAGAGTACTATCTATTACTTCATAGTTATTCTCTCTTAGACTAGTTATTATTTGGTTTTCTATTTCTATACCACGATGATCTGTTCCAATATATATTTTCATATAACCACCTCTTATTATAATTATATATTTATTTTTGAATAAAAAAAAGAGTAGATTGAACTACTCTTCTTTTAAAACTACATTTTTTGACCACAAGATGGACAGAATTGAGCACCATCAGCACATTTAGTACCGCAAGCTGGACAGAAGTTTCCGTTAGCTTTAGAAGATGCTTTATCTTCCTCGTAGAATTTGTTTGTAGCGAACATTTCAATTTTTGTAGCAAATCCTTGGAATGGCCAAATAGTTCTTGCACCCTTGTTAGCTAAGATTGAAACGATGAATTTCAACTTTGCAAGAAGTACTAAGAATGTTAAAATTGAGCCGAAAATTTCAACTAATAAGTTAATTGGTGTGAATGCATATCTAGTTGCGTTTGTAACTAAATCAGCACTTACTCCCCATGATACTAACATATTGAAGAATCTGTTTAATCCTCCCATAGTCATATCAACACCTTGAACTATTAATTCCCATCCAAGTGTTATAATTGCAAGAGCTCCAAATACAGAAACAACTTTAATAGTTAAGTTTTGTAAGCTCTTTCCAGCTTCACAGAATGCCCAGATAAATGCTGTAGTTGCAACTAAATATGGCCAACCAGCAAAAATAGATCCAAACATAAGTAAAGCAAGAATGTTCTCATTTACTTTGATCTTCTTCATAAATCCTCCTCTACAATAATATATTACCACAAAGAGGACTTTAAAACAATAATTTATAGCACAAAAAAAATACCTTTTTGGGTATTTTGATTATGCGTTTTCTTCTTGAGTGTATCCATACTTTTTGTTAAACTTATCAACTCTTCCTGTATGTGTTTTTCTAGATTGTTGATTAGTATAGAATGGATGACATTTTGAACAAACTTCAACTTGAATATCTTCTTTAGTTGATTCTACTTCAAAAGTTTCTCCGCATGCACAAGTAACTGTTGCTTTCTTGTAATCTGGATGTATACCTTTTTTCATTTTTCTCTCTCCTCTCGCCATGAACAAATCGTCATAGATAATTGATAAGGATTTTACCCTTCGTTAATACTTGATGAGTGTTTTTTCTTACTGTATTTAGCAGTTTTTGTAGCAATTAAAGCCGGAATAGTCCCTGGTACAAATAATAATGCAAGTATTCCGCCAGCAAGTATAAGTCCCTTTTTAGCCATTCCTCTCACTCCTCAAACGTCAATAATATACACTTTTTTGCCTTTTTTGTCAACTATTCGATGCTTTTTATTATCCTGTTGGCAATTTTCTTATATCCATCTGTATTAGTGTGAATATCAAATGGATTTGGTAAAAGTTCTTCATTATTATCGAAGATATCAAAGATATCGACATAATATATGTTGTATTCTTCACATAATTCTTCTAATTTATTATTGAAGTACTTTACAAGTTCATTAATCTCATTTTTGTATGTAGTAAATCTTGGTAACGGATTATAGTATCCGATTACTATTATTTGTTCCTTTGCATACTGTTTTAGAAGTACAATTACACTTTCTACTTTAGTTATTACATTATCTATTTCTTTCTTTAGTGAAGCAATTTCATTAAGCATGCTTTCTAATTCGCTAATTGATAAAGTATCTATGAAATCATTTGCTCCAATTTGTAATGTAACTAAATCTGATTCTCTTAATGCTTCTTTTAAATAGATTGTTTTTCCATCTACTTCTTTAGTGTAGTTTCCTTCTATTTCATTTATTATATCTTTTGTTGTATATCCTGATTTTGAAAAGTCTTTTGTATAAAAATATAATTTATCATTTTCTTCCAAATAATCTTTTATGTAGTCTGGGTATCCATATACTGTTGCTCCATAAGGATCTCTTCCAGCTGCAACTGAATCGCCTAAAGCAATATAACTTATTCTCATACTGTCTTTAGAAAGAGTTTTATGCGTTATGAATACTCCTAGAACTGCTATTACTAATATAACTAGTGCGATAATTCTTTTCATTTTATCACCCATTACATTATATTTCTTCTATACTGATTTTAGCACCTACATCTGTAAGTTTTTCTACTATTCCTTCATATCCTCTTAAGATATGTTCAACATCAGTTATTGTTGTTTCACCTTCTGAAGCTAAAGCTGCTGCAACTAGTGCTGCTCCTGCTCTTAAGTCTGTTGCTTTTACTTCAGCACCTTTTAGTTTATTTGGTCCAGTAAATGTTGCTACCATTCCAGTTCTTTCAACTTTCATTCCAAGTTTTTCAAGTTCTGGAAGATGCATAAATCTATTTTCCCAAATTGTTTCTTCTACTCTCATTTTTCCATTACATCTTGCTGCTAATACAGAGAATGGTTGTTGTAAGTCTGTTGCAAAACCTGGATATACCATTGTTTTGATATTTACTGGTTTGTAACTTTCTTTAGCACTTACTGTTATTGAGTCACTACCTATTTCTAGGTTAACTCCCATTTCTATAAGTTTTGATGTTAATGCTTCAACGTGTTCAGGTATTACATTAAATACTTTTAATTTTTCTCCTACTAAGGCTCCAATTATTAAGTATGTACCTGTTTCTATTCTATCTGGAATTACTTCATGATAACATCCATGTAGTTTTTCTACTCCAGTTATTCTTATTTCTGAAGTTCCTGCTCCTGTTATTCTTGCTCCCATGTTATTAAGATATGTTGCAATATTAACTATTTCAGGTTCTTTTGCAGCATTATCAATTATTGTTTTACCATTTGCTAGAACTGCTGCTAGCATAATATTTATTGTTGCTCCTACTGAAGCAATATCAAGGTAGATATTAGCTCCTTTTAATTCTTTAGCATCAACAACATATTTACCTTCATCATCATTTGTGATAGTTGCACCTAATGCTTCAAATCCTTTTAAGTGCAAGTCTATTGGTCTTTTACCAATTGAACATCCTCCTGGAAGATATATTTCTACATGTTTATACTTTCCAAGTAATGCTCCCATAAAGTAATAAGATGCCCTTAACTTCTTAGTGAATTCTTGTGGTATTACTTTATTTTCTATTGTAGGTGTTATTACAACACTTTCTGATGCACGTCTTACATCTGCACCTAAGTATTCAAGTGTTTCACACAATACATCTGTATCAGTTATTTCTGGAACGTTACAAATTGTAACATCAGTGTCTGCTAGTAATGATGCTGGAATTAATGCAACAGAACTGTTTTTAGCACCACTAATCTTTATTGTTCCACTAAGTTTATGATTACCTTCAACTTTCATAATTTTCATAAGATCACCGCCTGTAATATTTTATTTATTTATCGAATATTTGATACTTTTTAACTCCTAATTCAATTGTAGCATATTAAGAAAACTAGTCAATAGAACTCTTTACTTTGTAATATAATAAATTGCTAAAAAGATAAGTGAAACAACCCCAAATAATTCGGCTTTCTTACCTATTATTTTCTTAATTATTCTTCCAAAGAAAAGACCTGTAAAAGTAAATATACTACTTACAATCATAAATATTGTTGTTACTAATAATATTCTTTCATCAATTGCTTTTAAAGAAAGGCCTACAGTGAAACTATCTAGACTTACTGCAAAAGAAAATAAAAGTATCTGGATATTATTATTTATACTTTTATACTCTTCTTCTTTAAATATATTAATTAATAAATCGATACTTAATATTAAAAATATTATTCCCATTAATAAATCTTCTTTTATTGGTATTATTTCATATATAAAAGAACCTACTTTTAAACCTAAAAGTGGCATAAAGAAATGAAATAGTCCTACAAATATTGATATTTTAATTATTATTGATATTTTAAGATTAAAAAGACCATAACTTATTGCTAAAGTAAATGCATCCATACTAAGGCTTACTGCTATTAATAATATAGTAAAAAAAGACATAGATCCTCCTATATATCCTATGTCTTTTTAATTACAAGTATTTATCTAAAATATCTTTTATAAAACTTCTATATTCATAGTCTTCAACATTATCGTTAAAGTCTGCTATGCATAGTGGTGGATATAATACGCACCAGTAGTTATCTCCTAGTCCATTTCCTATAGTAATTACTAAAGATTCATAAAGTCCACTATCATATTTAACTCCTTTGAATTCTTTTGTTGGAAAAAAATTTAATCCATAGTTAACTGTGAAATTATCGTTTTTTAAACTTTTTTCCACTGTATCTGTGATTAATTCTAAGTTATTTTTAAGTTTAATTCTAGCTTCACCTAAAGATTTAGTATTTTCTAATATTTTTTCCACTGTTTTGTTGATATCTATCTTTAAATCATTCTTTATTTTTTGATCTTCTTCTTTGTTACTATTAGCAATTATTCTAATTCTTATTGAATCGTTTGGTATTATTAATTGTTCCTTATCATTTATAAATAGAATTATTCCCATTATTATGGATACTACTATTAAAACTTTCTTCACTCTATCACCATTATAATAATGGTTCTTTTATTTATTTTTTATACAAAAAAATAGGATTTCTCCTATTTACTTGTTATAAATATCATTCTATCTCTTCCAGATAAATCTTTCTTTGATGTTACTTCTATGTTTTCTAAATATTTATTTGCTAAATTAATAACATCATCTTTTTGGCTCTCTCCTATTTCAAAAGCGATTAAGAATTTATCATTTAGATAGTTTTTAATATTCTTTAATATTTCATTATAGAAGTATAGTCCGTCTTCTCCAGCATAAAGCGCTAGATGTGGTTCGTTATTTTTTACTATATCCTCTATTTCTTCATTTGTTTTTATATATGGTGGATTACTTACAATACAGTCGAATTTACCTTCAATATTTTGAAATAAATCGCTAAGTATTATATCGCATTCCATATCTAAATCTTGCCTATTTTTTTCTGCTACTACTAAAGCTTCTTTACTTATATCAGACATTGATATATCTGAATCATTAATTCTACTTTTTATTGATAATCCAATAGCACCACTACCACAACATAAATCTAATACTTTTGGTTTTTCAAACATTTCATTTAAATATTTGATGGTATTATCTACTAGTTCTTCTGTTTCAAATCTAGGAATTAATACATTTTCATCAACATATAATGGAAGTCCATAGAAATCTACACTGTTAGTTATGTATTGTACTGGTTTATCATTTAATCTTCTATTTATTAATTCTTTAAATTGTTCTTCTTGATCATTTGTTAATTCATCATGTAGATGATTAATAAGATCTAAAGCATCATATCCAGTGACTTTTGATAAAAGCATTTTAGCTTCAACAGAATGAATATATTTTTTCCCGTAAACTATTCCTTCTTCAATAGTCATATTATTCCCCTGCAAGTATTCTTCTTTGGTCTTCAGTAATTAATGCTTCGATTATAGGTCCTAGATCTCCTTCCATAACTCTATCTAGTTGCATTAGAGTAAATCCAATTCTATGATCAGTTACTCTATTTTGTGGATAGTTGTATGTTCTTATTTTTTCAGATCTATCTCCAGTTCCTATCTT
>CAMKPE010000025.1 GCA_946414595.1 uncultured Clostridium sp.
ATTTAAGTTACCCATTACTTCTTTATCTTTTGTTCCATTACATGGCATTACATCACCATATGGATCTATAAAGAAAGTATCAAATGCCATATCACATGGAAGTAATCTTTTTTGTCCATAGATATAATTAATTAATCCATGATTGAAGTATGCTCTAAACCATTTCTTTGGTGATTTAGATCTCAATAATTCATTAACTAAATTCTCAAAGTTTTGAGCAACCATTGGTCTATCATGAATAATATTTTTAGCTTCTACAAAGTAGAAACTATTATGTAAAGATGCTGTTGCAAATTCCATTCCCATTTCATTTGAAATGTTATATAAAGGAACTAAGTCTTTAGCATTTTTATCTTGAACTGTCATTCCAAATCCAACATCTTTCATACCCATCTCTCTTAATTTCTTAAGAGTTGTGTATCCTCTATTATATCCATCTTTTAATCCTCTAATTTCATTGTTAGTTTGTTCTAAACCTTCAATTGAAATCCTTATTCCAATATTAGGAAATCTTTTGGCCATAGCTATAATTCTATCTGTAAAGAATCCATTAGTAGATATAACAATACGATCTGATTTCTTATATAATTCTTCAACTACTTCTTGTAAATCTTCTCTTATAAATGGTTCACCACCAGTTATATTAGTGAAATACATTTTAGGTAGTTTTTTTATTGTCTCAATAGATATTTCTTCCTCAGGTTTAGATGGACATTTATATCTATTACACATAGTACATCTAGCATTACATCTATATGTAACTATTACTGTACCATTTAATTTCTTTTCTTTTGCCATTTTCTACACCTCACTAATAGCTTTCCCAATATTTTTTCCCATTGTAAATCTGGAATAATTATTAACAAATTTTTCTCTTGCAATTGAGCCTAAATCAATTTTATTTTTTACTATATCATCTATAACTGATTTTAATTCGTTATTAGACTTATCAACTACAAATCCATCTTTCTTATTTTCTATATACATCTCTGATAAAGTACTATCCTTTGTAACTATAACGTTTTTATTAAATGACATAGCAGTTAAAAGCACAGTATCGCCAGAGCAAATACTACCAACATCTATTGGTAATACTAAAGCTCTGCAACTAACCATATAAGGATATTGATTTTCACCTGAAATATTGTCAATTATTCTGACATTAGATGGAACTTCAATTGAAGGCTTATAAGTATCACTTATAATATATAAAGGATAATCTATACTTCTCCATTGATTAATTAACCAGTCATAATCTCTATTAGATCTACCGATTGATAAAACAAATTCTTCATTTAGTTGCTTTTCTTTATATTGCTCATATAAATCTGGAACACCAAAAGGTAAAGTTTTAAATTTATTTTTATCTACATTAAATACACTTGCACATTCATCTATATAGTTATAAGAAAGTACAAATATAATATCTATATATTTACTTTTTAAAATATATCTCATAAATCTATAATAAATTTTACCAACCACACCTTTTTTCTTTTTATACGTAAAATTCAAGACATAAACCTTGTTTACTTTTTTTACGTGAAACAATCTACAATAAAAGCAGTATATTAATGCATAGAATTGTTGCCACCCAACGATTTGACAATATTTTTTTCTCTTAAAGAATATTCTCAACGGAGCAAAAAAATATACAAGCATCCTTTTTATTTTTTTCCACAAACTATTTCTACCCCAATTGCTTACATATGATTTTATTTCCCATGTTTCTTTTGTAGATTTTTCTAAACCACCTTTTAAATCCAACAATTCGTCAGAAACCGAATCGGTTAATATTATATTCTTCATATAATTCACTCCTTATTTATTATTTAATATGTTGTTATAAATCTTTATTAGTTTTTCATAATAACTATCAATTGAATATTCTTTCTGAGCATGTTCTTTAGCATTCTTTGATAACTCCTTAACTAATTCGTCATCAGTAAATAATTCATTTAATTTATCTGCCAATTCATCTACATCATCATATTTATAGATTAGTCCATTTTCATTGTTAATAACTAATTCTGGTATTCCACCAATGTCTGCTCCTATTATTGGTTTTCCTAGTGCTTGTGTTTCAATAGCGGAATATGGACAATTTTCATACCATATTGATGGTATAACAATGAATCTAGCTTTTCTTGTTACTTCTTTCATTTCATCTTTATTTAAGAATCCTAAAAGTTTAACTCTATTATCTAATTTATTATCACTAATAATTTTTTTAATCTCATCTAACTCAGGACCAGTACCTGCTATATAAAGATTACCTTTATTTGTTTTTGCAAATGCATTGATTAAATTAAGTATTCCTTTTTCTCTAGATAATCTTCCAAAGTACAACGCATATCCTTCGTCAACTGTTTTAACATCATATTGATCTAAGTCAATAAAGTTGTGGATATAATCAATTTTGTTTTCATCTATTCCATCTTTTAAGAACTTACCTTTATAAAAGTTACTTGGTGTAATAATGTAATTGATTTTATCTGTGTATATTTTCTTTTTGAAATAATATCTATTTTCATATGCTCCAAGAATACTTTTTAATTTTGAATTCTTTATACATTTCTTTTTAATACAATTTTTATATTTGTGATTCATACAATCTTCACAAATATTTTTATCTGAATCCATCATTAGTATTGCAGGACATATTGCTTGTACATCATGTGCAGTAAATACTATTGGAATGTTTCTTTTTACACATGGTTCAATTATTGAAGCAGATAATTGTCTTTGGAAGTTATTTAAATGAACTATATCAGGTTTAAATTCATCTAATGCTTCTTCCATTTTCTTTTTATTCTTTTTATTATAAATAACGCTTAATGCCTTAGTAATATTCTTACTATTCATATCACTTGATTCAACAAAGTATTCTTTATCACCAGTTTTAATATTCTTTTCATCTTCCATTGAGAAATATGCTACTTCATGTCCCTGTTCTTTTAACATTTTACCTAGACCAAAATAGTATGTCTCACTTCCACCTTTCATCCAGTGAAATTTATTAACTAATAATATTCTCACAATAATTACCCCTTTCTTTCAAAAATTCTTAATATTTTTAAATCTATAATATTAATACCATATGCTAACAACAATGAAATAAATATTGATAATACAACAAACAATCCAGAATTTAAACTAGTTAGAGTTTTGGATAATATAGCTATTATTCCTGGATGAATTAAGTATGTCTCATATGATATCTTCCCTAAACAATTAGTTACCTTATTACCAAACCTAATAATACTTATTATTTGAAATGATAAATAATTCAATGATACAGTTAGAATAATTCTCAACAAATAATTCCCTAAAATCATTACATTCTTATATTTAATGTATAACAACCCTAATATTATAGATACTAATGCAACAATTATTACACTTTTTACATTTGTTCTGACTATGTCCTTATGATTATAAATAACAATACCTAAGAAAAATCCAAATATTTCAACATTCCATCTAAAAATATTACTTAAAGAAGGAATGCATCCCAATAAACTATATAAAATTATAATAATTGAAGAATATAAATCAGCCTTTTTTTGATTATTCTTGAATAGTAAACCATAAAATAGCCAAAAAACTAAATAAGCAAATATTAATCTAATTACCCATGCGTCTACAAAACTGCCAATTTTAAAAGTATAATGTTTAACAATTAATATATTTAATAGTATTATTAATGACCTAATAATTATCATAGGTATAATAAGTTTGATAAATCTTTTATAAAAATTATTTAAGTATCCTTTTTTATTATTTATGCTATGTTTTAACCCATATGCTGAAGCTAAAAAGAAAAAAGTTACACCAATGTAAGCAAAACTACCCACTAAGTCTTGAATCTTATTTTGATATTCTAATGGAATATGGACCATAATAATAATTATTGACCACATACATTTAAGAAATAAAGTATCTTGTTTATCAAGTAAAGAATTAGTTCCGTTTTTCTTTTTCATTCCAATACATAGAATAGCAGCAAAAAGGAGTAAAAACAGAAGCATTATTATAATACTTTCCATTATCATCTGTCCCTTCTACTTCCTCTCATATAACTTAAGAGTCTTATCAACAACATCATCCCAATTGTATTTATTTAATATAAACTCTTGTGCATTATCTTTATATTTTTTTACTTTATCTTTGTTATCGCATAAATCTTGAAGTACTTTTGTTAAATCTTTAACATCTGACTTTTTAAATGTTGCCCCTTTGTCTTCAAAAACAGTTGCACATTCATCTATGTCTGAAGTTAAACAACAATTTCCATAACTCATTGCTTCAAGTAAACTTAAAGGCATTCCTTCAAGATCACTTGGTAAACAATAGATATATGCATTACTATATAATTCATCTAATTCTTTACCTTGAACAAATCCAGTAAAGATTATGCTCTTGTTATCTTTTGCTTTTTCTTTTAATTCTTGATAGTAAGAATCAGTATCACTTGCTCCACCTGCAATAACTAGTTTCTTATCTGTTTTAATGTTATTGAAAGCTTCTATCAAATAATGTATTCCTTTCTCAGGAACCATTCTTCCTAAGAATAGGATATATTCATCTTTATTTAAGTTATATTTTTCTTTAATAATCTCAGGTTTTACTATTGTTGGTTTTGATACTCCATTTGGTATGAATTTAGTATCACGGTTGTAAGTTTCTTTAAAGTAATCTTGAACATTCTTACTAAGTACAATTATTTCATGAGCATTTTTTACAGCTCTTTTTTCACCGTATTTAATATATTTTGTAGCAAATCCACCCCATTTAGCTCTTTGCCAATCAAGTCCATGAATTGTTGCTACTATTCTTTTTCTTGAAAACCATCTTATTATCCACATCCATGCACAAGGCCCTTCTGCATGATAGTGAACTACTTTTGCTCTTGAAAATAAAATTCTAAAAGTTCCAAAGAAAGATGATGTCATTGCTGCAAGTCCTTTTTTGTCTATGGTCCATACTTTCTTTAACTTAACACCTTTATACTCTTTTAATTTCTTTTGTTTTTGATTTTTATCCATAACATGCTTACCGCCACGATTGTAGCAAGTAACTTCATTCCCTTTTTCAACCATTCTTGTTGATAATTCTTCAACAACAATCTCAACTCCTCCTTCACGTGAAGGAATTCTTTTATGGCCGATCATTGCAATTTTCATACCAATTCCCCTTACTCAAAAAAATACATCACAAAGGATGGGATCTCCAATGTGATGCATTTTTGTGTACTAAATAATTAACCCCTGAATATTCTCTTTTTTTCTTTTTATTCTAGAATATACACCTACTGGTGTTGTTTCTAGTTGCATATGATAACACAAAATCCTTATTTTGTCTACTATTTTCTTACTTTTGTGCTATTTTTGTTATTAACTCTACGATAAGTTTATTGTATTTTTACACAAACTATGGTTATACTTTTCTTATGGTAGGTGAAAAAATATGAATTATGACAAGATTGGTGAGTTCATAAAAAATAGAAGAAAAGAAAGAAATTTAACCCAAAGTGAACTTGCTAAAAGAATTAATGTAACTGATAAAGCAATAAGTAAATGGGAAAGAGGTTTAGGTTGTCCTGATGTATCTTTACTTGAAGTATTATCAAAAGAACTTGATGTATCAATACTTGAATTATTACAAGGTAGAGAAATAGAAAATGAAGTTATTAAAGTAACTGAAGCTGATGACTATATAAAAAGTACTATTAATATTTCAAATGATTTAACTAAAAATAAGATAAAAAATATCTTTAATAGAATAATAGAATTATCAATAGTTTTTATTGTATTACTCTTAACTATTTTAAATATAATACAGTTTAAATACATGGATAAAGAATATACCTATAGAGTTACTAGAGATACATATGAAACAATGACAGGTGCTTTAACAATGATAGATAATAATATTAATAAAATTAAAAATAGTAAAACTATTTTTAACAATGAAGATTATGAATTAATTGTTAATTACTTAGAAGAAGATAATAAAAAAATTAATAATATTTATTATTTAAAAAAAATAAAAGAACTTAAATCTATTAAATATAAAGTTAATGATTTAAGACTTTTAACAGATATGTATTATGATCCAAGAATAGAAATTGATTTATTAAATATATTAGATAAATATATTGATAGTGATTTTATAAAAGTTTATTCAAACTATATTATTAGAGAGCTTAATAATACTGCAAGAAGTCATGGACTATATTATAAAGTACCTGAATCTTATTTCTATAGTCTTTCATATAATCATCAAGGAATAGCATCAAATAGAGTTAGTGATTTAGGAGAACTAAATAGTAATCTAGAAACAAGAATTAAACAGTTTTTATTTCTTACTGAACTAGTAATAGAGGTAGGTGTTACAAATGAATAAAGCATTAAATATAATTAAAATAATTCTGTTAATAATACTTATTATATTAAATATAATTGTTTGGAATAAAATGGATTATATGGAAACTGGTCCATTTATGTTTATGTTTTTAGGAATTATTTATATTCTATTATATTTAAAAGATATAATTAAAAAGAATAATGTTCTATCTAATAAGAACTATAATATTTTATCTATAATTGTTTTATTAATTATGAATTTAATATTTATAAGAGCATTAACTGATAATCATTTCATATTTAATAATATTGCTTATCAAAAAGAAATTGATAGTTATACATCAGCACAATATGGCTTTGCTAGTGAATATGATTATTTTGATGATATGTTTAATTATATAAATCAAAATATGAAATATTTTATTTTAATGATTATTCTTCTCTTAACATATAGAAAGATTAATATAACAAAAGAAAAAGTCTTATAAAAGACTTTTTCTTTTCCCCTTTTTATATATAAATTATTTATCTGCACCTTTTCTTAATAATACTACTTTAAATGTTTTAAAGAAGATTTTTAAATCCATTCTTAATCCACAATGATTAGAATAATATCTTTCTAATTTTAATCTTTCTTCAAATGTAGTATTACTTCTTCCTGATACTTGCCAGTAACCTGTAAGTCCTGGTTTTGTTTTTAAAATATCATCGAAGTATTCACCCATATCTTCTTTTTCTCTAGGTAGATAAGGTCTATTACCTATAAAAGACATATGTCCTAAGAATATATTAATAATTTGTGGTAATTCATCAATTGAACTTTTTCTTAAAAACTTACCTACTTTAGTTATTCTTGGATCATTTGCTAATTTTTTATTAATTCTGTATTCTTCTCTTAATTCTTCATTTTCTTCTAACATCTTAAATAATACTTCATCAGCATTTTTAATCATTGTTCTAAATTTAAAAAACTTAAATTCCTTACCATATTTACCAATTCTTTTTTGAGTAAAGAAAACACTCTTAAAGTCTCCTGTACACATATAACAAATTTTTACTATTAATGCTATTGGTAATAAGAATACTAAACCGATTAATGATAAAATAATATCAAATATTCTTTTGATTGCTAAATATAAATATAATCTAATTGTTTTTGAAACTGAAGATTTGTTTTCTGCTTCTAACGCAGTAACCGTCATATCTCCATTCATAAAAATACCCCCCGAAGTGTCATAAAGAAATTGTCCGCAATAAAAAAACATATTGCCAGTGCACTTTAACTAACCCCTTTATGACTAGACGGTTTTCTATACTAACATACAACTAAAAAAAAATCAAGCAATTTATAAATTACTTGATTCTTTTTAATTTAATTTAATTATTTCTTTATAGAAATTATTAATTTGCCTCTATCATTGCAGCTCTAAATGCTTCAATTAATGCAATGTCTGCTTCTTCGTTATCTGTTCCTGCCATATACCATTCATATATCTCTTGATTTGTTCTCATTAATTCTTCATGCATATATACAAATCTTCTATCTTCACTTACGGAAGATCCAGGAAGTGTTTCATGATATCTATGTCTATTAATCAATCCATAGAAGAATGATAATTCATAATCTCTTACTCTATTCTCTTCAGGTACTCCTAAAAGTCCTTCTAAGATATATGCCATAGTACCAGTTCTATCTGTTCCTATACGACAGTGGAAGTAAATTTTCTTTCCTGCCACAACATCTTCCATCATAGTTTTAACTCCTGCTCTTGTTCTAGCATAGTCAGATGGATCTTGAACTGGACTAATTATATAGTTTTGAATTTCAGTATTTTTATAGTTTTTAAACTTAAATGTATCTTTAGATGCTTCACGAACTGATGTTTCTTGAGTAATACCTAGCTCTTCTAATTCATCTGGACTACTAGAAGTTTTTAATTCTATTCCTCTAAATAATTTTTCATATTTTATATGTCCATCTATTGTTCCATCATTATTTGTATCAACAGGTAGTCCACCTAAATCACGCATATTTCTAACATCACCTGAATTAAGTATTCTTCTATCATCAGGATAAGTAAATTTAACATATCCATAAATGCTATCATCACTATCTAGTTCCCAATAATATACTTGATTAGGAATTAAGTTATATATTACTCCATTATCAGATTTAGAATATGTTACTAAACTTCCTTTTTCTTTATTTTCTTCACTAGATAAGTAAACATTTACTTTTTCATTAAATCCTGTTTCATATCCTTTTGGTTTATCACATTCAACTGTTCCACCTGTACATGTATTATCTGCACACTGACAATTATATGCGTTAAAGTTTGCTACCATCGTTGCTTGGAAATTATCTCTATCATTTTTCCATGTATCTATCTTGCTATAGTACTCTTTCATTACATCATTTGTAGTATTGAAAGTAATTATTTCATCTGTTGGTGTATAAGTCCATTTAGCAGTTAACTCTTCATTTCCTGTTGGTGTATGTGGAAGAGTTATTAATGATCCCCATAGTGGTGATAAATACCATCCATCAAAATGATAATGTTCTCTTTCTGGTGTTGGAAGCTCTGAAATAGAATTTCCTGGAGTAACTTCAATTGATGTTTGTGATAACACTCCACCATTTGGATTTAATGTAATTATATAAGATGATAATTCAAGTGTTGCTGTTTTAAATTCTCCATCTACTCCATTATTAATTACTGCTCCAGTTTCTAAGTAATCTGATGTTGGAACTGTTTTAAATGCATCAGTTTTTCCTTTAATGATTCCATCATAGAAATATACATTTCCATAAACACCCCATTTGTTTCCTTGAAGAACTGGAGTTGTTGTGCTCAAACTTCCACCTTTTACTCCAATCTCTACTGTTCCTGATTCATTTCTTAATGCATTTGGTGTATCTTGATTTGTTTTTGTTGATGATCCAGTTGATGTTATTGTTCCACCTTTTATATACATTGTTCCATTATTTAAGTTATGTACAGTTGCTCTTTCATTTGCAGCAGAAGTAAGTTCTGCTCCTTCAAGTATTGTTGCAACTCCACCATTGTTATATAAAACTTGTTTATTTGCAGTTGCTTGATATGTTCCACTTCCTAGTGTTATTGTTCCACCTTCGAAGTTATCAAACATTCCTGAACCTGCTCCTGATGTAATTGTTCCACCATGTATTTCAAGAGTACCATAGTTCTTAATTACATTAGAACTTCCTGTTCCAGTATACGTATAAGTATATCCTTGTAAATCAAGTTCAATATCTTGTGTACTTTCTACTGTTGCTATTGCACTATTGCTAAAGTTTTGTAATACTTTAGCAACTCTTTTTTCACCATCTGGATTTTCTTGTAAATCATCTTCAAATGCTGTTTTAAGATTTGTATAATATTTTCCATTCATTTCTACAACAGTATCACTTGCACGCCATTTAGCATACAAAATCATTGATTTAGTTATTACTGTTGTTGCAGTTACTTGGTTAGTAAGACCTGAATCTGAATACCATCCAACTAAAACGCTATTTGTCTTGTTAGCTGATGGAAGTTCTCCTATTGCAGTATTTTCTTCAACTTTAAAACCTTCTACTGGATCTCCTCCATTAGTTTCAAATGTAATATCAAAATAAATAATTTCTGTAGTTACTGATATATTAACTGTTTTTGTACTATGAGAACTCAATCCTTCAATTGTAATTGTTGTAGTACCTTCACTTACTCCAGTTATAACGCCATTTTCATCTACAGTAGCTATATTTGTATTATTTGAAGTAAATCCATATTCTTCGTTATTGCTACTTGCATTAGTTATAATAATTGGTACTGTATGTCCTACACTTACAGATAAATCATCATTTTCAATTTCAGCTATATCAATTGTACTTAGCCATCTTGCAAATATTTCTTTGCTTTGATTTATTACTACACCATCTAGAACTTTATTTCCACCATTTAAAGCATCATACCATCCAGTAAATAGGTATCCTTCTCTTACAGGTGTTGGTAAAGTCTCAATTGTTTTTCCTTGTTCAATTAGTTCTGCATTAGGAGTAACGTTACCTCCATTTGGATTATAACTTACTACTTTTCTATCATCCATTTTTTCAAGTGGTACTTCAATAACTGGTCTAACTGCACTTGCAGTTCCAGCTGCTTGAATGTTCATACTATCTCCACGATATCTTTTCATTGTAGTTGTGTTAGTAGTTATCCATACTGTTGATCTTGATATAGATGTATCATTAACATGATATATTGTATTTTCTAATACGAATTCACATGTAGTTAAATCATTTATATCTGAACAAGCGCTTTCCAAATCAGCTTCACTAGGGAATCTAGTTATTTTTCCATCTTCTATTTCTGGAACATTATTCCATAAATCTGAAGTTGGTAAGTAATTTGGAGCTTCTTCTATTGTATAGTTAACTGTATTATTTATTCCTATTCCATCTTCTACTTCAGCCATATTAGAACTAAATATTAATTGAGCTTTATCATCTACAGTTCTTAAATAGTAGAATCTTTCAGTAGCGTCATCATATACTCCATCTCCATTAACGTCACAATTAAATGCATCACCAGGAGCAAGTTGTTCACCTGTAGAGATATTACCATATGTTAATGTGCTATTTAAAGGTTTATTAGCTAATGAACATCCTTTATTATCATCTCTTAAGCATCTTTCAGTATGTAATGTTAATGCTTTCTTACATAAAGGTGGTTCTTTTTCCCATTTAGCATATAAAGTTTTTGTTCCGCTTTCTGCAAGATTTGTAACTACTTCTTCATCTTCAAATGCTACTTCTCCTGTAGAAGTCTCTGCCCATCCAATAAATCTATAGTTTTCTCTTTCAAATCCATTAGCAGTTAATGTACAAGCAGTACCATATGTACAACTAGCTGATGCTGTTGATCCATTTGTACTTCCATTTCCATCAAATGCTATTGTATAAGTGTTTGCTGTCCATTTAGCATATAAAGTCTTTGTTCCACTTGTTACTAAATTTGTTACTGATGCTTCGTCAGCATATACTACTTCACCATTTGCTGTCTCAGCCCATCCTGCAAATGTATGTCCTGTTTTTTCAAATCCATTTGCA
>CAMKPE010000026.1 GCA_946414595.1 uncultured Clostridium sp.
GGTGTCATTGGTCCTTGCCATGTTACCATTCCGTCTGTTGCTGGAACTGCTGCCGGTGCTGCTGCTGGAGCAGGTGGTGCCATTGGTGCAGGTGCTGCTGGAGCAGGCGCTGCTGCCGGTGCTGCAGGTGTTGCTGGCGCAGTTGCTGCACTAAATGAAGATACGAATTGGAATCCTCCATCTTGTGGTGCAGGTGCTGCTGCCGGTGCTGCTGGTGCTGCAGGTGCAACTGGTTCTCCAGTCTTTGCACTTACAAATCCATCTGCTATTGTTGGATCAGCTGCTACTGTGTCCTCTTTTAATAAATCACTTGCGCTTAATGATGTGTCTTTTACTTGTACGTTATCCATTTTTTCACCCTCTTTATTCTTTGGATCTTTCATTTCTTTAATAGTTTTTTCAAGATCCCTAACACTCATTTTATTCTCTATTACTTTTTCCATCATTTTGATTTGTTCATTTTTGTCTTCAATATTCAATAAACTTCTTGCATGACGCTCTGATATTTTTTCTTTTAACAAAGCATCTTGTATTTCATCAGGTAATGCTAATAATCTAATTTTATTAGATACTGATGATTGTGTTTTTCCTAAAGTTGCTGCCAACTGCTCTTGTGTCATATCTCCTTCTATTTCTAGAATCTTTTGATATGTTCTTGCTTCTTCAATTGGAGTTAAATCTTTCCTTTGAAGATTTTCTATTAATGCAATCTTAGAACTTTCTTTATCATCTAAATCTCTTACCATTGCAGGTATCTTAGTTAGACCAGCCATATTGGAAGCTTTATATCTTCTTTCTCCTGCAATTATCTCATATTTATTTTCTACTTTTCTAACAATTATTGGTTGTATTACGCCGTGTTCTTTGATTGATACAGCTAATTCTTTAAGCGCTTGATCATCAAATACTTCTCTTGGCTGAAATCTATTAGGAATTATATCATCCATATATAGATAAACAACTTCGCTACTCTCCTTATTGTCATCCATAGCTACACCCTCTTTTTACACTACTCTACTATAACATTATAAAATAAAAACTACAAAAATAAAAGAAAATAATTAAATTATTTTCTATTTATTTCTATCTTATGACTGGAATAGCATTAGTATCTGTTGTTTCGATTACCAATTTGCTATCATAATATACTGTTTCTCCAGGTGATAATGTTCTTGCATCATTATCCCATTCGAATGGAGTAAACGTATATACATTACCATTTTTACTATACATTAATGGTGAATATGAAGATATATTTGTAATTTCACTTGGTGCATCTAATATGAATGACCAATCTGTTACATCAGTATTAGAAATGTTTGTAACATATACGTGATATTGTTCTACAAATCCACTTGCTCCATTATAATATGTTTTTCTTACAAGACGAACATTAAGTTTTGCTAAATCCTGGTTGAAGTCATCTGGTGTTCCTTGAGTATTTCCTTCTTGAACTCCACTTACAAGTTCAACATATTCAATAATTCCATTTTGTAATATAAATTCTTCATCTTTAGGGAATTTAATTTGGAATCCTGAATCCATATGATCACCATTATCATCTGGTGTTAAGTAGGTCCATGTATTATTTCCAGCATTTCCAATTACTTTTAACTTAGTTCCACTTAATTCAATTTTTACCATATCTGGTGAATATCCTGAATGTACTATTTGTGTACCAGCAGGAACATCAAATGTTGCTACAAATGATTTAATTGTAACATCATCACCAATATTATAAACATCTACTGTTGCATTATAGCAAACCCTATAATCTCCCTCAATATTGCATTGTGATAAATGAATATCAACAGTCATCTTAAGATCACGATATGTCCATGTAATATGGTCTGTTGTTGATGCATAGTTGTTTGCTGCTTCTTCAGAATGTGTTATTGTTTCAGTACAATCATTATTAAACTCTACTACTTTAGTCTTTCCTGGTACAAGATCTAGTTCAATATCTTCTTCTTTTAAATCAGTTACTAACAAATCTGTATCCAAGTCAGCATATGCAGTCAAATTTGGAATACCTTGACCACTTTCATCTACACTCTTCCAATAATAGTTATATTTGTTTCCTTCATAAGTTACTACAACATATGCTTTAGTAAACTTACCATATGGAGACTCTGCTTCATCACTATTTTCTACTTTAATACAAGAGCTAGGAATATAATAAGTAGCACTTGTATCATACATACCTAAACGTCCTTCATTTACTACATTTCTTGTACTAGATATTAATTCTCTTGCTGTATCAACATATGCGCTTTTTCTTGCTGAAGAAATATAGCTTGTAACACTAGGTATAGCAATAATCATTAATATACCTAATATGATTATTACTGCTAATAATTCAATTAATGTAAAACCTTTTTCCTTTTTCATACACTCACCTTATTCTAAAACAATTATATATTCATAATTATAAATAATCAAATAAAAAAGAGTACTATTTCATGTACTCTTTTCTAATTGTGTCTACTCTTCTAGGATAAATACTATTTGTCTTAGAAACTTTTTTAATACTTATTAATGTTCTATTACTGTTTTCTATAGGTAATTGGAATCTATTAATATTCTCAATAACTAATCCTAACTTTTTAGCATTAGGTGTAAATCTTTCTAATTCTTCATCACAGTTAGCTTTCATAAATACTAAAGAACCATTTATTTTAAGTGCTCTTACTGATACTTCAGATATTACACATAAATCTGCAACTGCTCTTGCTGTAATATAATCAAATTCTTCAGTATGTTCTTTAGAATAATCTTCCATTCTAAAATGTAATGCTTCTATATCTTTAAGCCCTAATTCTTTAATTATTTCATTTAAATATTTAACTCTTTTTTGTAATGAATCAATTAAAGTTATTTTTAAATTTGGGAAAAATATCTTTAATACTATACCAGGAAAACCTGCTCCACTTCCTACATCACACAATTTAATATCTTTAGTTAAATCTATTTCTTTGTATAAAGTTAAGCTATCATAAAAATGTTTTAAATATACTTCTTCATGATTAGTAATAGTAGTTAAGTTAATCTTTTCATTCCAATCTATTAATAAGCTATAAAATTTTTCTAATAGATTCATTTTATTATCATCAATTTCTATTCCTAAAGCTTCTACTTCTTTAATAAAATCTTCTTTATTCATTCTTATTCCTCTTTAAATATAACAATATCATTGAAATGTCTGCTGGATTAACACCACTTATTCTAATTGCTTGTCCAATAGATATTGGTTTTATTTCATTTAATTTTTGTACTGCTTCATGAGCAAGATTAGGAACATTTGAATAATCAATCTTATCACTTAATTTGATGTTTTCATATTCAAGCATTTTTTCTGCTTCTTTATTAGCTTTAGCAATATATCCATCATATTTAATATTTATTATTACTTGTTCAATAACATCATTTGAGAATTCTTCTTCAATATAATCTTTAATTGAATCATATTCTATTTCTGGTCTTTTTAATAAATCATATAAAGAAATTGAATCTAATAATTTAGCGCTTCCTAGAGATTCTAAATATTTATTAGTTTCATCTGTAGGATTTAATCTCTTTGTTTTTAATATTTCTTTCAATTTTTCTATATCATTTAATTTATCATTAAACTTTTTATATTCTTCTTCATTTATTAAACCAATGTCATGACCATAATTCATTAATCTTATATCAGCATTATCATGACGAAGTAATAATCTATATTCTGCACGTGATGTTAATAATCTATAAGGGTCTATTACCCCTTTAGTTACTAAATCATCTATTAATACTCCAATATAAGCTTCATTTCTTTTTAATATTAATGGTTCTTTATTATCAAGTTTTCTTACTGCATTAATACCTGCAATCAACCCTTGTCCTGCAGCTTCTTCATAACCACTAGTTCCATTTATTTGTCCTGCAGTAAATAAGTTTTCAACAATTTTAGTTTCTAAGCTTGGTTTTAATTGCATTGAATCAATTGCGTCATATTCAATAGCGTAAGCATATTTAACTATTTCTGCATTCTCAAGTCCAGGAAGACTGTGAACCATTTTTTCTTGAACATCATGTGGCATACTTGTTGAAAAACCTTGAATGTATATGTCATCATAATAAATACTTTCTGGCTCTAAGAATATTTGATGTCTTTCTTTATCTGCAAATTTAACAATTTTATCTTCAATTGATGGACAATATCTTGGTCCAACTCCTTCAACATAACCACCATACATGCTAGATTTCTTTAAGTTATCTTTAATAATCTTATGTGTTTCAGGTGTTGTATATATTAAATAACATGGTATTTGTTCATCTGGATTATAATTTGGTGTATTTGAGAAAGAAAAGTTATATAAATCTTGGTCTCCTGGTTGAATAACTGCTTTTGAATAATCAATACTTTCTTTCTTTATTCTAGGTGGAGTTCCTGTCTTTAAACGTTTAATTGTGAACCCAACCCTTTTTAATGCATCACTTAAATGTAATGATGGTTCTTCATTATGTGGTCCACTAGATATTTTAGTAGCACCATATAATACCATTCCTTTTAGATAAGTTCCTGTTGTAACAATTACTGACTTACCTAATACTTCTTTACCATCTCTTGTGATAATTCCCTTAATCTTGTTATCTTCTACAATTAAGTCCTCTGCCATTGCTTCTAATACTTCAAGATTTTCTTGATGAAGTATAGTCTCTTGCATTTCTTTTTGATAAGTTACTTTATCTGCTTGAGCACGTAATGCTCTTACTGCAGGTCCCTTTTTAGTATTAAGCATCTTCATTTGAAGAAAGCTCTTATCTATATTCTTACCCATTTCTCCACCTAAGGCATCTATTTCTCTAACAATAATACCTTTGGCTGGTCCTCCTATAGAAGGATTACATGGCATATCTGCAATATTTTTAATTTTTCCTGTTACTAGTAATGTCTTTTTACCAAGACGAGCACTTGCTAAACATGCTTCACATCCAGCGTGTCCTCCTCCAATTACAATAACGTCATACATAAATATCACTTCCAAAATCTATTGTATTATATAACAAATTATAATAAAAAAAAAGAAATATTTCTATTTCTTTATTTCATTTTTGTTATTGCTACTTCAAACGCTTCATTTTTCTTTGGAAAACGGAAATAATACTTTCCATCTATGCTCATATAAGAGTCTGGACATTTAGAATAACAACTTGTAGCTTCATGAGCATCATCTATATCATCGCACTTCTTTGAGCAATCTTGATCTTTCCAATACTCCATTATTTTTGTTGTTAAAGTATCAATTGACCCGGTTAGATCAATACCATATATTTCTTTGATTCTTTCAAAATCTTCTTTTAGATATTTTCTAACATCTGCCTCTTTGTCTGTAGCCTTATGTTTTAAGAAATAATTCATTTCATAAACATCATAGTCATCAGTATATTCATACATTATATAATATTCATTTTCTCCAAAATCAGACACGCTTGTCATTAATGCTGGATTTATTGATATTTGGAAATATAAATCTTTTGTTTTTATCCAGAATTCAAAATCAGATGTATTCTTTTCATTGAATTCTTTTTTTAATAATTCTTTAAAATTAGATAGATCTTTTCCATAAATACTTTTAACATAAGTATTTGTTTCATCAAAATAAGTATCAAAATCAGTTATAACTGCTTTTTCAGTTACTCTTTGTTTACCATTATCCATGTTATCTTTAATATAATATGTTAGAATTTTTCTATTACCCTGATAATCCTGTTTATAATCAAATTCTATTTCTATATCTTCAATTATTATTTTAAATTCTTGCGTTAGTACAGGATCTTCTTTTTTGTATGCTGTCTTTATTATCTTAGTAAACTTAGATATTAATGTTTTTAATTGTTTTGAAATATCTGGTTCTACTAGATTGTTAATTATTTCGATATCATTATCAAAAGAATAATTATCATCAATATCATATACATAGAACTCTATCTCTTGCATTCCGTTATAGTAATCTTTTTCTATATTTAATACTTTCTTTCCATTAGTGAAGTATGAAACATTTCCATTTACTCCTGATGTGAAATTATTATTTTGGAAGTAAACATCATTAATACTTATTTTACTCTCTTTCTTCTTTCCCGGTATTGATTCATTATAAGCATATTTACATCCTGCTTTATCTGATACGAATACTATTTTTTCAATAGTTGTTTTTTTAGATTTTAATAACTTTTTTAAATCTTTATTTAATTCTTCAAATTTAGGATTTTCGCTTCCTTTTTCATCTTTCTCTAATTTTTCTTTTAATACATAGGTTCTATCTATTTCATAATATTTCTTTAATAATGAAGAAGCCTCTTCTGTTATATTAGTTGTTTTATAGTTATCATATATTTTTTCTTTCTTAATATTCTTTACTAAATCAAAAGTAACTCCTACTCCTGTAGAATCTTCTCCAATAAAATAGAACTCATATCCTGTACTAGAATCTACTACTCCTATATATGCATAGTTCCATTTATCACTATATGGTGATTTTCTTTCTTGATCACAATTACTTACTGATCCAACTGGTACAAGATATAGAATTGATTTTTCAAAGAAATTAAGTTTTTCATTACTAGCAACTTCTTTCTTAATTGTTTCATAAAAAGAATTTACTACTGTAACAAAGTTTTCTTTCTTTTCTAATTCTTCTTTCTCTTTCTTTTCTTTTTTATCATTATCTTTTGATATTAATAAAGTAATTATTATTCCTACAATTAATAAAATGACTATTAGAGATACTATTATTAATGCGATTAGTTTCTTTTTACTTTTCTTTGGTGGCATAGATTTCCTAATCATCTCTTGATTAGCTTCTGGATCATCTACTCTAATACCACAACTCATACAATAAGTAGCGCCATCATCTAATATTTTGTTACATTTAGGGCAATTCATCACACTCACCTACCATAATGAAATTATAACAAAAAAAAGATTTGATATACAAATCTTTTTACTATCTATCTTTTGGACTTACAATAAAACGTTATTGCTAATATTAAAGTTATTACTGCTCCTATTCCAGATACCACTCTTATAAATCTTAATAACAATATAAGAACAACAAGAGGGCTATTCATTGCCTCAGCACCAAGCAAAGCAATTAATACCCAACTAAATATAAAAAGTGCTAAAGCAAAATGAAAAAACAAGAACATAGTAATTGATGATGCAAAGCATCCTATATTTCTTTTTAATTCATAACCACATTTATAACAAATGTGGGCATCTTTTAAGTTTTCTGTTCCACATCTTTTACAAACTTTATTATTAGTTAATTTAAAACTTTCCATAAGAACTCCCTTTATTTATTCTTTTCTTTTGCAACAGTTAACATTAATTTAATTCTGTTTACTTGGTTAGTGTGACTTGCACCTGGGTCGTAATCTATTGCAACTATATTACTATCTGGGTACAACTCTCTAATCTTTTTAATAACTGCTTTACCTACTATATGGTTAGGTAAACATGCAAATGGTTGAACACAAACAATGTTATTAATACCTTCTTTAATAAATTCAATCATTTCACCAGTTAAGAACCAACCTTCACCTGTTTGGTTTGCTAAGGAAATAATTCCTTCAACATTTTCAGATAATTTATAAATATCAGTATTCTTTCTAAATCTTGTCTTATCTAAAGCTTTATTTACTGGTTTCTCATAGAATCCAATTATATCTATTAATTTTTTACATGCATATGAATAGAATGAACTCTTTCTTAACAATTTATCACGAGCAATACTATCAAATGCACAATACTTAACAAATCCCATTAATTCTGGAGCACATACTTCAGATCCTTCTTTTTCTAGTTTATCAACTAAATTATCGTTTCCAAATGTATGATACTTAATTAAGATTTCTCCTACTATTCCTACTTTTGGTTTATTTGTTAATTTTATTGGAATGCTATCAAATTCTTTAACTATTTGTTTAACATTCTTTCTATATTCTCTAATACTTCCTTTAATTACTGCTTTATAGCATATATCATTCCATTTATCATATAACTTCTTACTCTCACCCTTATTCTTTTCATAAGGTCTTGTAGAATATAAAAGTTTCATTAATAAATCACCGTATGCTACTGCTTGTAATAATTTATTAACCATTGGAAGTGTTATTTTAAATGCTTGTTCTTTTTCCATTCCACTTAAGTTGAATGATAGAATTGATACTTTCTCAAGTCCAGCATCCTTAAGTGCTTTTCTTATTAATCCTATATAGTTAGTAGCACGACATCCTCCACCAGTTTGAGTAATAATTACACTAGTGTTATCTAAGTCATATTTACCACTTTGTAATGCTTCAATTAATTGACCAGTAACTATAATTGCTGGATAACAAGCATCATTATTAACATATTTAAGCCCTGTTTCAATTGTATTATCTGTTGTTTCTCTTAAATATACTGCCTTATAACCACAACTATTCATTACTGCTTCTAATAAAGGCATATGGAATGCTGTCATATCAGGAAGAAGTAATATATGTTTTTTATCACTCTTCTTGAAATAATTCTTTTCATATTGATATGGAGAATATTTATTGTTTTCTATTCTCTTATTCATTGAAGCAATTAATGATCTAATTCTTATTTTAGCTGCTCCTAAGTTATTAATTTCATCTATTTTAATTGTAGTAAACAACTTGTTATTGAATCTCAATATCTCTTCTGCTTGGTCAGTTATTATCGCATCAAGTCCACAACCAAATGAGTTTAAGTTAACAAGTTCGATGTTATCATATTGTGAAACAACATCTGCTGCATGGAATATTCTTGCATGATATTCCCATTGATTTACTACACGAAGATTAGATTCTAACTTACTTAAATGACATATTGAATCTTCTGATAATACAGCAAGACCTAAAGAATTAATCATTGTATCAATTCCATGATTTACTTCTTTATCTAAGTGATATGGTCTTCCTGCAAGTACTATTGCTTTCTCATCATGTTCATTTATGTACTTTAAGAATTCTTCTCCTTTTTTTCTAACATCTTCTTTGAACTTTTCTTGTTCTAAGAATCCTTTATGTATTGCATTCTTAACTTCTTTTTTGTTGAACTTATATTCTTTAAATTCTGGTAATTTTAAGAATAAGTTTATTAATGTCTTCTCTTCTAAAGGTAAGAATGAGTTTATATATTTAATATTTTTATTTTTTAAATCTTCTAAGTTTAATTTAATTGATTCACCATAACTTTGTACAATAGGACAGTTATAATGATTATCTGTGTTTTTAAACTCTTCTTTTTCAAATATTACACATGGATAGAAGATTGTTTTAACACCCTTCTCTATTAAGTTAACCATATGTCCATGCACAAGTTTAGCTGGATAACATACTGATTCACTTGGTATTGAATCAATTCCACTTTCATAGATTCTTCTATTTGAATGATCTGATAATACTACTTTGAATCCTAGATTTGTAAGAATAGTAAACCATAATGGATAGTTTTCATACATATTAAGTACTCTAGGTATTCCTATTTCTCCACGAGGAGCATTATCTAATGGTTCATAGTTAAATAATCTATCATATTTCCATGAATACATATTAGGAAGTGTTGTATTACTTCCATTATTACCACTACCTCTTTCACATCTGTTACCAGAGATAAATGCTTTTTTATTAAATCTATTAATTGTAAGAGCACAATGGTTCTCACATCTTTGACATCTTGCAAAAGAAGTCTTAATTTCTAGATTATTTATTTCATCTACATTTAATATAGAACTCTTTACATCTTTATCATTATATTTTTTATAACTATCAAGTGCGATTAAGGCAACTCCATAAGCTCCCATTAATCCTGCAACATCTGGTCTTATTACTTCTTTTCCTGTAATGTTTTCAAATGCTTTTAATACAGCATCATTTAAGAATGTACCACCTTGAACAACTATCTTA
>CAMKPE010000027.1 GCA_946414595.1 uncultured Clostridium sp.
AAGAGCTACACCAGCTCCACCAGTTGGAACTGTTTTAGGACCTGCAGGAATTAATTTACAAGATTTTTGTACAAAATATAATGATGCAACTAAAGATAAAATGGGAGATGTATTACCAGTTGAAATTTCAATCTATGATGATAGAAGTTTTGACTTCGTAGTTAAAACTCCACCTACACCATTCTTAGTAAAGAAATTTGCTAAGATTCAAAAAGGTTCTACTAAGGGATCTGCTGAAACAGTTGGATCACTTACTAAGGATCAATTAAAAGAAATTGCTGAAATAAAATTACCTGACTTAAACTGTTATACAGTTGAAGAAGCTATGAAAATAGTTGAAGGTACTGCCCGTAATATGGGTGTTACTATTAAAGAATAGTAAATTAATTAACATATAGGTTTATACCTATGTGGGAGGAATCGCTTTAATCCGCTAGACCACATAAGGAGGAATTAATAATGAGAAAAAGAGGTAAAAAGTACGTAGAAGCTTTAAACAAAATTGAAAAAGGTAAAGCTTATACAAAAGAAGAAGCTGTTAAATTAGCTAAAGAAACATCTGTTAGTAAATTCGTTGCATCAGTTGAATTAGCTGTTAGATTAAATCTTGATACTAAAAAAGCTGATCAACAATTAAGAGGTGCTATTGTATTACCACATGGTACTGGAAAGAGTAAGAAAGTATTAGTTATCGCAAGAGGAGAAAATGCTACAAAGGCTAAAGCTGCTGGAGCTGACTTCGTTGGAGATACTGATATGTTAGAAAAGATCGAAAAAGAAAACTGGTTCGGATTCGATGTTATGATTGCTACTCCAGATATGATGCCACTTCTTGGTAAATTAGGTAAAGTATTAGGACCAAAAGGTTTAATGCCAAACCCTAAAACTGGAACAGTTACTACTGATGTAGAAAAAGCAGTTAGTGATGTTAAAGCTGGACGTGTTGAATATAGAACTGACACATTCGGAAACATTCACGGAATTATTGGTAACACTTCATTTACTGAAGAACAATTAGTTGAAAACTTAAATGCATTTATGAGTGTATTAATGAAAGCTAAACCTTCAACAGTAAAAGGTGATTACGTTAAAAATATTTCAATAGCTACTACTATGGGTCCTGGAATTAAAATTATTTCAAATTCTTTTGACATTTAGTAGAAGTTAATATATAATACAATTAATTTGTTGGTGCCATAGACAGTAGGTAATTTGTAAATCCTACCGAGGACGAAACTAAAAAAGTTTGTTTTTAGAGTCTCTATGTCACAATAGAGGCTTTTTATATAGCCCCAATAAATTAAATATAGAGGGAGGATTCTTATGGCAAGTGAGAAAATCTTAGCAAAGAAACAAGAAGTAATTGATGAGATTAAATCAACAGTTAAAGATGCATCTTCAGTTGTTATATTCACTTATACTGGATTAACTGATGAAGATACTAAGAAGTTAAGAAGAACTTTAAGAGAATCTGGTTCTGACTATAAAGTATATAAAAATACTTTAATGGCTAGAGCATTTGCTGATCTTAAGCTTGATGTTAACGAACATTTAACTGGTTCAAGTGCATTAGCATTTGGAACTGATCAAGTTGCACCAATTAAAGCTCTTGCAGATTTTGCAAAGACACATGATGTTGTAACATTAAAAGTTGGAGTTGTTGATGGTGAAGTTACTGATCAAGAAACATTAGCTAAACTTGCAACTATTCCATCAAGAGAAGGACTACTTACTATGCTTGCAGCTGGTATGATGGGAATTCCAAAAGACTTATCAATATGTTTAGATTTATATGCTAAACAAAAGGAAGAAAATTAATTAAGGGAGGATATTTGAAATGGCAAAATTAACAAAAGAAAGTTTTATTGAAAGTTTAAAAGAAATGAGTCTATTAGAAATTAAAGAATTAGTAGACGCTATGAAGGAAGAATTTGGAGTAGATCCAAGTTCAGTAGCAGTTGCTGCACCAGTAGCTGGTGGAGCTGCAGCAGCAGACGAAGGACCAAGCCAAGTTACAGTTACATTAGTTAACGCTGGACCTGGAAAGATCAACGTAATTAAAGTAATTAAGGAAATCACTGGTTTAGGACTTGCTGATTCTAAAGCTATCGCTGATAACGGTGGAGCTGTTAAAGAAAACATTTCTGTTGATGAAGCTAACGAAATCAAAGCTAAGTTAGAAGAAGCTGGAGCAGAAGTAGAAGTTAAATAATTAAGGCATACGAAAGTATGCTTTTTTTATTTAAAAAATGATATACTTATTATGGTAGTGTGGTGATTATATGCAAACTATAATAAGTGGAGTAGTAATACTTGTTTTATCATTAATAACATTTATCGTTTGTAATTTACTAGAATTAGGTGATTTAGGAATTTTATTAACATTCCTTATATTAGTTGTTGGGTTAGCTGTTTTGTTATGTGGACTAATAAGCGGAGGAAAAGATTTTTTAACTCTTCTTTTTGGTAAAAAGACTTATGCTTTTGTAACTGATGTTAGAAAAACTAATTCATTAGTATATAACCAATATATATATGAATCAGATTTTAATGTATATGATGAATCAGGAAAACCAGAAGTAATTACAACAAAGATAGGTACAAATAAAAATAAATTTCCACTAGGTACATATGTTGAATTAAAGTATTATAAGGGAAATATCTATCGTATAAAAAGTATAAGTTCTAATTTTGTTCCTAATAATATTAAAAACATGATAAAAAAAGAAATTGACGATACAGTTGTTATATTAGGAATGAAATATAAAAGAATAATTAATCCATAGGAAGGTATTTATATGAATGATTTTTTTGTTTTATTTATTAGTGTTACTTATCTTGCATCACTAGTACTAGTATTGTTTTTTTGTTACAAATATAATAAAAGAAAAGAAAAAATTAAAAATAATGGTGAGGAATGTATTGCTGCTATAACAAGATTTAATTCATATGGAATATTTAATACTGAAACGTATTTATATAACTATGAAGATTACCACTACTATAAAATTGATTTATTAGTATATAGTGAAAAAGATAAAAAGACATTTACAACTACTTATAAGTTAGGACTTAATAAAAATAACTATTCAGTTGGATCTTTATTGAAAGTAAAATATTTAGATAACGAATTAATTATTGAAGATGATAAAGAACTAGAAGAAAAAGATGTTTCTAAAGATATACTTGAAATAATTAAGAAAGAATTTCCTACTATTGTAGAAATAGAAGGAGCGGAATATAAAAGAGTAAAGTAAGCATATTAAATATGCTTTTTTATTTATAAAAGATATTAATGATGCTATACTTAATTTGATAGTAGGTGAATATATATGTTTTTTATAATATTTGGTGGAATATTCTTGGCTGTATCTATTTTTAGTTTAATAATGTTTCTATCGTTTAATGTATTAGAAATATGGTCAATAGCATTCCTTGGTTTATTCTTTTTAATAGGTATAATATCTTTTCTATATGGATTATTTAGGGCAATTAGAAATGCAAGGATTTCTATAAAAGGAGAAGACTGTTATGCTTCAGTTGAGAATTATTATGAGACTAACGTTTATATTAATGGATATCCAGTAATGCAGTTTGAGTTTAATGTTTATGTAGAAAGTACGCATATGGTTGAAAAAGTAACTGAGAAAATATCAGGTGATCCAGATAGATATCCAATTGGATCATATGTAAGAGTTAAATATTATAATCATAATATAAAAGTCCTTGGGCCTGTTAATGATATGGATGTTCCAAGTTATGCAAGAGATAGGATTAAAGTTAAAGAAACAAATATGGAAGTAATTGAAGTAGATGGTAAAAAGTATCGAAGAATTGAATAATTAATTATTGAAAAAATTACTTGAAAAAACAATTTATATGTTGTATGATATTTATTACGAAAGGAGTTAACTATAATATTTGTTGTAGTTAACTTCTTTTTTTCTTTGTAAAGGATGATCTAATATGAGCCAATATTTTGAAAATGCAAACCTTCCTAGCAATATAGAAGAATTTGAAACTATATTCTTAGGAAGTAAATTTATTTTTAGAACGGACAACGGTGTTTTTTCAAAAGAAAAGTTAGATTTTGGTACAAGACTATTACTTGAAAATTTACCATATAAAGATATAAGTGGTGATGTGTTAGATTTAGGCTGTGGCTATGGTGTTGTAAGTATTATACTTTCAAGATTTGTAGATGCTAGTTTTGATGCAGTTGATGTTAATAGAAGAGCACTTCATTTAGCAGAAATGAATATGAAGCTAAATAAGGCTACAAATATTAATTATTTTGAAAGCGATTGTTATGATATGATCGACGAAAACAAAAAATATAGTTATATTATTACCAATCCACCTATAAGGGCTGGAAAGGAAGTTGTATATAAAATGCTAAGAGGTGCAAAAGAGCATTTAAAAAATGATGGTGTTTTGTACTTCGTAATGAGAAAGGACCATGGAGCGAAAACAGCAATTAGAGATATATCAGATATATATAATGTTGAAGTTGTTTGCAAAGAAAAAGGTTTTTTCGTAATTAAGTGTTTTTTGCGTTGACAACTTGTAAAAAATATGATAATAATATAAATTGGCTACGTATTAGATTGGGCTATTTTTGATCTTTGTAAAATATTGTAATAGGGGTGAATTTTAGTGGCATATAAGGTTATTAATTGTGGTGAACACAGACAAAGAAGAAGTTTTTCTCGTATTAGAAATACTTATGAACTAACAGATTTGTTAGAAATTCAAAAAAAGTCATATCAGTGGTTTATAGAAACTGGTATAAAAGAAGTTTTTGATGATTTATTCCCTGTTGAAAACTTTTCTGGTACTCTTTCATTAGAGTTTGGTGATTATCATTTTGATGAACCAAGATATAGTATCAGACAAAGTAAGGATAGAGAGACAACTTATGCTGCACCTTTAAAGGTTGAAGTTAGATTATTCAACCATGAAACTGGTGAAGTAAAAGAACAAGAAATATTCTTGGGTGATATGCCTATAATGACTGATTCTGGATCATTTGTAATCAATGGTGCAGAACGTGTTATAGTATCTCAACTTGTAAGATCACCAAGTGTATATTTTAATCGTGAAGTTGATAAAAGTGGTAGAAGTAGTATAACTTCTCAAATAATACCTACACGTGGTACTTGGCTAGAGTATGAAACTGATGCCAGGGATGTTTTGTATGTAAGAATTGATAGAACAAGAAAGGTTCCTCTTACAACTCTTTTACGTGCATTTGGATTATCAAGCGATGAAGATATATTAAAATTATTTGGAAAAGATGAGTATATTGAGAATACTCTTGCTAAAGATTCAACAAGAAATACTGATGAAGCATTAATAGAGATTTACGAAAAATTAAGACCAGGAGAACCATCTACACTTGATTCTTCTAAGAACCAAATCATTACTAGATTCTTTGATGAGTTTAGATATGATTTAGCACGTGTTGGTCGTTATAAATTTAATCGTAAATTAAATGTATTAGATAGAGTATTAAATCAAACTTTAGCAGAAGATATTAAAGTTGGAAAAGAAGTAGTATTCGAAAAGGGTACTGTTATAGATAAAGATGTATTTAATAGATTAAAAGAAATTTTTGCAGATGGATATAACCTAGTAGAAGCAAAGATTAATGAAGAATTAGATCAATACAATAAAATTCAAACTATTAAAATATATAATCCTAATAATAAGAAAGAAGTATTTACATTAATAGGTAATGATCAATCTATAGATGTTAAGAGATTAACTATATCAGATGTATATGCTTCAGTTTCATATTACTTAAATCTATTACATGGATTTGGTAACTTTGATGAAATCGACCATTTAGGAAATCGTCGTGTAAGACAAGTTGGAGAATTGTTACAAAACCAATTTAGAATTGGTGTATCTCGTATGGAAAGAGTTATTCGTGAAAGAATGACTACTCAAGAGATGGAAGAAGTTACTCCAAAAACATTAATTAATATTAGACCTATTACAGCAGCTATGAAAGAGTTCTTTGGTTCAAGCCAATTATCTCAATTCATGGATCAAACAAATCCAATTGCTGAATTAACTAATAAGAGACGTTTAAGTGCTTTAGGTCCTGGTGGATTATCTCGTGATAGAGCAGGTATGGAAGTACGTGACGTTAATGCATCTCACTATGGAAGAATTTGTCCTATTGAGTCTCCAGAAGGACAAAACATTGGACTTATCACTTCTTTAGCTAGTTATGCAAAAATAGATGATTATGGATTCATTATGACTCCATATAGAAAAGTTA
>CAMKPE010000028.1 GCA_946414595.1 uncultured Clostridium sp.
TCTGGTACAGGTAAAACATCACTTGCTTATGCTTGGGGAAAATTTTTAAAACACGACTCTTGCGTAGCATCTGTTCAACCATCATGGCGTGATAGATCAGAGTTATTTGGATACTTTAACGAATTTACTAAAAAGTTTAATGAAACAGATATCTTAAAAGAGTTATATGAAGCTGGATATACTGATGATATTCATACAGTAATCCTAGATGAAATGAACATCTCTCGTGTTGAGTACTATTTCGCAGAAATGTTATCAATTCTAGAGATGCCTAATAAAGATGAATGGATTGTAGAAGTTGTTTCTTCAGGATGGGCAAGTGACCCAATTCATTTAAAAAATGGAAAATTACAAATACCACCAAATGTATGGTATATTGGTACAATCAATAACGATGACTCAACATTTATGGTAACAGATAAAGTTTACGACCGTGCTATGCCGCTAGATATTAATGATAAAGGTCAAGTATTTGAGCCAGAAGATGTTCCAAGTCAAGATATTAATTACTCATATTTAAATAGCTTATTTGAAGATGCAATGGCTAAAAATGAAATGTCACAAGATGTATTAGACAAAATAGAAGAGATGGATAATTATGTTATTAAACATTTCAGAATTGCCTTCGGTAACAGAATTGTTGCACATATGAAAAAATTTGTTCCAGTATTTGTTGCTTGTGGTGGAGATGAAGTTAGTGGAGTAGATTACTTCATTGCTAAAAAAATCTTACGTAAATTTGAACAATTAAATATCTCATTTATTAGAGATGAAATAGATGGTTTTGTTGATTTCTTAAATAAAACATTTGGAGATGACAAAATGAAGGAATGTATTGAATATGTTTTAAGACTTAAGAAAATTGGATAATAAATAAAAAGAAGGGTTAGTTATGGCAAAAATGAAATTATTTGAATTATATAATGAGAATGATGAGAGAATCGATAGATTTAATACATCAATAAAATCAGAATATACTTTAACTTCTAACTATGAAAGTGTAGAAGCAAATTTTGCTTGGCTTGAAATAATGGAAAATACTATTATATATTTAGATAATATTTTGAGAAACCCTAATAGATTTATTATTAATGAAGAAGAAGTAGTTAAAGTAGAGCAGGCTAAAAGAATTACTGTTGAAAGTATTAAACATTTAGCCAAACATACTAACTATATTCAAGAAATACAAGATAATGGTGATGTTAGACCTTCTAAAGTATTAAATATAAACAAAGATGAGAGTTATAATACTTATGAAAACAGATTAATATTCACATTAATTAATAATATGAAAATGTATTTAGATATGAAAGATAAAACATTTGTTGATTCATCAAGCTTAAAAGATGATAAAAAGTGTGAATATAATGCTGTAACTAAAGTTGGTGCAGAAAGAGTTAATATAAATATGGTTATTACTTCAAAGACTGATTTTAGTAAAAAAGTTGGTTCAAAAAATGGTATGAGTACAAGAGAAAGATTTGAAAAATTAAAATTAAGAGTAGCAGATCTTACTAATACTCCTGTTTATATTCAACTTGCTAAAGAACATGTTGCTAAGGTAATACCACCAGTTAAAAAGACTAATTTAATTTTAAAGAATACAAACTTTCAATATGCTATGAAATTATGGGATTTCTTACAAGCAAATATGAAAGATGATACTAAGATTGAAAGAGAAAGAAAGAATTTAAAAGATGATGATAATATTAAGCAGATGCTTGATGATTCATTCTTGCTTGATTATTTAGTAATGACAAGTGTTGATGCTAGACATGAAGTTTTGAGTGATAAATCAAAAGAAGAATTAGCTACAGAATTAACAAATAAAATGATTGATAAAATAGTTGAATTAAATGCTGATTTACCAGAAGAAGCACTAGAAGAAATTCTAGGTCAAAAGATTGCTATGGTAAGAAGTAAGAAAGAAGCTTCTATTGCAGAACTTCAAAATAAATTTAATGATAGAATATCAGCATTTACAAATAAAATATTGAAATTTAGCTTTAGGTGAAATGATGGAGAAAATTAGATTAATTAGAAAAATTATAGAAGAAAGTATCGCATATAAAATACTAAGAAGTATTTTATATGCTTTTGTTGCTTTGTTATTAATTGTTATTATTGTACAAAGAGCATCTAATAATAATTTATCTATTGGTGGATTTAGAGTATTTATGATAGTTTCTGAATCTATGAAAGATGAATATGATATAGGAGATATATTAATATCTAGAAGTGTTGAAGATAAAGATATTAATATAGGAGATAATGTAACATATTTAGGAAAAGAAAAAGAATTAAAAGGATTAATAATTACTCATAAAGTAATTAGAAAATATGAACAAAATGGAGAAACAGTATTTGTTACTAAGGGACTTGCTAATCAAGTAGAAGATCCGGAAATAAAATATAGTCAAATATATGGAAAAGTAATTTATAAAACATGTATTCTTAGTTTTATTGCTAAATTAATGAATAATAAATTAACTTATTATATTTTGTTTACAATGATTGCGTTAATTATGTCTATAGAAATAACATCTGCAATATTTGAATCGAGAAGAGAGAAGGAGGAAGATGACTGAGGAAAAGAAAAAGAAGAATATATTTTTAAAAGTCCTAAAAAAAGTTAAAATCAGCCATCTAATATTCCTTTCAATATTACTTGCTGGCAACTCTTATGCATGGTTTGTTTATATTAGTACAGTTAGTACTGAAGTAGATGTTCATGTAAGAAGTTGGAAAATTGATATTAATGATGGTGATGATGCAGTAGTCAATTATGTTGATGTAGTTGTTGATGATGCTTATCCTGGAATGACAACATATACACATGATATAGAAGCAAATAACTATGGTGAAATGGAAGCAAGTGTTAATTATGTTATTTTATCTGCTAATATAATGGGAGATGAATACATAACTACACAGGGAAGAGAAAATATGGGTGCACAACCTGTAGCAACTGATTTAACTAGTGCACAACTTGAAAATAAATTGGAAAATGATTATCCATTTAAAATAGAGTTAACTTTATCATCTTCAACTATTGCAGCTGAAAATGGTACAGCAACGTATAATGTTACAGTAAGCTGGCCATATGAATCAGGTGATGATGCAGAAGATACATATTGGGGAAATAGAGCTTATACATTTAAGCAAAATAATCCAGATGATCCATGTATAAGCATAATAATTAAAATATATATTCAACAAGCAACAAGTTAGATTATCTAACTTGTTTTTTAGTAGTAAAAAAAAGACTTCTTAAGAAGTCTTATCTTTTTTGTACGAAGTTAACATTTATATCAAATGATGTTGTTCCATCTTTACTTGCTTCAGTATCATCTTCATTATCCATCGTTTCTCCAGTTCCGTCAGTCCATTCTACATCAAATGTTATTGAAACTGTTTTATTTACATCATTTAATAATATATCACCAGTAATATCACTTCCATCGTAAGTGTGATATACACCACCTAAAGTATATCCAGTTATTGTTAAATCAGTTACATTGCAATCACTGGTATCTATACTAATTGTATAAGTAAATGAAACATCAGTGTCATTAGCATTTATTAACAAATCAAATGTTCCAACTGAAGTAGGTGCGATTACATTACTTTGAATATTTTGAGTTCCATTAAATGTTGGTACAACAACTTCAGAGAAATCTGAATTATTTACAATATCTTGAGTGTTAACTAAGATTTGCCATCTAGCTATTGTTAATTCCGTATTAGCATCAGCACTAGTTAAGTATTTACCATAAGTATCTTGCATTATACTAACGCAGTAAAATAAGGATATTAAAGCAACAAAGAATAACATTTTTCTTTTAAATTTTATCTTCATATCTTCTCCTCCTTATCTTGACTTAATTATATTAAATATACACAGATTTAACAATAGATTTTGTAAAACTTTATTGTCTAGTTTACAAATTAATTTTACATAGAATGTATAAAGTGTTTGACACTTTTTTAAAACTATTATTTTATATGCTATAATATGATAGAAGAATAATATAGGAGTTATAATATGGAAGAGACACTAGAATTAGATATTGTTGATAAGCTAAGAATAACTAACAACATTAATGAATTAAAAGAAGAAAATATCCCATATTTAGAGTATATGGTGAGAATACCTATTAATTCATTAACTGAAATAAGAGAAGAAGAAGAAATAATTAATAAATTACTAGTTGATTATGTTATTGCAAGTTCAGCTAAATTCATGTTAAATTCTTCCATTTTTTCAGTTGGTAAGTTACTTGATGATATTAATAAAAAATATAATATAGATAATATATTTACTCTTGAAAATAAAGCATTAATAGTTAATATTCTTAATAAACTATATTCTCAAAGTGAACTTGAAGAGTTTTGTTTGAAATTTGAAAGTGTAAATGTGTGCTTATGGGCACTTGGTTTAGTTAAAAAAATTGATTCTAAGAATAAATGTAATATTGAAGAAATAGATAAAATTATTTTAAAATATAAAAATTATGATAGTTTAGTTAAAGCTACTAAAATGAGAAGCAAAGAAGAAATACTAACTAAGTTTGATTTAATAACTAGATATTATTGGGCATTTAGAAAAGTTAATGATGAAGAATTAGCGAGTAAATTATCAGAAGATATTGTAGATATTCAATGTGAAACATTTGAATTTATTACTTCTTTTAGTTATGACAGTTTAAGTAATAAAAATATTAAAATTGATTACGATAAAAATGATGTAAAATTTAGTTTTGAAATACCTTCATATTTAAGTTTTGACACAGTTTCAAATAAAAAAGGTATACTTGCTTTAAGTAGTAATGATAATACTAGTAAAATAGTTATTACTGATTTAGGAGCTATAAAAATAAGTGATTTTAATGATAAAGTTAATAAGTATATAAAATTACTTATTAAAAATGGATTTACTTTTATTGAAAAGTATGACATGCAATCATCATTTCTAAAAGAAAAGATAGTTCGTATAATCGTTAAAAAAAGTAATTATGCTTTAAATATATATTTTGTATATATATCAAATCATTTAATAAGGTTTGATTCATTAATAGAATCATATATAGATAGTAGTAACTATTATGAAAATATAAATTCTAAAAATACAAATTTAGATTTTAATATATTGTTTTCATTAAGAGAAGTAGAATAATTAATAAAAATAAATAAACTAAGTAATTCTTTTTACTTAGTTTTTTTGTTATAATAATTCTTGGAGGTAAATATGATATATACAAAAGAAGTTGAAAATATGTGTCCAGTTCATGGAGTATGCCATGGTCCTGCACCAATCCCAGAAGAAGGTGCATGGGTTCAAGCAAAAGAAATAAAAGATATTAGTGGTCTTACTCATGGTATTGGATGGTGTGCACCACAACAAGGCGCATGCAAATTAACATTAAATGTTAAAAAAGGAATCATTGAAGAAGCATTAGTCGAAGTAATAGGATGCTCTGGTATGACTCATAGTGCTGCTATGGCTGGAGAAATACTAGTTGGTAAAACTATACTTGAGGCTTTAAATACAGATTTGGTTTGTGATGCAATTAATACTGCTATGAGAGAATTATTCTTACAAATTGTCTATGGAAGAAGTCAATCAGCTTTTTCTGAAGGTGGGCTAGCTATTGGAGCTGGTATGGAAGACTTAGGTAAGGGTAAAAGAAGTCAAGTTGGTACAATATATTCAACAAAATTAAAAGGTGTAAGATACCTAGATGTTGCTGAAGGATATGTAATGGAATTAGGACTTGATAAAAATAATGAAATAATTGGTTATAAGTATGTTAACCTTGGAAAAATGATGGAAAATATCAAAAAAGGAATCAGCCCAGAGGAAGCAATAGAAAAAGCTAGTGGAACTTATGGAAGATTCGATGAAGCGGTTAAGAAGATTGACCCAAGGGAGGAATAAGTTATGGCATTATTTGAAAGTTATGAAAGAAGAATAAAACAAATAGAAAAAGTAATGAAACAATATGGAATTAAAGATCTTGAAGAAGCTAGAAAAATATGTACTGATGCAGGATTTGATCCATATGAAATAGTTAAAGGTGTTCAACCAATTTGTTTTGAAAATGC
>CAMKPE010000029.1 GCA_946414595.1 uncultured Clostridium sp.
CACCATCTGCTGTCTCAGCCCATCCTGCAAATGTATGTCCTGTTTTTTCAAATCCGTTTGTAGTTAATGTACAAGCAGTACCATATGTACAATTTGCTGAAGTTGTTGTTCCACTTGTACTTCCGTTTCCATCAAATGCAACAGTATAAGTGTTTACTGTCCATTTAGCATATAAAGTCTTTGTTCCACTTGTTACTAAATTTGTTACAGATGCACCATCAGTATATACTACTTCACCATTTGCTGTTTCTGCCCATCCTGCAAATGTATGTCCTGTTTTTTCAAATCCATTAGAAGTTAATGTACAAGCAGTTCCATAAGTACAACTAGCTGATGCTGTTGTTCCACTTGTGCTTCCATTTCCATCAAATGCAACTGTATAAGGATTTGCTGTATAATGAGCTACATAGTTTTTATCTCCTATTGTTCCTTTAGTAATAGTAACTGTTTGTTGTGCTTCACTAATACCACTTCCAGTCCATCCTGCAAAAGTATATCCTTCTTTAGTTGGATTTACTAAAGTAAATGTATCAGTCTCAACATTATATTCATCTATTTTACCTAATGCATCTCCACCATCTAAATCATATGTTATATGATATGTTATTAAATTAAACTTAGGAGTTAATTCTGTATCTTGAGTAATTGGAGTATCAAAGTTATAAAGTTCATCTCCAATATACCATCCTGCTAATTCTTTACCATCTGGAACAGTTATTACTGGTACTTCTGGTATAGTATCATAACCAATTAATTCAGTTTTTACTTCTCCATTATCTTCATAAGTAATAACCATCTTGTCATATAATTCTAATTCTTCACTAAAATTAATTGAAAAACTTGGAGATAATGCTCTTACAGTAATTGGTACTAATAAAGCTATTGCTACAATAATCATTAATTTATTTTTATATTTATATCTTATTGCAACTATTAATCCTACTAAAGAAATTATTAATAAGATTACATAATGATGAATATTATCGTATGTACTTGGATTGATAATAACATCACCATCAACTACATTTCCCTCTTCATCAATAAACTCAAATGTAAGTTTAAAACTATTATCTTGATCTCTTTCACTTATATTTACTACTTCATTTTTATAAGTTGCAGTTAATATAACATCTAAAGTAGATCCAGCATTAAATTCATAATTTTCATATGAATCATATTCATATTCTATATTTCCATTAGTATTATTATCACTAACTAATTTAACTTTATAATCAGTAGAAGTATTATTCTTAATAGTTAGTCTTAATTTAACAAAATCATTTACTTTATGATAAGTTATTTCAGTATTTAAACTATCATTAGAAAAACTAGTTATTGTAGCATCAGTAGTAGCTGATTTATCTTCAATACTTGCTCCTGTTAAGATAAAGTTTGGCTCCACTGCTAAAACCCTTCCAATTCCAATAATTGAAAAAAAGAAGGTAATACTAAATAACACTATAAATAATATTTTATAATTTTTCTTCTTCATACCAATCACTCCATTATTATATATATATATTATTTTACTATTCTATTCCAACTAAGTCAATAAACGCAAAAAAAAAAGAAAGATTATTCTTCCTCTGAATAAATCTTTCCTTTTGTTTCGTTTTGTAACTTAACACCATATCTAAATATATATAATGCTACGTATACTATTAAGATTTCTGCAATAGAAACAGATCTAATACTTAAATCACTATTAACTACTAATGAACTGATACATCCCATTACAAAAGTAATTACAAATGAAATAATTAAGAACTTTCCAATATCCTGTAATAATAGAACATTATCTTTAATAAATGGACTACTCTTTTCACGGATATTAATAAAGAAGTCACGAACTCTATTAAGAAGCATTACTTCAATAACTAATATAGCTACTACTAAAGCAAGTTCTACTTCAATAAAGATAGTCATCTTAGTTAAATCATTCTTGTCTAAATAGTCAAGAATCTTATTAAATGTTTCTACTTCACTCTTAGTTTTAATAACTATCTTATCATCTTCTTTATCCTTTTCGAAGAACTCTACTTTTTCTTCACTACGTTCATAGTAGAAATTATGGTCAAACAATTTTATGTATTGTCCATAATCATCTTTATCAGATTTAATACTAGATGTAGCTACAGGAATAAGAATCATTAGAATTGCAATTCCTGCAATACCAATAATTGCAAATACTTTTAATATTTTTGCAATAACATAAATAAACTTACTTATTCCTTTCAATCTTTTTTGATCTTGTTCTTCAATTGAATAATCTTTTACTTCTTCCTTCTTTACTTCTTTCTTTTCTTCCTTCTTTACTTCTTTTTCTTTTGCCATTTTACAAGTCTCCTTTCAATTCTAATTATATCATAATTTTTATTTATTAATAGAATAAATAATGATAAAATTAAATTAAGGATTATAGGTGATAAAATGGCGAATTTATGGTATTTAAAAAATGAACTATGGGCTGCTCAAAAAGAATTAATGGATTTAAGAAAAGATACAAGATCATTTGATCCTTTTAAAGAGTTTACTACAAGAGAGCTTATTAATGATGACTTGTATTTTGATTCTAAAAAGGCTATTACAGTTTTAAACAAGATTCTTCGTCTTCAAGAAGAAATAAGACGAGCTGAAATGCAAAAAGCATCAGGCACAAAAGATGAACCTTTAGGAAAGATGTATGAATATACCCAAGCTGGGGAAAAACAGACTACACCAAATCATGCTATCGCAGCAAGATATAATGCACAACATAGATTTTTTAAAATGACTAAATTTAAACAAACTATGTCTAGGTTAAATGGTCAATATAAAAAATTTGAAAAACTATGGAATGAAGCAGCATATACAACTAATTCTACAAAGAATGAAGAAGTAGCAAAAAAGTTAGATAACTTATTTTAATAGATTGGAGATTGATAATATGGATTTAGATAGTTTTGATGAAGAAACTTTAGAACAATATATGGAATACTTTAAAAAAGAACCTACTAAAGAAAAGCAAAATATTATTTATGAACAATTAAGAATGCTTGCAGCATTCACAAATGACATGTGTAAGGAATATCATATTCCTAACGAATTAGTATTAAATAAAGAATTATTAGATCTTAATGATAGTCATTATACAGAAGATGATTTCCTAGAAGCAACAATCGTGTTAATAAACTCAATTCAAAATTCTATATGTGATTATTCAAATGGTTTAGCAGATATGCTTGATAAAGTAAATAATTAGATAATAAAGGAGGAATAAATTATGGCAGATGACTGGACTGGTATAAATATTAGAATAGTAACTAGTCAACTAAATACTTTTGCTGATAAAACCAAAAATATTATTCATAATTATTCAACAAACTTTGATTTGTTTAATGATACATTATATGAAACTTGGGGATCAGATAATGCAGTTAATTTTAATGAACATTTAACTAGTTTGTTTAAGTATAAAAAAGAATTATGTGAAATGCGTAATAAATTATTAAAAGCTGTAAGCGAAGCTGCAACAGAGATGGCAAAACATAATGGTGCTACTTTTAATTATAGAGTTGACTATATGATGTATGGAGGAGTGCCAAAAAAAATAAGAGAAGATATAAATGGAGTTAAAGGAATGAACATCCCTCTTGCTAAGACGGCTCTTGATTCTTTCGAATATGGATGCAGTGAAACAGTTAAATCATTAGATGAGTTACCAGTGGAATTAGGATTATATGACCCATCTGGAGAATTAGAAGCAACATATAAAGCATTAATTAAAAATACAGTATCACAATTCAAAAATGATTTTATAGATGCAAGAAATTATTTAGCAGATGCATTTAAAGAAGAAACATTACAACTTGAAATTGGTAAAAAAGAAGCTGAAGAAGAGCTTGCTGCTAACTCAACAGACTTAGCTGATATGTTAGCACAACAATAAACAATACAAGAAGCAATACAAAATATTGAAAACATAATGAATGAAAGATGGAGATAAAAAGAGTGTAAAGCACTCTTTTTTTATTCTCATTTTATTTACAAACTGTACATTATAAGAGATAATTATATTGATGATAGTCTACATAATAAAGGAGGTATAATTATGGCAGATGCATGGACTGGTTTAAACGTTGAAGCCGTTAAAACACAATTAAGTTCATTTGAAGAAACAATGAACGGAATTATTACTAATTATTCTGATGCTTTTGATTTATATAACGAAGAATTATATGTTACTTGGGGATCAGAAAAAGCAGTAGCATTTACTAAGAACTTAGAAACATTAAATGATTATAAAAGATCATTATGTGAGGTTCTTAATAAAATATTAAGCGCAGCTGTTTCAGCAGCACAATTTATGGCAAAACATAATGGAACTGAATTCAATTATGATTTTGGTTACAGAGGATATTCTGGAAATTGTAAAGCATTACAAGAAGACATTAATGGAGTTAAAGGAATGAACATTCCTCTTGCAAAGTTAGCTCACTCAACATTTGGTGAAAGTTGTAATGAAATAATTGTTGCATTAAATGAATTACCACTTGATTTCGCATTATATGACCCATCTGGAGAAATACAAGCAGCATATAAAGCATTAGTAAGTACAGAGGTTAATAGATTTAGTGATTCAGTAAAAGAAGCTAATAAAGTTATATCTAATGCATTTGAAGAAGAAACATTACAAATTGAAGTTGGTAAGGTAGAAGCTGAAGAAGAACTTGTTACTAACCCAACAAGTGAAAATGACCCATTGAAGGATTGGCCAGGTATTATACCTACACTTTATCCAACTTGGAAAGAACCTTATTTCAACCCTGATTGGTTGACAACAAATCCAAAAACACCATTTGAACTAACTCCAGAACAGCAAGAACTTGTAGATAAGATTGTGGAACAATTATTCTGGAACGATTAGATGGAAAAACAATATATGATTCTTTAACAGAAATAGGTCCTGATTATGGTAATTAAATAGAGAAGCTGTACAAGGGCAACAAGAATACTGGTCAGATATAATGACAGATAGCACTAAAAGTGTATATGATGTTGTAAATGGCAAAAATAAAAAAGAGACATAAGTCTCTTTTTTTATTTACAAATAAGTATTTGTAAGAGATAATTATATTGATGATAATCTACATAATAAAGGAGGTATAATTATGGCAGATGCATGGACTGGTTTAAACGTTGAAGCCGTTAAAACACAATTAAGTTCATTTGAAGAAACAATGAACGGAATTATTACTAATTATTCTGATGCTTTTGATTTATATAACGAAGAATTATATGTTACTTGGGGATCAGAAAAAGCAGTAGCATTTACTAAGAACTTAGAAACATTAAATGATTATAAAAGATCATTATGTGAGGTTCTTAATAAAATATTAAGCGCAGCTGTTTCAGCAGCACAATTTATGGCAAAACATAATGGAACTGAATTCAATTATGATTTTGGTTACAGAGGATATTCTGGAAATTGTAAAGCATTACAAGAAGACATTAATGGAGTTAAAGGAATGAACATTCCTCTTGCAAAGTTAGCTCACTCAACATTTGGTGAAAGTTGTAATGAAATAATTGTTGCATTAAATGAATTACCACTTGATTTCGCATTATATGACCCATCTGGAGAAATACAAGCAGCATATAAAGCATTAGTAAGTACAGAGGTTAATAGATTTAGTGATTCAGTAAAAGAAGCTAATAAAGTTATATCTAATGCATTTGAAGAAGAAACATTACAAATTGAAGTTGGTAAGGTAGAAGCTGAAGAAGAACTTGTTACTAACCCAACAAGTGATGAAACAATATATGATCAATGGAAAGAATTACCTGATAAATATTCTGATGCTTGGGAAAAATGGTATGAGGAGCATTCAAAGCAACAAGAAGAAAATTGGGATGATTGGAAAAATCCAGCAAGTCCTTTA
>CAMKPE010000030.1 GCA_946414595.1 uncultured Clostridium sp.
TAGTTTGTAGTATTGGTGCTTAAATGGGATTCCAAAGGGTTTATCCTTGGCACACATTGTTATTGGCTCTGCCAATATCATAGTGTGTTACTATCTTGTCTTAAAGATAGTCTATAAACAGAAATCATCATCTTTATCTTTTTTAGGTTTTTCTCTATATACTTGCTTAGGTTTATAAAACATATAATCCCCAAAATTCTTTTTGCAATATTCTTTTTCTTTTTGTGGTAGTAGTCCTTTTTCTATAATAGATACTAGAAAATCCATTACTTCTCTTATTATAACTCTAAGAGTATGAAGTGTTTGTTCAATTGCTGTTTGTTTTGTCTCTAATTCTTCTACCTTAATGTTAAGTCCATTTATTTCTTTATTTAACCTATTGTTCTCGTTATATGTCTTTTTGTAATTACTTGTATAGTATTCCATATTATCAATTACTTTTTTCATCTTTGGTTTTAACTCATTTAGTTTTTTGGATTCATCTATAACTTTATTCATAGAATCAAATGTCTCTTTCTTTATTTTTACCGAATCTTTATCAAACATTACTGACTTATTTGATTTCATATTCTCTTCTAATTCATTAATAGCATTATCTAGTTTTTGATTTCTTACTTCTAGTTGATTATCAAGACTTCTTGTTACTTTTTTAAACTCTTTTATTGCTATATGTTCCGTATCACTATTCTTAATACCTCTTTCTAGATCGAATCCAGCTTTATTTAATCGATCACAGTATTTATCTTGTAATTCACTTAAATGATTCTTATCATGGATATATTGCTTCTTAGAGATGGTATATCGTTCTGTGTTAGTTCTTTTATCTATCTTTTTAACTAGAGGAATTACTACACAATGTATATGAGGTGTTTTTTCATCCATATGAACTGTTGCATGTAATACTTGTTCTTTTGTATATCCTAAATCTTCATAGACAAATTCCATGCATTTATTTGCCCATTTATTTATATCTTCTTTAGATTTATCTTCGAAGAATCCAGGTGTAGTAGTAAATATCATTTCATCAGCTACTACACTCTTGGATTTATCTAACATTTGTCTAAAGGTCTTTTGTCTATCCTCTCTTTCAGTTTTCATTCTTTCTTCGTGTTCTTTTCTATATTCTTTAGTCTTTTCATAGAATCCTTTAACATATTTTGATTCTAATGGAACTAATTCTATATTATCTTTAGTTTTTTCTAACTTTATATCAGGATTTGAATTATATGCTTTCTTCTCTCTTTTGTTGTGAGAGCCGATTTGAGCAAGATCATTTAGTGTATAGATTGGTTCACTTCTGAATATTGCATAATACATTATACAACTTCACCTTCTTTTATTTGGAACCCTATAACACTTTTTATAACCTCTGTTGTATTTTTACTATCAAATTCATTGACTGCTAACCTCTTATTGCTTTCTATACTTCTTATATAGTAATTCTCAGTTGTTTCAACGTTGCTATGTCCTAATAAATTAGCTACTTCTTTAAGTTCTGTTCCATTATTTAATATCTTCGTTGCATATGATCCTCTTAAATCATAAAATCTACATTTTTCAATTCCCAGTTTTTCATGAATTACTTTAAATGGGTATCTTATTAAATCAGTTCCAGTATATGTTCCATCTCTTTTAGTAAATACTAGGTTAATGTTCTTATATTCTATTTTATTGTTGTTAATAACAATTCTATTTTCAACAACTTTTCCATATTCATTTTTTACTTCTTCAATATGATAATATTTATATTCTTTTCCATATAGTATTTGTAATTCTTTTTGCATTTGTTTATAGTTTTTTAATGCTGTTTTTAGTGTTTCTCCAATGAATATTTTTCTTTGACCAGACATAGTCTTTGTTGAGCCAAGAAACCATCTACCAAGTTTATCTTTTGGTTTATCATAAACACTATGTTGAACATTTATAATTCCATTTTCTAAATCAATATCTTCCCACGTCAATGCGAATACTTCTCCTGTTCTCATTCCAGTAAAACAAGATGTAAGAAAAGCACATATAAATGGTTCATTGTCTTTAAATCTTTCTAAAATTATATCAATTTCTTCTTCCGTATATAAATGTTTAATATCATTATCATATTTATCAATTTTGGGTAATCTAAGAGTTAATGATGGGTTATATTTTATAATTCCGTAAGAATTACATGCTTCTCTAAATGAACCTTTAAGAACCTTTAAAAGATTCTTAAAGTACTCTCTAGAAAAATCATGTTCATTAACTATCTCAGTTATGAAATTATTTAATGCTACACTTGTTAGTGAAGATATTCTATATTTTCCAATTTTTGGTTTTATATACTTATTAATAATTGTTCTATAAGATTCTATTGTGTTATATTTTAGATTATTCTTACAATAATTTTCTAACCAATAGTCTAAATAATCACTATAGGATAGTTTTGATTCTTTAAAAGGTTTTCCAGCATTGAGATATTCTGTATAGGCAGCATTTCCTGCTTCGAGTGCTTCTGCTTTGGTCTTAAAACCACTTTTATTAATATATTTTCTTTTTCCTTTAACTGGAGCTATTTCAAATTGATATTGATACACCTCTCCTCTTTTCATTATTCTTACTTCAGTCATTTTGCACCTCTATTTCAATATTAGTAACCAATTTCTTTATGTTATTAATATCTGATAAATCTTTTCCTTCATTTTGAATTAAGAATCTTTCAAGAGTGGTTTTTAATACTTTTAAACTTCCTAATTTTATTGCTGGTAGGTATCCTTTTCTAATTAGATCATAAATATAATTTGGACTAGAATGAAGAATACTAGCTACTTCTTGTACTGTATATATTAATCTATCTTCCATTATTTAAACTCCGCTAGTATTGCTTCAAACTCTGCAAGTTCTTCTGGTGTTGGTGGCTCTGACTTACACATTTCTGGATGTTTAATCCACTCAGGTGTATTATCTTCATATTCTATCTTTTTATTATATTTATTATTATGTTTGTCTGAATAATCTATATCATCTGATTTGTTTGAACTATTTCTTATAGACCATTTATTCCATATGTCCTCTACCAATCGAATGATACGTTTTGTATTTTTATCATTATGGTCGTAGGCACACTTTATTAAACCTATTCTTTCCAATTTTCTAATATGTTTAGAAGCTGTATCAACTGTTATGTGATACATTTCTGCTAATGCTCTATTTGTTATCCAACAATATCCCTCCTTTTTACATAAATAAATTATACGTTCAGCAATAAGCTTTTCTTCTGGTGTTAATATTTTTGTTTCATAGATATATTTTGGCACTATCGCATATATCACTATGTAATCATCTTTCACTTTATTTCTCCTTTTCTAAATTACTGAACTCAGGCCTTCGTTCAATACCATTATCTAGGAGATCGATTAACTAAACCATGTCAAAAAAATCTCTAGGATTTTCCTAAAGATTTCTTACTATTTTTCCTAAATTTTTCCTATTCTATTTTATGCTCAGAATACCATCTTATATAATCATAAAGATTTCTTTTTGCTTGTTCCGGATCTAATCTGTCATGTCCTAATTCTAAAAATGTAGCTAATTTTATATAACCTGATTTTTTATAAATATACAATTTGTTTTTATAAGTAAGTAATTCTTCTTCGAGTGCTTCATTTGTTAATGGAGGTATATCAAATTCTAAACTTTTAATTATAAATTTTTCAACTTCATTAAGTGTATCCCATGCATTTTTAACTTGTGCTAATAAGAATTCACACGCTTTTGTAGATTCATCATAATACTGCATAGAATAAGTAATAACTCCGTTCCTTCCATTTTTCTTCAAATTATTGCATATAGTATCTGAGTTATCAAATAATAAAACAAACTCTAAATTGTCATCTACTCCATATTCTAATTGAGCGTTATAGATTCCATGATGTGTTTTATTTATGCTTAGTATTTCTACAATTCTATTAAAATTGTTTTTGAGTTTAATGTAATCATAACTATTAATTATCCTTTCACTTAGTGTTCCATCTGAATTTAGTAAGGCTGCTTCAATTTTACCATTTTCATCATATTTAATCATAAACCCTCCGACAAAAAAGAGAGAAAATGACATTAAAGTCAAATTCTCTCTTTGAATTCATTAATTAATTTTATAAATTGTTTTCGTTGGTAAATTAAAAGTGCTTTATTTCTCATTAGACATCAGCTCCAATTAATTAATTGCTTTTTATAATAACACTTTTTTATAAAATTGCAAGTGTTTAATCCAAATAAGGTTTATCCACAGTATTGGGGATATCTAATGTATTGGTGTAATCTTCGAATTTATCAACTGTATCTGTTTCCATTTTATCAGTTACTCTAACATATATATTATATGTAGTCATTATTGTTGAATGTCCTAATCTCTTGGATACTGCTTTAATATCAGCTCCTTGTTCTATTAACCTTGTTGCATGTGTATCTCTAAAGTCATGAAATCTACATGGTATTCCTAATTCGTAATGAATTACTTTAAATGCATATTTACATGAATCAGTTCCTAAATACTGTCCGTTTTCTTTGATAAAGACTAATTGAGCTTCAGGTAAAGCAAGTTCTAATTCAGCTTTGGCATCAACTATCTTTATCTCCTCTTTGTTAGTTACTTCATTAATTACTCTTTTTTCATAATGTTTTAGATATGCATCTCCATAAAACTTTCTGTTTTCTTCTTGTTCCTTTTTATATTCTTTTAATGCTTTTACTAATCTATCTCCGATTGATATTGTTCTTCTACTCTGTTCATTCTTACATGTACCATAATACCAAACTCCAACTGAATGACCTTTTGTGATATTCTTCCTTTTTGGTAAGCCAAATTGATTCTTCTTAATAATGTTTTTATTAATTGTGATAGTTTTCTTTTCAAAATCAATACAATCCCATGTTAATGCATAACATTCTGAAACTCTCATTCCAGTATAATACGCTGTAAGAAATGAATAATAAATAGAATGTGTATCTTTAAATCTTTCTAATA
>CAMKPE010000031.1 GCA_946414595.1 uncultured Clostridium sp.
GCCGTGTCTCAGTCCCAGTGTGGCCGTTCAACCTCTCAGTCCGGCTACGCATCGTCGCCTTGGTGGGCCGTTACCCCACCAACTAGCTAATACGCCGCAGGCCCATCTCTAAGTGACGCTTGAAAGCGCCTTTACTATTACTAGCACATTCGGTATTAGCAATCATTTCTAACTGTTATCCCCAACTTAAAGGCAGGTAACCCACGTGTTACTCACCCGTTCGCCACTCAGAGCAGAATCCAAATCCTACTTCATTCCATCTTTGAGCAAGCTCTCAGACTTCATTCCATTCTCAATGGGGCTCTTCGTTCGACTTGCATGTCTTAGGCATGCCGCCAGCGTTAATCCTGAGCCAGGATCAAACTCTCAATAAAAAATTCTTTTTATTGTTAAAGAATTGATTTCATTTTTAATCCTGTCTACAAAACTCATTATTTTACTTAGTTTTCAAAGATCATTTTGCTCCCACTCTCGTGGTTGCCCATATAATATAACATTTTCAAATTGTAAAGTCAACAACTTTTTTACATTTTTTGATTTTTTTTACAAATTTTTATTTTTTCTGATTTTTATTGGGTTTAATACAGAAATTTTAACTTCAAAAATGCTATATTTTTTGATTTTTATTTACGTTTTTCCCACAAACGCCTAACTAATATATCACTAATATTTTTCGATGTCAACATATTTTTTTACTTTTTATTCTTTATAATCCAAAATAACTAATCATTAATTTTATTATATAAAAATTTTTTTATTCAAAAAAAAGAACTTATTTTTTAAGTTCCTTAAACTTGTTGTAATAATACTCTATTGTCTTTTTATCAAATGGAAACTCACCTGCTTTTTTCATTTCTATTAGTGACGATAACTCTTTCTTTATTATATAGTTGATTTCATCAGGATAATTCATAAGCTTTTTATGATAGTTGTATTCATTCCTATCAAGTATCTTAAATGCACCATCATTAAATACTCTCAAATCTAAATCATAATCAATATATTTTAGTGCGCGAGCATCAATTACAAACGGACTAGCTATATTACAATAATAATAGGTACCATCCTCTTTTAATTGAGCTATTATATTAAACCATCTTTTTTTATAAAAGAACATTATTGCGCTACCCTTAGTATGCCATGCTCTTCCATCTTCCTTTGTTATCAAAACATTCTCATCAGCCAAGACTATATAATCGTCTTTAATATCAAGAACATATGCTACTCTTGATGACTCATATATTACTCCATTATGTTTATAGCAATGAATTACAAGTGTGTCTCCTATTTTTAAATTAGCCATAAGACACCTCAATTCTACTTATATTCTATCACATCAATTATGGATTATGCAAATAATGATTTTTTCCCCATGTAAAGTAAAAAGCGACTACTTAGCCGCTTTAATTGCTTCTTCTAATTGTTTAGCAGAATCACTCTCTTCTATATCTGGAGTAATTCCCTCTTTATTAATTGAATTTCCATTTGGACTTAACCAATATGCTTTAGTATATTTAATCATTGAACCTGTTGATAACATTCCAGTTTCTTGAACAGTTCCTTTTCCAAATGATTTAACACCAACTATTTTAGCATTCGCACTTTCTTTTAAAGCTAATGCAAGTATTTCAGAAGCTGATGCACTATTTGAATTAATTAATACTACGATTTTATTAAAATTTTTATGAACATTTGATTTTGCTTTATATATTATAGCTTCTTTACTTCTTTCTTTAATCTGATATATTGGTTTTCCTTTTTCAATAAACAAATCAGATACAGAATATGCAGCATCAAGATAACCACCTGTATTATCTCTTACATCTATTACTAAAGAATTAATATTATTTCCAAAACTATCTAAACATTCTATTACTTGGCTTTCCGTAGTAGATGAGAATGTATCGATTTTTATATAACCTACATTATCATATTCATCACTACTTACAGAGTTAATTAATACTTTTTCTCTTGTTAATGTTAAAGTATGTTCTTTATTATTTCTTATATATGTTATTTCATAAGAATCTTTATTGCCCTTCTTTATAGTGGTTGCTATAGTATTTGCATCATCCACACTTACTCCGTCTACTTTTGTAATAATATCATTAACTTTAATACCTGATTTCATAGCTGGACTATTTTTAAATACTTTAGTTACTCTAACTCGATTCAATTTAGTTTTTGGATCTTCTTCTGTAGTTATTTCTACACCAATACCTGTATATTCTCCTTCTAATTGTTCTTGTAAAGTAGAAGTGCTTTCATCATCTATAAACATTGTATATTCATCACCAGCGTAATTATACATTCCACTAATAGCTGCTTCTATTAACTTACTTTTATCTACTTCTTCAACATAATTATTTACTATTTTATTATAATTATCAACAAACTCAGATAATTCAGGATCACCACTATTGATTACTTGCATATTTAATTTATCATAATTATTATATACAAGTATTCCACTAGCAACACTAACAGCTATACCGGTAATCAATACTATACAGATTACTTCCATTAAAGAAAAATTAACTACTTTTTTTATCATTTCTGATTCTTTTTTAACAGTTCTTTTTTTTGTCATAACTTTTTCATTATTAGTTTCTTTTTTCATACACACTCTCTCTATTCTATATGTAATTATACAACTATTTATTAACAAATAAAAGCATTAATTAATAGACTTAATTAATGTCTCTTTAAAAAGCCATCTGGTAAATCATCAGGATTTATAGGTCCACCATAAGTGCTTTCAAGTTCTTCTATAGGTAATTCATCTGGTGGATTAAATGTAGGAATATCATCATCTAAAATTGTTTCACCTTTATAATTAGAATCTCTAACTATTTCACCATTATCATCAATGTATGTTTTAAATTTACTTGGAAGATTTTCTGCTCTAACATCTCCTCCAAAAACATTTGATAATTCACTTTCATTAAGTTCTCTATTTATAGCCATATAATCCTCCCTATATATATGAATTATATCATCTAAAATAAAATCTTTTGTTATATTTTATAAAATTATACATTTGTTATACAAAAAAAGGTTGAATATTCAACCTTTTATACTAACTCTAAACGAACTATTAAAGCGTCGTCTCCAATTCTCTCTTTTAACTTAATTATTCTAGTATATCCACCATTTCTATCTTTATAAGTGTTAGAATATTCATCAAATAATTTTTTAGTTAATTCAGAATCATTATTTAAGAAAGCAAGAACTTTTCTTCTAGAACCTAAGTCTCCTTTTTTAGCATATGTAATCATTTTATCTACAAACTTACGAACTTCTTTTGCTCTTTCTTCTGTAGTTTCTACATGGCCATTTAATAAGACATCTTTAGTAAGACTAGAAAGAATACTTCTTCTAATACGTGTTTCTCTATTTAATTTTCTATATAAAGCCATAATTACCTCCTAATCCTCATCACGGAACTTAAGTCCCATATCTTTAACTTTATCCATTACTTCTTTTAATGATTTTTTACCAAGATTTCTAATCTTCATCATTTCTGACTCAGTCTTATTAGTTAAATCTTGTAATGTATGAATAGCATCTCTCTTTAGACAATTATATGCTCTAACTGATAAATCTAATTCTTCAATTGGAGTTTCTAATGTTTTTTGAACAGAATCTTCTTCTTTATCTGCAAGTACACTTTCTAAACCAGTTAAATTATGTAAGTTAGTTATAACTTCAAAATGATCAATAATTATTTTAGCTGCACGAGATACTGCTTCTTCTGGTTTAATACTTCCATTAGTCCAAACATTTAATGTTAATTTATCATAATTATCGCTTTGTCCAACACGAGCATTTTCAACTTCATAGTTTACTCTTTCAATTGGACTATATAATGAATCAACACCAATAGCACCAACTATATCAGCAACTCTTTTAGCATTGATTTTTCCATCAACATATCCACGTCCATTTGAAATAGTAATAGTCATATCAAGACTTCCACCTTTTGAAAGTGTAGCAATTAATAAATCAGGATTAATAATTTCTACTTCACCATTTTTATCAATATCTGAAGCATGTACTTCTCCTTCTTTTGTTGCTTTTAAATGTAATACTTGATCTTCTTCACTATGATTTTTAACAACTAATTTTTTTAGATTAAGAATAATTTCAGTAACATCTTCAACTACTCCATCCATTTTTTGAAATTCGTGCATTACTCCTTCAATTTTAACATCAGTAACTGCACTACCTTCTAAACTTGATAGCATAACTCTTCTAAGAGCATTTCCTATAGTTGTTCCAAAACCTCTTTCAAGTGGTTCTAAAACAAATTTTCCATAATAATTACTTTCGATATATTCATCTACTTTATAATCTGGTTTGATAAATTTTAACATATTTTTTTCCCCTTCCTTATATTAAATACGTCTTCTCTTAGGTGGTCTGCATCCATTGTGTGGTACTGGTGTAACGTCATTAATAGCAGTTATTTCAAGTCCAGCTGTTTGTAAACTTCTAACTGCAGTTTCACGTCCTTGACCAATTCCTTTAACAAATACTTCTACTTTTCTAAGTCCAGCATCATATGCAGCTTTTCCTGCAGCTTCAGCAGCATTTCCAGCAGCAAATGGTGTTTTCTTTTTACTACCTTTAAATCCAACAGTTCCACTTGAAGCCCAGCTAATTACTCCACCATCGTTATCTGTTAAAGTTACGATAGTGTTGTTGAAAGTTGTATGAATATGTGCTTGACCTTCAGTGATATCTCTCTTTGCTTTTCTTTTTCTTCTAT
>CAMKPE010000032.1 GCA_946414595.1 uncultured Clostridium sp.
AAAAAAGTGATATTATAAAAAGCAATTAATTAATTGGAGCTGATGTCTAATGAGAAATAAAGCACTTTTAATTTATACACCAAAACAATTTAGTTTATTAATTAATGTAATCAATGAGGGAAATTGACTATAAAAGTCTTTTTCCCTCTTTTTTGTTGGGAGGGTTTGGATGATAAAATATGATGAATATGGAAAATTGGAAGCAAAATTATTAAATGAAGATGGTGTATTGTCTAAAAAGAGAATCAAACAAGAAAATTATAAGATGTATAAAAAGGATTTTCATGAATTGATTGAACTAATGGCAATGAATAAAATGTTTCATAGCCTTTATGCAGAACAATTAGATTTCTATATAGATAAGAATCTAGAGTTTAAAGTAATATCTGAATCTAAACTGCACTCATATTCTTATGCAGAAGGACTAAATGACTTAACAGAAGAAGATACAACAGTAATTACTATGGATAAACATGCCTATGAACAATTTCATGAATTATGTATTCAATTAATCATTAAAGTTAAGAAATCTTGGAGACAATTAAACGAAGTAGAAAGATTTATCTTAAAATCTTTAGAATTTGATAACCCACCAAAAGTAGATGATGATGTATCATTTGAACTATCATATGATCCAAAAAAATACTATCAATTTAAAAAGAGTGGATATATTAAAATGGGAGTTCAATTAAAAGTACATGAAGCGACTAAAAGTAATTCAATCCTACCAAATGATTATAATAAATTAAAAGAAGAAAATAAAAAGGAAAAAAATTCCTAGTTTTTAGTACAGTAAAAATAACAATAATAAAACTAAAAAAATCTCTCTATTATGGGAGATTTTTTCCAATGGTTTAAATAAGCAATCTTATAGATAATGGTAGTGAACAAAGGCCTTAGTTCAAATCTAAAGAAAAGGAAGTGAACTAAAATGAATGATGAATATATAAGAATATTCGCAATCATGCCTAGTGAAATCTATAAGACAAAAGATTTAACTAGCGAAGAAAAATTAATAGCAGAGAGAATAACAGCTCTTTGCAAAAAGGAGGGATATGCTTGGATAAGTAATAAGTCACTAGCTGATATGTATGGAATAAGAGTTGATACGGTTTCAAAACATATAAAGCATTTAATTGAATATGGATACATTAAATGTATATATGGGAAGAACGGTAATGGTAATAAAAAAAGAACCATATATTTATCCAATAACATATGGGATAATGAGGCAATAGTTAATAGTTTAGATAATCAATCTAATATAGGTTATTCTTCCAAATATAATAATAAATATAATAATAAAAAAGAATATGAAGATAATACTCCTGAATGGATTAAACATCCTGAAATGTGTAAGTCAGAGCCAATGACACCAGAAGAAATTGCAGAATTTGAAGAATTATTAGCGGAGTTTAAATAATGGAAGATAGATTAATATACACAGTTCAGGAAGTAGCTAGTATTCTTCATTCTAGCCCAAATTATATTTATGAATTAATTAGAAAAGGATATTTACCAGCAATTAAATTAGGAAGTTTAAAAGTCTTAAAATCTACACTAGAAAGATTCTTAATTCAAAATGAAGGAAAAGATTTATCTGATTTAAATAATATTAAAAAAATCATTATTGTAGAGGTGGATAATGACTAATATAAGAATTACTAAAAGAGGAAAGGTATATCAATACCAATTTGAGATAGCTTCTGTTAATGGAACTAGAAAATATATAAATAAGAGTGGATTTAAAACAAAAGCAGAGGCTCTTGAGGCAGGAAATATAGCATATACCGAATATATAAATGCTGGAAAACCTTTTAAAGAATCAAAATTATCTTATTCAGATTATCTTGACTATTGGTTAGATAACTATTGTAAAAACAATTTAAAATACAATACAGTTGAGACTTATAAATCATTAATAAACAAATATATTAAACCTAAAATTGGAAAGTATAAAATATCTTCTCTTACAAGTGTGGCATTAAACAATTTTATTGTAGAAATGGTTAATGAATATGATTTTTCTAGAGAATACTTTAAAAACATATTAAAAGTTCTTAAAGGATCATTTAGAGAAGCTTGCAATCTATATGGAATAATTAAATATAATCCAGCTTTAACAATTAGATTACCAAAAATTGATAAAGAAGATGAAGATGTAAAGCACTTATATACAAGAGAAGAAATAGATATAATTCTAGATAAATTTAGGGATAATAACGCATTTATATGTGCATTCTTAACTTCTTGTTTTACAGGAATGAGAACAGGAGAAGTATTTGCATTAACTTGGGAAGATATCGATTTAGAAAATGGAATTATAAATGTTCAACATAGTGTTTATGATAAACCAAAAGATAAACTTGGCAGATGGTTTATTGGATCAACTAAAACTGAAAGTGGAAAAAGAAAAATCTATATTGGTGAAACATTAAATATAGCTTTATCCAATTATAAAAAATTAAAAGAAAGATTAAAAGAACTGTATGGCAAAGACTATAAATATTATCATATAGAAGAAGTGAAGAATGATTATGGAAAAGTAGTTGAAAATAGAATAGTTTTAAACAAAAATTGTGGAGAAAATAATTTAAACTTAGTTTTTACCAAAGATGATGGAACATTCTCTGGAACTGATTTAATAAGATATCCATTTAAATTAATACATGAAGAACTTGGAATAAAAAGTTGTCGATTCTACGATTTAAGAGGATCATATGCTACTAAGGTATTAAATAATGGAACCGAAATTAAAGACGTTGCAAATTTACTAGGACATAGAAATATAGAAACAACAGAAAACTATTATATTAGAAGTATAGATGATAATAGAAGAAATGCAGTTAATGAATATGATAGTAAAAATACAACTGAAGTTATAAAAAGTGTGATAGGATTTCAAATTAAAGAAGGTGAATCAGTATGAATTATGCAATATTCAGAAGTGAACCTATCTATACACTAAATGATCTTGCTCAAATTGGCTCTCATAATAAAAGAGAGAAGAAAGCATATAACTCGAATCCAGATATAGCCTTATCAAAAACTAAAGATAATGTAGAACTTGTTCCATTAAATATGAAATATGTTAAAGGGTTTTATGAAATAACAAAAGAATATAAAAAAGAACATGAAGAAAGAATGAAATCTGAAAGAGAAGATAGAAGAAGAACTTTTAGACAAATGGTAGATAAATCTAAAAGCGTAGTAGCAGATGAAATGATATTTACTGCCTCACATAACTTCTTCAATGATATGCCAAAAGAAAAAGTATTAGAATGGTCAAAGTATTGTATGGCATTTGTAAAAGACTATCTAGGGTATAAAGATGAACAAATATTACATGCAACATTACATATGGATGAAAAAACACCTCATATACATTGTGTAGTAGTTCCTTTAATAAAAAAGTTTGATAAGAGAACAAATACAGAACGATATACCATCTCTAAAAAGCAATATATCCACGATAAAGAGCATTTAAGTGAATTACAAGATAATTATTGTGAATTATTAAATCTAGGCGGATTTGCCCTAGAAAGAGGTCAAAAACATAGTACAGTAGAACACTTAAATATGAAAGAATTTAAAAGAGCAACACAAGAAGTAAATAAAGAGTTAACAAATAGAAGTAATAAACTAGATCAAGCTATTACTGATTTAGAAGTAAAAATGGAATCTAATAAACCAGTATTATTTGAAAAAGAATCAATTAAGATAAAAAAAGATACATTTGATAGTATGAATAAAGTAATAGAAGAATCTAAAAAAATAAGTGAGATGAAACCTAAATTAGATAATACATATAAAGCTATGAAAGAACAAATAAGTACATATTCAAAAGTTCAACAAGAAAACTATGATTTAAAAGATGAAATAATAGATCTAAAATTTCAGAATACAAATCTCTCAAATAAAGTTTCAATACTTGAAAATACAATAACAGTTTTAAAGAGAACAATAGAAAGAGTAGCTAATTTCTTTTATAATTTAGTAGCTGATAAATTAATTTCAAAAGAAAAGGAAAAAGAAATACATCAAATATTAGGTAATGATTATAAACTTTATAAAGAAAAGAGCAAAGATGATGGTCTATCTTTATAAGACTATCTTTAAGACAAGATAGTAACACACTATGATATTGGCAGAGCCAATAACAATGTGTGCCAAGGATAAACCCTTTGGAATCCCATTAAGCACCAATACTACAAACATTCGTAAGTAGTAAAGGTGCCTTTTTTATTTCATCATCGAGATTCATAAAAAAGAAAAATACTATCGCCACTTTCATCAGTAAACTGACAAAACGTGCCACGTATTTTCATTCTAAATCAAGTAATAATAATACTTGATTTATATCGGAAAATAGTAATCTTCCGATTAGCAAGTCATTAAAAAATATGACTGAAAATGTGGTATA
>CAMKPE010000033.1 GCA_946414595.1 uncultured Clostridium sp.
TTTCTAAAATATCTCTTGCAGCAATTAAACCAGTAGCAGCAGCAGTAACTATGTTACCTGCTTTACCAGCTCCATCTCCTACAAAATATATATCATAATCTTCTAATTTAAATTTATTATTTGTTGTTATCTCATTGCTAAAAAATTTAATTTCTGGTCCATAAAGAAGAGTTTCATCATTATTAACACCAGGAATTATTTTATCTAGTTTTTCTAAACCTTCTAATATATTTGTAATTATTCTATGTGGAAGTACTAGTGATAAGTCTCCTGCTACACAATCTTTTAGAGTTGGTTCAATAAATCCTTTATTAATTCTCTTCCAATCACTACGCCTTCCCTTTTTTAAGTCTCTTAAACACTGTAATATTGGTTTTCCATCTCCAAGAGTATTTGCTATTCTTGCAATACTTTCTCCATATAATCTTGTATTAGTAACTGGTTCAGTAAGACCAACTTTACTAATGAATGCAAAATTTGAATTCTTTGATTTTTCATCTTTTAATGAGTGCCCATTAACACAAATAAATCCATAATAATTCTCTTTAGTAACAAATCCACCTGGATTAGTACAGAATGTTCTAATTTCATCAGTGTATGTATCTGTTTTAATAAATATAGTTGGATCATATATTACATTTGTAATATCTTCTAATATTTCTTTTCTAACTTCTACTCTTACACCAATTTCTATACTTTGACTTGTATATGGTATTTTATATTTATCAGCTAGTTCTTGTATCCATTTAGCACCAGTTCTACCAGGAGCTACAATAACACTCTTAGCAGTAATTACCTCTTCTTTAGTTTTTGTTTTCATAATAAGATCATGTTCACTTTTACTTTTACTAACTATATCAATAACATCTGTATTTTGATATATTGTAACGCCTTTATTTTCTAAAAAGTCAGTAAAATCTTTAATATAAAGTGGTAATTTATCACTTCCTAAATGCTTTTGTTTAATAAGAAGTAATCTTGCTCCATTTTTAGCAACTTCTTTTTCAATAACATGAGCTTCATCCATATTAGATGGGTATACTTCACTATCCATATTAAATTTAGTAAATATCTTCTCTGTATCATCAATAATCTGATATGCTTCACTTTGAGACATATATTTAAACAAATCACTTTTACCAAGTTTAGGTATAAAATTTAATTTACCATCTGAAAATGTTCCTGCTCCACCATAACCAGACATTATTTGACATGGATTACAATTCAAACATTTACCACCATTAATCTTCATTGGGCACATTCTTGTTTCTGCTCTGTGTCCTTTATCAATTAATGCTATTTTTAATTTAGAATTCTTAGTGATTAATTCATAAGCACTAAATAATCCTGCTGGACCTGCTCCAACTATTGCTACATCATATTTTTTCATAATTTACTCCTTTTTATACACAATATTCAATATTTGTGTTTATTATTTTTTAATTTTAGCAATTTTATCTAAAATCTTTTTAGCTTGTTCTTCTAATTTTTTAAGTTTTTTTAAATCCTTTTTAGATAATTGCTTTTCTTCTTCTACTTCTTTTTCTCCATCTTCTAATTTAGTATAAGCAACTTTACCAACTAATGTTTTTGGAAGAGAGGATCTAAATTCATATTCACTTGGAAGAGAATACTTTGCTAGATTCTTTTGACAATGTTCTTTTATACTCTTTTCTATTTCTTTTGTTGGCTTAACTCCATCATTTAATACAATGTATGCTTTTGCTACTTGCATTTTTTTAGGATCTGGAATACCAATTACTGTACTAGTAAATACAAGTGGATGAGAATTTATTACTGTTTCAATATAACTTGGATATAAATTGAATCCATTTGAAACAATCATTCTTTTTATTCTTTGTTTAAAATATATAAATCCATCTGCATCCATACTAGCAGCATCTCCAGTATGAAGCCATACCCTTCCATCTTCATGTGTTTGAAGAGATTGAATAGTTTCTTCTAAATTATTTAGATATCCCATCATTACTGTTGGTCCGCTAATACATAACTCTCCCATTTTACCAATAGATTGTTCATCATGAGTAGTAAATTTAACTATTTTAACCCTCGTTCCTGGAAAAGGAATTCCAATAGACCCTTCTTTATATTTACCAGTAGGTGTAACACAAATTGCTGCACTTGCTTCAGTTAAACCATAACCAATTCTAACTTCAGCACTACTTCCATGATCATGAAAGTATTTATCAACTCTATTTTTTAAATCACTAGGCATAAAATCTCCACCACTAATGGCGCATTTTAAGTATTCAAGAGATTTTTTACTAAGTTTAGTCTTTGTTAATGATTCAAATAGTGTTGGAACTGCACATACTATTGAAACTTTATATTTAGATATTAGTTTACCAAATTCTTTAGGATTGAATTGTGGTACTAATACTACTCTCATACCACATCCAAGTGTTGTATGAATACATACTCCAAGACCAAATCCATGAAATATTGGAAGTATTGCAAGTATTGATTCACCCTCACCAGATTGCTCTATCATTTTATGACAAGAAAGTGCAAGTGAATTAAAGTTATAATTTGATAATACTATTCCTTTAGGATCTCCACTTGTTCCACCACTATAAAGTATTACCGCCGGATCATCTTTATCTCTTAAATGAACAATTTCTCCATCATAACCATATCCATAGTTAATAAATTCATTCCAAGTCATAATATTATCAGTTAATTCTATTTTAGGAGTTTTTCCTATTTTTCTAAATCTATAAATAAACTTTTTAATATTTTTAAGTCCATCTCCAGCTGATGCTACAACTATTTTCTCTAAAGGTGTTTTGTCAGCTATATTATGAATCTTTTCATATGTTAAATCTAAAGTTAGTAAAAACTTTACTCCACTTTCATTTAGAAAACGCTCAATTTCTGATTCACCACTTAATGGATGTATTATTAATGCAATAGCACCCACCATATTTATAGCATAAAAAAGAATTAAAGCTTGAGGAGTATTTGGCATGCACATTGCAACTTTATCATCACACTTTACACCTTGACTTTTTAGAGAAGCAGCCGCTGCTCTAATACGCTCATATAATTCTCTATATGTATATGTACTACCATAGAATTCAAGTGCTACTAACTCTGGATGTCTTGAAACACTATCAAGAAGGTAGCCTACCATAGTATTTTGAGGGTATGCTAAATCATTAGTTACACCTTTAGGATAAAACTTTTCCCAAGGCATAACTTCTCTTTTATTCCTTAATTTCCTTTTATTATCATTATTCCATTTCGATTTTTTCATTTGCGTCATTCTCCAGCATTTCTGGGTGATCAAAAATGTATTGTAACATTTTCAATGATTTTATTAAATAAAATCCATCAGTTGCTCTTTCATCATAATTGGCTCCAAGTTCAAACATTTTTCTTATTTGCTTTTTACCATCAATGATTACCTCTTCATCCCTTATTTCGCCAATAGTAGCAAGCCCACTTGAAATACCAAATTCATGTATATTATGATGTATAGCACCAAATTTAAATGTTCCTAAATTAGATAATATCAAGCTACTATAATAAATATTATCATCAGCTAAAAAATCAGGTAAATAACCAATCTTATCTAACCATTTAAAGAAACCTACTACGGGAATTCTAATTATGTTAGGAAGCTTAGCTAAGATATCCATAGCGCTATTAGCGCCTTTCTTTTCAACATTTTCTGCATCTTTTCTAACTTTAGTTACTTTATTAGTAATTTTTTCACTAATAGTACTTACATTATCTTTTGGATCTATTTTACATTGAATCATCATTTCTTCACTCTTATCATCAAATCCAACCTTAGCAACAAAAGCAAAAGACACATCTCTATGTTCATAAATACGTCTGTTTTTAACAAATCTATTTAAAACAGGTCTATTATAAAATACTTTTCCAAGTGCTGTTACAAAAGCATGAAAAAAAGTAATATGTTCACCTTTCTTTTTCTTTTTTTCTAAATATTTCATTAACTCCGTTACATCATATTTTTGATTAGCAAATAAATAACTTTGCTCTCTTCTTGTTCTGATATCGCAATTAAGTTGCATCATACCAGGAACATTTTTAACTCTAGTACCAAATTTTTTTCTCATAA
>CAMKPE010000034.1 GCA_946414595.1 uncultured Clostridium sp.
TCATTTTCTTTTCCTTCTTTCTTTTTTTGTTTTTATCATTTTATTAATAACAAGTACTATAAAAAAATTATCTTGTTAATGCTTTTTGTTTAACTCTATCAAAGTTTACATCTAATCCACCAATGTATGTGAAATTACCAGATGGATAGTTAGATTCTCTTCTTATCATATGTACGCTTTTTAATATATATTCATCTCCTAAGAAATGATCAACTATTTTACATAGTTCTTGATTACTTAATCTCTCTTCTGATTTAAAACTATTACCTGCGAAATCTATATGAGTAATAACTGAGATTGATGAGAGATTTATATTTACTTGAACATCAGTATTCTTTACTTCTGTATAATACATACTAATTATTCTTTTAGTTTCCTCTTCATTCAAAGATATGTTCATATGTGTCTTCCTTTCTCTTATTATCATTTTGTTAATATCAAATATTTGAATAAATCAGATGTTTTCCTCATCTGTTATTAACATTTTATTAAAAACAAATATAAAAGTCAACTACTTTTTTAAAAATTTTTTTAAAATATAAAAAACCAGTTATAAAACTGGTCTTTTATCTTGCTCTATTTCTTGTCTTGATATCTTCTTTTACGCTATGGATTGCTTCAACTAATTCGCTAGAATCAAAACTAATATAATAATCAGCAGTATCACTTCTACCCTCAACTGGAGAATTATATTTAACATGTATGCCTTGTTCAGCTAATAACTCAGGCATATAACTCTTCTCATATGTATGATTACTTAAATAATCAGGTATTACACATTCTCTGGATTTAGGATTTCTGCTATCAACCACATATGATAAGTGAATAATTGCATCATCAGATTCATCAGCAGTATAGGTTCTACCGTTATCACCATATTCTACAAAATAAGTTGAAACTCTGTCTGTCTTACCAACTAAATCTGTTCTTGTCTTTAATGCTTCATCATTAAAATTATATTTAGAAAAATCAAATAATCTAATTGCTTCTAAAACTAATTTTTCATAATCCCTTACATATTTTTTATTTTCTTCATATAATTTTGTAAAAGTTATTTCTTTTGCTGATTGTATTGCGCTTTGAATTTCATTTTTAAATTCTTCTGTCATAATTGTTTTCTCTTCCTTTTCTGACATATATTCTATTTGATTTTTAATAAAAGTCAACAAAAATTTTCTTCAACAAAAAAACTAGGTCACCCTAGTTTTCTTGTTTTTTATAAATGAATAATGATGAAATACTAACAATTAGTAATAAAACATAAGATAGAATAGTATCTCCAGTCTTTGGATTAGTATTAGATGTATCTTCATATACTACAAAGAATTCTGAGAACTTACCATTCTTAAATGTAAGTGTTGCTAATTCATTATCTTCATCATTTAATATATCCCAATACTCTTTATCAGTAACAATCAAATGATGTCCATGAGAATCATCTTCATCCTTGAATGTTTCATGTTTTCTAATAACATAGAACTTTCTTCCTTCTTTTACTAAATCTGTAGGGATATCTACTTTTATTTCAACATCTTTTTCCATATCTGTAATATTTTTAACAAATTCGTCATCTACATATAGTTTAATTTCAACATCAAATGCAAATCCAAATGATTTACCATCAAAATGTTTTTCGTCTGATGAATCTTTTGTAATAGATACAATATCAAACATAATTCTTACATCTTTATTAGCAGTTACTGCTGCTTTAACATCAGTATCATTCATAACAGCTTCATATAATTCACCGCTATTAAAATAAATAGTAGGAACTACATCAACTATATTAATATCTATAATAACGTTATCTGTATCATCTAATGCTGAATCAACATGTTTTAATGTTTTAACAACTAATTTAGATGTCTTACCATACATTTCTTCATAAGTTTCTTGTAATCTACCTAAGATTGTATATTCAGTATCTGGAGTTAAACCTTCGAATGTATTATCAGCTGTCCAAGTTCCTCCATTATCTTTTGAATATTCATATCCACTTAAAGCTTTAAATGAAACTGCTGTATCAGAAAGAGCTACTAATTTAATTTCAGCTGCATCTTGACCAGATCTCTTAGTAGTTACATCTATTGATTCTGCTTCAGTACCATCAGATGCTTTTCTTAATTTAATTGTATATTTTGTTTCTTCAGTCAATCCTGTAAATACTCCGGTAGTATTTTTAGTTGCCCAATTATCAATTGAATATTCAAAACCATCTTTAACTTTCATTTCAATTGATTTATCAGTTCTTGTTTTAACATATTCAGAAATACGATCCTTTAATACATCATTTAATCCTGTATGAATGTTATTATCTAAAGAAGTATATAATCTTGTACTTTCTACAGCTGATGCATTAATATTACCTAGTTTAATTGAAATAGCTAAATATGGTTCAGTTGGATTACCATCATCATCATAAACATCAGGATCATATAATACCCAATCATTTGCATCTGTTGGATCTGGATAGAAAATTGACATTCTATCATCATCTGCATAATTTGGGATACCTGCATTTGTTTCATTCCATATTTGATTAATGAAACTAATATCCATAATTTTAATTTCTTCATTCCAATAATCAAATCCATGACTAATTGGAGATATTACATGCACTCTTGCATTATTACTATCAGAGAAATAGAACCATCCATCATAAGTAATAGCTCCTCTTGAAGAAATCATTGCAAAGTTTTTCTCTCCACCCTCTTTTGAACTTGAAGGATTGCTTAAAACTTTTACATAAGTAGATTGTGTATGATTTATTTCATTATCTATTTGAGGCCAATTAAATTTTGAAAATCTTACATCTTCAATAGTACTAGATGACTTATTATCCACCTTTACATCTGTAATAAAAAACTTATCATTAACACCAAAAGAAATATCCATATATAATACTACATCATCTGGTGTGGTACATTCTACTTTAGCTTTTAGAGTTGTAGAATCTTTAGTTTCATCTGTTACTTTAACACTTTTAAATCCAGAGTCTTCAAAAGATTCCATTGTACTAATTGAACCAAATACTTTATAAGTATCTCCTTTTTTATATGATAAGAAATAAGCATCTGCTTCACTATCATAAGTAAAATCATTTGTATTTGGTTTACTAACACCCCAAATATGTTCATTATAATATAAACCTAGATTTTTTCTTGAGTCTTTACCATTTAAATGAAATGAACTAAGCCCGGGGATATGTTTTACCACTTAAATCATCAGTACGAAATGATCCCCATGGATGAATACCTAATTCTAAGTAATTACCTCCTAAAAGAACGTTTTGACCTTTTGTTGTTGTTACTGCCACATGTCTTGCACCAGCAGGTGTTGGATCATCATCCGCATTTACAATCATGGGTACAAATAAAAGCAACACGAATATAAATATAATTCGTTTAAAATTTTTATAATTCACTTTTTATCACCTTCCTATACAACTATATTTACTATCCTAATTTAATTATATCTATTTTTATGTTAATATCAATAATATTTTTTATAATAAAAAATTTTTACATAAAAAAAACTAGGCCACCCTAGTTTTCTGGATATGGATTATCTACTTCTTCACCTATTACACCGTTCTCATATTTAAAATATCTTTTGCATGTATTACAGAAAACATATTTACCATCTGGCATAACAGTCATGTCAGTTGATCCACAAACTGGACATACTAATTCCATTGTTACTCTCCTTTCTTTACTATAAGTACCCACTTTTCTTTTAGTGAAAGTCTCTTAAATTCATAGCCATAAGGAATTAATTCTTTTTTAAAAGATAAAAATGCATGATCAAATTTGAACCCTGTAATTTTTTTCACTTCATCAAAAGATAGTTTATATTCATCTTTTTTGTTCTTTACAATATAATCCCATAGGGGTTGATACTTACTCATAAACATATACTCCTTACTCTTAAAGTATAGCATAAAAATAGTCTAGATAATCTAGACTTTACATTTCCATTTCTATAAACTCAGTATCATTACCTAACCTATCT
>CAMKPE010000035.1 GCA_946414595.1 uncultured Clostridium sp.
TCTTTTCTATATTCATTGATTTGTTTTTCTTGTGTTTCTACTTTTTCACTTAAACTATCTACTCTTAATTGTAATGCGTCATTACTTTCTTTTAGGTTTTTAATTCTTCTAGAATCCTGTCTAGCTTGTTTAGTAATAACATTTAAGTTTGCTGATAATTCTTTTACATCTCTATACTCATCAGTTGTTTTATCAACTTTATCAATATAATCTTCTAATTTATTCTTTTGTTCTTTAGAAATGATAAACAAATCATCTCTTAAAGGTACTTTTTTTAGTTTATCTATTTCTTCTTTTATATTATTAGAATCAGTTTTTAACTCTAATGAATTATTACTTATTGAATCTATTTCTTTTTGATGCTTTTCAATTAGTTCTTTTGTTTCTTGGTAGTTAGTCATATCAGCTACATTGATATCTCTATTTCTACCTTTCATTTTTTGTTTTAAAGTTGCATCTAAATTATATTCTTTATTATATTCTTCAATACATAGAGTTCTCATTTTATCTTGTAATTGCATTAAAGAAGTTCTAGTAAATACATCAGTTTTACCAACTTGTTTACTCATACCAGTTTTACAATTATGTTTTATTGGAACACCTACAATATGCATGTGAGGACTAGTTTCATCATAATGAATAATAGCACTACATACTTTAAAGTTTGGCATTAACAATTCTAAATCATCAACTTGTTTTGAATAAACATTAGTCATTTTATGTTTATAATTTAAATCTTTTGTATCCCAAAATTTCTTATCTCCAAGTTCGATAATAATCTCACAAGCTAAATCACTTTTAGAATTATCACTTACTTTTTTGAAGTAGTCATCGATCTTCCTATCATCTCTAGTTTGCTTATTATTATATTCTAATCTTGCTTCTTCAAATTCAGTTTTATAAAAATCTTCTACATCTTTATAAAGGGAAGAAGTACCTTTTACAATTACAATTTGTTCTTGTTCATTATCATATTTTCTATAATTATGCTTATCACATTTTGATAATGTTTTAGCATTTTGTATTCCATTATTAGTCATTGAAGTTGTTCCACTTAAATTATTTTTAGCAGAACTTCTAACACTATTTTTTCTATTCTTATTACTACCTAAATGCAATGAATATGGAAGTTCACTTATAATAATCATCTCCTTTCTTATGACTCAATTTTGGCTTGTCAAAATGTATAACCCCCTAGATATCTTGTCATGCTAACAAGATATCAGTGGGCTAAGGAATATTCCTTAGAATTCTTTATGCAATACTTTGTAATGAAACTATGTACTACATACTTTCAAAACTTCGTATTGTATGGATGAAAATATTTTATCTTCATAAAACATTTTCTTTTGTAAAAATGCTATCGCCACTTTCATTACTCTGTAACAAAACGTGCCACGCATTTTATTTTTTTATCAATTCCATTCTAATAGGTTTACTAGGTATATCTTTTAACTCTCTAGAGTAATCAACAAAAGTATTACTATCATCAGGAATGTAATTGAATAATTTGTTTAACTCATCTGCGTCTTTCGTAACAACAATATTTTCTTCTTTGATATATATAATTCCAAATCTATATTCTTCCATTTTTACATCTGGATCTAATTTATAATAATCTTCTAATGGGAACACTCTAACAATAGCAGAATTATCTTCTACAAAGTTGAAGTAGAATACTTGGTCTTTAACATAGTAGATTGCTTCAGTATAAGAAACATTATAATAGTTCTTTAATCTCATAATTATTTCTCCAACTTCTTCTTCAGGTAAGTATTCACTAAATCTTATTTGTCCTATTAGATTGCCAAATATACAATCTTGTTTTCTATCTATATAACCATTCTTAAATAATTCATTACATGGGTTAGCAATTGATTCTCTAAAATTAACACATTTAACAAAACATTCACTACCAACTAATTCAAGTTCTACATTATCTACATAATTCATAATTAAATCAGACTTTTCTTCACGAGTTCTTTTCTTCCATGGTTTCATTTGTCTATCATATTCTTCAGGATGAATTCCTTTATTTATAAATGCAATATCACGAGCAACTAAAATATCTTTAGCAGAGTAAGTAAATGTATCACATTTATCAGCAGTATTAATTTTATCTTGTAGCATTTCTATAGTATCTTCAATTTGTTTTGCTTTTTCTTTATAATCATCTAAACTAAATGCACCATCTACATAAGCAAGTTTAGCTCTTTCTAATCTTGCTTTTTGTGTTTCAATTTCTTTAGTAATATTTTCTCTAGGTTCATCAAAGTTTTTGATAATCATAGGAACAAAGAATTGATTAACAATGGAATCATATTCAGTTAGTTCATCAACGAAAGTTTTAAAATGTTCTTCAACATCTTTTTCTTTAACTGTTAATTTGCAATCACGACAATAGTAGTAAAAATACTCATGTCCTTTTTTCTTTGAAGCTTTTCCACCTAGAATTTTGCCACATTTAGGACATAGTAATTTTTGTAAGAAGATATAAGTTAAAGTTCTTGAATAAGCACGAGAGTTATTCTTCTTTTGAAACTGACATTCTTCCCACATTTCTTTACTTACTAATGGCTCTACTACGTTAGGGTAGTAAGTAGGATGTTTAGTTCTTTTACCATGAACAAAATCTCCTTTATATATTTCGTTTTCAATAATATGAAGTATTGTATTATCTCTCCAATTATCTTTTCCTAGAACTTTTTCTGCTTTAAATAGATTAGCAATCTTTTGATAAGATAAACCATTGTGATAAAGTTCAAATATTCTAATAACAACATCTTTTGTTGATTCATCAATTATTAATTTTTTATCTTCGTGTTTATAACCTAATGGTGCTTTATGTGGAATATGTCCTTGTTTAATTGCACCAGCTAGTCCAACTTTAGTTCTTTCACTTGTTCTTTCAATTTCATTTTGAGATACACTCATCATAATACGAGATACCATTCTACCATTTGAGGTAGTAGTATTAATATCATCATTAACTAAATCTAAATAAGCATTATTTTCTTCAAGAAAAGTTATAATGTTTTCCCAATCAAATATACTTCTTGTAATTCTATCTTGTTTTAAAGCTAACATAGTATTTATTTTCTTGTTTTTAATATCTTCCTTTAATCTTTCAAATTCAGGCCTATAATTTCCTTTTTTAGCACTAATTCCCTCATCAGTATAATAATCACCAATTTCATAACCTTTGGCTCTACAATAGTCTTCTAATCGTGTTTTTTGTTCTGGTAAACTAAATCCTTCACGAGCTTGATCTTCGGTACTAACTCGCATATAAAGACCAGCTACTTTTTTAACTTCCTTATCAGATAATTCCATAAACTCAACTCCTTTTACAAAAAAAGAGGAGTCAAAAGTATCTAGTAAAGTCTAAATACTACTGACTCCTCAAAATTATTGATATTAATTAATTTTAATTGTTTGTGTTTATATTTCATAGATGTACCTCCATTTCTAGAGCATACCTCTTTCATTGGTTATATATAATATCACTTTTGAAAATAATGTCAATAGTTATAGATTTTTAATAAACTCTTGTAAATCACTAATATTAATATGTTTTTGTAAGTTTTCTACATAAACATCTCTACCATGATTAAATGCTAGAAATGTTGTACCTTTGATGATTATTTTATTTGGTTCTATATAATTGATATTTGTTTTTTCAACTTTACGAATAGAACCATTGATAAACGTAGGTGTAGTATTACAAAAATCACAAATAAACTGGATTCTTGTTTTAAGTTCTTCATCAATAGGTATTTCTTTTGTTATAACTTTTAACATAATTCACCATCCTTTCTTTTTGGATGGATGATTTATAAACACAAAAAAATCTATCATTACGATAGATTTATATATCAAACTCGGTATTGTTCCGAGCAGATTCCTCAATGGAGCAGGTGATGGGAATCGGACCCACGTTAGCAGCTTGGAAGGCTGAAGTT
>CAMKPE010000036.1 GCA_946414595.1 uncultured Clostridium sp.
GAAAAGTTAAGATATCATGATCATGAAAAACTTGCTTTTTATGCTAAAGCAGCATGTGATATTGAATATTTATTCCCATTTGGATGGGGAGAAATAAATGGTACTCATAATAGAACTAACTATGACTTATCTCGTCACCAAGAATATAGTGGAGAATCTCAAGAATATTTTGATCAAGAAGCAAATGAAAAATATATTCCATTTATCGTTGAATCAACATATGGACTTGATAGAACAGTTTTAGCAGTGTTATTTAATTCATATAGAAAAGAAACTTTAGATAATGGTGAAGAACGTGAAGTATTGGGAATACATCCATTCCTTGCTCCTTATAAAGTAGTTGTTCTTCCACTTATAAAGAAATATCATAGTGAAAAAGCAGAAGAGATTTATGAAAAATTATCTAAGAGTTTCATGACTGATTATGATGATGCTGGAAACATTGGTAAACGTTATAGAAGAAGTGATGTTATTGGAACACCATTTGCAATTACAATTGATGATGATACATTAAATAACAATACAGTAACAATAAGAGATAGAGATACAATGGAACAAGTAGTTATTAATGTAGATGAAATAGAAAAATATATTGAAGAAAGAATTAAATTCTAAAGTGTAAAGAGAAGAACTAAAAATGTAAGTTCTTCTTTTTTTTAAGCATTATATGTTATAATGGGAGTATGTTTAGATATATTACTTTTGAAGATAGGAGAAGCTGATTTATGAAAAAGAAAACAAATAATAAAGCTTTTACTTTAATTGAATTAATTGCGGTTATAATTATTCTTGGAATACTTATGATTATTGCTATTCCAAGTGTTACAAAATATATTAGTGATTCAAGAAAAGCGACATATGTGCAAACTGCTAAGAATATAGCAAATGGCGCTAAAGTAATGGTTAATGAAGGAAAGTTCAGTATGCTAGATACTAATGTTACTTATTATATCGATGCTAGTTGTATAAGTACTGAAAATGGTAGTAAATCACCATATGGAGAATTTGATCCAGCATATGTTGTTGTTATTTTTAATGGAAGAACCCATGTATACTTTTGGACAAGTAGAGATACTACTGGACAAGGTGTTAAACGAATAACAAAAGTTGATGATTTAACTGAAGATAGTATTGTATCAGATATTAAAAAAGATGATATTTTAAATAATGTTGGACTTGATAAAAGAGAATATTATCAATTAATAGATGGTGATTGTACTGTCCATGAACCAGAAGAAGTTAGAACTACTATTAGTAGTGAAGTAGGAGAAATTAAGTTTATTTGTGTAAGAGCACAAGCTGGAACATTACATCAAGAAAAATGTACACAAGGTAGTAAATTCTGTGCTTCTACAGTAGGAAAAAATAATTACACTACATTTGGTCAAGTTGGAACAAAGGGTACTTTGTCTACTGGGGACGCCTTTGATTGTGATGTTAATGGAGATAAAATATTTGATCCTAATAGTGAAAGATTCTACTATGTAAGTGATTATTTTGATACCAAAGCAAGTGCTAATGGTGAAAATACATATGATAGTGAGTATGCTGTATTAATCTATTATTCACATTATAATGGAGGTCCTGTACAATCAGGTATAGCATATAATAGCGTATCAAATAACTATTCTGGACCTAAGACAGCTATTTCAGCACTTCCTGATAGTGGTACATGGAAAAATGTTTCATTAAAAGAAACAGAAAGACAAATATTAGGTGAATTTAAAGAAAATCATAATAAGACAGCTGTTAAGAATAATAAACCTTTACCTGAATATAGTTATGAAGGTAAATCTGCAAGACTTTTAACTGTACAAGAGTTAATGGCAGGTTGTGGAATAGGTAATGTAGGAGATGCAAGAATAGGGGTTCTTAATAATTGCTTGTTCTTACTTGAAAATTCTAAGTATTCATCATCAAGTAATCCTACTTATGGATTCTGGCTTGAAACAGCATCTACTAATGATTTAGTATCTACATATCGTGTTAATAGTGAAAAAATGGAAGTATTAACAAGTAATACTAATGCTACTAACAAAGGTGCAAGACCAGCTATAGAAGTTGAAAAAATATATATAGATTATTAGTCAAAAAAGACTTGCAAAAATTTATAAATTAATGTATATTAATATTGCTGTTTTGTCTACGTAATGGATTCTTCCGACCATTACCTGGATAAAATGAATTATATGATAGGGAGGAAAATAAAATGGCATTAACTAAAGAAGTTAAACAAGATTTAATCAAAAAGTTCGCTAAGAATAAGAAAGACACTGGTTCTGCTGAAGTTCAAATAGCAATTTTAACTGCAGAAATCAATGCTTTAACTACACACTTAGAAGAACACAAACATGACCATCACTCAAGAAGAGGACTTTTAAAGAAAGTTGGTCAACGTAAGACTTTATTAGCATACCTAGCTAGAACTGATATTAACAGTTATAGAAAAGTGATTGCTGATTTAGGATTAAGAAAATAATTAAATAAAAGTAGACACTTGTTTTTGGTGTCTTCTTTTTTTGATATTTTGGGGCTAGTATATTATGTTATTGTAGTAAATATAATGAAATATCGTTGTATTTGTTACAATAATATAATGCCCCGTAGTAAGGAGGTATAAAATGTCAAAGAAAGTATTTGAATATGATTTTCGTGGAAGAAAAATCGTAGTAGAAAATGGAGAACTGGCTAAACAAGCTAATGGTGCTGTATTAGTAAGATATGGTGATACAGTAATATTATCTACAGTAGTAGTTAAAAAGGAAGCTAACTTGTTAAGTGATTTCTTTCCATTAATGGTTATTTACCAAGAAAAGTTATACTCTGTTGGTAAAATTCCAGGAGGTTTCATTAAAAGAGAAGGTAAACCAACTGATGCTGCAACACTTGCTGCAAGAATGATTGATAGACCTATGAGACCTATGTTTAGAGAAGGATTCAAAAATGAAGTACAAATCGTTAATACCGTATTATCAGTAGATACTGATAACTCACCAGAATTAACTGCTATGCTTGGATCAAGTTTATGTACAAGTATAAGTGAAGTACCATTTGATGGACCAATCGCAGGAGTTAAAGTAGGATGTGTTAATGGTGAATTCATTATCAACCCAACTCCAGCACAACTTGAAGAATCTGTATTAGACCTTACTGTAGCAGGAACAAAAGATGCTATAAACATGGTTGAAGCAGGAAGTAAAGAAGTTTCAGAAGACTTAATGCTTGAAGCATTAATGTTTGGACATGAAGCAATTAAAGAGTTATGTGAATTCCAAGAAACTATTATCAAAGAAATTGGTAAACCAGATATGGAATATGAAACTCTTGAAATTACTGATGAATTCAAAAAAGAAATCAGAGAATTAGCAGAAAATAAGATGAATAATGCTTTAAGAATCAAAGATAAATTAGAGAAGTATGCTGCTATTGATGCTGTTAAAGAAGAAGTAGTAAATAAATATACAGAAGAATTTGAAGAGAAGTTAAAAGATGAAGAATTCCAAGAATTAATTACTAAAGTAAAACTAGTTCTTGAAGAAATTGAATATGAAATCTTTAGACAAATAGTTGTTAAAGAAAAGACAAGAGCAGATGGAAGAGAAATGACTGAGATAAGACCATTATCAACAGATATTGATTTACTTCCAAGAACTCATGGTTCTGCATTATTTACTCGTGGTGAAACACAAAGTTTAGCAGTAACAACTCTTGGTGCTTTAGGAGAACATCAAATTCTTGATGGATTATCATTAGAAGCAGAAAAGAGATTTATGTTACATTATAACTTCCCAGCATTCTCAGTAGGAGAAACAGGAAGATATGGTGCTCCAGGAAGACGTGAAATTGGTCATGGTGCATTAGGTGAAAGAGCATTATTACAAGTAATGCCAAGTGAAGAAGAATTCCCATATACAGTTCGTGTAGTATCAGAAAT
>CAMKPE010000037.1 GCA_946414595.1 uncultured Clostridium sp.
CCAATATTCATAATGATGCACTCTAAAGCTCGTGGTTCTACTTCCCACTTAGTACAACTTGCTGGTATGCGTGGAATCATGTCTAAACCAGATGGAACTCCAGTAGAAATTCCTATTACATCTAACTTTAGAGAAGGATTATCAGTTGCTGAGTTCTTCTTATCAACACACGGTGCTCGTAAAGGATCTGCCGATACTGCCTTAAAGACAGCTGACTCTGGATACTTAACAAGACGTTTAGTTGATGTATCACACGATATAATCGTTCGTGAAGAAGATTGTGGAACTGAAAATGGTGTTGTTGTTTCAGCATTTATTAATGATAAGACAGGTGAAACAATTGAAAAACTTTACGATAGAATAGTTGGAAGATTTACTAATAAGAAAGTAATTCATCCAGAAACTAAAGAAGTTATTTGTGATAAGTTAACACTTATTACAGAATCTCTTGCTGAAAAGATTGTTGCAGCAGGAATAACTGAAGTAGAAATTAGAACAACATTAACATGTAATACAGTTAATGGTGTATGTCAAAAATGTTATGGTAGAAACTTAGCTACTGGTAACTTAGTTGAAGTTGGTGAAGCTGTTGGTGTTATGGCTGCTCAATCAATCGGTGAGCCTGGTACACAGTTAACAATGAGAACATTCCATACAGGAGGAGTTGCTGGTGGAGAAGACATTACTCAAGGTCTTCCACGTATTCAAGAGTTATTTGAAGCAAGAATACCAAAAGGAAAAGCTACTATAGCTGAAATTACTGGTAAAGTTACTAAGATTGATGACGATCATGGTAAGTTTAGAATTAGCATCACAAATGAACTTGAAACAAAAGAACATGTAACAAATTATGGTGCTAAATTAAGAGTTGAAATTGGTGATATGGTTAACACTGGTGATAAATTAACTGAAGGATCTATAAGTCCAAAAGAATTATTAGCAGTAACTGACCCACTAACAACTCAAGAATACATCTTAAAAGAAGTTCAACATGTATATCGTAGTCAAGCAGTTGATATTTCAGATAAACACGTTGAAATGATTGCTAAGAGAATGATTTCAAAAATGAGAATTGTTGATTCAGGTGATACTAAGTTTATTCCAGGTGGACTTGTAAGCTTTAATGAGTTTACTGAAGGAAACAAAGAAGCAATTATTAATGGTAAGAAACCTGCTACAGGAAAACCTGTATTATTAGGTATTACTAAGGCATCACTTGATACTGATTCATTCTTATCAGCTGCATCATTCCAAGAAACTACAAGAATCTTAACTGATGCTGCTATTAAGGGTAAAGTTGATACTCTACACGGATTAAAAGAAAATGTTATTATAGGTAAATTAATACCAGCTGGTACTGGAGTTAGAGCTTATAAGAATGTAGAATATGAACTAGCTTCTCAATTAATTGATGAAGAACCTTTAGATAAATTAGAAGATGAATTAATGGAATAAGAGATTCTCTTATTCCTTTTTCTATCTATTGAAAAAATAAATAAAATATATTAAAATTAGAGTGGTGATGACAATGAAAAAATTAGATAACCGTGGTTGGAGTTTTTTAACTTTCTTTATTTTAATTATGTTATTGTTAAGCACGCTTCTTATAGTAGCTTGGTTATCAAGTCAATTTGACAAAGATTTCCCAAGAGAAGATTATAAGAGTGAATTTAGGATAGAAAAAAAGGAGCTTTATTAAAGCTCCTTTTTAAATTACTTTTTACTATTTTGTTTTTTTAATAAATCTCTGATTTCTTCAAGAAGAATAACTTCGTCGCTTTTCTTTGGTGCTTCTTCTTTCTTTTCTTCTTTCTTCTTAAACTTATTGATTGCTTTAGTAAATAGGAAGATACATAATGCAATAATTAAGAAATCAATGATTGTTTGGATAAATGCACCATATGCAATATGAGAACCGTTAATGTTCCATGTTAGAGTTGCAAAGTTTTGTTTGAAGATAATTCCAAATAATGGCATTATAATGTCATCTACTAAAGATGATACAATCTTACCAAATGCTGCTCCTATGATTACTGCGATAGCAAGTTCTAGTACATTTCCTTTTGCTGCAAATTCTTTAAATTCTTTTAGAAATTTTTTCATTATTTCACCTCTTAATTAAATTATACTCTTATTATTATTAATTTTAAATGCTTTTTTTCTTATTATTTGATATAATAGATTTGATTATAATAAAAAGAACTACGTGATAGGGGTATGTTTATGAAGAAAATTAATTTTGAAAGATTTATGTATAATAATATATCTAAGTTAGCATACTATGATGATCTTGAGAATTTGATGCTTATTGGAGCAGATTATGATGGTGAATTTATTAATGCTAAATCAAGTACTTTTAAATGGTTTACTCAAAGTGAGTTAAAAGAACAAACTGCAGAATCAGCAGTGGTATCTGAACAAACTATGGCTAAAAGTATTAAAGAGATCTTAAATAGAGGTGCTGATGCTATTATTATGATTCATACACATCCTTGTAAGACTAAAGAAGAAGATTGGCTATATGCATCATTATCTGACGAAGATTTTACTGCAAGTAAGAATGTAGAGTTAATGTGCAACTTACAAAATCTAGATTATTATGCTGGAGTTGCTACTTGTGAAGGACTTTATTTCTGGCGATTAGATAATAAATCACTTAAGCCAATTCAAATGGAATGCTATGTAGATGGCGAGAATGTAACTAGAAAAGTACCTACTACATTAGAGGAAATAGTAAGAAAATTACAAAATTAAAAATATTATATTGACACTAAATTAATAAGATGATATATTAATAAAGTCGATTTGAAATGAGTTTTGCCGTGTGCAAAACTTATATTTAAAGTCAAAAATGATACACCTGGATATGTGTAAAGAAAGGAGATTGATTTTATGCCTACAATTAACCAATTGGTTAGAAAATCTAGACATGATAAAGTAAGAAAAAGTAAATCACCTGTTTTAGGATTTAGATTTAATAGTATTGCTAAGAAACAAACTGTTAAATACTCTCCTCAAAAACAAGGAGTTTGTACTCGTGTTGGTACAATGACACCAAAGAAACCAAACTCAGCATTACGTAAGTATGCTCGTGTTCGTTTAAGTAATGGTGCTGAAGTAACTTGTTATATACCTGGTATAGGACACAACTTACAAGAGCATAGCGTTGTATTAATTCGTGGAGGACGTGTTAAAGACTTAATCGGTGTTCGTTATCATATTATACGTGGTACATTAGACACTGCAGGAGTTAAAGACAGAAATCAAGGACGTAGTAAATACGGTGCTAAAAAACCAAAAGAAAGTAAATAAGTCTTATTAAATTAAAAATATGAAGGGAGGATTATAAAATGCGTAAAAGACGTGCGGTAAAAAGAGATGTTTTACCAGATCCAATATACAATTCAAAAGTTGTAACAAAATTAATAAATACAATTATGTTAGATGGTAAAAAAGGAATTGCACAAACTATTCTTTATGAAGCATTTGATATGGTTAAAGATAAAACTGGTGAAGAACCTTTAACAGTTTTTGAAAAAGCATTAGAAAATATTAAACCTACTCTTGAAGTTAAATCAAGAAGAGTTGGTGGATCAAATTACCAAGTACCAGTTGAGGTAACACCAGCAAGAAGCCAAGCATTAGGATTACGTTGGTTAGTAAGATATGCAAGACTTCGTGGTGGTAAAGGAATGGCTGAGAATTTAGCTAATGAAATAACAGACGCTTATAATGGTACAGGAGCAGCTGTTAAAAAACGTGAAGATACACATAGAATGGCAGAAGCTAATAA
>CAMKPE010000038.1 GCA_946414595.1 uncultured Clostridium sp.
TATATAGAACAGATGAGGATGGAAGTATTATGTTTAAGATTAAAAATAATAAATTAAATATAGAAACATGTGCACCATAGAAAGGAGTAAATATGAAAGATAATATTATAGATGAAGTAGCAATAGTAAATGACGTGAATAGAAATCAGGCAAGAAACAAATCAAATAATAACTAATATATTTTGTAGAAAGAGGCATTTTTATGTCCTTTTTATTTTTTTAAAAATGATTTATAATAATAATATGGAAAAAGAAGAATTTTTAAAATTAGATATTATTAGTAATTTTAGTAATTATATAATGACTAAAAATTATTCTATAAATACATATACATCATATATTAGTGATTTATATTATTTTTATTTATTCGTTAAAAAAGATTTAACTAAAGTGACTGAAAGAGATATTAGAAGTTATCAAGAAGAGTTAAATTCAAGCCATGAAAAACCAACAAGTATTAGAAGAAAAATTAGTACGTTTAAATCGTTTTATAAATTTCTTTATAAAAATGGATATATTAATAAAAAGGATTATCCTTTGAATAAAGTAGTGTATCCCAAAGTAGAAAAAAGACTTCCTAAGTTTATCTATTACAATGATTTACTTGAAATATTAGATGAATCAAAAAGAACTAATGATGGTATACGAGATAGATTAATAATTGAAATGTTATATGCTACTGGAGTACGTGTAAGTGAACTTATTAATATGAAATATAGTGATATTGATTTTAACAATAGAAGAATAAGAGTGTGTGGAAAAGGTAATAAAGAAAGAATAGTATATTATGGCGAATATGCAGAAGAAGCTTTAAAAATATATATGAGTGATCATATAAAAAATGATAAGGGTTATGTTTTTGTTAATAGTAATGGAGGAAGATTAACTGATAGAGGCGTTAGATATATTATTGATAAAATAATGGAAAAACTATCTGTTAAAGTTCATGTAACGCCACATGTTTTAAGACATACATTTGCAACTGATATGTTAAATAATGGTTGTGATATAAAAGTGGTTCAGGAATTACTTGGACACTCAAGTCTTCAAACTACTGAAGTATATACACATGTTACAAATGAAAGATTAAAAGAAGTATATTATAGTTGCTTTCCAAGGAGGGATAAAGATGAGTAAATTATATTATAGATATGGAGCAATGAATTCTGGAAAAACCACATTATTATTACAAGTTGCTCATAATTATGAAGAAAGAGGAATGAAAGTTAAAATACTAAAGCCAGGTATAGATACAAAAGGAAATAATAAAATTGTGACTAGAATTGGTCTTAAAAGAAAAGTTGACCATGTAATTAAAAAAGATGAAAATTTAAAAAAATATTTAAATAGTATTGAACCCGATATTGAATGTATTTTAGTAGATGAAGCTCAATTTTTAACAAGAGATCAAGTAGATGAATTATTTATGTTTTCTAAATTAAAAGATAAACCAGTTATTTGTTATGGGCTTAGAAGTGATTTTAAAACAATTGCTTTTCCTGGTAGTTTAAGATTATTTGAAATAGCAGATGTACTTGAAGAATTATATACAATATGTAGATGTGGAAAAAGAGCAAAATTTAATGCTAGAATTGTAAATGGAGAGTTTACATCTTCTGGTGAACAAGTTGCAATAGATGGTGAAAATGAAGTATCTTATGAATCATTATGTGGTAAGTGTTATTTGGAAAAAGTACTTGGAATTACTAAAGAAGATTTAGATAAATAAAAAAATTATTAAATCAAGTTTTATCTTGATTTTTTATTGTTTTAGATTTTTATAAATGATATAATAATTAAGTTGTTAGGAGGAAAAATGGAAAAGAAGAAATATGTTTACCTTTTTAGTGAAGGAAACGCAAATATGAGAGAACTTCTTGGTGGTAAAGGTGCAAACCTTGCTGAAATGACAAATATAGGTTTACCAGTTCCACAAGGATTCACTATTACAACTGAAGCATGTACTCAGTATTATGAAGATGGTCGTGAAATTAATAAAGACATCAAAGCTCAAGTAACTGAATATATTGCTAAATTAGAAAGTATTACAGGAAAGAAGTTTGGTGATAAAGAAAATCCACTTTTAGTTTCTGTAAGAAGTGGAGCAAGAGCTTCAATGCCAGGTATGATGGATACAATTCTTAATCTTGGTTTAAATGAAGATGTTGTAGAAGTATTAAGTGAAAAATCAAATAATCCTAGATGGGCATGGGACTGCTATAGAAGATTCATTCAAATGTATTCAGATGTTGTTATGGAAGTAGGTAAAAAATACTTTGAACAATTAATCGATAAAATGAAAGAAAAAAAAGGTGTTACACAAGATGTTGATTTAACTGCTGATGATTTAAAAGAATTAGCAAAAGAATTTAAGAAAGAATATAAAAGTAAAATAGGTAGTGATTTCCCAAATGATCCAATTGAACAATTATGGGGAGCAATTAAAGCAGTATTTAGAAGTTGGGATAATCCAAGAGCTAATGTATATAGAAGAGACAATGATATTCCTTATTCATGGGGAACTGCTGTAAATGTACAAAGTATGGCATTCGGTAACATGGGAGATGACTGTGGAACAGGTGTTGCATTTACAAGAGATCCAGCAACTGGTGAAAAAGGACTATTTGGAGAATTCTTAACAAATGCACAAGGAGAAGATGTTGTTGCTGGAGTTCGTACTCCAATGCACATTACTGAAATGGAACAAAAATTCCCAGAAGCATTTGAACAATTTAAAAATGTATGTAAAACTTTAGAAGATCATTATCGTGATATGCAAGATATGGAGTTTACTGTTGAACATGGAAAACTTTATATGTTACAAACTCGTAATGGTAAAAGAACTGCTCAAGCATCAATTAAAATTGCTTGTGATCTAGTTGATGAAGGAATGAGAAGCGAAGAAGAAGCTGTTAGTATGATAGATCCAAGAAACTTGGATACATTACTTCACCCAACATTTGATCCAAAAGCATTAAAAGAAGCAACACCAATTGGAAAAGCTTTAGGTGCTTCACCTGGTGCTGCATGTGGAAAAGTAGTATTTACTGCAGAAGATGCTGAAAATTGGGCAAAAAAGAAAGAAAAAGTAATTTTAGTTAGACTTGAAACATCTCCAGAAGATATTGTTGGTATGAAAGCTAGTCAAGGAATACTAACAGTAAGAGGTGGTAGAACTTCTCACGCTGCAGTAGTTGCTCGTGGAATGGGTAAATGTTGTGTTT